>DATGGP010000047.1:0-10130 GCA_035308425.1 Casimicrobiaceae bacterium | reverse complement strand
TGACACCGCGAACCGACTTCAGCCGATCTACCGTGTAAATGTACTCAGTGGGCGAAAGGACCGTCATTTGCGAACGTCGTGGCGAGATATTGAGCGGATCGGTAGGCAAGCAATTCGTCTGCTGATATAGAAGGGCTTTGTCGCCTCCACCATGTCGATGGGCCTGAACTGTGATCCTCTGCATCTTTTTCTTCAGTCTGCCGCCGGAAGTCTCATCGGCGAGACCCAGATACACGAAACGGACAAGTTTGCGGACAGGAACCTGCCTTGCCTCCGCAATTGGTTTCGCCAAATCCTGAAAGCTGAACGTTAGGTCAAGGTCGAATTCTTCGAGACAACCTGGCCGGATCTTCGGCGGCACTTGCTGGTAATCCGCGCAATATTGCGGCCGGACCGCGGCCAGCAACTCGCTGTCTGACTCAATGGCCGGTCGTTGATAGACGTGTCCACCGATGTGGATGTAGTCGCTGGCGTTGAGGTAGGTGAAATAGGTTGGTTCAGAAACGTCCAGTGTGCCGACCGCAACAGCGTCGGTTTCACTGCCGAGTGAACCTCGATAGACGACCTGGAGTACGACGTCGGTCATTCCGAAGGGAATGGGGGAATCCGAGAAGTCAAAATCAACCGTCGCATCGCTTCCGGCATCGAGCGAAATCGCGTTTAACGGTTTCGATACTACAATCTCTTCAACGCCATCGCGACAGACTGTGGAAGCCTCAAGATGGGCAGTATCGATGACCGACGTATAGTCAGCACACGGGGCGACGCCAACGACCGTGTCCAAGCTGTCGGTATACTTTTTGTCCTTGTGGTAGCGAACGACAGCGAAGAAGGTGCCTCCTTGCATGTTCTGCACCTGTAGCGTGCCTTGAGCGTCGAAGAACAGAGGGCTGATGTTCTTGATGTTCGCTCGGAGCTTCTTGAAGCCTCCATTGATTGAATGATCGGCCACCGCAAAAACGCCTTCTTTTGGCGGCGAAATCTCGATTTGGCCTCGGAAGAAAAAGTTGATGAGGCCGGCAGAGTAGGCTACGGCACGAGGGATCAGCAGATTCGCCATCGCATCGTAGTTCACGCGATTCAACGAATAGCTCGTGCTCCCGGACGCTTTTTTGATGAACTGATCCCAATAGCCAAGGGTCGTAAGGGGAACGTGGATCGCGTCGCTGCCTTGGAGGGAATCATGGACCTTTCCAAAATAGATGTAAGCTGGAAGGCTGTCGAGTAACGGCGTACCGTCCCATTTTGTGAGGAGAGTCGGTTCGACGGCATAGTCGAGTGGATTGCTTGAAGGAGAGGAATACTCAGACTTCGGTGACGCAAAGTTCTTTGCCGCACTGAAAAATCCGCGATTACTGTAATCCGCGAGGCCTTTCCCTTGTACTACCTGACTCCCAGGGGCAGTGCTCCAATAGTTGGGGTAGCTCGAGAAGGCAGGAATCGGGTAGCCATCAAGAGGCAGGTTGAGAAGCGGGATGGTTAACGGCTGGTTGAACGGGCTGAACGAGTCAAACGCACCTTTTCGCAGCGCACGAGCGTTGATGTATTTCTCGTATACGCTAGTGTGTCCTGTTAGACAAACGCGTGACCCCGGACACAGGCTGCCTGAATGGGGCTCGTTTCGCGTATGCTGCGGTTGCGCCATGTCTTGATTCAGATGTAAGACATCGCCCAAAGCTCGGAACGTCGTTGCCCAGTATGCTTGTCTCCACTTCTCCCTTTTTGCCGCGTCGACGCCCTCTGCGATGCTAACGTAGCTACCTGTACTTGATGACATTAGCGTCAATGCGCGAAACATGGCTTCGCGGGCATCAAACACGGTGAAGTGATTGCGCCGAGGGGTTTCCTGGGCGTTCGGATCGCCGAAGCTGTTTTTCAAACCAAGCCCCCAGTCAACGCTTTTTCTCACATCGTTGTCGACTTCGGAAAGACCAGCGGCTGTAAGCGGTCGGTTCAGGAAAGGATCGAAGAAGTGATGGAGCGGTCTCCTTATGCCGGCTTCGACGTCCTGAGGAGTACGAGGAGTTTCGTTAGGATTGTCGTCTTCTCTGATCGCACCGTACATTAACCATACCATCGGCGCACTTGTTTGCGGATCCGTCTCCAAATCCTTAAGTATTTTCTTTTCGTACGGTTGTGCCGTCCGCTGGTATGGTGAGATACCGGATATATTGCCTATAAATTCGAAGTACGTAACGCCATCTCCCAAAGGTGACACAACATCGAGCCCTAGAGATCGCTGAAGCGGGCTGAGGGAGTCAAGCGAACCGGCACCGAGGTCCGAGGCAGAGAACGCTGCGCGTGTTATGACCGCATGTGTCGCCTGCTCGTAGGCATCCACAGGAGTTATCGTGAAGAGCGCTACTATAGAGATGCCAAACAATCTCTTCATCTCAAGTGCTCCTTAATAAATGCTTTTGTCTTTGCATCGTCGACAGGCTTGTCTAGGTCCACTCCTAGTCCAGCGTCTGCCGCTAATTCCCCGATGATCCGAACAGTTGCTAATTGCTCATTGGTGCGCGCTATTTGGCGCGCTTCGGCATGGATCGTTTGCATCATCGGGAAAAGACTTTTCTGGCTCTCGTCACCGTAGTCACAGCCACGATTGGCCAGGCCCCAAAACAACATATCGAGTCTTTGATCGACATTGCCCGAAAATCGTTTCAGTGTGTATCGCTCGTGTAGGCGTTCTCGGGGACGGTGGTCGGGTGCCGGCTCCACGAAAGTCTTAAGCGGTACGTAGTTTTTCGTGTAAACAAGAACAAATGGATCGACGTTGTAAACGTTGTACGTCTTCCATTTCCACCACCCCGAAATATCGAAGTGCCCTTGAGCGTCCGTAGTTGTGGCTGCCGCATGAAAGCAGATGTCACGTGAGTTATGGCCGGTGAAGCCGGTAGGGATAATTCCCGCTTCCCACAATAGCGCCACATGCGCCCCCGCAATCGGCTCGCCGGTCTCCGCATCCACTACCTGGCCCGCCACGCGCTTCCCGTAGAGCAGATGCGGCATGCCGCATCCGCCGGTCGTGGAAAGCGCGATCACGGCAACGATCAAAAACAATCTCGATAACGTCATCCGGTTTCTCCCCTCACATCCCGTCGATCCTCCAGATGCCATCTTCGGATCGGATCATGTACATCATGAAGCTGACAGGTCCGTCCGGCGTATTCCGCACGATGGTGATCTCTGCCATATCCATATTGAACGTGATCTCCTGAACTTGTCCAACCTGGTCGACGATCGTCGCGAGCGAAGGTCCGAGCAACGTGAAGATTTCGTTGTATTTGTCGTACGCCGACCCGGTGAACGCCGTCATCGCGGCGGCGATGTTGCCTGCTCGCAGGCGCGTCATCATTCCGTCGTAGATGGCCAGCAGGTTGGGCTGCAGCAACTCGGGCATCCGCACGACGATCGCTTTGGTCGTGGAGTAAATGAGACCATTGTTGTCGTCATACGTCTTCACGGTCGCGAGGAATGTGCCGACTGGATAAGTGGCGATCAACGACAACTGGCCGTCAACGAGCTGTGCCGGCGTGGCGATGTAATTCGGCAGACCGTCGCCGTCCAGATCGATGAGGATCTCCTTGAAAGCGGTGTTGGCCGGATTCTCGATGGTGAACGTGACGGGGAGGGAGCTGAGGCCCTCTGTGGGCGACGCGGTCACGATGAAGGCGCCGGGTCCACTGCTGTTGACCGTCATGGTTTTCGTGGCCGTTTGACCATCCTGTGTCGTGAGGATGGCGGTGATCGGGTTGTCGCCCGGCACCAGTGGCACATCGTTGAGCTGGAAAAAGCCAAGGTCGTCGATATGCGTGACCACGCCGTTCACCGTGACGGCCGAGTTTGGCGGCGCGGATACGAAGCCGCGGATCAGAACGTTGTCGTCATTTACCGTCGCGGGGACGTGGACCCCGTCGAATCCGATCGTTGGCGCGCCTCTGACCGTGATATCCGTTTGTGCCGAATTGCTCACGCCCCCAACGTTATCCGTCGCTTTCGCGGTAATCACGTAACTGCCGGCCGGGACAGCGTCCCACGCGAATCGATAGGGCGCAGCGTCAGCGTGTCCGACGAATGAGCCGTTCGCGTAGAAGTCGACCACTGCGATCGTCCCATCGCTATCGGACGCATCAGCCGAGATCAAAATCGTTTCCGGCGCAAAGTATTGGTTGCTGGGCGACACCGAAGTGATAGTCACCATCGGCAAGGCGTTCGCGGCGATGGTGATCGGCACGGCTGCCGATGTCGTCACGCCTCCGACGTTGTCGGTCCCCTTCGCCGTCAGGGAATAGGCGCCAGCCGCAACAGCATTCCACCTGATCGTGTAAGGCGCGGTTGTCGTCGAGCCGATGAGCGTGGATCCCGCGAAGAAATCGACCTTCGCAATGGATCCATCGCTGTCGCTTGCCGTCGCCGAGACGGTCACATTGGTCGGTGCCGTGAATGTCGAACCGGAAGCCGGCGTCGTGATGGCGACCGCCGGTAACGCATTCGGATCGACGACGACATGGACCGGTGACGAAGCCGAGCTCGCGTTGCGATCGTCGTATGCCACTGCGACGATCGCGTACGAACCGGCCGCGACATTCGTCCAGGTCGTTGCGTAAGGCGCCGCGGTCGAGCGGCCGGTCAACGCACCTGTTGCGCTGTCGAGCCTGAACTCGACGGCCGCGATAGTGCCGTCACTGTCGCTCGCCGTTGCTGCGATATTGATCGCCGCCCCGAATTTGAAATGTGTTCCCTCGGTCGGCGCTGTAAGCGTGACGGTCGGCGGTTGGTTTGGCGCCCGAATCGTGAACGTGGAAGCCCGCGATGTCGTGGCCTGTCCGTGATCGTCGATGGCTTTCGCCGTGATCGAATGCGCCCCGGCGGCGGCTTGGACGACCACCGTGCGCCATGGTGGAACGATCGACGTGCCGACCGACACGCCATTGTCGAAGAACTCCACGCTGGCGATCGTGCCGCTTGCGCTGCTTGCATCGCCCGAAACGACCACGTCGACCGGCCCGTCGATCACCGAGCAGAATGCGGGACCGGTCACGACGACCGCTGGGGCGGCGCCGACGATGATGTCGACGTTCTGCGAACGTGTTGTCGCTCCGCGATCATCGGTCGCGATGGCGCTGATCGTATGCGAACCCGGTGAAGACGCAGTCCAGTTGAGTTGGAACGGTGCGCGCGGCACATCACCGACGGAAGCGGCTCCATCGAAAAACTCGACGCGGCCAACCGTTCCATCGACATCGGTGGCCGTCGCCGAAATCGTCACGGTCGAACCGGCTGCGGCGAACGTCCCGGGCGAGGGCGAGGTCAGCACGATGCTTGGCGGCTTGTTGTCGACCACGGTGGTCGAAACCGCGGACGACGTCGTCGCCGCGCGCCTGTCGTCGTATGCCTTGGCAGTGAGCGAGTAGGTTCCCGACGTGGCGTTGGTCCACGTGTAACTGTAGGGCGCGGATGTCGCGGTGCCGATCAGCGTCGATCCACCACGATAGAACTCCACCTTGGAGATCGTTCCGTCCGGGTCGCTTGCATTCGCGGCGAGCAGGATCGGAGTTCCGGCGGTGAACGTGCTGCCATTCGCGGGAGAGGTGAGCGCGACGGTCGGCGCCTTGTTCGCTGCTTTGGTGGCCTCCGATTCGGGGTAATGCTCCTGCGCCATGGTGCCGATCACCGCGTCGGACAACATGGTCCAATGCGCCTCGATCGCTGCGGTTCGCCCGAACACGTCTGTGACGTTTGCGCGCAACGTCTTGTTCCCTGGTGTCATCAACGGACGGAACGGAAACGAAATCGCGCCATCCGTTGCGACAAACGCTTCCCCGAGGCTTGCGTCATCGACCCATGCATCGACGCGCAGTTGCCGCAAATAGGCGGGCATCATGGCGCAAACGGTGCCGTTGCACGACGCGCCGACACGAAGGACGATCTCCGTCGTCCGATCGCGAACCGCGCCCCCCGCAGGAGGACGCACGAGCGCGAGCGTTGGAGCGATACGGAGCGGGCTCCCTCCGCGAAGCGCTTCGCGCGGATCGCCGGCTGCGTGAAGCATCTTGTCCGATCGAAGCATCTGTTCGGGATGTGCCAATTCCCGAGCGTCGTAGCGAAAGCCGACCAATCCGTCCTCGGTGTCGACGACGAACGCACGCTCCTGTGCGTCGTAAGCAAGCGTCAGTGCCCGCTCGGCGAGCGGCAGCCATTTGGGAACCGATGCCTCGTCGATTGCGATGAGAGCGCCGTCGACGATCGCGAGCGCTCTCGCTGTCACTGCATCGAGCGCGAACCCGGTCCCTTCGCCATAGAGAAACCGGATGGGAGGCATCGACGAATCGTGCAGCGGCATCGAGTAGACACCGCTGATCGCCGCGACCCATATGCGATCGTGAAGCGAGTCGATGGCGAGCGCGTTGATGTCATCTGCGCGAAGGCCCAATGGCCGAATTTCAAGGCGCTTGCCGCCTCGCGATAAACGGAGGAGCTCCGTGCCCGCAACCCACCAGGCGTCGCCACCCATCTCGATGACGAGATTCGAAACATCGTTCCCGACGCTCGTGCCGAAGAGCAGCTCGCCCTCGCGAGAGAAATGAAGCAGCAGCGAAGCATCGGTTGTCGTCCACACGCTGCCGTCGTAGGGATCTGCCGCCGCCTCGATCGCCATACCGAACCCTCGATCGGCGACGTCGATAGCGCGTTCGACGACACCATCCGACGTAAGCGAGCGCAACCCACCCTCCACGATCAGCCATGCGCCGCCGTCGCTTCGCGCGGCGAGCGCGCGAACGTCGGCTTCGATCGCGGTCTCGGTTCGCATTCCGCCTTCGCGGCGCACGACCGCCGTCCCGTCGCTGGTCCACGTCGCCGCGTCGGCGACGCACGAGGCCGCGAGCGCAGCGCACATTGCGAACGACGTCCAGAATCGTTGGCGCATCGATTACTCCGCGGCGGGGGACTTGTTGCAGGTCAACGGAACGTCGACCACCTGGACAACCGGCTTCGAGTCGGTGCTGTTGCCGGCCATCGTCAACAATGCGCTGAGCGAACGAATGCCGACGGGAAGCGTCACGTTCACGCTCGCGCTGTTTCCACTGAGCACGCCGCCGCCTATCCAGGCGGCGCCGTCCATGAAGTTGACAGTGCCGGACACCGGCGGCCCGGAGAGCGTCGCGGTCAGCGTGACCGGCGTTTGCGCGTCCGTGTAGGCATTCGACGTCGTGAGCGCCATCGCCGCTGCCGTCGCGAACTTCGTGATGATCGCGGCCGGGCCGTAAGTGCTCGTCGTTTGAAACGCTCCCGCCGTCGGCGCGAAATTGCTCGCCGAATCCGCGTCGCCTGTCGCGAAAGCGTTGCCCGCGCCATCGATGGCGAGACCCGCGACCGCACCTGGCGGAATGCGCGAGAGCTTCGGATTGGATTCGCCGAATCCCGTGCGCAGAAAGGTCGACCACAGGAGCGACCTGCCTGTGATCGAGACCTTCGCGACGAACGCTGAATCCTGGTTGTCCATCTGCTTTCTCGGTGCACTGGAATCGACGAGCGGGAACGTATAGCTGCGCGCGAGTCCTCCGACGAAGACGTGTCCCGCGTCGTCAATCGCGATCGCGTAGGCGGCATCGGCGGGATATTGCGGATCGCCGCCGAGCGTCTGGCACGACGACTTGCAAACCTCGCCGCCGAGAAACGATGCGTAGGCGAGCGCATTCCCCGCGGCCTCGAGCTTCGCGACGAACGCGTTGCTGACGCTCGAATTGACGAGGAAGTGTCCGGCCTTCTGCATCTGGAAGCCGTCCTTCGCCGGGAAGTTGGACGAATACGTTTCTCCGGCGACATACGCATGGCCTTCGCGGTCAACGGCAATCGCATTCACCGCGTCATCGAGCGAGCCACCGAGCAGCGTCGCGTACACGAGCGAGGCGCCGTCGCTTGCAAGCTTCGCGACGAACCCATCCCTGCCAGCGCCGCGTACCGACTGAAACGCGTTGCGGACCGGAAAGTCGTTCGACGTCGTCCATCCGCCGATGTACGCGTTGCCGTTGGCGTCGACGGCAATCGACGTCGCGTCGTCACCGGCGCTGCCGCCGAGAAACGTCGAGTAGACGGGAGCACTGCCGGTGCTGTTGAGCTTCAGCACGAAACCGGTGGACCCCCCGGGCACGCCCGATACGCTGCGCAATGCACCCGGCGTCGTGACGAACGACGATGTCGCGCTTCCCGCGACGTACGCGTTGCCCGAACTGTCGACGGCGATCGAACTTGGTGTCGCCGCGCCGATGTACGTCGAATAGACGAGCGCGTTGCCGGCGGACGCGAGCTTTGCCACGAAGCCACCGCCCCCCGCTGAGGCCTTTTGCCACGCGCCTGTCGTCGTCGGGAAATCCGTTCCCGATGTTTGACCGGTGACGTAGGCGGCGCCGCTCGAATCGATCGCGATGCCGACCGCGCGATCAATGCCCGACGTGCCGCCGATGAACGTCGACCAGACGAGTGCCGTGCCGCTCGCATTGAGTTTGGAAACGAAAACGTCGTAGTCGACGCCCTTGCGCGCAAGCGTGCGATCGTAGGCGTTCACGAGCGGAAAATCGGCGGACGTCGTGTAGCCCGCGACATACGCATTTCCCGCGGCATCGACCGCGATGGACAATCCCTCCTCGCTGCCCGCTCCGCCCAGATACGTCGCGTACGAGACGACCGGATCGATGACGAGCGTGTGCGTCGTATCGTAATCACGGACGCGCATGCGCACGACGCCGTCGTCGCCAAGCGCGAATTCGCTCGCGACCTCTCGTCTTGTGCCATCGATGTCCTGATAGGCGAGCGGATGCTCGAGCGTAAGCGACGATGCACGGGCTGTGATGACAAGATCGCCCTCTTCGTTTCGCGTGACGCGCTCGGCGCCATCGATGCGGAATGCGAAAGCCGACGGATCGGCACGTGGCGCGACGACGACGTCGAATTCGAGTGCATGTCCGGTGCCGTGGAACACGACGTCGATACCCGGATGCAGGGCAGCGATCGCAATCCGATCGTAGGCCGGCACGTCGGTCGCATCGCGCGAATCGGCGTAGCGAATGCGATGAAGCCGCGTCGTGTTCGCGCCGTCGGTCACGAGCGCGGCGCGCGGACTCGGATCGACGAAGCGGATGGCAAGCGGATTCGATTCCGGAGCATGCGTCGAAACGATCGCGCCATTGGTCGAGATCGCCACGATGCCGCCCGGGCTGCGCGAGATAAAGGTTGCTGCGTCGACACGCTCGAAATGCAGCGGCAGCGACGCGTAGCGCGTGAGGAGGCGGTGGGTATCGACCCGGTGGTCGATCGGCGAAGCATTGGTGGTGAGCCCGTCGCCCAATTCGGTCGTGGCAACGGTTGCAAGCGGCTCTGCCCCCAGAGCACTCCCGCAAAGGAGCGCCACTGCGAGAAGCGCGGTGAAGTATCGATCGGCCACGCGAAGCTCCTTTTCGGGAGAACGGCTTCGCGAAGAGTACGAACGGTTGGGCGCGATGTGCACTGTCACTTTTCGGAGGTCGTCCATATGGCCGATTGGCGATTGTCATGAATCGTGCTAGGCCGGCCGGGCGTCACGCACCACACGCGTACTAGAATCGGGCGGCCATGACGTATCGCTCGCCCTCTGCGCTTTTCGTCATCGCCTCGCTGATCTGGGGCTCGACGTGGCTCGCGATCAAGTTCCAGCTCGGCGTGATGGGCGCGGAATGGTCGGTGGCGGTGCGCTTCGGGATTGCCGCCGCGGTGCTCGCTGGCTTCTGCGTGCTCACGAAGCGATCGCTCCGCTTCGACAAGCGCGCGCACGCGTTCCTCGCCTTGCAGGGCGCATTGCTCTTCGGTTTCAACTACGTCGGTGTTTACCTGGCCGAGGAGCACGCGACGTCGGGCCTGGTCGCGGTGCTCTTCTCGACGATCGTGTTCATGAATCCGATCGGCGCGCGCCTGGTGTTCGGCGCGCCTTTGACATTGCGCACGGTGATTGCCGCGTCGCTCGGCGTCGTCGGCGTCGCGCTCTTGTTCCTTCCCGAGCTGACGCACGCGCGACAAGGTGGCGATGCGGCGCTCGGCATCGCGCTGGGGTTGGGCGCGACGATGATCGCGACCGGTGGCAACCTGGCTGCGAT
>DATGGP010000046.1:0-3101 GCA_035308425.1 Casimicrobiaceae bacterium | reverse complement strand
CGCGACCGTGCGCAACGTGTTCATCATCGGTCCCGACAAGAAGCTCAAGGCGATTCTCGTCTATCCGATGAGCGCCGGACGCAACTTCGACGAGGTGCTGCGCCTGCTCGATGCGCTGCAGCTCAATGCGAAGCACGGGCTTGCGACGCCCGCGAACTGGAAGCCGGGCGAGGACGTGATCATCCCGACGTCGGTCTCCGACGAAGATGCGAAGAAGAAATACCCGCAGGGCTTCAAGACGCACAAGCCGTATCTGCGCACGGTCGGGCATCCGCGATAGTCAAGGCGTTCAAATCCAGCGATCAAGGGCGCCTGCGGGCGCCCTGTCCGTTCCAAAAGCACCCGTTTGACCCTGCTTCGGGAATCGGCGACACTCGCGCGACCTTGGCACCCGTACCCCGCGCATGAGCAGTCCGCTGCCGCTGCCTTCCCCGCTCGCGACGCTCGACGAGGACGCGTGGGACGACCTGCTGAACTTCATCGAAGAGCGGCGCGTCGTCCCGATCATCGGGCCGGAGTTGTTGCAGGTCGACACCGACGCGGGGCCGCAGCTTCTCTACGCATGGCTCGCGGAGAAGCTCGCCGCGCGCCTCAACGTCGACACCGCGAAGCTGCCGAGCCCGTACAACCTGAACGATGTCGTCTGCTGGTTCCTGTCGTCTCGCGGACGGCGCGAGGAAGCGTACACACGTCTTCGCAGCATCTTCCGAGACGCGAATTTCGCGCCGCCGCCGGCGCTTCGCAAGCTCGCGCAGATCACCGACTTCGATCTCTTCGTCACGACGACGTTCGACCCGCTGCTCGAGCAGGCAGTGAATGCCGAACGCTTCGGCGGCGCACAGTCGACCGAAGTGATCGCGTATGCACCCAATCGCGTCGCCGATCTGCCGGCCGAGCGCGAGAAGCTCACGCGTCCGGTGATCTATCACTTGCTCGGTCGACTTTCCGCATCGCCGACGTACGTGATCTCCGACGAGGACATGCTCGAATTCATTTGCGCGCTGCAAAGCGAGCATCTGACACCCGAGCGGCTGTTCCACGAGCTCGAGCACAATCATCTACTCTTCATTGGCTCGAGCTTCACGAACTGGCTCGCCCGACTGTTTTTGCGGATGGCGAAGCGGCATCGCCTGTCCGATCCGCGTGATGTCGGCGAAGTGCTCGCCGACAGCCATTCGGTCGGTGACGCACGACTCATGAATTTCCTGCAGCAGGTCAGCGTGCGAACGCGCGTGTATAGCGGCGGCGACAAGTTCGTCGACGAGCTGCATAGGCGATGGACGGCGCGCCGCAAGCCGGGCGAGGTGATCGAGCTCGCCGCGGCGAAACGCTTCCTGCCGCCCGAGCGCGAAATGCCCGACAACGCGGTTTTCATCAGCTACGCGCGCGAAGATCTGGCCGCGGTCCAGTGCCTGAAGACGGGCCTCGACGCGGCCGGCATCACCACTTGGTTCGACCTCGACCGCCTCGAAGGCGGCGACGATTACGACCGCAAGATCCGGCGCAACATCGCACGCTGCTCGTACTTCATCCCGGTCGTGTCCGCGACCACCGAGCGACGACTCGAAGGTTATTTCCGCCGCGAATGGAGCTACGCGCTCGATCGCGCGCGCAACATTGCCGAAGGCGCGCTCTTCATCGTTCCCGTCTGCACGGACGATACCAACGCGGTCGACGCGCACGTTCCCGACGGCTTCAAGGCAGTGCACATCACGCGCCTTCGCGGCGGCGAAGTGACGCCCGAGTTCGTCCGCCACCTGCAGGACTTCCTCTCCGCCCGTCATTAGCGTGGCGCCCCTCGACAGCCCGGCTGCCCAAACCTCGCTCGATGCCGAGAATCCCTGGCTCGGCCTGGCGTCCTTCACCGAAGAAACGCGCACGTACTTTTACGGGCGCGAAGAGGAAGTCGCCGAGCTCGCGCGGCGCGTCCAGCGCAAGCTTCTGACGCTGCTCTTCGGCAAGTCGGGACTCGGCAAGACGTCGATCCTGCGAGCAGGCATCGTGCCGAAGCTGCGGCCGCTCGGCTTTTGCCCGGTGTACGTGCGTATCGACTACGCGCGCGAGTCCCCGCCACCTGCCGAACAGATCAAGCAGGCGATCTTCCGCGCGAGCGAAGCGTCGGGACAGTGGACTCACGTCGGCGTCGCCGTCCCCGGCGAATCATTGTGGGAATTCCTGCATCACCGCGGCGACGTGTTGCGCGACACGTCGGGTCGCACGCTCACGCCGCTCCTGATATTCGACCAGTTCGAGGAGATCTTCACGCTCGCGCAAGGCGACGATTTCGGCCGCAAGCGCGCCGCGGAGTTCGTCGACGAGCTGGCCGATCTCGTCGAGAACCGGCCGCCCAAGTCGCTCGAGGCGCGCATCGATGCCGACGAATCGGTTGCCGAGCAGTTCGACTTCACGCGCAGCGACTACCGCGTGCTGATCGCGCTGCGCGAAGACTATCTCGCGCACCTCGAAGCGTTCAAAGCCGCGATGCCGTCGATCACGCAGAACCGGATGCGGCTTGCGCCGATGACCGGCGAGCAGGCGCTGGAGGCAGTGACGAAGCCAGGTGGTCGCCTGGTGTCTGAGGAAGTTGCCGAGTCGATCGTGCGCTTCATCGCCGGCGGATCGGAGCTTCGCAACGCGGAAGTCGAGCCGTCGCTTTTGTCGCTGATCTGCCGCGAGCTCAACAACACGCGGATCGCGCAGGGGAAAAGCGAGATCTCCGCGGATCTTCTCGCAGGCTCGCACGACACGATTCTCGCCGAGTTCTATGAGCGCGCGCTCGCCGACCAGCCTGCCGGCGCGCGCCACTTCATCGAGGATCAGCTCCTCACGGAATCCGGCTTTCGCGAAAGCGTCGCCGAAGAGCGTGTGAAAAAGGCGTTCGCGGCCGCTGGCGCGGCGCCCGGCACGCTTGCGCATCTCGTCGATCGGCGGCTCCTGCGCATCGAGGAACGGCTCGACGTGCGGCGCGTCGAGCTCACGCACGACGTTCTGTGCAGCGTCGTTCGCGCAAGCCGCGATCTTCGCCGCGAGCGCGAGGCCCGCGATGAAGCGGAGCGCAAGCTCGCCGAGCAGCAGGCGCGCGAGCGCGCGACGCGCAAGGC
>DATGGP010000045.1:0-267340 GCA_035308425.1 Casimicrobiaceae bacterium | reverse complement strand
TCGCTCGTGGAGAAGTCGCTGCTGCGCGCCGAGGATTCGGAGGAGGGCGCGCGCTACCGGATGCTCGAGACCATTCGCGACTATGCGCGCGAGAAGCTCATCCTGCGTGACGAACAGATCGCGACCGGCGTCGCGCATTGCAACTATTTCCTGGATTTCGCGAAGGCGTCGAGGCGTGGCATCGAAGGTGCCGAACAGGCAGAATGGATGCGCCGCATAGAGAACGCACACGACGATCTGCGATCGGCAATTTCGCTTACGCTCAGCGGGGGCGTCGATCCGATACTCGGCGTCAAGTTTGCGGTCGCGTTGATGGGTTTCTGGATCCTCCGTGGTTATTCGACCGAAGGTCGCAATTATGTGCGGGCCGCACTCGCGTTGTCCGCAGTGCAGGCTTCCGATCTCGCGCAAGCGCATGCGCTCTATGTCGGCGCCGTGCTTGCCGATGCGCAAAGCAACTATGCGGAAGCTGCAGCGATGTTGGAAAAGTGCATCGCGCTGCGCCGCGCGCTCGAGTCGCCGGTGGATCTCGCCGCCGCGTTGTCAACGGCGTCCATGGTCCGTCTGCACATCGGCGAAGCGGATAGCGCGCGTGAACTCGAGGCGGAGGCCGTCAGGATTTTCCGGGAGATTCGGAACCCGATCGGCGAGGCGATCGGCTTGCTTCACCTCGGACAGATCGACGCATACGTCGGCAAGGACGCTGATGCGAAGACGAACTTCGAGAAATGCCTGACGATGGCCTCCGATGTCGAATACTTCGAAGTCGAAAGCGAGTGCCAGCTCATGCTTGGGCAGCTGGCGCTCGAGTCGGGAGACTGGGCCGGCGCGCGTGACCACTTCTCTCAGGGGCTCGAAGTCTCCCGGCAAGCCGAGGACAAGCGCAACGAGGCCGCGGCGCTATGGTGGCTCGGTGTCGTCGACCTGCGTTCCGGTGACAGCAGCGCCGCACAGCAGAAGTTAAGTGGCGCGCTGCGCGTTTTCGTCGCGTCGGACATGTTTTCCGAGCTGGTCGGGTGCCTCGAAGATCACGCCTCGTTGCTCAAGGCATTCGACAGGCCTGAGGACGCAGCCCGCCTGTGCGGAGCGGTCGAGACGACACGCGAGCGACTCGCGCTGCCGCGCATCCCGCGAAGCGCCCTCCGCTGGAAAAGCCTGGTAGCCGACATCCGCGGCATGACGGGTCCCGAGCAGTTCGAGCGGGCGTCACGGGAAGGCGCCGATCTCGAGCTGCAGGAGGTCGTAAGTTTCGTGCTGTCGCAGCGAGCGCCGGAGCTGGCGACCGCTTGAGCGGCGCGGAGCCGCTGAGAAGGACGTCCCCACACCTCCCCGCGCTACGGTGACACCCATAGCGCGGGGCGACCGATTAGCGCGAACTCAGCCGCGCGAGCGCCGGCGACGCATCCATCCCAATGCGCCGAGGGCCGTCAGGATGAGCATGGCAGAACCGGGCTCGGGCACTGTTTCCGGGCTCACGAGCGTGAACGTGACCGTAGCTTTGCCCGTGGAGTCGCTGCAGTTCTGATTGTTGGTGTCGCAGATCTGCAGGATCACGTTGGGGTCGAAGGAGAACGGCACCGGTTTGAAACCCGACACGAATTCGAGCGATATACGGCTGGTCGTTGGCAACGGTGGCGGGGCCGTGCCGCCAGTGATCGCGGTGGCTGTCAGCGGTCCGAAGAAGACCGTGTCGATCCCAACCAGTTCGCCCGGCGGGGTGGAAATCACATCTGTGACGACGCCGCCGACGTTCTGGTCCGGCGGGGCATACGTGAGCGTTTCCAAGACGGTGCCGGGTCCATCCGTGGCGTTGTAGAGGTCGAGCGTCAGCGACGTAAAGAAGGCGTTCAGGCATGTGCCGCTTGGGACGATGACCTCCCCCGATGTCGCGGGGAAACAGCCGTCGTCGATCGTCAGGTCGCCGCTTCCCTTGAAGCCGAGGTTCGCGAAGGTGCCGCTTCCGGAAAACGTCGGATCGAAGCCGACCCGGAACGCTGCGGCATCTGCGGCGCCGGCCGACAACAACAAGCCGAATGATCCGGCCACCAGGATAGCTCCAAACCAGACGGACTTTCTTTTTGTCATAGCACTCTCCTCCGCTGCATCCGCCACCGGTAAACCGCGGACACGCGCCTTACCCGCCAGCGAACAGGTTCCGGATTCACTAGCAATAACCGCACCCCGCCGATTCATTCGAATCAAGTCATTGAATAAGCATTGATGTTTTGATCAAACAAAGGAGCCCCGGCACGGCGTTGTAAGATGTTTCGACACTTCATCCAGTCAATCCAGCTTCCCCAGAAAATCCGCCTTCCCGAGCGGCACGCCGTTGTGGCGCAGGATGTCGTAGGCGGTGGCCGCGTGGAAATAAACGTTCGGCGTCGCGAACTGCAGCAGGTAGTTGGCGCCGCTGAAGGTATGCGGCTGGCCGCGCACCGGACGCGTAATCTCGCGCGATTCGGCGCCCTCGAACGCTTTTTCGTCGAGTCCGCGCATGTACGCGATCGTTCGATCGATCCGCGCGATCAGCTCGTCGAAGCTCTGCTCCTTGTCTTCGTAGGAGGGAGGCTCGACGCCCGCAAGCCTTGCCGCGCATCCGCGCGCGATGTCGGTCGCGATCTGCACCTGCCGCGACAGCGGAAACATGTCCGGGTAAAGCCGCGCGTTGACGAACGCCGCTTCCTCGATCTTGTGTTCGAGCGCGTGCGCCTTCGCCTTTTCGAGCACGAACTTTAGATTGCCGAGCGTTTTGACGAAAAGGGTGACCGAAACCTGATGGAGCGGGAGCGACATCGCGTAAACCTCCGGGTTGTACGTTCAACGAAAAATGAGATAAAGGATACCGCCGAGGAGCAGCCACTTGAGCGTGTAGTGCGCGACGCGGCTGCGTTTCTTGATCGCCTTGCCGATCAGCCGCACGCGATACGCGGCGTTGAAGATATGGTTCAACACGCCGACGCGATCCCCGGGTGCGTTTTCCGTCTGGCTCGCGCGGATCACGGTCATCTTGACGAAATGGTTCACCGCGCGGACGACCGAGGTGCGAAGCGGCCGTTCGATGTCACAGAACAGGATGATCCGCGTCACGTCGCTGCGATTCTCGGCGGTATGGATGAACGTCTCGTCGAACATGACCGGCTCGCCATCGCGCCACGAGTACGCCTCGCCGTCGACGACGATGCGACACGTGTCGGCGTTCGGCGTGACGAGGCCCAGGTGATAGCGAAGCGACCCCGCGAAAGGGTCGCGATGCGCGCCCAGCCTGCTGCCGGGCGGCAGCAACGCGAACATTGCCGCGTTGACGGCAGGGATCGACTCGACGAGCGCGACGGTCCTCGGGCAAAGCACCCTCGCCGACGGCAGCGGCTCGTTATACCACTTGACGTAGAAGCGCTTCCAGCCGGTCTTGAAGAACGAATTGAAGCCCAGGTCGTTGTACGTCGAGGCGGCGCGGATCCGGCCCTCGTCGAACAAGCCGAGCGCTTCTTCACGGATCGTGCACCAGTTTTCGCATAGTGGCGCAAGCTCGGGAAAGCGCGCGACGTCGACGTACGGACGGTTGGGCACCGCCGAGAACAGATACATGAGCGCGTTGTACGGCGCCATGAGCGACGAGTGGTCGGTCAGCTGGCGCAGAAAGCCGTGGCGCACGCGGCCGCGATAGTGCACGTACACCGCCGATGCCACGAACACGTACAGCACGATGAACCTGGGCGCGAGGAGCGTTGCAAGCATCGCTTTCGTTCGATGGTCGTGTCGTCGTATGGCGGAAGGCGGGCGTCCAACCGGGCCGGCTTAATTCGTTACTTTAATCGCTTCCCGCGATGGCGGGCCGAGCGCGCTTGCTCGCCTTGCCACGTGCCCTCCGAAAGCGCCGGTGCAGCCACCACCACTGCTCGGGATGGCGAACGATCAGCCGCTCGAGCGCCGCGTTGTAGGCGCGCGTCGTGCGCGCGATCGACTCGCCGACATTCGGCACGTCGAGCGCGTCAAGCGCGTCAAGCGCGGATCGCGCGGACGAGCAACGCCGCATCGGTGGCGGCGAAGCCGCGGCAAAGCACGAGCGCCACATCGCCGCGCGGCGTTTGCGGATCGCGCGATACGGGAAGCGCGCCGCAATCGTCCGAACGCTCGGCGAGCGTCGCGATACCCGGTACGACGTTCGCGCGCAGCGCCGCCAGCGCGATCGCGGTCTCGACGATACCGGCGGCCGCAATCAGATGCCCGGTCGCCCATTTGAACGCGGTGACCGGTGGACAGCCATCGCCGAAAACGCGCATCAATGCGGCCGCCTCGGACGCGTCCGATTGGGTGGTGCCGTTGCCGTGCCCGACGATCATGCCGACGTCCGACGGCATGATCCCCGCGTCGACTAACGCCAGTTCGATCGCGCGAGAAACGCCATCGCCGTCGTCGCGGATCGCAAGCAGTCCCGATCCCTCGGTCACGTAGCCGCCGCCTAGCACTTCGCCCAGGATCGACGCATCGCGTTCGCGTGCGCTCCATTCCGTCTCGAGCGCGAGCGCGCCAGCGCCTTCCCCGAAGACGCTGCCGTCGCGCTTCGCGTCGAAGGGGCGCAAAGCATCGCGCGAAAGCAGCCCGCAATGATGGTAGTAGAGAATGTTTTGCGGCTCGATCGGGGTGTCGTGGCCGATCGCGAGCGCTCGATCCGCCTCGCCGTTCCGCAACGCTTCGGTCGCCTCGATCATCGCGAGCGTGCCGCCGACGCTGTGGTTCGTGATGCACGCGTTCGCGCCTTTCAGGCGATTGCGAATGCCGACGTGGCACAGCACGTTGTTCGGCAGCGTGCGCAACAGCCACATCGGATTGACCGTATCGGCGAGGTCGCGCCCGAATTCGCCGAGGTCTTTCTGTGACTGCGCCATCAGCGGAAAGAAGTCGTATTGGTTCTCGAACGTGCCGCCGCCCGATCCTACATAAATACCCGTGCGGTCGGAGAAGCGGTTCGCCGCGTCTTCGGCAAGCGAATCGCGATGCACGGCGTAGCCGGCGGTTTCGGCGGCGCGATCGCCGGCGTAGATGCCGAGCAGGTCGGTGCGGCGGATCAACTTGTGCAGCTTGCGATCGTCGACGAGCGCACGCGCGTTGAAATCGGCGATCTCGGCCGCGTGGGTGACGGGCCAATCGGACGTGTCGAAGCCTCGGATCGGCGCGATCGCGGAGCGTCCCTCGACGATCGCCGCGAGCATTTGCGCAGCGTCGCGTCCCGCTCCGCAAACCGCGCCGGTGCCGGTGATGACGACGGGCGGTTTCATTCGGTTATCACGAGCTCGGGATGGCGCAGCACGACGCAACTGTTCGAGCCGCCGAAGCCGAACGAATTGGAAAGCGTCATTCGCACCTTCTGGCGATGCGGGCGCTCGAGCACCAGGTTGAGATCGCAATCGCGATCGGGTTCGCGATAGTTCGCATTGACGGGCATCTCGCCGCGCTCGATCGCGAGCGCGCAGATCGCGACTTCGACGGCGCCTGCCGCGGCGATAAGGTGTCCCATCATGCTCTTCGTAGAGCTCACGAAGACGCGCTTCGCCTCGTCGCCGAATACAGCATGGATCGCAGCCGTCTCGCTGCGATCGTTCATGCCGGTCGACGTGCCGTGCGCATTGATGTAATCGACGTCGGCGGCGCTCGCCTTCGCGTCGGCAAGCGCCGCGCGCATCGACTGAATCGGTCCGTCGCCGTCGGGTGGCGAATCGGTGATCCGATACGACGATAGCGAATTGCCGTCGCCCGCGAGCTCGGCATAGATGTGCGCGCCGCGGCGCTGCGCGGATCCCCACTCTTCGAGCACGAGAAAGCCCGCGCCTTCGCCGAGCACGAAGCCGTTTCGCGTCGCGTCGAACGGCCGGCTCGCGCGTTGCGGCGCGTCGTTGTCGGTCGAGACGGCGGAAAGAAGACAAAAGCCGGCGAGACCCACGGGGCTGATCATCGAATCGAAGCCGCCCGCGAGGGCGCGATCGACGACGCCGCGCCGGATCAGCTTGAGCGCCGTGCCGATCGCCTGTCCACCGGATGCACACGCGGTATGGACGGACGTCGCGTAGCCCCGGATGCCGAAGCGGCGCGTCAGGAGTGCAACGCCCGCCGTGCTCTGGCTGCGGCAGAACGCGAGGGGATCGGCAGCCGATGGGTCGGACAAAAGCTTCCGCGCATCGATTTCGCCGTCCTGCGCGGAATGCCGCTGCACCTGCGACAGATCGGCGAAATCGACGCCCATCATACCGGTGCCGACCGCGCAGCCCCAGCGCTCGCCGTCTTCGTCGCTCGGCGCGATTCCCGCGTCGCGCATCGCCTCCTCGGCCGCGGCAAGCGCGAAGCGGTGCGAGCGGTTGGCGAATTTCAGAAGCTTCCGTGGCGCGCTGATCACGCGCTCGTCGAAACCTTTCACCTCGGCCGCGATGTGCGTCGAAAACCCCGATGCGTCGAACAGCGTGATCGTCGCGGCGCCGCTTTTGACGTCGTGAAGCGACGTCCATGTCGCGGCGACGTCGTTGCCGAGCGGCGTGACGAGCCCGATGCCGGTGATCGCGACGCGCCGACGCCCCTCACCCCACCCCTCTCCCCGCTCGCGGGGAGAGGGAGCCGAGCGAACGCGAGGCGGGTGAGGGATCATGCGGTCGTGCTTCCGAGCTCGAGGCGCGCACTGGCGACGAGCTTGTCGTCAGTCCTTGCGGACAAGATCGCTTTCGCGGTTCCGTTGTCGGTACAAGTCAGCTCGATCGCGAGATGGAGCCGCTGCGACGGCGCGATGAACGAGCGCATCTTGACGTGCGTGATGCGTCGCGCGTACGCCGAGGGACCGAGCCCGGGCGGGTCGCGCGCGACTTCGAGGGAAAGCCGCATCATCGTGTCGAGCAGAAGCGTCGCCGGAAACACCGGCCGGCGCGGAAAGTGATCGCCGAAGAACGGCGCCGACGCGGGAACCTCGATGCTTGCGCGAACCCTTTCGCCGGGCACGCGCTCGACGATATGCAACGCAATCTCGGCGACGCCCTCGAATCGGCCGGCGGGCGCACCTTCACTGCGCAGGAGCGCAAGCCGCGCGCGAAGCGCATCGGGATCGTCGAACTCCGCCAACGGAAGCATCGGCCCGAGACAGTCGACGAGCTCGATGATCGGCCTCCCCGCGATCGACGCGTGGCCGTGGTACGCGACGGCCTCGTCGTCGCATTGCTGGATCTCCACCGCAAGGTCGAGCGTTTCTCCGGGAGATGCACTGCCGAGGAATCGCGTTTCCGTCGCAAGCGCGGCCACGGGGCGTCCGCGGAAGTCGATCTGCTCCATCGCGACCCAGGCTGCAAGCTGTCCGACGGCTTCGGCGACCAGCGCCGACGAAAACGACGCGACGTGCGAAGGAATCGCGTAGCGTGCGCGAGCGCGGGTGCCGGGGACGAGCTCGTCGATGCTATCGACGAAGGAGTAGGCGGCGAAGTGGGGGTCGGAGATCAAAACCGATCAAGGGTCAGACGCAACCTGTCGGCCCAAGGGAAACCGAACAGGGTCAGACACCATTTATCGGGGAGCGTTTTGCCGCTCCGCGGGGTCGGCGTTCGACAAATGATATCTGACCCTATGCTTCCTTCTGCGCGCGCACCACCAGCTTGCAGAACGTCGTCGGCGTGAAGAGCCGCGGAATGTCGCCGACCTTCATCGGCGTCTTGAATCGCGCCGCCGGCACTTCGGACAGATATTCGCGAAGATGCGCGAGTCCTTTCTCGGTCACGATGCCGTTCTGCTCGAATTCCGACTCGGGCAGATCGCCGCGCGCGTTCTCGACGATCTTGCCGCGCGGAATCTTGACCTTGAACGCGCGCTCGAGCCGAAACACCATGTCGAGAAAGTCGATCGACTCGGCGTCGAGGCCCTCGATCAGCGAAACGTCGGGCTTGATGTCCTCGACATCGCAGCCAAGCGCGTCCGCCATCGTTTCGGCGACCTTCGGATAGACCGCCATGATTTCGTCGTGCGTCACCGGAATCTCAGCCATTGCCGATTTCTCCCTTCATCGCGAATCTCCGAACACTTCCAAGGATCACAGCTTGAATCCGCCGTCGACGTTCAGCACCTGCCCCGTCACGTAGCTCGCGTAATCCGACGCGAGGAACCATACCGCGTGCGCAACCTCGCGCGCCGTGCCGTAGCGCTTCATCAGAATGCGCGCCTTCGCCTCGTTGCCCGCCATCTCGCGCACATCCTTCGACATCTCGGTGTCGATAACGCCGGGCGCCACGGCGTTGACGCGAATGTTGCGCGGCGCGAGCTCGACCGCGAGCGCGCGCGTCAGCGCGTTGATCGCGCCCTTGCTCGCCGCATAGTTCGTCTGTCCCCGGCCGCCTTTCTCGCCGGCGACCGAGCTCAGGTTCACGATGCACCCGGCGCGCTGCATCACCATGTACGGCACCACCGCGCGCGTCACGTTGAAGACGCCGCCGACGTTCGTGTCGAGCACGGTCGCGATGTCCTCGTCGGAAAGGCCGGTGAGCGGATTGTCGCGAATTACGCCCGCGTTGTTGACCAGCACGTCGATGCGCCCGCCGCGATCGGCAAGCCGCTCGGCCGCCGCGACGCAGGCCGCCGCATCGGTGATGTCGACTTGCTCTGCGGCGACGTTCGTCCCGTCGCGCTTCGCGTTCCCGAGGACCGCTTCGGCCGCCGCCGTGTTGCCTCGGTAGAGGAACGTCACGTTTGCGCCTTCGCTCGCGAAGAGCTCGACGATCGCGCGCCCGATGCCGCGGCTTCCGCCGGTCACGAGGGCGACTTTGCCGGCGATTCCCGATTGCATCATCCCGATATCGCGAACCCGCCGTCGACGACGAGCGTGTGGCCGTTGATCATCGATGCTTCCGGCAGGCACAGCAGATACACGGCGTTCGCGACGTCCTCCGGCGAAAGTCGCGGGCCGGCCGGCGTGCGCCGGGCGAAATCGGCGAGGAGCTCGTCGCGATTCGGAAAATGCGTAAGCGCGTCCGTATCGACGACGCCCGCACTCACCGTATTGACGCGAATGCCGCGAGGGCCCAGCTCCTGCGCAAGCGCGCGCACCAGCGCTTCGAGCGCCGCCTTCGACGCGCCAATGAAACCGTAGCTCGGCATCGCGCGCTGCGCGCCGAGGCTCGACATCGCGATGATCCGCCCGCCGTCACGCATCATCGGCACGGCGCGCTGCGCGAGAAGGTCGAGCGCCAGCGCGTTCGTCTCCATGCACCAGCGAAAGTGCTTGAGGCTCATCTCCATGACCGGCTTCAACACACCGGATGCCGCGTTGCTGACGACGATGTCGATATGATCGTGGTGCTCGCGCAAAGCGTCGAACATCTCGTCGACGCTGTCCGGCACACCGACGCTGCCCTGGATCGCATGCGCCTGCCGCCCGAGCGCCCGGATTTCCCTGCAAAGGGCGTCCGCGTCGTCGTGGCTGTTGTAGTAGTTGACGACGACGTCCGCACCGGCGAAGGCGAGCTTGCGCACGATCGCGCGCCCGATGCCGCGTGCGGCGCCGGTCACGAGCGCGACCTGGCCTTCGAGTGCGCCTGTCATCCTGTCGATACGGAACGGAAAGGGCGTGGCCGTTGTGCGGATCGCGATGACGATCGCGGATACCGCGATGGCGCGCGCATCGCCACGACGCCGCGAAGCTCGCGCCGAAGACGAGCCCTCGCGCGAAAAGGCCGTTATTCTACCCGCCCGTCCCGGCGTCTACTGCGAAGCGCTTTCCTCGCGGACGCCCGCCGACTCGGCGCGCACCAGTCTTTGCGCTTCGAGGCACCAGTGCTTCTTGATGCTGTACCAGACGTCGGCCGCCCAGAGCACGTGCTGGGGAGCATCGCCAGGCAACGACGACGCGCCGCGCGTGTCGCCGGGCGTGTAAGCATTGATCCAATCGCGCACAACGGGCTCTTCGGCAAGCGGCCCGACGAGAGGCACGAGCACGTGGTTGTACGTGAGCGGCAGCGCGACGTTTCGCACCTTCGCCGTGCCGTTGTGATGGTAGTGCGAATCGCCGCCGAGAAGGTCGATGCCGACGGTGAAGCCGGTGAAATCGACGGCCGTGTTCGGGATCGACTGCAGCTTGCCGACCATCGACCATTGGTTCGGCATGAGAAATGTCGCGCCGCCCGCGCCGACGGCCGACGCGTACGACACCGACACGCCGACGACGGGGCGCTCCTGGTGCGTCAGGGGATCGACGATCGTCGTGCGATCCTCGAACGTGCCGCGAATCGGGTCGTAGACGCGAACCTTGTCGTCGAAGTGGCCGGCGAGCTCGTGCAGCACCTTGACGGCCTGCATTCCGCCTTGGCTGTGGCCGATCATCATCGGGCGCACTCCGGTGCGCTCGTAATCCCACGCGATGAGACCTGCGAGCTTCTCCGCGTCGTCGTAGGGACTGTACGACCAGTCGTGATCGCCGGGGTCGCGGATGCGCGCCTCCGGATATCCCATGCGCACGAGGAAATAGCCGAACGACTGCATGATCGGCTTGACCGGATAGATGCCGCCGTAGAGCAGGATGATTCGCGGCGTCGGCGCCTTCACGAGCACGTTGCGAATGTCGGCGTCGCTGATGTGGTCGGGGTCGAGCGCGAGGATGCGATCGGCGAGCGCCCGGTTGGGAACGAGCGGCTTCGAAGGTGCGGCCGCGTGATGCTCGGCCGCGGGCGATTGCGTGAGCGGTCCCGTCGCGCAACCGCCGAGCGCCAGCGCCAGCACGGCGATGAATCCGCAAAGGTATCGGGGAAATCCCTTCATTTGAGCGAGTCGATGCGATGAAGGAGTTCACGACCAAGTCTATCGACCTCATCGCTCGTGATCGCCGAAGTGCGATACGAGATGCCGAGGCACATCGCATCGCCCGACGTCGTGACGGCGATCACGATCGGCGACAGCGGCCCTGTCGGAACGCCGCGCATATACATCGGCGCGACGTTGTCGCCCTCGCCGCGCCATAGGGTTTTCACGTTGAGCGACGACACGCCGACGCCCACCGGATAGTTCTTCGCGTAAATGCCCATTCGCTGCGCGGGCGTTTGCAGCCGGCCGATCATACGGTCGACGGCCATCGCGAAGAGCGTCACGAGGAAGAGCTTCTCGCGCTTGATACGCGCGGTGGTTCGATGCACGTCCGCGGCAAGCCGCTCGAAAGTGACATCAAGAGGCACCGGATGCGAGACGCGGAACGAGCTCAGGAACTGCCCGAACGTGCGCATGTCGACGGCGTGCTCGCCGCGCAGATTGACGATCGACGCCACGGCGAGCTCGTGGCGGCGCTTTGCAGGATCGCGTGGAGGCATCGTCGCCGCCTGCGCGAGCAGGAGAAGCGCCATCAGCGCATCGTTGATGGTCACCTCGATGCGCTTCGCCGCATCGCGCAGTGCGCGATATCGCGAAGGCTCGAGCCACACGAAGCGAAACGCGTTGTGCCCGTCCTCGATCGCTCGAAAGCGCGGCCTGATCGTGCGCCGGCAACTCGCGGCGAGTCTGGGAAGGCGCGCAAGGCCGCGGACGAATCGAAGCGGATGGTGCGCAAACAGCCGTGCGTGCGGACTCGGATAGCGTGAAAGCGTCCCGGTACTGCGCGCATCGCCCCGATAGCGCGCGACGATCGCATCGAGCAACGCGATGATCGAATCGCCGCCGGCGATGAAGTGATCGTATGCGATGCCGAGGACGAAGCCTTCGTCGACCTGCATCGCGAAAAAGCGGAACGGGTCGAGCGGTCCGTTGCGCGGGAACGGGAGATTGAGGTGACGCTCGAACGCATTCGCGAGCGCGGCTCGCCAATCGACGCCGGCGTCGACCGCTTCGAACGTAATGTGGGCCGGGCCGCCCCGCCAGCCGTAGCGGCAACGACGTCGATCGAGTACGAGGCCCGTCAATCCCGCGGCCGACAATTGCGATTCGATCGCTTCGACGAGCGATCCTTCGTCGAGCGATCGTTCGATGCGCACGGCGTGAACGGCGTTGTAGGGATGAAGATCTCGCCAGTCGAGCATCGTCGCCTGGAACAAATTGAGCCTGCCCGGCAGACGTTCGCTCGTCGGTGAGCGACCCGCATCCGCAGGGGTTTTTTCACTCTCGCGATGGAAAAAATTTCCTGCTTTTGGCGCGATGCGATGCGCGGATCGCCAGGCGCGATCGGTCTCCTCCTCCGGGAGATCGCGCGCGTACCTGAAGCGCAGTCGGCGAAGCGGATGGGCGAGCCGGGTCATGATGGTCATGACCCGAGCAATCCTTGCGCCTGCAAGCACCAGTTCCGCTTCACGCTGTACCAGATGTCGGTGGCATGGATCAGATTCGACGTGTCGCCGGATGGCGTCGGTGGCGACCCTCGCGGCGACCATGCGTCGATCAAGACGCGGATCGCCGGGTCGGACGCGAGGTGTGCCGCGAGGGGCAACGTCAGATGATGATAACTGCCGGGCAGGATGACGTTTCGCACGTGGGCGCGTCCGAGCGCGATGTACGGCGAGTCGCCCAGCAGAGTGCCTTCGATCGGATCGTGCGGAAGGATGAATCCGGTGAATTCGCTCACCGTGTCCGGGATTTTGCGAAGTCGCGAGAGCATGTCCCATTGCCCGAGCACGAGGCGCGGAAGCCAGCCGGTCGCGAGCGCGGCGGCATAGGCGACATGAAGACCGACCACCGGCCGCCATTGACCCGTGTGCGGATCGACGATCGACGTTCGCGAAAGCGTTTCGCCGGTCGCGGGATCGACGACATGGAGCGCGTCGTGGAATGCGCCGGCGAATTCGTACAGCGTGCGAATGACGAGCATGCCACCCTGGCTATGGCCGATCAGCATCGGCTCCATGCCGCTTTGCTCGTAGTCGAACGCGAGCTCGCCGGCGAGCTTGGCGCTGTCGGCGAAGCTGCTGTACGAGAGCTCGCCGTCGCGCGGATTGCGAAGCCGCGCCTCGGGGTAACCCATCGCGACGAGAAAGCGCGCGAAGGGCTCCATCGTCACGAGCGGCACGCTTCCCTGCAAAAGCACGATGCGCGGCGCGCCCACGCGTGCCAACACATCATGCACGTCGGCCTCGTGCACGCTCGCGCAATCAAGCACGCGAAGACGGGTCGCGATCGCGTCGTTGATCCGACCCGCCTGGACTGTCGCGGCGAGCGCGGAAGACGCCGACAGCGCCGCTACAAGCAATGCGCCGATCGCCGCACGAAGGCGCGGCGCGATGCTACAGATGGCGCGCCGCGGGTCCCGGAAGGAACCGCCCCGTTCGCGCGACGTAGCGCGCGTAGGCTTCGCCGTGCATTCGCGCAAGATGCGCTTCCTCGCTTCGCGCCTTGACGTTCATGATGGCAACGTGAACAACGGCGAGCGCCAGCATCGGCGGCGTCGGCAGCACGAAGAGCGTTGCGATCATCATCGCGATGCTGAACGCGTAGATCGGATGGCGGATGCGCGCGAACAGGCCCTCGGTGACGAGCGACGTGTTGTCGTCGCTGATGTCCATCCGCCAATGGGGGCCCATCCGACGCCAGCAGTCGATCGTGGCAACGAGGCACGCGAGCGCGACCAGCGCGAAGACCCAGCGCAGCGCCGCATAAGCGGGCGCGAATGCGAAGGGTGGTACGGCAAGCCAACCGTGGCTTCGCGAAAGCGCGAGCCACGGCAACGCGCACCATGCGACGACGAGCGGGACGAGGACGATCCACATCAGCCGCTCGCCGCGCCGTTCGGGAATCATGCCGACACGTCGACGGTGGTGATGTCGCGCATGCACGACCATCGCGCCGACGCGAAGCCAATAGGCGGAGATCGTCAGCGCGACGATCAGAAGCGGGATGTCGGCCATGCCGTATGCCCCTCACCTGCTCTCTGCGCTCGGCTCCCTCCCCGTTCCGCGGGAGAGGGTTGGGGTGAGGGGTATGCGCGCCGATTTACATCCGCTCGATGATCGCCGCGATTCCCTGGCCTCCTCCGATGCACATCGTGACGAGTCCGTAGCGGCCCTTCGTGCGCTGCAGTTCGTACATCGTCTTGATCATCAGGATCGCGCCCGTCGCGCCGATCGGATGACCGAGCGCCACGGCGCCGCCGTTCGGGTTCACTTTCGCGGGATCGAGGTCGAGCTGCTTGGAGACGCCGAGCGCCTGAGCGGCGAACGC
The DNA here is from genome assembly GCA_035308425.1 of Casimicrobiaceae bacterium. Taxonomy (GTDB): domain Bacteria; phylum Pseudomonadota; class Gammaproteobacteria; order Burkholderiales; family Casimicrobiaceae; genus VBCG01. Next base: position 253,198 of record DATGGP010000045.1, on the reverse strand, counting down.
CTCGTTCGACTCGATCACGTCGAGGTCGCCGATCCTGAGTCCCGCTTTCTGAAGAGCGGACTTGACGGCGCTGACGGGGCCGAGCCCCATGATCTTCGGATCGATGCCCGCGTGCCCGTAGGCGACGAGCCGCGCCATTGGCTTGACGCCGGCGCGCTCGGCCGCCTGAATTTCCATCAAAACGACCGCCGCAGCGGCATCATTGATGCCCGACGCGTTGCCCGCGGTGACTGTCCCGTTCTCCTTGGCGAACACCGCGCGAAGCTTCGCCATGCCTTCGGCGGTCGCGTCGCTGCGCACATGCTCGTCGGTATCGAAGGTCACCGTGCCCTTCTTGCTCTTGAGCTCGATCGGCAGGATCTGCGACCTGAAATGGCCTTCGCTTTGCGCCTTCGCCGCGCGGCGATGGCTTTCGACGGCGAACGCGTCCTGCTGTTCGCGCGTGATGCCGCATTTGGTTGCGACGTTCTCGGCGGTGATGCCCATGTGGACGGTGTCGAACGGATCCGTCAGTGCGCCGACCATCATGTCGACAAGCTTCGCGTCACCCATCCGCGCGCCCCAGCGCTCGGTCGTGTTCGCGTAAACCCCGCGGCTCATGCTCTCGGCGCCGCCGCCGATCGCCGCGTCGGTATCGCCGAGCAGGATGTATTGCGAAGCGCTGACGATTGCCTGGAGGCCGCTGCCGCAGAGCCGGTTGACGGTGAGCGCGCCGCTTTCGTGCGGAAGGCCGCCGTTGACCGCGACGACGCGCGACAGGTACATGTCGCGTGCCTCGGTGTGGATAACGTTGCCGATGACGCATTGGCCGATGCTCGCGGGATCGACTTTCGAGCGCGCGACGGCTTCGCGCACGACGCGCGCGCCGAGCTCGGTGGGCGGGATGTCCTTGAGCGATCCGCCATAGTCGCCGATCGCAGTGCGTGCTCCGTTGACGATGACGACTTGTCTTGTGCCGGCCATGGCTGTCTCCTCATTCGATGATGTCGTCATTATCCTCCTGTCGAGTTCCCAGCATGCGACGATTCGACTCGGTCGTGGGCATGCTGTTGCCGCGATTCGGCGCGCTGCGTCAAAGCAGCCACCGCAGTATGGCGCGAGCGAGTGGGCGTGCCGGCCGTCGCGGGTGGCGCGCCCGACGGAGCGCGTGTTTGCCGACCGACTTGGCGCGCCGGGCACCCGCAGGCCGGCGTTTTCGGACTTCGAGCGCGCGGCCGTACAGCGGTGGCTGCTTTGGACGACGATTACTCGACGCTTACGCCGCCTGCCGCTGCCGCGTGCCCTCTACCGCGCGCAGCTCGCGTCCCAGATACGCCGCGATTGCCCGCATGCCGAAGATGCCGGCTTCGCGCTCCGCGTCGCTGTTGTAATTGGTGTTGGTGTTGACGTCGTAGGTGTAGAGGTCGCCGTTCCTGTCGGTGATGAACTCGATGCCGGCGATGCCGATCCCGTTGGCGGCAATGAATTGCCGGTAGCGGTCGAAGATGGGATGAGAAAACCCTTCGATGATCCGGAATCTCGGCGTGGGCGCCACCGGCGGTGTTTCGCCGGCCGGGCAGAACGCGTCGCCAACCTGGCACACGTCCGCCGGGCAAAGCTCGAAACCCTGCGACGTATCGACGCGCACCGCATAGAGAAACTCGCTGCCGACGAACTCGACGCGCGTGATGAACGGCTCCGGCGCCTCGACGTATTGCTGGATCAGCGTGACGCCGTCGACCGAATCCTCGAACGCGTCGCTTTGCACGTAGCGCGAAAGCGCATCGACGTTGTCGAAGAGGCGCACGCCCAATCCCTTGCCCGCGCGGTTGTGCTTGGTGATGAAGCGGCAACGCATCGTCTTCGCCGCGTCGATGATCGCTTCCTTGCCGACGGCCGCGATCGTGTGTGGAACCCGGATGCCGAACTGGCGCAGCGCGCCGTACTGCGCCATCTTGCTGATTTCGAGCGCGAGCGCGCGCGAATTGTTGACGACGCGGCGGCCGTGCGATTCGAGCCACGCGAGCAATCCCCCGGTGAGCTCCGCCGCGTAGCGATGGCCGCGGGTGTGCGACGACGCGCTCATCCGGTTGTAGAAGACGCCATGCGGCGGGACGCTCGCGAGGTCGAGCCGCCCCTCGGAGGTGAACCACTCGGTGCAAGGAAGCTCGAGCTCGTCGAACGCGGCGCGCAACGGCTCGACCCAGATGTCGTTTTCATGGATCACGTAAATGCGGGGCATGACGACCTTTCGCGTGGCTACCTGCGCTTACGAAGATAAGGGCTCGTGCGGCGCAAACGAAATAACGAATGCTTTTAAGCTTGTAATCGGCGGTAGCGAGCGAAGCGTCAATAATGACGACAGCGTCGCGGCCATGCCTGTTTCGGCGACCGCTCGCGAGGAGAGGAGGCGAAGATGGCCGAATCGAAATGGCGCCATCACGGCGTGCGCGTGGTGAAGTCGAGCGAGCTCGATGCGAATACGCCGCAGACGCCGGGCATGAATCGCGCGGCCGCGATCAACTACGCGCGGATGGGCGCGGAGAAGCTATGGGCGGGAACCGTGGTGATCCACCCGAAGGCGAAGACCGGCGCGCACCACCATGGACCGGTCGAAAGCGTGATCTACGTCGTGAGCGGCAAGGCGCGGATGAAATGGGGCGATCGGCTCGAGTTCACCGCCGAAGCAGGTCCCGGCGATTTCATCTACGTGCCGCCGTTCGTGCCGCATCAGGAGATCAACGCAAGCGACAGCGAGCCGTTGTCGTGCGTGCTGTGCCGAAGCGGTCAGGATCCTGTCGTCGTCAATCTCGACCTGCCGAACGTCGAGCCCAATCCGGAGAACGTGGCGTGGGTAGACAATATTCACCCGCCGCCTCGAACCGCATAGCGCATATCACAACGACGCACGCCCGGTAACGCGCGGCGGCTTACGCGCGCCACCAGCGACGACGCGGCAGGGCGCTTCGCGTGCGCCGCCATTCGTTCAGGAATTCGCCGGCCGCAAGGCCGAGCGTCGCCGCGACGCCTGCCGCAATGCGAAGCTTCGCGAATGCGGGCTTCGGTCCTGATGGCGGCACAGGGGCCGGCGCTGGCTGCGGATCACGCGAAGCTCCCTCGTCTTCCGGCTTCGACCGGGTGCCTGTCGTCGGCGCTCCGCGCGTCGGCGCATTCGCCTTCCCGGGTTTCGCCTGACCGCTGCGCGTGCCGTGGCTATACGAATACGCGCGCGTGAACTCGGCGCCGAGCAGGAAGATCTGCGCCGAGTAGTAGACCCACAAAAGCACGACCACCAGCGATCCGGCCGCGCCGAAGCTCGACGCGACGCTACTCCGACCAAGGTAGAGGCCGATCAGCAACTTGCCGATGACGAAGAGCAGCGACGTCACTGCGGCCCCGATCCAGACGTCCTTCCAGCCGATGTCGCAACGCGGCAGCAGCTTGTAGATCATCGCGAAGAGTCCTGTGATCACGACGAAGCTGACGACGACGTTGACGATTTGCAGCACGATGTCCCAGCCGGGGAACCAGCCGCTCCAGAATTTGCCGAGCGCCGACAGCGCAGCCGACAACACGAGCGAGACGAGCAGCAGGAAACCGATGCCCAGCACCATGCCGAACGAGAGCAGCTTGCCGCGGATCACGCCCCGGATGCCGGAATGAGCAGGCTTCGGCGAGTCCCAGATGCGGTCGAGATCGGATTGGAGCTCGCCGAACACCGTGGTTGCACCGAGCAGGAGCGCCACGATCCCGACGATCGCCGCGAACGTTCCGTGACCGGTCTGGCCGGCGCTCGCGACGGCCGCCTGGATCGTGTCGGCGCCGCGCTCGCCCAGGAGCCCTCTGAGCTGCCCGAAGATTTCGCCGCGTGCAGCTTCGTTGCCGAAGAAGAAGCCGGCGACCGCGATCGCGATGACGAGAAGCGGCGCGATCGAGAAGATCGTGTAGTACGCGAGCGCAGCGCCCATGCTCGGCGCGAAGTCCTCCGACCACTGGGACACCGACTGCCTGGCCAGCGACCACAGCGACTTCACGTTCAACATCGAAACCCTCCCGGGCGCGCTCGTGTCGCGCATCGTCGACCGGCACTCGACGCGGTCGATCGAAAGCGTAGCGGTCGCGTTGCAAGGGGCGCTATCGGCGCGAATCGCGCAGGAACGTCCGTCGTTTACCGACACCGCGCGATCAGTGCGGATCGACGTCGTAGTACGCCCACTGCGCGCGCTGGAACGGGTTCGGCTTGAACCCGCGCAACCAGGCATGCGTCAAGTCGTTACGGTACGGATAGTCGGCCACGATCCACGGCGCGTAGCCAACGATCAGCTCGTTCAACTTGCGAAAGATCGCGGTGCGCTGCGGACCGTCGGGGAGCACGCGCGAGCGATCGTACAGGCGGTCGTATTCGGCGAGCCGCAGTCGCGCGTCGTTCGACGTGCCGATGTTGCGGCTCACGAGGTAGCTGTAGAACGGGCTGCCGTCGGGTATGCCGTTGATCCAGCCCAATCCCCACATCATCATCCGGCCCGCTTCGGTCATCTTGTTGAGCTCGGGCCATTTGTTCTTGAGAAATGTCATCCGGATGCCGATCGCGTCCATGTCGCGCTTCCACAGCTCGTCGCTCGCGCGCGCGGCGGCATCGGTCGTCGAGCCCTTGACGATCGTGAGTGGCTCGCCCTCGGGCGTTTCGCGATAGCCGTCGCCGTCGCGATCCTTGTAGCCGAAGCGATCGAGGAGCGCTCGAGCCGCGACCGGATCGAAATGCACGCGAATGCCGACCGACGCGTCATGGCCGAGAACGCCGGGCGGCACCGGCTGATCGGCAAGCGCCGCCTGGCCATGTTGAAGCTGCCGGATGTCGGCCTCGCGGTCGTACGCCATCGCGATCGCGCGGCGCAGCGCGACCTTCGCCGGCTCGTAGCCGCCGACGACCGGATCGTCCATGTTGAAGAAGAAGAACGACATCGAGGGCTCCGGCGATCGGTGCAATGTGACGCCACGCTTCGCAAGCGCGGGCTCGAGCGCCTCGCCGTCGAGCACGATAGTGGCAAGCGACGCCGGCACGCTTACGTAATCGAGCTGGCCGCGATCGAACGACAGCATCCGCGGCTGCGCCTCCTCGATGATCGCGACGTCGACTATGCCCACGAGCGGCAGTCGGCGGCCGGCGAGGCCCTTCGCGATCGCCGCATCCGCCGCGTCGCTGCCCGGCATCGGATAGCGCTCGTCGCGGAAATCGGGATTGGCTTCGAGCACGACCCGCTGGCCGCGCGTCCAGGATTTCAAGCGGTACGCGCCGGTGCCAACCGGATGCTCCATGATCCGATGCGACTCGTCCTGATAGCGCTCGACGACCTCGCGCGCGACGGCCGCGAAGCTCGACGTCGTGAGCCACCATTGGAATCCGTAGTCCGGCTCCTTGAAGCGGATGCGAAGCGTGTAGCGGTCGAGCGACTGTAGGCCCTCGATCTTCTCGTCGTAGTCGAAGCGGCCGCTTTTGCGGGCGCGCGCAAGCGGCTCGTCGAGGCCGACGAGATTGCCCTCGAACAGATAGAGCCAGTACGAACGGACCTTCGGGTCGAGCACGCGCTTGATGCTGTAGACGTAGTCGTCGGCCGTCAGCTCGCGCTGTCTGCCGTTGAACGCGGGATCGGCGGCGAAGCGGATCCCGTGCTTCAGCCTGATCGTGTACGTTCGTCCACCGTCGCTGATGTCGGGGAGGCCGTCGGCGGTGTTCGGTTGCAGCACGACAGGGCGCGCGAAATAGTCGTAGCGATAGAGCGGATCGTAGATCGCGAGGCAGAGCGCGTCCGAATACGTGTCGCCGATTGCCTGTGGATCAAACCCGGTCTCGGCGACGGGAAACGCGACGTGCAGCGTTTTGCGCATGTCGGCTGCGTGCGTCACGCATGTAAAGGCAAGCCCGCAAACCGTGGCCACCAGGGCCTTCTTCATTCGACGCAACCAGAATGGGGTCGGAGACGACTTTCCGATTCGCGGAAACCCGTCTCCGAGCCCAGAAAACGCGCGAGACGCGCGACGCCTTCGTCGATACGCTCGTCGCTCGCGGCGAAGCACCAGCGCACGAAGCCCTCGCCTTCGGCGCCGAACGCGCGGCCCGGCGCGAGCCCGAGCTTCGCGCGTTGCACGAGCGCGCGGCAAAGCGCCATGCTGTCGTCGACGCCTTCGATGCGAAAGAATGCGTACATCGCGCCGGCCGGCGACGCGACATCGACGCCGGGAAGACCCGACAGTGCATGCACGAGGCGATCGCGCGCCCGATGCAACCGCATGCGCGTCGCATCGACGGTCGGTTCGCCGTCGCGCAACGCGACAACGCCCGCGCGCTGCACGAAGACCGGCGAGCACGACGTGTTGTACTCGATCAGCTTGCCGATATCGGGCATGACAGTCCCGGGCGCCACGATCCAGCCGAGCCGCCATCCGGTCATCAGCCACGCCTTCGAGAAGCTGTTGGTGCTGACGATATGCGCGCCGTCATCCGCGATGTCGAGGAACGACGGCGCGCTGCCGCCGTTTCCCGCGTAATGCAGCCGCTCGTAAACGTCGTCGGCGACGATCCAGATGCCGTGCTTTGCGCAATGTGCGAGCAATGTCTGTTGCGAAGCGCGATCGATCGTCCAGCCCGTCGGATTGTTCGGCGAATTGATCATCAGTGCGCGCGTGCCGGGTGAAAGCGCATCGATCAGCCGATCGAGATCGAGCGTCCACCCCTTCGTCCCGAATTGCAGCGCAACGCGGACGACGTCGGCCGAGAGAATCTTCGGAATCTCGACTAGATTCGGCCAAAGCGGCGTGACGACGACGACGCGATCTCCCGGTGACACCAGCACCTGCGTCGCGAGCATGAGCGCCGACATGCCCGAGGCCGTCACCGCGACGCATCCGGCGGTGATCGGCCGATGCAGCGCGCTCACGTAGTCGGCGATCGCATCGCGAAGCTCCGGGATGCCGAAATTCTGCGAGTAGAACGTTTCGCCGCGCGCGAGCGATTCGCTCGCGGCGTCGCGAATGAACGCCGGGGTCACCTGGTCGGGCTCGCCGAACCAGAAGGCGAGGACGTCCGGATCGTGCATGCCCGCGTTGGCGATGTCGCGGATCTTCGAGCTTTCGAGCGCGCGGACCGCGGGGCGGGTTTGGGGCAACACGGAACAGGTAACAGTCGACAGAGGTTCTGAGTCGGGCATCGTGGCGCAGGCAACGAGTGCGCGCAGTTTACTGTTACCTGTTGCCGGTTACCTGACCTCTGATCGCGATTCGTCGCGCTCAAATCGCGATCTCGAACGTGTCCCTTCCCTGTCCCTTCGCCGCATAAAGCGCGCTGTCTGCGCGTTTCAGCAGCGCCTCGGGGGTCGTTGGCCCTCCTGACCCAAGTGCGATGCCGATGCTCGTCGTCACCTTCACCATCGTATCGCCGGCACGGAACTGCGGGCGCATCGCGGCGATGATCTTGCGCGCGACGAAGCGGCATTCCTCGCGCGTATGAATGCCTTCGAGCACGATGACGAACTCGTCGCCCGCGAGTCGCGCGACGAGATCGGTTGCCCGCACCGACGCCGTCAGACGCCGGCCGAACTCGCGCAGCACATCGTCACCCGCGGCATGGCCTAGCGTGTCATTGATCTTCTTGAAGTCGTCGACGTCGAGGAACAGCAAGGCTACCAGCGAGCTCGCGCGTTGCGAACGCCGCAGTGCCGCCGCGATGCCGTCGTTGAACGCATGCCGATTCGCCAGCCCGGTCAGCGTGTCCTTTTGCGCGAGTCGCTCGAGTTGGCGCTCGACTTCCTTGAGCGGCGTGATGTCGGTCGACGACGTGTAGACGCCGATCACCTCACCCGACGCATCGACGTCGGGAATGTAACTGCCGCGAACGAATCGCGCGCCGGTCGGACCGGGAACCTCGACGTCGAAATCGACGCGCTGGCCGCAAAACGCACGATCGAGGTTGGGACCGACGCTCCTGTATGCGTCGGGGCCGAGCACATCGGCGACCGTGCGTCCGGTGATCTCGGACAGTGGCCGATTGAGCCACGTCTCGTAGTAGCGATTGTTGAACCGATATCGCCGCTCGCGATCGATGTACCCGACCATCGACGGAATGCTGTCGGTGATGCTGCGAAGCCGTTGTTCGCTCGCCTCCGCACGCTCCTGCGCGGCGTGGAGATCAGTGACGTCCTGGACGAGCGCGTAAAAACCCTGCACGGTACCGTTCGTGTCCAGATCCGGGATCAGATCCACGAGCTCGCGGCATGCGCGGTCGTGGCGCATCACCGTGCGCTGGAAGCGCGCCCACTGGCCCCGGCGCACGCGGGCAAGATGCGGCCTGGACTCGGCGTACGTCGTTTCGCGCAGCAATTCCTCGACGCTTCGTCCGACGATCGCTTCCTTCGGGATGCCGAACATCTCCTCGGCGCGAGCGTTCACGAAGAGAAAACGCTCGTCGGCGGACAAGTACGCGATCAACGCCGGCAGGTTGTCCGCGATCATCCGCATCCGCTTCTCGGATTCGGCGAGCGCGTGCTGCGCTTCGCGAAGATCGGTGACGTCCTGTGAAATCGTCACGACGCCGTGGACCGTTCCGCTCGCGTCGACGTCGGGAACGTGATCGACCTGGTAGAACTGCCTTCCTTGCGCGCGCTCGACGACGAGATCGAAGTGGCGCGGCTCGCCTGCGTAAGTACGATCGAGCTCCGGCTTGATCTGAGCGAAAGCGCCGGGTGGAACGACCTCGGCAAGCGGTCGTCCCACGACGTCGTCGGCGCTTCGTCCCCAATATTCCGCGAAGCGCCGATTGCCGAACAGCACGCGGTCGCGCGTATCGATGTAGGTGATCCTGGCGGGAATCGCGTCGGCGATGAGGCGAACGAAACGTTCGCGCGCCGCAAGCGCTTCTTCCGCGTGCTTGCGCCGCGAGATGTCCTGGCAGACGACGTACGCGCCGCGTACGTCGTTCGTGTCGCCGTAATCGGGAAAGCAGGTCACGATGAAGACGCGTCCTTTGCCATCCTTCGTGAACGTCGTCTCGAAGGTTTGCGGCATGCCGGCGCGAACGTCCTGCATGCGCCCGGCAACGCGAGCGTAGACGGCGCGGCCGAGAACGCCGCGCACGCTGCGGCCAACCAGACGGTCGGGCGCGATGCCGAACACGTCGCGAAAATATTCGTTGACGAACCTGAGGCGTCCGCCAGCATCCACGTACGCGATCAGCACCGGCACGTTCGCGGTGATCGTTTCGAGCTCGGAGCGACTTTGCTCGAGCGCCGAGGACTTTTCCTGCAGCGCGCGCGTTCGCTCCTCGATCGTCTGCGCGAGGCGATTCAGGGCGCCCGCCAGCACGCCGGTTTCATCGCTGCCGGCGACGCCGCTTCGATGCGCGAGGTTTCCGCGCGCCAGCATCGTCGCGTCGTACGCGAGGCGGCGAAGCGGCCGCGCGATTCGCGCACCGAGCACTGCCGCGAGCACCGTGCCGATCAAAAGCGACAGCACACCGAGCGCGATCGTCTCGCGCACGTTGCTCCGTGCGGCGGACAGCGCCGCATCGGCCGGCATGCCGACGAAGACATGCCAGGGCACGTGCTTCGTCCGCGTAAAGCCTGCGACGCGCGGAACGTGGTCCGCGCCGAACGTTTCGTCGACGCCCTCCGCGCTGGCGATGTGGTCGCGCGCCTTGCCTACGCCGAGCACGCTCTTGCCGATCCACTTGTCGGGATCGACGCTACGCGCGAGCACGATGCCGTCGGCATTGACGAGCGAGATCACGGTGCCGGTCGGCAGCGCGCCTTCCACGTCCATCCATTGAACGCCGCGAAGATTCATGGCCAGCGTCACGACGCCGTCGAAGGTTCCCCTCGGTCCCCTGACAGGCCGCGCGAACACGACAACCGGCTTGCCCGTGCCATCGACGTCGACGGGCGCCTCGATCGCAACCTCGCCGGTTTGCAGGGCGGTCGCGAAGAAATCACGATTCGCGACGCGAACGATGCCGTGATGCGCGCTTCGATCGAGCGTGCCGATGTTGGCGCCGTCGCGGGTGAAGACGCAGATGCCGTCGACGAATCGGGGCAGGTCGGCGCCGATGCGCGCAAGGACCGCGTCATTGGCCGCCATCGCGGCGGGGTCGACATCGACGGCGCGGCTGATCACGGCGAGCGCCACCAGATTGTCGCCTACAACGTCGTCAACGCGAGCTGCGAACACGCGCGCGAGCGCCAGCGCGCGCTGTTGCGCTTCGCTCCGGGCGAGCGATGCCTGGCGCGCGGCATTGCCGGCGACGTAGAGCATGAACGGCAAGCCGAGGGCGAGCACGAGAAGCGCAAGTCGAAGCCCGATCGAGGAGCGAAGCCGAACGAGGCTTCGCCCGCGAAGGTGGCGACCGAGACGCAACGCCGCGGGCCGCCTTCGCATGGCTTTGCGCGGCGCGGTGACGGAGTGCGGCACATTGTCGTCCGGCATGGCGGATCGAGGCGTAACGTCCCGAACACGAAACCTGGCGCCGGCTTCCGCAAGGTCCATGCCGATGTCATTCGGACATAATGGCGCGCGTCTTCCTCCCCGAAACGCGTTCCCCCGACGATGAACCCCGCCTCGTCCGCCCTGCACCCCGCGCTCGTCAGCGCGGGCCTTTTGTGCTGCTCGAACATCTTCATGACCTTCGCCTGGTACGGTCACCTGAAGTTGCTCGAGAACCGGGCATGGTGGATCGCCGCGCTCATTTCGTGGGGCATCGCGCTGTTCGAGTACCTGCTCCAGGTGCCGGCCAACCGGATCGGCTTTACCGCGCTTTCGCTCGGGCAGCTCAAGATCATGCAGGAAGTGATCACGCTCACCGTGTTCGTGCCGTTCGCGATCTTGTTCATGGGCGCGACGATCCGGCTCGATTACCTGTGGGCCGGCATTTGCATGCTGGGCGCCGTGTACTTCATCTTTCGCGGCTGAGCTTTCCGCGGCGGTCGGCTGCGTCGGCGCATGCATCTGCACATCCTCGGCATCTGCGGCACGTTCATGGGCGGCATCGCCGCCATCGCGAGAAACGCCGGGCACACGGTGAGCGGCTGCGATGCGAACGTCTATCCGCCGATGTCGACGCAACTCGCCGACCTCGGCATCGCGCTTTGCGCGGGCTACGAGGCGGCGCAGCTTTCGACGGCCGCGCGAAGCGCCGACGTCTTCATCGTCGGCAACGTCGTCTCGCGCGGCAATCCGCTGCTTGAAGCGATCATGAACAGCGGACGCCGCTACGTCAGCGGACCCCGCTGGCTCTTCGAGAACGTGCTTGGCGATCGCCATGTGCTCGCTGTTGCGGGCACGCACGGCAAGACGACGACGTCGGCGATGCTCGCGCACATCCTCGATCGCGCGGGTCTCGCGCCGTCGTTTTTGATCGGCGGCGTGCCGCGCGATTTCGGCATTTCGGCGCGGTTGACCGACAGCCGCCTTTTCGTGATCGAGGCCGACGAGTACGACACGGCGTTCTTCGACAAGCGCTCGAAGTTCGTGCACTACCGGCCGCGCACCGCGATCCTCAACAACCTCGAGTTCGATCACGCGGACATCTTTCCCGACCTCGCGTCGATCGAGACGCAGTTTCACCATCTGGTGCGCACGATTCCTGGCGATGGCCGCATCGTCGTGAATGCGGCGGACGAGGCGCTCGCGCGCGTGCTCGCACGCGGCGCATGGAGCGCGATCGAGCGCTTCGACGCGACGCCTTCCAATGCATCGCCGTCCGCGGAGTGGACGATCGGTGAGGGTGGCGAAGTGACGCTGCGCGGCGCGACTGTCGGCACGCTCGCGTTCGCTGAAAGCGGTCGGCACAACCAACTGAACGCGCTCGCGGCAATCGCGGCCGCGCGCCATGTCGGTGTAGCGCCGGACGACGCGCTTGCCGCGCTTCGACCGTTCCAGGGCGTGAAGCGCAGGATGGAGCTTCGCGGGCGCGTCGGCGGCGTCGCGGTCTACGATGATTTCGCGCATCACCCGACGGCGATCGCGACGACCATCGATGGCCTGCGACGTCGCGAACCCGACGGCCGCATTCTCTGCGTGCTCGAGCCGCGCTCGAACACGATGAAGCTAGGCACGATGAAGGCGGCCCTGCCGGGAAGCCTGGTCGCCGCGGATCGGGTGTTCTGCTACGCCGCCAATCTCGGCTGGGATGCGCGCGCCGCGCTCGCGCCCCTCGGCGAAAAAGCCGAGGTGTACGACGATCTCGGCAAGCTTGTCGTTGCCATCATCGACGACGCGCTGCCCGGCGATCACGTTCTCGTCATGAGCAACGGCGGCTTCGGCGGCGTGCACGAGAAGCTGCTCGAAGCGCTGTCCGCGCGCGAGTCATCCATGCCAGGGACGTAAGCAGCGGATGTTGCATACGCTCATCTACCTGCACGGCTTTCGCTCGTCGCCGGCGAGCACGAAGGCGCGCATACTCGGCGAGGCGATCGCGGCGCTACCTGCTTTTGCACGTCCCGCGTTCCACGTGCCCGAGCTCGATCACCGGCCGGCCGTGGCGGTCGCGGCGATCCTTGATCTCGCGTCGGGCACAGCGCCCGAAGCATTGACCTTCGTCGGCAGCTCGCTCGGCGGCTATTTCGCGACGTACGCCGCGGAACGGCTCGGTTCGCGTGCCGTGCTCGTCAATCCTTCCGTGCGGCCTTACGATGATCTGGCGCCGTATCGCGGTCGCCAGGTCAATCTTTACACCGGTTGCGCTTTTGAGGTCACCGATCAGCACTTCGGGGAATTGCGGGCATTGAAGGTCGACGCGATCAGCCGCCCCGAGCGGTATCTGCTTCTCGTCCAGGCCGGCGACGAGGTCCTCGACTATCGCGTGGCGGTTCGCTTTTATGCGGGCGCGTGGCAAAGCGTCCAGGGCGGCGGCGACCATGGCTACGCGGGTTTCGACGGCGACACCCCCACGCTGCTTCGATTCGCGGGACCCTTTTGGGGTCAGAGACGAAACCCGGCATCGGCGCCAACCGGAGTTTCGTCTCTGACCCCAGACTGGTTTGTGCACCGCAACTGGCCGTAAACCCCGGCGCGCGTTATGCTTGGAGGTGTCCGGATCGCCCGCCTTGTCGGGTTTCGCGCGGCGTCGAAATCCGTTTCGCCCGCGCACTGCCGGTCCGATCCGAAAACGCCGCGGCCAAAAGCCGGGGTCGAACCGCCGCCCGCGCACGAACTTCGCCTGACCGGCCCCGTTGTGCGGCCGGTCCGCTTGCCCAGGAGTTCGCGATGGCGACCCGCGCTCACGATGAAGTTCGCACTTCGCACTTGGCTGCTCGTTCCGACGAGCCTCGCGCTTCTCAATCCGCTGCACGCTCGCGCGTCGGACGCGATCCCGCGACCGAGCCGCTCTCCGACGCAGCACTCGATCTGATCGGCCGCGAGAAGGCCTTCAGCGCCCGCAACTACGATCCCCTGCCGGTCGTGCTCGCGCGCGGTCAGGGGAGCTGGGTGAGCGACGTCGACGGCCATCGCTACCTCGACCTCATGAGTGCGTATTCGGCGGTGAGCTTCGGCCATGCGCATCCGCGCATCGTCGCCGCCCTCATTGCGCAGGCGCAGCAACTTGGCGTCACGTCGCGCGCGTACTACAACGACGAGTTGCCGCTCCTTCTGGAACGGCTCGCGCAGTTGACCGGCCTCGACCGCGCGCTGCCCGCCAATGGCGGCGCCGAAGCCGTCGAAACCGCGATCAAGGCCGTGCGCAAGTGGGGCTACAAGGTCAAGGGCATTCCCGAGGGTCGCGCCGAGATCATTGGCTGCGCCGGCAACTTCCACGGAAGGACGATCGCCGTGATCGGCCTCTCCACCGAGCCCCAGTATCGCGACGGATTCGGGCCGTTCCCGCCCGGCCTGCTCACGGTTCCTTACGGCGACGCCGATGCGCTCGAACGCGCGATCACGCCGCGCACCGCCGCATTCCTGGTCGAGCCGATCCAGGGCGAGGGCGGCATCATCGTTCCGCCGCACGACTACCTCGCGCGCTGCCGCGAAATCTGCCGCCGGCATCGCGTGTTGATGATCGCCGACGAGATCCAGACCGGTCTCGGCCGGACCGGCCGGTTCCTCGCCTGCGAGCACGAGGGCGTCAAGCCCGACGGCGCCATTCTCGGCAAGGCGCTCGGGGGCGGCCTTTTGCCGGTGTCGGCGTTCGTGGCGACCGACGACGTGATGCAGGTGTTCCATCCCGGCGATCACGGCAGCACGTTCGGCGGCAATCCGCTGGCCGCCGCCGTCGCGATGTCCTCGCTCGACGTGCTCGTCGAGGAGAAGCTGATCGTGCGCTCGGCCGAGCTCGGAACCTGGCTGCTCGCGCAACTTCAGGACCTGCGCAGCCGGATCGTGTCCGACGTGCGCGGCCGGGGTCTTTTCATCGGCATCGAAGTCGATCCGCGGTACATCACGGCGCGACCGATCGTCGACCGGCTGCTCGCGCGTGGCATTCTGTCGAAGGACACGCACGGCACGGTCGTGCGCATCGCGCCGCCGCTCAACATTCCGCGCGACGATCTCGAATGGGCGGTCGGCGAAATCCACGCGGTGTTCCGCGAGGTCGAGCGCGATCTGAAGCGCGCCGCATAGTATCCGTCGTTCGATGTCGAAGGTTTGCGCGATTCTCGCGCTCGTCGTCATGCTCGCGTGCGCGCTCGCCGCGCCGAGTGTGCTCGCCGCGCCGCGCGTCTGCATGAGCGCCGACACGTTCTCGTTCGGTCAGCAGCAGGTCGGCAGCAGCACGTCGCAGTCGATGGTGGTCGCGAACTGCGGCGATGCGTCGTTCGGCTTCACCGACGTCGGGCCGGACGCAGCAAACAAGCCCGGGTTCCGCATCGTGACCTCCTGCACGACGGGAATGACGCTCGAGCCCGGCGCACAATGCGGCGCGACCGTTTACTTCGAGCCCAAAGCCCCGGGCCAGGTATCGGGCGGCCTGTGGTTTCACAATACGACGTCGACGCCCGATTTGTTGCTGACGTTCTACGGCCGCGGCATCGACGCGCAGGCAGGGACGGCGACGCCCGAATTCGCACCGGCGCTCGCCGATTTCGGGAGCCAACAGATCGGCGTCGAAACCGGTCCGCTCGTCGTTGCGCTGCACAATGTCGGCGCAGCGCCGCTCGTCCCAAGCGCGCTCGTGCTGAACGGCACCGATCCTTATGACTTTCGTGGCGAGACCGGGAACGGCTCGGGCGCGTGCGGGATCGGCATTCCGATCGCGCCGGGTGGAAGCTGCACGCTGCAGCTCTACTTCGCGCCGCAGGCGACCGGGCTGCGCATGGCCACGCTCGTCGTCGACGCGCCGCAGCTTGCGACGCTCGCGTTCTTCACGCTCGAAGGGACCGGCATCGACGCTTCGTCGACGATCCCGGTGATCGAGTATCACGACGGCGCCGACGATCAATACTTCCTGACCGCCGATGCGAACGAGATCTCGCTTCTCGACACCGGCGGGCTCGGGCCCGACTGGTCGCGCACCGGCGTGACGTTCGGCGCGTGGCCGGTCGATGCGAGCGATGCCCTCGCACTTCCCGTATGCCGTTTCTTCGGCGTGCCGGGCGTCGGTCCCGACTCGCACTTCTACACGGCGTATCCGAGTGAATGCGACGCGGTCCGCAACAATCCGTACTGGATCGAGGAAGGCGTGACCTTTCGCGAAATGCTGCCCGTGAGCGGCGCGTGCGCCGACGGCTTCGACACGGTAAAGCGGTTATGGAAGCCCGGCACGGCGGTCGTCGATACGCGGCATCGTTACGTGATCGATCCCTCGATCGCAAGCGCGATGCAGGCGCAAGGCTGGGTGCTCGAAGGGCCGGTGTTCTGCGCGCCTTCGTCACAGTAGCGCCCGCATACGGACGACCCGATCGCGACGTGGTGCTCTAACATTGCGGGAATGGCTGCACCCACGCTCGAAGGCAAGCTCGTCGTCGCGATCAGCTCGCGCGCACTCTTCGACCTCGCCGAGAGCCATCGCATCTACACCGACGAGGGCGTCGAGAGCTACCACCGCTACCAGATCGAGCACGAGGACGAGCTGCTCGCACCCGGACCGGCGTTCCCGCTTGTCACGAAGCTTCTGCGGCTCAATCGCCTGTCGAAGCAGTATGTCGAGGTGATCCTGCTTTCGCGAAACAGCGCCGACACCGGGCTTCGCGTGTTCAACGCGATCAAGCATTACGGCCTCGACATCACGCGCGCCGCGTTCACGAAGGGCGAGCCGACGTCACGGTACGTGCCCGCGTTCGGCGCGCACCTGTTTCTGTCGGCGGATACCGGCGACGTTCGCCGCGCGCTCGAGGACGGCTACGCGGCGGCGACGATCTTTCCGAGCGTGTTCCGCAACGAGACCGACGAGCTTCGGATCGCCTTCGACGGCGACGCGGTGCTCTTCTCCGACGAGGCGGAGCGCATCTACCAGGCGGCGGGTCTCGCGGCGTTCGCGCAGAGCGAGCGCGATGCCGCGGCGAAGCCGTTGTCGGGCGGCCCGTTCAAGGAGTTTCTGGCGGCGCTTCATCGAATCCAGGCCGATTTTCCAGAGGATCGAAGTCCGATCCGCACGGCGCTCGTTACCGCCCGAAGCGCGCCGGCGCATGAGCGCGTGATCCGCACGCTTCGCGCATGGAACATCCGCATCGACGAGGCGCTGTTTCTCGGCGGTCTCGACAAGGGCGAGTTCCTGCGCGCGTTCGGCGCCGACATCTTCTTCGACGACCAGGCGCGGCACGTCGAATCGGCCGCGAAGCACGTTGCCGCCGGCCACGTGCCGCATGGAGTCGCAAACGAATGAGTGGTTACAGGCGTGCGACCGAGCGCGGCCGGCCTTATCATGCAGGCCCCATGAGGAAGCGCTATTTCGTGCCGATCGTTCGGCTTGCGTCGATCGCGCTTATCGCCGTGACGCTCGCGATGCCGGCGGCGGCTGCCGATTACAAGATCGGCGTGCTGAACGTCGAGCAGATACTTCGCCAGTCGAAGCCTGCGAAGGAAGCGCAGGCGCGCATCGAGCAGGAATTCAAGGGTCGCGACGCCGATCTCACGCGCAAGGAGCAGGCGGTGCAGGCGCTATCGGCGCAACTCGCGAACGATCGTGCGACCCTTTCACCCGACGCGATCGTCGATCGCGAGCGCGACATCGATCTGCAAACGCGCGATGTGCAGCGCCTGCGCCAGCAATTCGCCGAGGACCTTCGCGCGCGCCAGTTCGAGGAGCTCGACAAGCTCAAGGCGCGGCTCGATCAGGTGCTGACGAAGTACGCGCAGGACAATCACTTCGATCTCATCCTGCAGGACGCGGCGTTCGTCGGGCGCGGCGTCAACATCACCGACGACGTGATCAAGGCGCTCGAGAAAGCGCCGTAGCGGGCGTATTCGCTGTCGGATGCTCTGTGCGCCAGCGCATCGCCATCGCGATTCGGTGCGCGTCCGACGGAGGGTTGTAGAGCGTCCATTCGACAAACGCACCTGGCTCGGCGGGCTGCGCATCGGCATCGTGCAACATGAACGTGCGAGCGCTACAAGTGGCACCACGACGAGAAGCGCGATGACCCATCGCGCGACGGGGCGTCGGTCCGGGGCGTTCATCGAATCACACGAGCCGCCGCCCGTGGATCGGGTATTGCGGATCGCTGTAGCCCGGTTTCGACGGGTGACCGGGATGCACGAGCGAATCGACGAGCGCCTCGTCGTCGGCGCTCCACGGCGTACCAATCGCGGCGACATAGTCGCGCCATTGCGATAGCGTGCGCGGACCGGCGATCACCGACGAGACGATCCGATTCGCCCACAGCCATGCAAGCGCGAACTGCACCGGCGTGCGACCGCTCGCCGCAGCGTGCTCGCAGAGCTTGTCGGCGATCGCGAACGATTCGGCACGAAACTCCGTCTGCATCATCCGCCGGTCGTTTCGCGCCGCGCGCGAATCGTTCGGCTTCGCGCCACCTGAATACTTGCCCGTCAAAACGCCGCGCGCGATCGGCGAGTACGTGGCGACGCCGATGCCGAAATGGTCGCACGCGGCGAGCACTTCGACCTCGGGCATGCGATTCAGCAGGTTGTAGTACGGCTGGCAGACGACCGGAGGCGGCACGCCCTGACGCTCGCAGCACGCGACGATCTCGGCGATGCGCCAGCCGCGAAAGTTCGACACGCCGAAGTAACGGATCCTGCCCGAATCGATCAGCGCTCCGATCGCGCCGACCGTCTCGTCGAGCGGCGTCTCCGCGTCGTCGATGTGCAGGTAGTAGATGTCGATGTAATCGGTACGAAGACGTGAGAGGCTCGCATCGCACGCGTCGAGTATCCAGCGTCGCGAGGAGCCGCCGGTGAACGGCCGGCGGTTCGCATCGCCCGAATGCACATTGCCGACTTTCGTCGCGACAATCCAGCGCGATCGCGCGGACGCAATCGCCTCGCCGGTGATCTCCTCCGACGCACCACTCGCGTAGACGTCGGCGGTATCGATGAAATTGACGCCGGCGTCGGCCGCGTTGGCGACGATCTCGTTTGCTTCGCGCGCATGCGTGCGATCGCCGAACATCATCGTGCCGAGGCAAAGCGCCGAAACCTCGAGCCCGCTCCTTCCGAGTCGCCTGTATTCCATGGTTGGCCCCATATTCGATATTCGATCTTCGATCCTGGATCCGCGATCCTCATTCGAGGACTCGACCCGCGATCCTACCCCTTATAATCCGCCTCTCTCGTCAACGCCGCGGCCTTTGCGAACGCGAATCGGCCGCGCGATCGCTGCCTTCCATGAACGTGCTGTTCGAGGATGACGGCCAGCTCAAGGCCGGCACGCTCCTCGCCGATCACGACGCGTCCTTGCAGGTCGAATTGGTCTCGGGCAAGCGGCAGAAGATCAAGGCGTCGCACGTTTTGATGCGCTTCGCGCAGCCCTCGCCTGCCGAGACGATCGCGCGCGCGCATGAGCTCGTCTCCGATCTCGATCCGAATTTCCTCTGGGAAGTGGTCCCCGACGACGAGTTCGGCTTCGACGAGCTGGCGCGAGAATATTACGGCGCAACGCCCGCGCCCGCGGAATCGGCGGCGATCGCGCTCGCGCTCGCACGTGCGCCGATGTACTTCTATCGCAAGGGGCATGGACGTTTTCGCAGGGCGCCCCCGGATGCGCTGAAGGCCGCGCTCGCGTCGGTCGCCCGTAAGGAGCGCGAGGCGCGCGACATCGCGCAATGGGTCGACGAGCTTCTCGCGCGGAACCTGCCACGGCCGCTCGCGGCGAAGCTCGACATGCTGCTCTATCATCCGGACAAGAACGCGCCCGAATGGAAGGCACTCGCGGCCGCGTGCGAGAAGGCGCGCACGAGCGCTATCACGCTGCTGCACGAATGCGGCGCGATCGAATCGTCGCACGAGTACCACTTCCGCCGCTTCGTCCTCGACGCGTTTCCGCAGGGCACCGATTTCCCCGCGTGGGGAACGCTCGCACCGATTCCCGAGTTGCCGCTCGCGCCCGTTTCGGCATTCTCGATCGACGATGCTTCGACGATCGAGATCGACGACGCGTTCTCGGTACGCGAACTCGACGACGGGCACGTCGAGATCGGCATCCACATCGCATGCCCGGCGATCGCGATTGCACGCGGCACGCCGCTCGACGCGATCGCGCGCCAACGCCTTTCGACCGTCTACATGCCGGGGCGCAAGCTCACGATGTTGCCCGACAGCGCGATCGAGACGTTCACGCTCGCGCAGGGCGAAAGCCCGCCCGCGCTGTCGCTCTACATCGAAGTCGATGCGTACGGCGCGCCGCTTCGCCACCGAAGCGCGATCGAGCGCGTGCTGATCGCCGCCAACCTGCGCCACGATGCGTTGACCGAAGCGTTCGCGATGCCGCCGACCCGCAACGAGCCGCGATGGACCGCCGAGTTGCGATCGCTTTGGACGTTCGCCTGCGCGCTTTCGGAACGGCGCGGCAAGCCCGACCCCACGCGAATCGACTACAGCTTTCACGTCGACTGGGATGCCGACGTCGCTGGAGAACGCGGCCGGGTGACGATCGTGCCACGACTGCGAGGCAATCCGCTCGACAAGCTCGTCTCCGAGCTAATGATTCACGTCAACCATGAATGGGGTCGGCTTCTTGCGCTCGCGCGCGTGCCGGCGCTCTATCGCGTGCAGGTCGCCGGCAAGGTGAAGATGAGCACGCGGCCCGGCGAGCACCAGGGACTGGGTGTCTCGCACTATTTGTGGGCCAGCTCGCCGCTTCGTCGCTTCAGCGATCTCGTCAATCAGCGCCAGGTTCTCGCTGTCGTCCGCGACGAGCGCTTGCCTTATGGCGACAACGACGCCGAGCTTTTCGCCGCGCTGACCGACTTCGAGGCGACGTACTCGCAATACGCGGAGATGCAGGAACGTATGGAGCATTACTGGTGCCTGCGATGGCTTCTGCAGGAAAACGTCCGCGAATGCACGGGCCGCACGGTTCGCGACACGCTGGTGCGCTTCGATGCGCTGCCGATCGTCGTGCGGCTTGCCGGCATGCCGGCGCACGCGCCCGACACCGCGGTCCGGATCGCAATCGGGCGCATCGATCTCTTCGAGCGCACGCTCGAATGCCGCTATGCGGGGCAGGTCGTCGAGTAGGTCGCCTGAAAAGCGTTGGATCGCCGCCACGCGGAGGCGCCTGGCCGATCGGCGGGCTGGCGCAAATATCATGACAACGGCATGGCGGCGCTACAATCGACCGACCGCCAGAACGTCGAACCCATCACGCCTTGCCACGCCGCGCCGCAGCGCCCGTGCCTTCGGAAGAACCGGCCGCCCAGCCGCGCGCGGTTCGTACCGCATCGGTGCACGCACGTGCGCCGAAGCCGACGCTTACCGTCAAGTCGCCATCGCCCGCGAAGCCGGGGGCGCAACTGCGGCCCGGCGTGCGCGCCGTTACGCAGCCGAAAGACGCCGTTCCGGCTGCCGCGCGCAAAACCAATCTCAGCGTCGCGGGTGCGTTCCCTCCCGCACGGATTCCGCCGGAGGCGCTCGCAACGCCGCGCCGCCTTTCGACGATCGGCATCGCGATCGCGGTTTCGATCGCGCTCCACGCGATTGCGCTGTCGCTGCACTTCACGATCGGCGCGAGTCACGATCGCGACCCGAATCCGCCACTCGAAGTGGCGCTCGTAAACGCGCGCTCGGCGTCGAAGCCGACGAAGGCGAATCTCCTTGCGCAGGCGAATCTCGACGGTGGCGGCAACACCGAGCAGAACCGCCAGGCGAAAACGCCGCTGCCGCTCCTGCCCGAAACGCCGAAGCGCACGGTCGCCGTCGCATCGTCGCGCGAGCAGGTTCCCGAGAACGCGACGCACGAGATGATGACGCAATTGCGCTCGCCGACCGCCATCGTGACACCCGAGCCGAAGCCGCTGTCCGATCCCGAGCCGACCGAATCGCCGACCGCGAACGATGTCATGCAAAAGACGCTCGAGGCCGTTCGACTCGAAGCGAAGATCGCCCGCGACATGGACGAGTACCAGAAGATTCCGCGGCGCAAGCACATCGGTGCGCAGGCAAGGGAATATCGCTTCGCCCGCTATGTCGAGGACTGGCGGCTCAAGGTCGAGCACGTCGGCAACGTGCACTATCCGGAAGCGGCACGGCGCAAGAAACTCTACGGCAGCCTGATCCTCACGGTGTTCATACGTGCCGACGGCAGCGTCGAGAAGGTGGAAGTGAACCGCAAGTCCGGCCAGCGGATCCTCGATGCGGCGGCCGTCAAGATCGTGCAGATGGCGGCGCCATTCGCGCCCTTTCCAGACGACATTCGCCGCGACACCGACATCCTGAGCATTACGAGGACGTGGACGTTCGCGCGAGGCGACGAGCTCAAAAGCGAGTAGGCTGGTGAAGCGAAAGGGCGCGCTCGCCCGCGCGCTCGCGCTCGTCGCCGGCATCTGCGCGGTCGCGGTCCTGCTGCTGCACGCGTACTTCGCGGCGATGATCTTCTGGTGGCGCGATCATCCGCCGCACGAGACCGCGTTCATGGCCGAGCGGATGGAGGCGCTTCGCACAAAGAGTCCACGCGCGACGATCAACTACCGCTTTGTGCCCTACGAGCGGATCGCGATGTCGCTCAAGCGCGCGATGATCGCGGCGGAAGACGCGAAGTTCGTCGACCACGAGGGCTTCGACTGGGACGGCATCGCGCTCGCGCTCGAAAAGAACGAGAAGCGCGGGCGCATCGTCGCGGGCGGATCGACGATCACGCAGCAGCTCGCGAAGAACCTGTTCCTGTCGGGCGCGCGGTCGTGGGTTCGCAAGGGCGAGGAGGCGGTCATCACGCTGATGCTCGAAGCGATCCTCGACAAGCGCCGCATCTTCGAGCTCTATCTCAACGTGATCGAGTGGGGCAGCGGCGTGTTCGGCGCCGAGGCGGCGGCGCAACACTACTTCGGCGAATCGGCGGCACGCCTGTCGTCCGAGCAATCGGCGCGGCTCGCCGCCATGGCGCCCAATCCGCGCTTCTACGAGCATCATCAGGGCGCGCCGGGCTTGAATCGCAAGATCAGGATCATTCTTGCGAGAATGCCGTCGGCGGACTTGCCCTAGTCTAGGGAAGCTCTGATTTACCAGTAATTCGCAAGCGATTTGCCCATGCTGAGAGAGAAATGATTCTCAGTCGGAATTGGATCGCGTCTGAGGCTTGATTTGCGCTCGCTTACTCGGCGATTCCTGCGCGATTTGCTGTTCGCGGACGGACCTCTCCTACGAATTCATCAGGCGGTGTCGCATACGGTACAGGTTCGCCAAGCGCATTCATCTGTGCCCAGTTCTTCTTGCTCGACGATGGCCCGCGTGCGCGAGAGGCGTCGATGGCGCGCCCGCTGTCGCTTGCAGAGCGGCCGGTGCTTGCTGCCCCGCTGGTTGACGTTGCACGCAATGCCCGCAGCTTGCGCCTGCTCCTCGAGTGCCTTGGCATGGTAGGCACAGTCGCCGTGCAAGCTTTCCTAGGCACCGTGCAACAACTCCCCGAGCACGTTCACATCGGCCACGACGTCGGTACCGGTATGCACCTTCATGCCGAAGTACCATTGCTTGCCCTTGCGCGTCTGATGCATCTCGGCATCGCGCGCCTGCTTGGCATTCTTCGTCGAAGAAGGCGCGTTGATGATCGTCGCATCCACCATCGTGCCCTTGCCCACCAACAGCCCGCGCTCGCTCAGATGAGCATTGATTTTCGCGAACAGTCGCTCGGTGAGCTTGTGCTTCTCCAGCAGCCGGCGAAAGCTGCAAACAATAGATGCGAAACATGCGCTCCAAGGGGAGTGGCGGTCGGTCACCCGCTGGCTCCCCTTCGGATAATGCGACTCGATCAGCGCGTACAGTCGCGCCCACGGAACTACTTGCTCCATCTCGGCCAGAAACTGTTCCCTGCGCGTCTTCTTCCCCTTGTCGCAGTAGCCGGTCATGGCAAGCGATGGTTGTTTCACTCCGCGTCTCCTGTGCACGCACCCGACGCTGCTGCTCATTTGACACTTGCCTTGTCGGGGAATAGCGACGCCCCGGATGTTGTTTGCGCGGTGCCATGTGTGATCAGCACGCGCTCATCCGCGAACGGCTGACGATCACCGGCGGGTCGGCGTAACATGCTGGACGCGGCAAACGGCGCATTGGCGCCGCATGCCCATGCCCGCTTCCCGGGCGCGTTCACCATGAGCGCAGACCCTCCGCTTCCGCATCCCGATCTCGTCGCGGCGATCCCGCGGCTTCGCCGCTACGCGCGCGTGTTGACCGGCGATTCGGCGCGCGCCGACGATCTCGTGCAGGAAACGCTCGCGCGTGGCTGGGAGAAGCGAAGGCTGTGGGCGGCGGGCACCGATCTTCGCGCGTGGCTGTTCACGATCATGCACAACGTCTTCGTGAACCAGCGCGCGCTCGCGATCCGAGATGCGCAGAACGTATCCCTCGATGGCGACGGCGAGGGAGGCGCCGCATGGCAGGTACCGGTGCGCGCGCCTCAGCAGGCGCACGTCGAGCTTCAGGAGGTGTTGCGCGAGTTATTGAAGTTGCCGAGCGACCAGCGCGAGGTGCTGGTGCTCGCGGCCGTCGAGGAAATGCGGTACGAGGAGATTGCCAAAGTGCTCGCGATTCCGGTCGGCACGGTGATGTCGAGGCTTTCCCGCGCACGCGCGAAGCTTCGTCGCACCGTGTCCTCCGAAAGCGATCCGGTGACGCCATTGAAGATCGTGCGATAACAACATGACGAGACCCTCGATCACCGACGACGACCTGCAAGCGTTTGCCGATCGTCAACTTCCCGCCGATCGCAAGGCGGCCCTCGAGCAGGCCCTCGCGCAGGACCCGGCGCTCGCGGCGAAGGTCGCCGACATCGAGCGTCAGAACGCGTGGCTGCGCGGCACGCTCGACGATCTGCTTGACGAGCCGTTGCCGAAGCGGCTGATCGACGCCGCGCGACCACCGCGCGAGGCGCGGCACGTGCCGCGCTGGTTCGCGACCGCGGCGGTGTCGATGGTCACGCTCGCAATTGGCGTCGCCGGCGGTTGGTATTGGCGCGACGCACAGCTCGAGCTCGCCGGCACCCCGACGACGTTCGCGCAACAGGCGGCGTTCACGCATGCGCTCTACGCATCTGACGTCAATCGGCCGGTCGAGATGTGGGCGCCCGAGGAAAAGCGCCTCGTCACGTGGCTCTCGAAGCGCCTCGACTATGAGCTTCACGTGCCCGACCTGAACAGCGTCGGTTACGCGCTCGTCGGCGGCCGGCTCGTCGCCGGCAACGAGCGTCCGACCGCGCTCTTCATGTACGAGAACGCCGCGAAGGATCGGCTGACGCTGCAAGCGAGAAAGCAGCCGCCGGGCACCGACGAAACCGCGTTCCGCTACGCCGTCGAGGACGGCGTCGGCGTCTACTACTGGGTCGACGACCAGTGCGCCTATGCGGTGTCGGGCCGGCTCGACCGCGCGAAGTTGCTCGAGATCGGGCGACTCGTTTACGCGCAGCTCAATACACGGGAGCCGGGGAAGTAGCGGCCGCCACGCGCGGCGCGCCGGCAGGACCGGCACATGCGAATTCGCCGAAGCGTCGAGCGTACAATGCGAGGCGCGCATGCGCGGCGCCTCCTTCTCTGCCACCGTGATCGCCAACATTCTCGCGCCGAAGTTCATCGTCCTCTACGTCTTCCTGGCGTCGGCGCTGTTCGTCCATTTTCGCGGACGTGTGCGCCACAAGCTTTCGAAGCAGTTCGCCGATCACTCGACGATCATGGCGCCGTACAACACGCTGATGTACCTGTTCTCGGCGGTGCCGGCGAAGCCGATTCTCGATCCGCGAAGCCTGCCCGAGCTCGACGTGCTGCGCGCGAACTGGACGACGATCCGCGACGAGGCGCTGTCGCTGATGGACGAAGGCCATATCCGCGCGGCGACCGGTCGCAACGACTTGGGCTTCAACTCGTTCTTCAAGAACGGCTGGAAGCGGTTCTACGTGAAGTGGTACGGCGAGCCGCTGCCTTCGGCGCAGGCGGCGTGTCCGAAGACCGTCGCGCTGGTCGAATCGCTGCCGACGGTGAACGCGGCGATGTTCGCGCTGCTGCCGCCGGGCGGGAAATTGAATCGCCATCGTGATCCGTTCGCCGGGTCGCTGCGCTATCACCTCGGTCTCGTGACGCCCAATTCCGACGAATGCCGCATCTTTGTCGACGGACAGCCCTACTCGTGGCGCGACGGCGAGGACCTGCTGTTCGACGAGACGTTCATCCATTCGGCCGAGAACAAGACGGATACGACGCGCATCATCCTGTTCTGCGACGTCGAGCGGCCGCTTCGCACACGCGTCATGCAGGCGGTGAATCGATTCGTCAGCCGCACGTTCATCCGCGCGGCGTCCACGCAGAACACCGAGAACGAGCCGATCGGGGCGGCGAACCGCATCTACGCGCTGTTCGGCCAGGGCAGCGATTTTCTGTCGCGCCTCAAGAAGCGCAACCGGACGCTCTTCCGTGCCGCGAAGTACGCGCTGATCGCCGCGCTCGCGTACTGGATCTTCGTTTACTGAATCGAAGCCTGCGCACGCGTCGCGCTGGCGCTCGCACTGCACCGCTCACGCGCCATGCCGAAGCTTCGCGTTCACTCGTTTTCGGTGTCGATCGACGGCTATGGCGCCGGGCCGAATCAGAATCTCGACAATCCGCTCGGCGTTGGCGGGCCGGCATTGTTCGACTGGTTTTTCCATACGCGCACATGGCAGCGGATGCACGGCAACGCGGAAGGCGAGGCCGGCATCGACGACGAGATGGCGGCGCGGGGCTTCGAGGGCATCGGCGCGTGGATCATGGGCCGCAACATGTTCGGTCCCGTCCGCGGCCCGTGGCCCGACGAGCGCTGGAAGGGTTGGTGGGGTGACGAGCCGCCATACCACGTGCCGGTCTTCGTGTTGACGCATCATCCGCGTGCACCGCTCGAGATGCGCGGCGGCACCGTGTTTCATTTCGTCACCGACGGCATTCACGTTGCGCTCGCACGCGCCGTTGAAGCCGCGCGCGGGCGCGACGTCCGGGTCGGCGGTGGCGTGGCGACGATACGGCAGTTCCTGGGGGCCCGCCTGATCGACGAGTTGCATCTCGCGATTTCGCCGGTCCTGCTCGGGGGCGGCGAGAATATTTTGCACGGCCTCGACCTGCCTGCGCTGGGCTACGAGTGCGCAACGCATGTCGCCGGCCAACGCGCGGCCGCGCATGTGATGCTGCGAAAGCGCGCGTGAAACAGGCGCTCGTTGCCGCCGCGCCGAACCTGATCCGTCAAGCTAAAGCGTTACCATGCCTCGCGGCGTACGCAGCATCGCCGCGAGTCGCGGGACCGTGCCGTACGTCACCTTGATCGTTTCCGAAAGCCCGAGCGCCGCGATGGCGCTGCGCACGGGTGCGGGCTCGGGATGCTCGCCCGCGAGCGCGGCGAGGCGCATCCCGGCATCGGGAAGCGAATCGGCGGGATGGCGCCGACCCGACCATTCGATCAGCGTCGGCACGAGCCCGCGCTCGGGCAGATGGCCGTCGTCGGGCACGGTCAAGCGCCATTCGAAATCGCCGCGGTGCAGCGTGACGATCGATCCGAGATCGACGATGCTCGCTCCGGCATCCGCCGCGATGTCGCGCGTGCGCACCACCCAGTGAATCAGTGCCGGCGATTCGGCGAGGCGCGCGCGCATGCGCGGCTCGTCGAGATCGAACCAGCGCGCACGCGACGGCGCGTTTGCCGTCGGATCGACAGCGATGACTTCGAGAAAAAGCCGCGGACCCAGTCCGAAAAGCGCGTTGTGCGTGCCCATCGTGTCGTGCTTGCCGCCCGGACTTGCATGAACGCCGAGCCTGGCCTCGGCCCATTCGACGCCGGCTCGGAGCGACGTCGCCGCGACGATCAGATGATCGGGCGCGAGATCGGCCGGCACGCGATGACGCGTGATCATCGCGCGTTCGATGCGCTCGTTCGCTTCGTTTCCGATGCATCGAAATCGAGTTCGACCCGTGCGCCGTTCGGGTCGTGGAAGAACACCTGCCACGGCCCGGAGCCCGCCTGTCGCCTGCACGTGTGCTCGATGTTGCGCGACGCGAGGAGTGCGAGCGTGTCGGCGAGGTTCGTCGACGAGAACGCCATGTGGTCGATGACGCCTGCCTTGAGCTCGTTTCGCGCGCGGCCGCCGATCACGTGCAGGATCGGCACGTCGCCCGCGTAGAGCCATGCGCCCGGAAACTCGAACGGTGGGCGGGGACCCTCGCGAAGCCCGAGGATGTCGTGGTAGAAGTCGACGGTGCGACGCACGTCGTCGGTCAGGATCGTGAAGTGGTTCATCGCGGTGGCGGGCATGGCCGGTCCTCCAATTGCGCGAAGCGTTCAGCCAAGATACGCCTGCTCGAGCGCCGCGTCGTTTCGCAATTCGTCCGCGGGCCCTTGCTGCACGATGCGCCCGGCGCGGATCACGTAGGCGCGGTCGGCGATCGACAGCGCGAGACGCGCCATCTGGTCGACGAGCAGAATCGTAGCGCCTTCGGCACGAAGCTCGGCGAGTATGCGGTAGAGACCCTCGACGATGGCCGGCGCGAGCCCGAGCGACGGTTCGTCGAGAAGGATCACCTGCGGGCGGGCGGCGAGCCCGCGCGCGATCGCGAGCATCTGCTGCTCGCCGCCGGAAAGCAGGCCCGCGCGACGATCGCGCAGCTTGTCGAGCATCGGAAAGCGCGCGATGACGCGCTCCACTTCGGATGCGGCCTTGCGTCGATCGAGCGCGCGCGCGCCCATCAGGATGTTGTCGGCAACGGTGAGCTCCGGGAACACCTGCCGTCCTTCGGGCACCAGCGTCACGCCGCTTCGGGCGATGCGATGCGCGGAAAGGAGTCCGATGTCGCGCCCAAGCAGCAGCACCCGCCCGCGCACCGGACGATGAAGCCCCGAGATCGCGCGCATCAGCGTCGACTTTCCCGCGCCGTTCGCACCGAGCAGTGCGACGAGCTCGCCGCGCCTGACCGCGATGTCGATGTCGGAGAGCACCGGGATCGCGCCGTAGCCTGCCGCGACGCGATCGATCGCAAGCACGGTCTCGCCGTCGCCGCGCCGCGTGTCGCTTTTCGCGATCGCGAGCTCCCCTTGTCCGAGATACGCCGCGCGCACGTCGGCGTTGCTGCGTACGTCGGCGGGCGCGCCGTCTCCGATCCGTCGTCCGGCGTCGAGCACGACGATGCGATCGGAGATGCCCATCACGAGGCTCATGTCGTGCTCGATCAGGATCACCGCGGCGCCGAGCTGCGCGATACGGCGCAATAGATCGCCCAATCGCTTCGTGTCCGCTTCGCCGAGACCCGCCGCGGGCTCGTCGAGCATCAGCACGCGCGGCCGCGTCGCGAGGGCGCGCGCGATCTCGACGATGCGCCGGTCGACGTGCGGCAACTCTCCGGCCAAGCGATCGACCGCTCCCCGGTAGCCGACGAAGCGGAGAAGCGCGCGGCCGAGCGTTCGCGCCTCGTCGTCCGCACGTCCGGCGAAGATCGCGCGCCAGAGCGATCCGAGCGCGCCGCGTCGAAGCCCGATCAGCGCGTTGTCGAGCACGCTCATCCGCGAGAACAGTTGGGTCGTCTGGAACGTGCGCGCGACGCCGGCGCGCGCGATCGCGTGCGTGACGCCGATCGGGAGATTCGCCGCACCGAGTCGCACGCCGCCGCGATCGGGACGGTAGAAGCCGCCGATCAGGTTCAACAGCGTCGTCTTGCCGGCCCCGTTGGGTCCGATGATGCTCGTCACTTCGCCGGGCTTCGCGACGAGCGAGACATCCCTGACCGCCTGCGTGCCTCCGAACGCGATGCCGAGCCCGACGACTTCGAGACTCGCTGATGGATCGCCGGCCGCGCGATCGAGGCGAAGGAATGCAATGGCGGGAGCCTCGTCGGCTTCGATCATGCGTTCACGCGGTCTTTGCAGCCGTCTCGACAGCGCACCGACGATGCCTTCCGGCACGAGCCACAGCACGACGAGCAGCAACGCGCCGAAGAACAGCAAGCGGTATTCGGCGAGGAACGACAGGACCTCCGGCAGCAGCACGACGACGATCGCGCCGGCGAGGGGTCCAAGCACGGTCCCTGCGCCGCCGACGAGCACGACGAGCAGGAACGTGATCGACTGGAAGAACGGGAACGATTCGGGGCTCACGAAATTCGCGAGGACCGCGAAGATCGCGCCGGCGACGCCCGCGAGGAACGCCGACACGACGAACGCCACCGTGCGGATTGTCACGAGGTTGAGGCCGATCGACTGGCTCGCGACTTCGGCGTCGCGCGTCGCGCGCATCGCAAGTCCCCACGTGCTGTCGCGCAATCGCGCGAAGAGCAAAAGCAGGACGGCCAGCATGACAATCGAGAAGATGCCGATGCCGAGCTCGTTCATCGGGTAATTTGCCAATTGCGGCCGTGGAATGTTCATGATGCCGTTCCAGCCGCCCGTCAGTCCCTTCATCTCGGCCGCGCTCTGCTCGATCACGAAGCCGAACGCGATCGTCACCATCGCGAGATAGGGTCCCCGCACGCGAAGCGCGGGAACGGCGAGCAACGCGCCCGCGATCGCCGCGACAATGCCTGCGAGCGGAAGCAGGAACCAGAAGCCGACGCCGAAGCGCGCGCTCAGAATCGCGCAGGTATATGCACCGATCGCATAGAAGCCCACATGCCCGAGCGAAAGCTGCCCCGCGAGTCCGAGGAGAACGTTCAGGCCAACACCGACGATCGCGGTGATCGCGACCATCGCGATCACGTACTGCTGATAACTGTTCGAGAAGAACGAGACGGCGCCGCCAGCGAGCGCGAGCACGACGATCGTCGGCAGCAGGTGGCCTCGCGAAGGATCGACGTCGCGGCGCGTCGCGCGGTCCGTGCTCCCCGGCGCTGCCTGTTCGGGCTCGGTCGGCGTGGCGTCGGCGATGCTTTTGCTCATACCTTCTTCACGCTCGCGCGTCCGAACAATCCGTTGGGCCGCAGCGCGAGCGCGACGATGACAAGGCCGAACGTCACGATCTGCGTGTACGTCGATCCGAACGCGGCGGTGATCAGTGACTCGGCGCTGCCGTAGATCAATCCGGAGACCATCACGCCCCAGGGATTGGCGATACCGCCGAGGATCGCGACGGCGAACGCCTTGATGCCGAAGAGCGTGCCCATGGTCGACGACACGGTGAAAAGCGGCGCGATCAAAAGCCCCGCGACGCCCGCGAAAAGTCCCGAGACGGCGTACGACGCGACGATCGCCGCCCGCACGTCGATGCCCATCAGTCGCGCCGCTTCGGGATTCTGAACGATGGCGAGCATCGACTTGCCGATCCGCGTGTAGCGCGTGAGCACGTGAAGTCCGATCGCGATCGCGAGCCCGACGAGCGGAATCGTCACCTGCAGCAACGACACGCGAAGCCCGGCGAGCGAGAACGCCTGCGCGGTGAGGATGGATTGCGGCATGCCGCGCGGGTCTTTGCCGAACGTGAACAACACGACGTTTTCGAGCACGAGTCCGAGCGCGACCGTCGCCATCAGCCACACATCCGATCCTCGGCGCACGAACGGACGCACGCCGATCGCTTCGACGATCACGCCCCACAAGGCGCAGACGAGCAGCGCGATGGCGATTGCGAGCGGCCACGGCCAGCCGAACGTCACGCCGAACGTGAAGCCTGCGACCGCGCCCAGCATCATCGCGCTGCCTTGCGCGAAATTGACGGTGTTCGAGACGGCGTAGGTGACGTAGAAGCCGAGCGCCAGCAGGCCGTACATGCTGCCGAGGCCCACGCCGGTGACGAGGGCCGAAGCGAAAAGGTCCATTCCGTGAAGCGGATGTGCGCGAGGCGAAAAGCCGCCGCGGCGCGCTGCCGCGGCGGCGTCGCGCTGCGTTAACGCACGGGTACGATGCGCGTGCCTTCGAAGCGCACGAAGATGTAGTCGTCAGGCGAGAGCGCGTCGTGGTTCTGGTCGCTGAACGGCTTGTGGTAGGTCTTGATCAGCCCCTGGTACTGGTCGATGTCGAGCAGCGCCTTGCGAACCGCGTCGCCGCTGGTGCTGCCCGCCTTCTTGATCGCGAGCGCGACCAGATGCATCGCGTCGTACGCATCGGCAACGCCAACCGGCGAGATGATGCCTTCGGGCCCGCTGATCTTGTATTGCTTCTCGAGCTCGGACAGAACCTTCCTGCCGGTCGGTTTCTGATCGCCGAAGAAGCTGTACGTCTGCACGAAGACGACGTCACCCGCGGTCGGGCCTGCGAGCTCGGGGAAGCGGCCGCCGGAAACGCCCCAGTGCGAGATCACCGGCACCTTCCATCCCATCCGCTCGCGCGCCTTCATCACCTGCGCGCCGGGCGCGGCATTCGCGACGAGGATCAGCGCATCGGCGCCGGCGTTCTTGAGGCGCGTCAACTGGGGCACGACGTCGACGTCGCGATCCTCGAACTTCTCGACGCCGGCAAGCGTGATGCCGAGATGCTTCGCCTGCTCGGTCAAGCCCTTCTCGTTCGATTCGCCCCACGGATTGTTGATCAGGATCAGCCCGGGCTTTTTCGCGCCGCTCTTCTGCGCGTATTTGAGGAGCGCCTCGTCGACGAGCACGTCGACCGCCGAGACGCGGAACGCGAAGTTCGGATTCGCGCCGTTGCGCGTGATCGGCGTGCCGGCTGCCCATACGCCCATGTAGGGCACGTGGTCGCGATTGACGATCGGCACGATCGCGAGCGACACCGGCGTGTCGAGCCCGCCGAAGATCGCGGCGACTTTCTCGTTGGCGATCAGCTCGCGCGCAGCGGTGGCGCCCTTGGGCGGGCTCGATTCGTCGTCGCGCTTTACGAGCTCGAGCGGCCGCCCGAGCACGCCGCCCGACGCATTGATCTCGTCGATCGCGATCGTGAGACCTTGCGTGATCGCTTCGCCGGATTGCGCCGACGGTCCGGACAGCGCCGCGACGAGGCCGATCTTGATCGGCTCCGCGGCAAGGGCCGATGCAGCGAGGCCAAGCGCGGCCGCGACGCCGATCGCGCCGCGCCACGCGCGGCAAGCATTACGTGCAACTCCCATGTGTGCCTCCAATGGATGTGCTGCCGGGTATGTGACTCGCGCCTCCGGTTGCTTTCCGCGCGCCGCTGTCGGGGCATCCATCCTGCCGCAAGTCGCCGGACGTGTCACGCGGCGGCTTTCCAGCGCGCCTTGTCCGCGATGAAGCGCGCAAGGAGCGCGAGCGCATTCGGTCCCCGGGGATCGGCGAAGTCGAACGCGCCCTCCCCGCCGCTCCATGCATGCGCGAGACCTTCGACCTGCACGTAGCGCACGACGAGCTCGCCATTGCGCATCCAGTCGTCGACGCGCGCTTTGTATTTGCCGTTTTCGGAAGTGCGCGTGGAAGCATCGGGCGGTCGCTTCGCATTCGACCGCGGCTCGTCGAATCGCAGGAACTGCTCGACGAGCGCCGCCGCGTTCGCCGGCGAGACGACATCGTCGCGATCGCCATGGATGACGAGAAGTGCGACCATTGCATCGCCGCGTCGGCGAGCGCTGATTCGCGCCTCGTCGGCTACGCGCAGCACGTCGTTGCCGGGACCATGGCGCATTGCGGACAACGCCGTCGCTGCCGACTTCGCCGCGCCGCACGCCAATCCGGAATGCACGAGAATGCCGCGCACGAGTCGCGGATAGCGCAGCCCCAGCACCGCAGCGAGCGCGCCTCCCGCCGAAAGACCCGCGACCCAGACGCGCTCACGCCGCGCGCGATAGCGACGACGCACATCGACGATCTGCGCCGCGACGATCGCGGCTTCGCCGCCGCCGCGCTCGGTGTTCGCCTCGAACCAGTTCCAGCAGCCCCACGGATTGGCGTCGCTCGTCTGTCGCGGCAGCAGCACGAGCGTGCCTTCACGATCGGCGCGCGCAGCGATCCCGGTCAGCGCCGCGAATTGCTCCGGCGTCTGATTGCAGCCATGGCACATGACGCGAAGCGACGCGCGCTTCCATCGCGTCCATCCACGAGGCACGTAGACGAGGTAGTCGCGTGCGGGCTCGACGAGCGGCGCCGTGGTCACGTAGCCGCGCCACGAGGATGCGCGGCCTGTCTCGAAGCGGCCGGGTGCGAGCGCGCGACGGAAGAGTCGCGCGAGCAACGAACGGAGGCGCGCGACGAAACGTCTCGATGTTGCTTTCCATATGGCCACGAGCTAAATCAGCACCACGTCGTACTGCTCCTGCGTGTACAGCGTTTCGACCTGCAGCGAGATCGGCTTCCCGATGAAGTCGCCGAGTTGTGCGAGGCTCTGCGACTCCTCGTCCAGGAACATGTCGATCACCGACTGCGACGCGAGGATGCGGAACTCGCGCGCGTTGAACTGCTTCGCCTCGCGCAGGATCTCGCGCAGGATTTCGTAACAGATCGTTTGCGCGGTCTTGAACTCGCCGCGCCCGGCGCACGTCGGGCACGTTTCGCACAGCACGTGCGCGAGCGATTCGCGCGTGCGCTTGCGCGTCATCTCGACGAGGCCCAGTTGCGTGAAGCCGTTGACGGTGAGGCGCGTGCGATCCTTCTCGAGCGCTTTGCCGAGCTCCGCGAGCACGGCGTTGCGATGGTCGGCGTTCTCCATGTCGATGAAGTCGATGATGATGATGCCGCCGAGATTTCGCATCCGAAGCTGGCGCGCGATCGCCTGCGCCGCTTCGAGGTTCGTCTTGAAGATCGTGTCGTCGAAGCTGCGGCCGCCGACGAAGCCGCCGGTGTTGACGTCGATCGTCGTCATCGCCTCGGTCTGGTCGATGATCAGGTAGCCGCCCGACTTGAGGTCGACGCGTCGCGCGAGCGCCTTTTCGATCTCCTCCTCGACGCCATGCAGATCGAAGAGCGGCCGCTCGCCCGCGTAGTGCTCGATGTGGTCGACGAGCGCCGGCGTGTACTCGCGCGCGAACGCCTGCATGCGCAGGAACGTCTCGCGCGAGTCGACGAGAACGTGCGCCGTCTCCTCGGTTGCCATGTCGCGCAGCACGCGCTGTGCGAGGTTCAGGTCCTGGTAGAGCAGCGTCGGCGCAGGAACGAGCGCAGCGCGGTCGGTCAGGTCGTGCCACAGCTTCGTCAGGTATTCGATGTCCGTCGAGAGCTCTCGCTCGCCCGCGGCCTCGGCCATCGTGCGGATGATGAAGCCGCCAGAGGAGCCTTCCGGAAGAAGCGTCGTCAATTTGCCGCGCAGGCTTTCGCGCTCCTGCTCGTTTTCGATTCGCTGCGAGATTCCGATGTGCGAGTCCTGAGGCAGATAGACGAGAAGCCGACCGGCGAGCGAAAGCTGCGTCGAAAGGCGCGCGCCCTTCGTGCCGATCGGATCCTTGATCACCTGCACGAGCAGCGTCTGTCCTTCGTGCAGGATGCGCTCGATCGGCCGGTGCTCGCCGTGACCGTTCTGGCGATGCTCCCAGATGTCCGCGATATGAAGGAACGCCGCGCGCTCGAGACCGATCTCGACGAAGGCGCTCTGCATGCCGGGAAGCACACGGGCGACACGTCCGAGGTAGATGTTGCCGACCAGCCCCCGCGCGCTCGCGCGTTCGATGTGCAGCTCCTGCACGACAGCCTGCTCGAGCATTGCGACGCGCGTCTCCTGAGGCGTCACGTTGATGAGGATCTCGTGCGTCATCAGGTGTCAGTTGACGGCTGCCAGTTGACAGTTGTCAGTTGCGGCCGCGATTTCGGTGGCGCGGCGCGTGCCGCGCGACGCGTCATCATTCGATCGATCAAAGGACAGGCACTCCGACACGCGCGAGCAGCGACGCGGTCTCGTAGAGCGGCAGACCGACGACGCCGGTATAGCTGCCTTCGAGGCGCGAGATGAACGCTGCTGCGCGGCCCTGCACCGCATAGCCGCCCGCCTTGTCGAACGGCTCGCCGCTCGCGACGTAGCGATCGATTTCCGCCGCGCCGAGTCTTCGCAGCGTCACGCGCGAAATCGAGATCTCGACCTCGGTGCGTTCGCGGTGACGCATCGCAACGGCCGTCAGCACCTGATGCGTTCTGCCGGCGAGACGCCTGATCATCCTTGCGGCATCTTCGGCGTTTCGCGGCTTGCCGAAGATTTCGCCGTCGAGCATGACTTCCGTGTCGGCGCCGAGCACCGGGCGCTCGGCGAGCCTTCGGTCGTGCATGCGTTGCCAGCCGACCTGCGCCTTCGTCCGCGCCATCCGCTCGACGTAATGCGCGGCCGGCTCGGCATCGAGCGCTTCTTCGAGGACGTCGCGCTCGCGGCCCGGCGCTTCCCGCAACAGCAGCAACTCGAACTCGATGTCGAGCTGGCGCAACAGCGCCTCCCGGCGCGGGCTCTTCGATGCGAGATAAAGCAGCGGTGCGCTCACTGGACTGCCCTCCGCGCTTTCGGATTTCAGCCGCGATGATAAGGGTGACCGGCGAGGAGCGTGGTTGCCCGGTAGATTTGCTCCGCTAGAACGACCCGCGCCAGGCCATGGGGCAGCGTCATCGCCGACAGCGCCA
This sequence comes from Casimicrobiaceae bacterium, assembly GCA_035308425.1. Lineage (GTDB taxonomy): Bacteria > Pseudomonadota > Gammaproteobacteria > Burkholderiales > Casimicrobiaceae > VBCG01. The sequence goes on along the minus strand of DATGGP010000045.1, from coordinate 217,211 downwards.
TCACGGCGTGCGCCTTCGCCTTGACTTCGTCGGCGATACCGTCCGCACTCCCGATGACGAACGCGACGCCGTCACCTCCATCGCGCCAACGGGCGAGACGGGCCGCGAATTCCCGCGTCGACCATGCTTTCCCGCGCTCGTCGAGCGCGATCAGCCGAAAGCCATTGCACACCGCGAGGATTCGCGGCGTCTCGGCGTCGAGGATTTGCGCAACGCTTGTCTTCGATCCGCGCGGCCCCGGCTTGAGCTCGACCAGCTCCAGCGTGAATTCACGTGCGAGGCGCTTCGCGTATTCATCGAAGCCGGCGCTGACCCACGCCGGCATCCGGTGCCCGAGCGCGACGACGCGGAGCTTCAATCAGGCCGACGCGGCGCGGCGAAGCGGTACCTGCGCGCCCCAGAGCTCCTCGAGGTTGTAGTAGGCGCGAACCGGGGGCTGCATCACATGGACGACGATGTCGCCGGCATCGACGAGGATCCACTCGCCGGCCTCTTCCCCCTCGACGCCGAGGATCGATGCGCCGGCCTCCTTGAGCTTGTCGCGCACATGGCCGGCAAGCGCTTTCGCCTGCCGGTTCGAGTCGGCCGAGGCGACGATCATCGTGTCGTAGAGGCTGGTTTGCGGGCGGACATCGAAAATCCGGATGTCGCGAGCTTTGATGTCCTCGAGGGCCGCGACGGCGACCTCTTGCAGCTTGTCAACGCGCATGCGGTGGATGTCGATAGAGTCCGTGCGATTCAATATAGGCGAAAACCGCGGGCGGGAGCAAACCGGCAAATTCGACCGATTTTGCATCGCCGCGGGCGATGGCCGCGCGTATCGCCGTCGACGAAATCGGCTGTGGCGCGACGGGCTGAAGGTAGATGGCGCCGGCGATTCGCGAGCGCAAGCCCCGCGCATCGTCGATTCTGCGCGAGCGCCATTGCGCCTCGAGTGAAGGCGACAGCCCGGCGTCGAGCGCGACGCCGGGACGCGGCGCGACCACGAGATGCGCGAGGTCGAAGAGCGCGAGCCAGCGGTGCCAGGAAGGCAGGCCGCGGAAGGTGTCCGCGCCGACCAGCAGCAGAAGCGGCGTGCGCGGTTTCTCGGCGCGAATCTCGGAGAGCGTATCGACCGTGTAGCTCTTGCCTTCGCGACGTACCTCGCGCGTATCGACGACGATGCCGGGAAAGTCGTGCGCCGCGAGGTCGAGCATCGCGATGCGGTCATGAGTCGACGCCCGGGGCTTGCCGCGATGCGGTGGATCCGCGGCGGGAACCAGGCGAACTTCGTCGAGATCGAGCGCTTGGCGAACGTCCTGCGCAAGACGCAGATGGCCGTAGTGCACCGGATCGAACGTTCCGCCGAGGATCGCGAGCGGTGGGTCGAGCGATGCCGGCCGGGTTTCGGTCATCAGAAGCGTGATCCCGGCTGCGCAAGAAACGCAATCTCCTCCGGAGTAGACGCGCGGCCGAGAATTTCGTTGCGGTGAGGGAAGCGGCCGAAGCGCTTTATGACGTCGCGATGACGGCGCGTCCACGAGACCGGGTCCGAGAGACCGGTTTGCGCGGCGAGCATCTCGAACAGCGCGACGGCGCGTTCCTGCTCGGCGAGCACTTCGCTGTGCACGAATGGCATGTAGAGGAACCAGCGCTCCTGTGGCGCGAGCGCGGCGTCTAAGCCGCGTGCGATTGCGTCCTTGGCCGTTGCCAGCGCACGTGGATCGCCGGCAAACGCCTGCGGCGTGCCGCGAAATGCGTTGCGCGTGAACTGATCGAGGAGCACGACGCGCGCGAGGCTGCCGCGCGGGCTCACGCACCATTCGCCGTACGCGCCGGCGATGCCCGCGGCGAGCGCAATCGCGAAGCGATCGCGAATCCCGGCGTCGAATGCATCGTCCTTGCGAAACCACACTTCGCGGATCGGCACACCGACCTGCGCCGATGTGCGCTCATCCGTGGTCTCACCGGGTCGGGGAACGAACCAGAAGTCGAGGATGGCTTGTGCGAGCGGGTCGACCATGATGCCGTCTTATCATACGGACTTTCGCGCGGCGGCCGGTCGCGCACCATCGCTCGCCTTCGTGCAGACTTCCCGCCGCAACATCTTTCTTCTCGCCTGCTGCCAGGCGCTGCTGCTGGTCAATTCGTCGGGCTTGACGTCGATGAACGCGCTCATCGGTTATTCGCTCGCGCGGACGAAGACGCTCGCAACCTTCGGCGTCACGACGTACGTGCTCGGGTCGGCACTCGCCGCCATGCCGATGGCGCTTTGGATGGCGCGCGTAGGACGGCGAGTCGGCTTCATGACCGGCGCGTTCGTCAACATCGTCGGGTGCGTGATCGGTGCGTGGGCGCTCTCGATCGGAAGCTTCGCGCTCTTCTGCTTCGCGACCGCGCTGATCGGGGTCTACAACGCGATCGGTTTGCAGTATCGGTTCGCGGCTGCTGAAGTCGCGACGCCCGCCGATCGCGCGAAGGCGATCTCGCTCGTGCTTGCCGGAGGCGTGGTCGGCGGTTTCATCGGCCCGCAATCGATGCGCGTCGCGCGCGAGCTCTTCGCGTCGCCGTTCACGGGATCGTTCGTCGCGCTCGCCGCGTTCGCGCTGGTCGCGCTGGCCGTTCAGTCGCTCGTCGACGTGCCGAAGCCGGCGCACGCCGAACGCACGGGCGCTGGGCGGCCGCTCAAACAAATTGCCGCGCAGCCTGCGTTCATCGTCGCGGTGCTCGCGGCAGCGCTCGGCTACGGGCTCATGAACCTGCTGATGAGCGCAACGCCGATCGCGATGGATTTCTGCGGTCATCCGTTCGGCGCGACGGCGCTCGTCATCGAATGGCACGTCGTGGCGATGTTCGCACCGGGATTCCTCACGGGATCGCTGATCCGGCGGTTCGGCGCGCTGTCGATCATCCTCGCCGGGGCCGGCCTGATGACGGTCGGAGCGTTCGTCGCGCTGAACGGGACGTCGGTCGCGCATTTCGTCGCCGCGCTGATCTTCGTCGGCGTCGGCTGGAACTTCATGTACACCGGCGGCACAACGCTGCTGATCGAAACCTATACCCCGAGCGAGAAGGCACGAACGCAAGGGCTCAACGACTTCATCGTGTTCGCGACGATGGGCGCGTCGTCGCTCGCTTCGGGCGCGCTCGTCACGACGAGCGGCTGGGAGACGATGAATCTCGCGGCGCTGCCGATTCTCGCGATCGTCGCAATGAGCGCGTTGTGGCTCGCGTGGTCGCGACGACGCGCGGTCGCGCCGGCGCTTTGATGTAGGTTACACGGGGGCGGCGGCGCGACTTGTTACCGCCGCCTTCGGAAACTTCCAGTACACGGCGTCCACATGCGTGCCCTGCGTGGCGAGAACGTGCGCTGCAAGCGCCTCGCCAATCGCGTGCGAATCGTCGACATTCGACGCGGGTCGCACGAAGAGAAGCGCGCTGTCGTCATCGAGCACCAGCGAATGGACCTGCGCGCCAATCGCGTGATCGCGCAACCACTGCAAGGCGGTGCGATCGAGCAGCGGGTCGGATGTGTCGATCAGGATGCGTCGATTGATCGCGGCCAGGAAGATCGCCATCACGCCAAGCAGCAGGCCGACGACGATCGCAATGCTCGCGTCGAACTCCAGCCGTGGACCCGTGAAGTAGCCGCTGATAGCGACGATCAGCGTCAGCACGATCCCGACCAGAGCAACGGTGTCCTCGAGCAGCACGGCGAGGACGGTCGTGTTATGACGATTGCGACGAATGCCGGCAAAGCCGCCGAGCTCGCGATACGCGACGACGAAGGTCCATGATTCCAGCACGAGCGCGAAGAGCAGAAGGCCGATCACGAGCAGCGAAAACTGTCCGCCGGGCTCGGGATGAACGAGCGCCTGGATCCCGTGCGCGACGTTGATGCCGCAGCCGACGAAGAAAACGCTGACCGCGGAAACGAGCGCCCAGAAGAATTTTTCCTGACCGTGCCCGAACGGGTACTCGTTGTCCGGTCCATGCCGTCCGCGCACTTCGCCGATCTTCAGCAACACCTGATTGCCAACGTCGGCGAGCGAATGCACGGTCTCCGCGAAGAGCGTCGGCGAGCCGGTCAGGAACCAGCCGATGCCCTTCGAGACCGCGATCGTGGTGTTCGTGCCGATCGCGATCGATACCGAGCTCGACATGCGAGGTCAGGAATCAGTGCCAGAGACGTATTTCGAAATCATCTCTGGCACCAATTCCGAAATACATCTCGGCACCGATTAGGTTCGCACCTGCCCGTTGCCGAGCACGATCCACTTGCGGCTCGTGAGGCCCTCGAGACCGACCGGACCTCGCGCGTGCAGCTTGTTCGTGGAGATGCCGATCTCCGCGCCCAGGCCGTACTCGTAGCCGTCGGCAAGGCGCGTCGACGCGTTTACCATCACGGAGCTCGAGTCGACTTCGCGCACGAAGCGCATGGCGTTGGCGTAGTTTTCCGTGACGATTGCGTCGGTATGTTGCGAGCCATAACGCGCGATGTGATCGATCGCGGAGTCGAGCGAATCGACAATCCGAATCGCGACGATGGCCGCGAGATATTCTGCGTACCAGTCGTTCTCCGTCGCGCTCTTGATCGACGGGGCGATCTCGCGCGCTCGCGAATCGCCGCGCATCTCGACGGCCTTCGCCTCGTAGATCGCCGCGATTGGCGGCAGCACGCGCGGCGCGATGCTGGCATGCACGAGCAACGTCTCCATCGTGTTGCACGTCGAATAGCGCTGCGTCTTCGCGTTGTCGGCGATCCGTACCGCGATGTCGATGTCCGCATCGGCATCGATAAAGACGTGACATACACCGTCGAGATGCTTCAACACCGGCACGCGCGCCTCGCGTGCAACGCGCTCGATCAGCGACTTGCCGCCGCGCGGAACGATCACGTCGACATGCGCGTCATCGGTAAGCAGGTGACCGACCGCGGCGCGATCGGTCGTGTCGATCAATTGCACGGCTTGCTCGGGTAGGCCACTCTTGCGCAATCCCTCGCGAATGCATTGCGCTATGGCGCGGTTGCTTTCGATGGCCTCCGATCCTCCGCGTAGGATCGTCGCGTTGCCCGACTTGAGACACAGGCCCGCTGCATCGGCCGTGACGTTCGGCCGCGATTCGTAGACGATCGCGACCACGCCGAGCGGCACCCGCATCATGCCGACCTGGATGCCGGACGGCCGGAATCGCAGCTCCGAAATCTCGCCGACGGGATCGGGAAGCGCGACGATCTCCTCGAGTCCGCGCGCCATCGCTTCGATGCCGCGCTCGGTCAGCGTCAATCGATCGACGAACGCGTCGTCGTGCGCGGCGGCGCGCGCCGCCTCCACGTCGCGCCGATTCGCTTCGATGAGCCGCGCCGTGTTGCCGCGAAGCGCCGAGGCGGCATGCGAAAGCGCGTCATTCTTCGCTTTTGTGTCAGCGCGCGCCACGACGCGCGAAGCTGTGCGCGCTGCCCAGCCGACATTCTGCATGTAGCGCGCGATGTCGGCGACCTGCGCAACGGCTGAGCTCGCAATGTCGTTCATCGGGTCATTCTAGCCCGCCACGGGGACGGGCAGCGTTTCCACGCCCCGCTCGCTCCCGATCAGAACGACATCCGCGCCGCGTCGCGCGAACAGGCCCACCGTCACCACGCCCGCGATCTGGTTGATCCGATCCTCGAGCGCAAGCGGATCGTCGATCCGCAGATCGGACACATCGAGGATGGCGTTGCCATTGTCGGTCGTGAATCCCATCCGCCATTCGGGACGCCCGCCCATTCGCACGAGCTCGCGCGCGACGTAGCTTCGCGCCATCGGGATCACCTCGATCGGCAGCGGAAACCTGCCGAGGCGATCGACCTTCTTCGATTCGTCGACAATGCAGACGAACTTTCGAGCAACGGCGGCGACGATTTTTTCGCGCGTCAGTGCTCCGCCGCCGCCCTTGATCATCGCGCCGGACGATGTCACCTCGTCGGCGCCGTCGATGCAGACCGGAATGTCCGCGACGTTGTTGAGCTCCTCGATGTCGATCCCGTGCGACGCCAACCGCTTCGCGCTCGCCACCGAGCTTGCGATTGCGCCCTTGATGCGAAGCCGGCTTTTCGCAAGCGCGTCGATGAAGTAGTTGACGGTCGAGCCCGATCCGACGCCGAGCCACGCGTCCTCGACGACGTAGCGAAGCGCTTCGCGCGCGACGAGCTGCTTTTGTTCGTCCTGCGTCACGCTGCCGCGACCCGCCGGGGTTATGGCTTCGCCGAGCCGCTTGCCGCGATGCGCTTCGGCGTAGCGGCCGTGGCGCCGCGCATCGGCGTTTGGATGTAATCCCAGTAATACAGTTCGTAGATGCCGCGCGTGCGCTCGACGAAACGGCGCAGCGCGTCCGGACCTTGCGCAGCCATTTCGCATGCGCGGCGGTCGACGCTTCCTTGCGGATTGTCGCAGCGATATCCGGTGGCAACTGGCCGCGTGGGCGCAGGCGTGGCACAGCCGGCGATCGCCAGGGATGCAGCAACCGATGCGAGCAGGCGCGTACGTTGATGGTCCATCGTGATCTCCTTCGGGAGCAAAGCGCGATAGCGCGAGCTCAAGGCGCGCCCGGCGGTGGCGGGCAATACGGCTGCACCTTGTCCTGCTCCGCGGCATCGTTCCGCGCGACGACCGCTCGCGCAGGTTCGGTCGCGCTCAGATTGATCGCCTCGTGCGGAACGCCCGGCGGCACGAACAGGAATTCGCCCGCCTTGCTCACCACTTCATGCTCGAGGTGCGGGCCCCAGCGCGTGCACACGCTGCCTTCGAGCACGTAGATGCCCGTCTCGTAGCCGACGTGGATATGCGGCTCGGCGCGCGCGCCCGGCGGAATGACGACGATGTGCATCGACAGTCCGGTGGCGTCCACCGTGCGACCCGAGATACCGACGAAGTAGGGCAGGCGCTGCAGCGTCATCACCGCTTCGTTCGGCACAATGCTTTGCACTTTCGGCTCGCGTGGTCTCATGCTGCGGCTCGTCCGATGCGCCGGATCAGGGCATCGCGCTTCAGGCAACGGCGCCGTCTACAGCAGCACTCGCCTGAAATCAGCGAGCACGTTCGCGAAATAGACGATGAACCGCGCGGCTTCCGCACCGTCGATCACGCGATGGTCGTAAGAAAGCGACAGCGGCAGCATCAGTCGCGGCGCGAACTGCTTTCCGTCCCAGACGGGCTTCGTCACGTTGCGGGAAACACCGAGGATCGCGACTTCGGGCGCGTTGATGATCGGCGTGAACATCGTTCCGCCGATGCCGCCGAGCGATGAGATCGAGAAGCAGCCGCCCTGCATCTCCGTCGGCGCGAGCTTGCCTTCGCGTGCTTTCGCCGAAAGCTCGGCCATCTCCTTCGCGATCTCGAGCACGCCCTTGGCGTCGACACCCTTGATGACCGGCACGACGAGGCCATTTGGCGTATCGGCCGCGAAGCCGATGTTGAAGTACTTCTTGTAGACGAGGCTCTCGCCATCGGCGTCGAGCGACGCGTTGAAGTCGGGGTACGTGCGCAATGCCGCGACCGAAGCCTTGATCAGGAACGCGAGCATGGTCAACTTGACGCCGGACTTCTCGTTCTCCTTGTTGATCGCGACGCGGAACGCTTCGAGCTCGGTGATGTCCGCGTCGTCGAACTGGGTGACGTGCGGGATCATCACCCAATTGCGCGCGAGGTTTGCGCCGGAAATCTTCTTGATTCTCGAGCGCGGCTTGCGCTCGATCGCGCCGAACTTCACGAAGTCGACCTGCGGCCATGGCAGGACTGCAAGCGCACCGCTGCCTGCCGGCGCCTGCACGGTGAGCGCTGGCGCCGACAGCGCGGATTTGACGAACTGCTGAACGTCTTCGTGCAGGATGCGGCCCTTCGGACCGCTGCCCGTCACCCTTTCGATGTCGACGCCGAGGTCGCGCGCGAACTTGCGCACCGACGGCGATGCGTGCGCGGCGTGTCCTGGGGTCGGCACGTCCGGCGCCGCAGCCGTCTGCGGTTGCACGTCGGGACGTAGCACCGGACGCGTCGCGCCTTCGGGCACGCGTTCGTCACGCGCGGGCTTCGCGGCTTTCGCGATCGCCTCACCCGCGATTGGCGGAACGGCGCGATCGAAATTGCTCGGCGCGCTCGGCGGCACGTCGCGACTCGCTGGCTCGGCGCCCGTCTGCGACGTTTTCAGCGTGACGAGCGCGGTGCCTTCGCTGACGCGATCGCCCACCGCGATGCGCACGCCCTCGACGACGCCGCCGATCGGCGCAGGCACGTCCATCGTTGCTTTGTCGGATTCGAGCGTCGCGATCGGATCGTCGGCTTTCACGATGTCGCCCGGCTTCACGAACATCTCGATCACCGGCACGTCCTTGAAATCGCCGATGTCGGGCACACGAACTTCGATCGTCGCGCCCGCGGGCGGCGTCGCGCTGGCGCCTTCGCCGGGCGCGTCGGCACGGCCCTTTTCGCCACGCGGTGCGGGCGTTACGACTTCCGGTGCAGGCGGCGGCGTTGCAGTTCCCACGCGAGACGCGACTTCATGCGCGCCCTTGCCGGCCCCGTCACCGCGCGGCGGCGACGAGGTTGCCGCTCGGTCCTCCGATTCGAGCGTCAGCACGACGTTGCCTTCGCTCACCTTGTCGCCGACCTTGACGGCGACGCGCGACACCGTGCCCGCGGCGGGCGAAGGCACGTCCATCGTCGCCTTGTCGGATTCGAGCGTCACGAGCGAATCGTCGACACCGACGTGATCGCCCGGCTTCACGAGCACTTCGATGATCGGCACGTCCTTGAAGTCGCCGATGTCCGGAACCTTGACGTCGATCGTGTTCATCGAGTGTGGGGCTTCATTTCAAACCGTCCACGGCGCGGGCTTCGACGGATCGAGCCCGTACTTCGCGATCGCGTCGGCGACCTTCGTTACCGGCAACGCGCCATCGTCGGCAAGCGCCTTCAACGAAGCGACCGTGATGCTGTGGCGATCGACCTCGAAGAACTCGCGCAGCTTCTCGCGCGTGTCCGAACGTCCATAACCGTCGGTGCCCAGCACGACATAGCGACGATTGACGCAAGGCCGGATCTGCTCGGCGAAAGTGCGCATGTAATCGGTGGCCGCGACGATGGGTCCGCTCGTCGTCGAAAGGCAATTCGCAACGTGGGACATCTTCGGCTTCGCGGTCGGATGCAGCATGTTGTAGCGCTCGACGGCACGGCCTTCGCGCGCGAGCTCGGTGAACGACGGACAGCTCCACAGATCCGATTCGACGCCCCAGTCCGCGCGCAACAGATCGGCCGCAGCGATCGCTTCGCGGAAGATCGTTCCCGACCCGAGGAGTTGCACGCGCAGTCCCTTGCTCTTCGTCGCGCCCGCCTTGAACAGGTACATCCCCTTGATGATCGAAGGGGCCGCGCCATCGGGCATCGCAGGATGGCGGTAGTTCTCGTTCATCACCGTCAGGTAGTAATAGACGTCCTCCTGTTCCGCATGCATGCGGCGAAGGCCGTCCTGGATGATGACGGCAATTTCGTAGGAGAACGTGGGATCGTACGAGATGCAATTGGGAATCGTCGATGCGTAGACCTGCGACTGGCCGTCCTCGTGCTGCAGGCCTTCGCCGTTCAACGTCGTGCGGCCCGCGGTGCCGCCGAGAAGGAATCCGCGCGCGCGCATGTCGCCTGCCGCCCACGCGAAATCGCCGACGCGCTGGAAACCGAACATCGAGTAGAAGATGTAGAACGGGATCATCTGGACGCCGTGCGTCGAGTAGCTCGTCGCCGCGGCCATCCAGTCACACATCGCGCCCGCCTCGTTGATGCCTTCCTGAAGGATCTGGCCGCGCTTGTCCTCCTTGTAGAACATGAGCTGGTCGCGGTCCTCGGGCGTGTAGAGCTGGCCTAACTGGTTCCAGATCGCGAGCTGACGGAAGAGCCCCTCCATGCCGAATGTCCGCGATTCGTCGGGCACGATCGGCACGATATGCTTCGTGATGTTCTTGTCGCGCAGCAGCGTCTGCAGGATCTGCACGAACGCCATCGTCGTCGAGATCTCGCGCTCGTCGGTGCTTTTCAGGAAACGGTCGAACGCCGAGAGCTCCGGCACCTTGAGCGGCTCGGCCTTGCGTCGCCGCGCGGGAAGATAACCGCCGAGCTCGAGGCGGTGCGAGCGCATGTATGCGAGCTCGGGCGAACCTTCCTCGAACTTGACGTACGGCACTTCCTCGAGCCTGTCGTCGGGCACGGGCACCGCGAAGCGGTCGCGGAAGCGGCGGATCGCCTCGACGTGCATCTTCTTTTGCTGGTGGGTGATGTTTTGCGCCTCGCCGGCTTCGCCCATGCCGTAGCCCTTGATCGTCTTGGCGAGGATCACCGTCGGCTGGCCGGTGTGGTTGACGGCTGCGTGATACGCCGCGTAGACCTTGTGCGGATCGTGGCCGCCGCGGTTCAGGTTCCAGACATCCTCGTCGGAATAATCGGCGACGAGCTCCTTCAATTCGGGGGTGTTGAAGAAGTACTCGCGGACGTAGGCGCCGTCTCTCGACTTGAACGTCTGGTATTCGCCGTCGAGCGCTTCCATCATCCGGCGCATCAGAATGCCCTTCTTGTCGCGCGCGAGCAGCGCATCCCAGCGCGAGCCCCAGATCACCTTGATCACGTTCCAGCCGGCGCCGCGGAAGTCGCTTTCGAGCTCCTGGATGATCTTGCCGTTGCCGCGCACCGGCCCGTCGAGGCGCTGCAGGTTGCAGTTGACGACGAAGATCAGATTGTCGAGCGCCTCGCGCGACGCCATGCCGATCGCGCCCATCGATTCCGGCTCGTCCATCTCGCCGTCGCCGCAGAAGCACCAGACCTTGCGTCCCGCCGTGTCGGCGAGACCGCGATCGTTCAGGTACTTCATGAAGCGCGCCTGGTAGATCGCCATCAGCGGACCGAGGCCCATCGACACCGTCGGGAATTGCCAGAAGTCCGGCATCAGCCATGGATGCGGATACGACGCGATGCCCTTGCCATCGACTTCGTGGCGGAAGTTGTCGAGCTGCGTCTCGGTGAGCCGCCCGAGCAGGAACGCGCGCGCATAGATGCCGGGCGACGAATGGCCCTGGATGAAGACGAGGTCGCCGGCATGCTTGTCCGACATGCCGTGCCAGAAATGATTGAAGCCCACGTCGTAGAGCGTCGCGGCCGAGGCGTAGCTCGCGATGTGCCCGCCGACGTTCGAATGCTTGTTCGCGCGCACGACCATCGCCATCGCGTTCCAGCGCGAATAGGAACGAATGCGATGCTCGATCTTCTGGTCGCCGGGGATGCGCACCTGCCGCTCGGGCGGGATCGTGTTGATGTACGCGGTGTTGGCCGAGAAAGGAAGGAACGCGCCGGAACGGCGCGCCTTGTCGATCAATTGCTCGATCAGGAAATGCGCGCGATCGGGACCTTCCGTCTGCAGCACGCCGTCGAGGGCGTCGAGCCACTCGCGGGTTTCCTGCGGGTCGATGTCGGGAATGCGGTCCATGGTGTCGGGGAACAGAGGTCAGGTAACAGGGAACAGAGGAAGCGCCGGGGGCACGCGTTCCACCAGGATAGGACCATTGTAATCAGAAGGTCGTTTCCCCGCAGGCTCCTCGCTACGGCGCGCTCGCGCGTTCGTTTTTCTGTTCCCTGTTCCCCTGTTCCCTGTTCCCTTGTTATCTGTTCCCTGTTACCTGACCTCTGATAAGTCCGACCGCCGCGCCCGCGCTCGCCAGCGCGAACGCGGCGAAGCCGATCCGATAGCTGCCGCCGAGGCTTGCGAGCAATCCGAACGACGGCGGACCGACGACGACGCCCGCGAAGGTGACGAATCCGCTGGCGCCGGTGACCTTACCCGCGCCTCCCGGCGGCGCAAGACGCGCGACCTCCGATAACTGCACGCCGTTCCAGCCGACCGCCGTGATGCCGAAAAGCGTCGCCAGCACGACGATCGTCGCTTTCGGCCATGCCGGCGTCGCGGCGACCATGCACGCGCCAAACACGCCGGCGAGAAAACCGATGACGATCAGCACGCGGCGCGGCGAAAGCCAGCGATCGGCAACATAACCCCAGCCGATGCGGCCCGCGACGCCGCCGACAGTTGCCGCCGTCAGCGCGAGCCCGGCGGCGACGAGCGACCAGCCGAGCGTCTGAGTCAGGTGCACGACCAGGAACGTCGTCAGGCATACCTGCGTCGCCGAATAGACGAATGACACGAGCGCGAGCTCGAGCAGCGCGCGCGATTCGCGCAGCAATGCGAGCGGCGCGAAAATGGCAGCAATCGTGAACCGGCCGCGGCCGCCTCGATCGGCATCGAGCGCTGCGCGTACCGGCTGCGCGCTTGCCACGACGACGAGCCCGAAGAGCGACACGAGCGCGAACGCCTCCCGCCAACCGATCATCAGCGAGACCGCTGGAAGGATGGCCCCGGCAAGTGCTGCGCCGGCCGGTACGCCCGTCTGCTTGATCGAGAACGTGAGCGCCATCCGCTTTGGTGCCGCCGTCCGCTGCAGCAGGTGTGACGACGCCGGTGTCACCGGTCCATAACCGAGCCCGATGACGATTGCGGCGAGCGCGACCCAGGCAACGGCATTCGACGGCGCAACGACCATGAGCAAGACGCCGAGCGCCGCCAGGACGACGCAGGCCTGCGATATGCGGATCGAGCCGTAGCGCTCGATGAAGCCGCCGCTTGCAAGGCTCGCGAACATGCCACCGGCGTACACGAGACCGATGAACACGCCGATCCAGCGTGCCTCGACGCCGAACGTCCGTGCGATCTCAGGCGCAAGCACGGCCGCCGCGGTTGCTGCAAACGAGATGTAGATCTGAATCGCGAGTGTCGAGGCGAGCGCGACGAACGCGGTGCGCGCGTCTGCCTGTGCGCGCGCATTCACTTGTTCGTGGCGGGCGTGGCTCCGACGACTTTCTCGACGCTTGCCGCGATCGCGAGCAGATTCGCATCGTCGCCACCGCGCGCGAGCAACTGCAACCCCACCGGAAGCGAGCCCGCGAGATGGCCGATCGGCAGCGAAATGCCGCAAAGCCCGAACAGATTGCCGGGCCTTGTCAAGCGCAGCGAATCGGCATTCCAGGCGGCGGCGGATTCCGTCGTGCGAAAGCCGTCGACCGGCGGTGCAACACGCGGGCACGTCGGCGTGATCAGCACATCGACGCCGGCAATCGCAGTGGATGCCTCACGCGCAAGCGCTGCGAAGCGCTCGCGCAACCGCAGAAGGGCTTCGGCGGTGAGCGTGAGGCCCGATGCGATTCGCGCGCACGCGACCGAATCCATCCGTTCGAGATTCGCGATCACGCGCTCGCGGCCAAGGTACGAAACCAATTCCGCCGAGAGGTAGGGGCCGAACGCCGCGGCAAGATCGCGAAGCTGCGGCAACGTCACCGGAACGACTCGCGCACCGGCGTCGCGCAGCGCGCGTTCCGCCGCGTCGAATGCGCGCGTGACGTCGGCGTCGAGATTGTCGAAGAAATACGCATCCGGGCGGCCGAAGACGAGCCGGTCGACTTCGCGAACGGATGCAGGGGATTCGCCGGAGAGCATTTCCCAGACGGTCGAAAGATCGGCGACGCGATCGGCGAACCAGCCGGGGCTGTCGAACGTCGGCGAAAGCGGGAACACGCCGTCGAGCGGAAGTCGATGTGCCGTTGGTTTGAAGCCAGCCACACCGCAAAGGGCAGCAGGTTGGCGTACCGAGCCGCCGGTATCGCTGCCGAACGCGATCGCGCAAAGCCCGGCCGCCTGTGCGACCGCGGAGCCGGACGACGATCCGCCGGGCATCCGATGCGCGCTCGCGTCGCTTGGATTGCGCGGCGTCGGATGCGTGAGGTTGAACGCTCCGAACGCGAACTCGGTCGTGCGCGTCTTGCCGAGGACGATGGCGCCGCCGCGTTTCAACATGCGCACGATCGAACCTTCGGCCGGCATGCATCCGCGAAGATCGATTCGCGATCCGGCGGTGAGCGGCATCGCGTCGACGGCGTACAGATCCTTGAGAACGATCGGCACACCCATCAGCGGGCCGAGATCGATGGCCGCATCAACACACGCGTCGATGGCGCGCGCGGCGGCGAGCGCGCCTTGTGCGTTCACGTGCGTGAACGCATCGAGCATCGCGTTCTCGTCAGCAATGCGATCGAGCAACGCTTGCACGATGGTTTCCGCGCGAACGGCGCGATCGCGGAGCTTTGCGCCGAATTGCGCGAGCGAGCCCTCGAGCGCGGGCTGTCGCGTTGCGTTCGCTGCCGGTTTCGCGGCCTGCTCGTTCATCGGTCGATCTCCTTCGCCGTCACCTATAATGCGATCATAGGACTATGCGCACAAAACTCCGCCGCAACTGACAACTGACACCTGATGAACCACGCGCATCACGTCTACCGCAAGCGCCGCGAAGCGGTTCTGAAGGCGATGCGCGAGCGCACCGGTGGCGGGCTTGCGCTCGTGCCGACCGCGGCCGAGGTCGCCCGCAATCGCGACTCGCTCTATCCATTCCGTCACGACAGCTATTTCTATTATCTGTCCGGCTTTCCGGAACCCGAAGCCGTGATCGCGCTCGACGCCGGCCCCGACGGCGATCGCCACGTGCTCTTCTGTCGCGAGCGCGACGAGGAGCGCGAGATATGGGATGGCTTTCGCTACGGTCCCGATGCCGCACGCGAGATCTTCGGTTTCGACGAGGCGCTGCCCATCTCGGCGCTTTCGCAAAGGCTTCCCGAGATCGCGTCCGACCGCCCGGCGTTGTTCACGCCGCTCGGCCTGTCCGAGCCCTGGGATCGCAAGGTCGCCGACCTTCTGAACGAAGTGCGGAGCCGCGCACGAACCGGCGTCGCCGCGCCGGAGGAAGTCGTCGACGTACGCGCGACGCTCGATTCGATGCGCCTCGTGAAGGACGAGCACGAGCTTTCGCTGATGCGCCGCGCGTGCGCGATCTCGAGTGCTGCACACCGCCGCGCGATGCGTGTCGCGCGGCCCGGCATGTACGAATACCAGGTCGAGGCGGAGCTTCTGCACGAGTTCCTGCGCGAAGGCGCGCAATCAGTCGCCTACAGCTCGATCGTCGCGTCGGGCCCGAACGCGTGCGTGCTCCATTACCGCGACAACGATCGGCAGACGATCGACGGCGACTTGCTTCTGATCGACGCCGGCTGCGAATACCAGGGCTACGCGTCGGACATCACGCGCACGTTTCCCGTCAACGGGAAGTTCACCGGCCCGCAAAAAGCGATCTACGAGCTCGTGCTCGCGGCGCAACTCGCGTGCATCGATGCCGTGCAGCCGGGTGCCCCGTTCCACGACTATCACCATGTCGCCGAGCGCGTGCTCGCACAGGGATTCATCGATCTTGGTCTTATCGCGGGGCCGATCGAGGCCGCGCTCGAAAGCGGCAGTTACAAGCAGTTCTACATGCATCGCGCCGGTCACTGGCTTGGCATGGACGTGCACGACGCCGGGCTCTACCAGGTGCGCGGCGCATCGATGCGCCTTACGCCCGGCATGGTGCTGACCGTCGAGCCCGGCGCCTACATCCGGCCTGCCGACAACGTTCCGCAGGCGTTCTGGAACATCGGCGTGCGGATCGAGGACGACGTGCTCGTCACGGCGGACGGCGTCGACAACCTGACCGCCAGCGCGCCGAAGTCGATCGCCGACATCCAGGCTACAGTCGGCACGTGATCCGCGACGTCGCGATCGCGGGCGCCGGGCCCGTCGGGGCGACGCTCGCGCTTGCGCTTGCGCACGCGGATCTCGACATCGTCGTACTCGACGCTCGAGCCGAAGGCGAGAGCGCGCATGAACGCACGCTCGCGATCTCGCACGGCGCGCGATTGATTTTCGAGCGCGTCGGCGTGTGGACGCCGCTTGTCGCCACGCAGGGCGCCGTCACGCCGATCGTCGCGATCGATGTTTCGCAAGCGCGCGGATTCGGTGCGGTGCGCCTCGAAGCTTCCGAGCAGAGCTTGCCGGCGCTTGGTTACGTAGTGTCGTATCGCGCCCTGGCGAACGCGCTCGATGACGCGTTGAAGCGCGCCGGCATCGACGTTCGCTTTGGTACGGCGGTGCGCAGCGTCATCGGGTCGCGCGATTGCGCGACGCTCGATCTCGGTGCGGCGCACGATGCGATCGATGCACGGCTCGCGGTCGTGGCCGATGGCGCGGGCGCGGCTGTCGAAGGCATCGGCCGGCGCCGACACGACTATCGGCAGGTCGCGATCGTCGCATCGGTATCGATCGATCGGCCGCATCACGGCGTCGCGTACGAGCGATTCACGCCGGACGGACCGATTGCGCTCCTTCCGCAACGCGATCACTATGCGCTCGTGTGGACGCGCAAGCCCGCGGACGCCGATGCGGCGCTCGCGCTCGACGAACGCGCATTCGTCGCTGCCCTGCGTGCGCATTTCGGCAGCCGCATGCGTGGGTTCAGCGGTGCCAGGGAGCGACGCGCGTTCCCGCTCGCGCTCGAAGTCGCGCGACAGGTGGTTGCGCCTCGCACGGCCGTGATCGGCAATGCGGCGCAGGCGCTGCATCCAATCGCGGCACTGGGTTTCAATCTCGGCCTTCGCGACGCGTTCGAACTGGCGCGCGCGATCGTCGATGCGCCGCGCGATGCGATCGGCGCGAAGGCAATGCTCGCACGCTACGCGAGGCTGCGGGCGAGCGACCGAAAAATGGCCATCGCGTTTACCGATGGACTTGTCCGACTGTTCGCCAACGATGTCTCGTGGCTTCACATCCCTCGCGGCGTCGGCATGATGGTGCTCGATGTCGCGCCGTTCGCGAAGCGCGCTTTCGCGCACGCGATGCTGTTCGGCGTTCATTGAGCGGGCGCTTGGCGGCTTTCGCGGTCGCCGTTTTGCATTCGTGCGCATCGACGTTCGTCGACCCGCTGTCGACGAAGCGAAACGGATGGGTATAATTCCACCCCCGCCGCGAGCTTTCTCCCCCGCGAACGTCGTGCACATCGGTAGCCATCTGTTGCCGAACAATCTTGCCGTTGCGCCGATGGCCGGCGTCACCGATCGGCCCTTCAGGATGCTCTGCAAACGGATGGGCGCGGGCTACGCGGTTTCGGAAATGGTCGCGTCGAATCCGAAGCTGTGGGCCACCGACAGGTCCCGGCGGCGCACCGACCATGAGGGCGAGGCATCGCCGATCGCAGTGCAGATCGCAGGCGCCGATCCCACGTTGATGGCCGACGCCGCGCGCTACAACGTCGATCGCGGCGCGCAGATCATCGACATCAACATGGGCTGCCCGGCGAAGAAAGTGTGCAATGCCGCCGCCGGCTCGGCGCTGCTCGTCGACGAAGCGCTCGTCGCGCGCATTCTCGAAGCCGTCGTGCATGCAGTGCCTGTTCCGGTCACGCTCAAGATTCGCACCGGTCCGTCGCCGGACCGGCGCAATGCGGTCGCCATCGCGCGACTCGCCGAGGACGCGGGGATCGCGGCGATTGCCGTGCACGGACGAACGCGTGCGTGCCTTTTCGTCGGCGCGGTCGAGTTCGACACGGTGCGCGCGGTGAAGCGCGCGGTATCGATGCCCGTATTCGCGAACGGGGACATCGCGACGCCGCAACGCGCGCGCGAAGTGCTCGCGATAACCGGCGCCGACGGCGTCATGATCGGGCGCGCGGCGCAGGGACGGCCGTGGATTTTTCGCGAGATCGCCGCATACCTCGCGACCGGTCGCGTCGTCGCGCCGCCGTCGGTGGCCGAGGCGCGCGCCGTGATCATCGAACATCTCGACGACCACTACGCGTTCTACGGCGAAGACCTTGGCGTGCGGATCGCGCGCAAGCACCTGCATTGGTATGCGGCGTCGCTACCCGGCGCGGGTGAGTTGCGCGAGCGCGTGAACGTAGCCGAGACGGTGGCCGAGCAGCTTTGCGCCGTCGAAGCATTCTTCGCCCGATTGGCGGAAGAATGCGAGCGTCTGCCGTCGATCGACGACTCGATCGTTCGTACGCCCCGGCACGCTCGCCGCGCGACGGCACCCGGGATGGAGGCGCTCGCAGCGTGAGACGAGCTCTGCGCCTCAATGGCAGCAACGAGATCGGCCGCAGCGTCGAGCGCTCGCTCGACGAGTACTTCCGTCACCTGGACGGCGAGCCGCCGCACGGGATTTACGACATGGTCATCGCCCACGTCGAGCGTGCCCTGCTCGCGTCGATGCTCGAGCGATCGAACGGCAACCAGACTCAGGCCGCCGACATGCTGGGCTTGAATCGCAACACGTTGCGAGCGAAGCTCGCGAAATACAAGCTCATCTGACGCGGCAGAAGGCAGCGATCGCCGATGGCAGGGATCGTAAGGCGCGCGCTGCTGTCGGTCTCCGACAAAACGGACATCGTCGACTTCGCGCGCGCTCTTGCGAAGCGAGGCATCGAGGTCGTGTCCACCGGAGGCACGGCGCGCCTCCTTGCCGGCGCTTCCATCGCCGTCACCGAGGTCGAGCGCTATACGGGTTTTCCCGAGATGCTCGACGGCCGCGTCAAGACGCTGCATCCGAAAATCCATGCGGGCATCCTTGCCCGCCGTGACATCGACGCGCATCGCGACGCGCTCGCGCGTCACGACATTCCGGAGATCGGACTCGTCGTCGTAAACCTTTATCCGTTTCGCGAGACGATCGCCGATCCGAAATGCACGCTCGACGATGCGATCGAGAACATCGACATCGGCGGCCCGGCGATGGTGCGCTCGGCCGCGAAGAACTGGAAGCATGTCGGCGTCGTCGTCGACCCGGGCGACTACGCGCGCGTGCTCGAGGATCTCGATGCGAACGGCGGTGCGCTGTCCGACGTCCTGCGCTTCGCGCTGATGCGCCGCGCGTTCGCGCATACGGCAACCTACGACGGCGTGATCGCGAACTACCTGACCGCGCGCGATCCGGAGGGTCGTGTGACGGGCCTGCCTGACTCGTTTCACTTCGCGGGCGAGAAGCGGCAGGACATGCGCTATGGCGAGAATCCGCATCAATCGGCAGCGCTGTACCGGGAGCCGGGCGCTGTCGCATCCGCGATCGCGTCGTACGTGCAATTGCAGGGCAAGGAGCTTTCGTTCAACAACATCGCCGACGCAGATGCGGCGTGGCGCTGCGTCAACGCTTTCGATGCATCAACCTGCGTGATCGTCAAGCACGCGAACCCGTGCGGCGTCGCGAGCGCCGAGCAGCCCGTCGAAGCTTACCGCGCTGCGTTCGCCACCGATCCGACATCGGCATTCGGCGGCATCATCGCGTTCAACCGCATGGTCGATGGAGAGGCGCTCGAAGCCGTGTCCGAGCAGTTCGTCGAGGTGCTGATCGCGCCCGGCTACGCGCCGGACGCGATGACCGCGATCGCGCGCAAGAAGAACGTTCGCGTCCTCGAAGTGGCGCCTTCGTGGCCGACCGCCAGCGGCGCAGAATGGGACATGAAGCGCGTCGGCGGCGGCATGCTGGTGCAGACCGCCGACGACAAGACCATTGCCGCCACCGATTTGCGCGTCGTCACGAAGCTCGCTCCCACCGCGGATCAGATCGCCGACCTGCTTTTCGCGTGGCGCGTCGCCTGGTTCGTCAAGTCGAACGCGATCGTGTATTGCGCGGGACTTCGCACGCTCGGCATCGGCGCAGGCCAGATGAGCCGCGTCGATTCGACGCGGATCGCCGCGATCAAGGCGGACAATGCCGGGCTGTCACTCGCGGGGTCGGTCGTCGCGTCGGATGCGTTCTTTCCGTTTCGCGACGGGCTCGACGTCGTCGCCGACAACGGCGCGATCGCCGTCATCCAGCCGGGCGGCAGCGTCCGTGACGACGAGGTGATCGCCGCGGCAGACGAGCGCGGCATCGCCATGGTCTTCACCGGCGTGCGGCACTTCCGGCATTGAAGCGCGAATGAAAGTCTTGGTCGTCGGCGCCGGCGGACGCGAGCACGCGCTCGCCTGGAAGATCGCGCAATCATCACGCGTGACGAAAGTGTTCGTGGCGCCAGGGAACGCGGGAACGGCGGCGGACGACGCGCTCGTCAACGTGCCGATCGACACGACCGAGGCGCTCGTCGCATTCGCGAAGCGCGAATCGGTTTCGCTCACGGTCGTCGGTCCCGAGGCCCCGCTCGCCCACGGCATCGTCGATGCGTTTCGCGCCGAAGGCCTGCCAATCTTCGGACCGACGCGCGCGGCGGCGCAACTCGAAAGCTCGAAGGATTTCGCGAAGGCGTTCATGGCGCGCCATCGGATTCCGACGGCTGCGTATCGTACGTTCAACAACGCGCAGGATGCGCACGCGTACGTTTCGCAGCATGGCGCACCGATCGTCGTCAAGGCCGACGGCCTCGCCGCGGGCAAGGGCGTCGTCGTCGCGATCGACGTCGCGGACGCGCACGCGGCGATCGATGCGATGCTGAGGGGCGGCGCATTCGGTGCGGCGGGCGCGCGCGTCGTCATCGAAGATTTCCTCGAAGGCGAGGAAGCGAGCTTCATCGTGATGGCCGATGGCGCGCACGTGCTGCCGCTCGCATCGAGCCAGGACCACAAGCGCCTTCACGACGATGATCTCGGTCCGAACACCGGCGGCATGGGTGCGTATTCGCCCGCGCCAGTCGTTACGCCGCAAGTGCACGCGCGCATCATGCGCGAGATCATCATGCCGACGATCAACGGCATGGCCGCCGACGGCATTCCCTACAGCGGCTTTCTCTATGCCGGCGTGATGATCGACGAAGCGGCCGCGCCGCGCGTGCTCGAGTTCAATTGCCGGCTCGGCGATCCCGAGGCACAGCCGATCATGGCACGGCTTCGCAGCGACCTCGTCGAGTTGATCGAGCACGCGATCGATGGAACGCTCGATCGCGCGGAAGTCGAATGGGACCGCCGCTCAGCGATCACCGTCGTGCTCGCCGCCCACGGCTACCCGGAGGCGCCGCGACGCGGCGATCACATCGTCGGCTTGCAGCGCGTCACGCGCGAAAGCCATCCCGACGTCGTCGTGTTCCATGCAGGCACAGCCGATGACGGCGATGCGATCAGGGTCGCGGGCGGGCGCGTCCTTGGCGTCACGGCGCTGGGCGATTCGCTTCGCCTGGCGCAGCGCAAGGCGTACGCGGCCATCGACGAGATTCGCTTCGACGGCATGCAGTATCGGCGCGACATCGGCCATCGCGCACTCGCGCGACGCGGATCGTGACGATCGACGCTTCGTACGATTTTGCCGCCGTGCGCGATTACATGGCGCACTTGCAGGTTGCGATCGTCGATGGGCTTCGCGCGTGCGGCGAGCGCGAATTCGCGCGCGACGAATGGCGCCGCGACGAAGGCGGGGGTGGCGTGACGATGCTCGTCGAGGATGGGCGGGTGTTCGAGCGCGCCGGCGTGCTGTTGTCGGCAGTCTCCGGCAACGCGCTGCCGGCATCGGCCACCGCGCATCGTCCCCAGCTTGCCGGCCGCGGCTGGGAAGCGGTTGGCGTATCGCTCGTGCTGCATCCGCGCAACCCGTACGCGCCGATCGTCCATCTCAACCTCCGCCATTTTCGTGCGCGCGAAAACGACGCCGACGGCGTTCCGATCTGGTGGTTCGGCGGTGGAATGGATTTGACGCCGATCTACGGCTTCGTCGAGGACGCGCGTCACTTTCACGCGACGTGCCGCGACGCGCTCGCACCTTTCGGCGCCGATCTGTATCCGCGCTTCAAACGCGCATGCGACGCGTATTTTTTCCTGAAGCATCGCGACGAGGCGCGCGGCATCGGCGGCATCTTCTTCGACGATTGCGACGAAGGCGGCTTCGCGCAGGCATTCGCGATGACGAAAAGCGTCGGCGACCATTTCCTCGAAGCGTATGTGCCGATTCTGCTGCGTCGCCGCGACCTTTCGTATGGCGAGCGCGAGCGCGAATTCCAGGCGTACCGCCGCGGACGTTACGTCGAGTTCAATCTCGTGTGGGACCGCGGGACGCTCTTCGGGCTGCAGTCGAAGGGACGCACCGAAGCGATCCTGCTCTCGATGCCGCCGCTTGCGCGCTGGCGCTACGACCTCTCGCCTGAGCCGGGCACTCCGGAGGCGGCGCTCTACGCCGAGTTTCTCCCGCCACGTGACTGGATCGAATAGTGGGTGAGCTCGGCGATCCGCGACCGGCCCCCGATTCTCCGGACGATGCGCTCGTCGAGCGACGCATCGGCGGCGAGCAGGTATATCGCGGCGTGCTGCTCGACGCGCGGCGCGATCGCGTGCAACTGCCCGACGGCGGCGAGACGGTGCGCGAATACATCGTCCACCCGGGCGCCGTGCTGATGATCCCCGTGCGGGACGACGGACGGATGATCGTCGAGCGCCAGTTCCGCTATCCGCACAATCGCAGCTTCGTCGAGTTTCCCGCTGGCAAGCTCGACCCCGGCGAAGGTGCGCTCGATACGGCGGTGCGCGAGCTGATCGAGGAGACCGGCCACACCGCACAAGTGTGGACGCGCCTCGGCATGATTCATCCGGTCATCTCGTATTCGACCGAAGCGATCGAGATCTACGAGGCGCGCGGGCTGTCGCACGTTGGCGCGAAGCTCGATCCCGGTGAGTTCCTCGAGCTCGATGTGCGGAGCGAAGCGGAGCTCTACGACGCCCTCGACGGCGGACGCTTGACCGACGCGAAGACGATCGCCGCGCTCGTCATGCACTCGCGCTGGTCGCAGGCGCAAGCGCGAAGCGTGCGGTTACGCATTCGGGGACAGGTTCAGGGTGTCGGTTATCGCGACTGGGCAATTCGCACCGCGTCGTCGCGGCGTCTTCACGGATGGGTGCGCAACAGCGGCGACGGCAGCGTCGAAGTGCACGTGCAAGGGCCGCAGGATGCGAGCGATCGCTTCGTCGAGGCCTGTCGTGTCGGCCCGCGCACGTGCCGCGTCGAACGGGTCGAGGTCGAGCGCGCGCCCTACGACGATTCGCTTTCGGACTTCGGGTCGATGCGGTCGCGCTGAGGGCGTCGACCCCGAGCTCAGTGCGCGGTTTCTTCCTGCCGCGCCTTCGCGGCCAGCGCGTGCAACCCGCCAGCGAGGAACGCCACGAGCTCCTCGGAACTTTGCGAAGACGGCGGGGCATTCCCGCCCGCCCTGCAGCGCGCAAGCGCGTCGTGCTCGAGCAGCAGCCGGCAATTGCGAAAGCCGGCGGCGAGCACGGCATCGTCCACGCCGGGCAGCGCGTGTCGAAGCGCGGCCAGGCATTCGCGATAGACGCTGCCGAAATGGCGCAGCATGATCGTGTCCGACGGATCGTGGCCGGCCAGGCGCGCGACGAGGCACAGGTAATTGCGCCACGGCGATGCTCCGTTCTCGTCGAGCGTCACGAACGGCCGGCCGTACGCCCATACGACATCCTCGACGGTCCAGTCACCCCGGGAGCGCAGTGCCGCGAGCGCGTCGTGCTGCATGGCGAGGAGCTGACCCGCGCGGCGCGCGAGCGCCTCCTCGATCAACTGTTCCTTGCTGCCGAAGTGGTAGTTGAGAAGCGCGACGTGGGCTTCGGCGCGCGATGCGATCGTTCGATGCGTCAGCGGCCTGAAGCCGTGGTCGGCGATCAGTCCCTCGACCGCGTCGAGGAGCCGGCTTCGCGTGTCGTCGCCGCGGCGCCGCTCGCTGCGCGCGGGTGCATCCGTTCCGATGGAGCCAAGGCCGTGGTCGAGGGGCATGGGAAAATCCCCGAACGAGTGATCAAGAAGGTTCGGGCACATCGTAGCGGCGGCCCTCGGGAGGCGGCAGCAAGACGGACGATCAGATTCGTGTAGGACTGCGCCGACAGCGCGCCTACGCCACCCCGAATACGTCCTTCCACGCCGCGTACGACGCCGCGGCCGACCACGGAAGCGCGAGGAGCAGGCCCACGCCGTTGGTCACGAGGCCGATCAGGAGCAGCACGAAGGAGAGCGCGCCGTAGAGCAGAAGCGGTGCAACGTTGCGCGAGAACGCGGCCCCGCTTTGTGCGAATGCGCGGCGGAAGCCTTCGGCATCGAAGAGCACGGCGAACGGCACGAACGTCACGGGCAGCGACACGACGATGCCGAACGCGTAGGTGACGATCAGCGCGTAACCTTCGATCGGCTCGGCGTTGCTCGCAGGCGTCAGCATGTCGAAGCCGCCGATCAGTTTCGCGACGAGCACTTCGACGGCGAACACGATGAGCGCCGCCACAACGACCGCCGCTTGCGCGCGGGCCGGCGCGCTTGCTATGGCGACGAGGTGACGAAGCCGCGGCCGATCGCCGCGGTCCGCGGCGAGGCTCGCGTACAGCAGGCCGCATTCGAGCAGCGGCAGCACGATTTGCGCGAGCACGACGCCAGCCAGCGGCACGAGCGAAAGCGCAATGTTCGCGACCAGGATGACGAGCGCGATGCCGCAAAAAGTCGCCGGTCCGTGGCGCCAAAGCCGCATCGCGTCCCCGTACCAGGCGAGCGCGTTTCGAGCAGGAACCGCGCGAATCGCGCGCACCGGTTCGCGTTCGTTCGCGTTCTCTGAATTGACTTCGCCGGGAATGCGTGGGCCTCGCGAAAACGCGCGGCGCGACGCATCATGCCGTCTCGCCGAGATACGCGGCGCGCACCCTGGGCTCGGTGATCAGCGCGCTCGCCTTGCCCGCGAGTGTAACCTCGCCTGATTCCATCACGTAGCCACGGTCGCTCACGTCGAGCGCGAGCTTCGCGTTCTGCTCGACGAGCAGGATCGTCACGCCTTCCTTGGCGACCGATAGGATCGTCTCGAATACCTTCTGCACCATCAGCGGCGCAAGTCCCATCGAGGGCTCGTCGAGCAGAAGCAGCCGCGGACGCGACATCATCGCGCGCGCGATCGCGAGCATCTGCTGCTCGCCGCCGGAGAGCGTGCCCGCCGTCTGGCGTCGCCGTTCCTGCAAGCGCGGGAACAGCGCGAAGACGCGCTCGATGTCCGCGCGGATCGCATCGCGATCCGCACGCGCGTAGGCGCCCATCGTCAGGTTCTCGTCGACGGTGAGCGCCGCGAAAACGCCGCGACCCTCGGGCACCATCGCGAGCCCGCGGCGAACGAGCTGGAACGCCGGGTGCCCGGTGACGTCGTCGCCGTCGTAGTGCACCGAGCCCGACCGCAGCGGCAGAAGGCCGCAGATGCCCTTGAGCGTCGTCGTCTTGCCGGCGCCGTTCGCGCCGATCAGGCAGACGAGCTCGCCGTGCGCGACTTCGAGGTCGATGCCCTTGACCGCCCGGATGCCGCCGTACGAGATCGCGACGCCGCGAAGCTCGAGCATCGGTGCGCGTGTCGGATCGACGGCCTCGGTACGCGCCGTCGCGGCTACCTCGCTGCTCACGCTCTCCTCGCGACATCGAGCGCGATGTCCGGACCGAGGTAGGCGGCGATCACCTTGTCGTCCTTCTGCACCTGCGACGCGGGACCTTCGGCGATCCGGCGTCCGTAATCGAGCACGAGCACGCGATCGCACACGCGCATCACGAGCTTCATGTCGTGCTCGATCAGGAGGATCGTCGTGCCTTCGGTTCTGATGCGCTCGAGCAGCGTGCGAAGCTGCGCCGTTTCGGTCGCGTTCATGCCGGCCGCGGGCTCGTCGAGCGCCAGAAGCTTCGGCTGCGTCGCGAGCGCGCGCGCGATTTCGAGGCGGCGCTGGTCGCCGTAGGCCAGGTGTTTCGCGAGGTCGTTCGCGCGCCGATGCACGCCGACGAACGCGAGAAGCTCGTAGGCGTCCTTCTCGATCGCGCGCTCTTCCGCGAGCGTTCGCCGGTCGCGAAGGATCGCGCCGAAGACGCCCGCGTGCGTACGCACATGCCGGCCGATCATCACGTTCTCGAGCGCGGTCAAGTTCTGGAAAAGGCGGATGTTCTGAAACGTGCGCGCGATTCCGCGCGCAGCGATGTCGTTGGGTTTCAGTCCCGCGATCGGCTGTCCGTCGAACAGGAACCGACCCGCATCGGCGGGATAGATGCCGGTCAGCACGTTGAAAAGCGATGTCTTGCCGGCGCCGTTCGGACCGATCAGCCCGTAGATTTCTCCGCGACGGATGCTGAAATCGACCTCGGCGAGCGCGAGCACGCCGCCGAAACGCTTGGTGATGCCTTGCGCGTCGAGCAGCACCTCCGAAGCCATTACGTCGCACCCTCGGGATTGGAGCCGTCGGTCTCGGCGGGCCGCGTCTCGAACTCGCGCTTGCGCACCGCCGAGGGCAGGAGCCCCGCCGGGCGGAACAGCATCATCAGCACGAGCGCGAGCCCGAAGAGCAGCATCCGGATCACTTCCGGATCGATCAGCGTACGGCCGAAGACGGCGTTCTGGACCGGCCCCACCGTGTAGCGCAGCACCTCGGGAACGAACGACAGGATCAGTGCGCCGAGCACGACGCCGAACACGTTGCCCATGCCGCCCAGCACGACCATCGACAGCACCATGATCGATTCGACGAGCACGAAGCTCTCGGGGCTGATGAAGCCCTGCATCGCCGAGAACATGCCGCCCGCGATGCCGCCGAACGACGCGCCCATCGCGAACGCGAGGAGCTTCATGTTGCGCGTGTTGATGCCCATCGCGCGCGCCGCGATCTCGTCCTCGCGGATTGCCTCCCACGCGCGGCCGATGCGCGAGTTCTGCAGGCGGATGTTGAGCGCGATGACCGCGACGAGCACGATCAGCAGGAAGTAGTAGTAGTTGATCGGCGTCGAGAAAGTGAGCGAGCCCACCGCGTGCACGCGCCCGAAGTTGTAGCCGTCGATGCGGAAGGGATCGATCAGCGTGATGCCCTGCGCGCCGTTCGTCAGGTTGAACGGACGCGACAGGTTGTTGAGAAAGATCCGGACGATTTCGCCGAAGCCGAGCGTGACGATGGCGAGGTAATCGCCGCGCAGCTTGAGCGTCGGTGCGCCGAGCAGCACGCCGAAGACGCATGCGATGAATGCGCCGATCGGCAGGATGATCCAGAACGGGACGTGCAATCCGAAATGCGGGCTCGCGAGCAGCGCGTACGTATAGGCGCCGACGCCGTAGAACGCGATGTAGCCCAAGTCGAGGAGGCCCGCGAAGCCGACGACGATGTTGAGCCCGAGCGCCAGGAAGCAATAGAGGATCGCGAGATTCGTGATGCGCACCCAGGCCGTGCCGAAGCCGCTCGCGAGTACGAAGGGCAGGATCGCGAGCCCCACGGCCAGCAGGAGCGTCCCCAGCAGTGCGACGGCCGGACGGCGGCGCGCAGGCGCGATCGGTAGCTTCAGCTCTTCCGATACGCGACTCATTGAACCCCCACGCTCGCAGCTGCGCTGCTTCGCTGCTCCCCGAGGGGGCGCAATTCGCCCTCGGGGCGGCCCTTCGGGCTCATGGGCTCCCCCGCATCGCTACGCCCGATCGGACACGCGCTCGCCGAGCAGCCCCGACGGCCGCAGCGTGAGCACGAGGATCAGCACGACGAACGCGAACACGTCCTGATAATTCGAGCCGAAGAGCTCGAGGTGCGGATCGTTGACGCATCGCTGCGCGAGTGCCTGCGACCAGCCCGAAAGGCCGCAGAGGTTCGTGAGCTCGCCGACATAACCGGCGCCGAGCGCTTCGATGATTCCCATCAGCATGCCGCCAAGCATCGCGCCGCCGAGATTGCCGATGCCGCCGAGCACGGCGGCCGAGAACGCCTTGAGGCCGAGGATGAAGCCCATCTGGTAGTGCGCGACGCCGTAGTAGCTGCCATCCATCACGCCGGCGACGGCGGCGAGGCCGGCACCGATCATGAACGTGATCGATATGACGCGGTTGACGTCGATGCCCATGAGCCCCGCCACCTGCGCGTTCTGCGCGACGGCGCGCATCGCGACGCCGAGTTTCGTTCGATAGACGAGCAGAAGGAGCCCGGCCATCATTGCAAGCGACAGGCCGATGATGCCGACCTGCACGTTCGTGATCGTCGCGCCGTTCGGGTGACTGGTCAGCGGATACGAGATCGTGGCGATCACCTGCGGATAGGGCAGCGGGTTGCGGCTCCAGATGATGAGTGCGATGTTCTGGAGCACGATTGAAAGACCGATCGCCGTGATGAGCGGCGCTAGCCGGGGCGCTCGCCGCAGCGGCCGGTAGGCGACGCGCTCGAGCAGGTAACCGACGATCGTGCACGAGGGAACGGCGACGAGCGTGGCGATCGCCACGATCGCGAGCGGCGGCAGCGCGATGTTCGCGCCGACCAGCGCGACGATCACCGAATACGCGACCATCGCGCCTATCATCACGACGTCACCGTGCGCGAAGTTGATGAGCTGCACGATGCCGTAGACCATCGTGTAGCCGAGGGCTACGATCGCGTAGACGCTGCCGAGCGTCACGCCGTTGACGATCTGCTGGATGAAGGTGTCCATCGAAGCGTCGGCATTGTGGGTGTTCGCGACGGGCAGGGCAAGCGGTCTGGCGGTGGCTCACGGTCGGTAGTCGGCCTCCCGCCATCGCGTGGCGCCGCGCCCTTCGGGCCTTGGCTCGGCTTTCGCCTCGCCCGCCGCGCTCAGGCGTACTGCGTGTCCCGACGCGCCGAATCGGTCGGCGCCGGCTGCCTCCGACAGTAAATCGTGCTGATTCCAGAAGAAGGAAAAAGAAACGGCGCCCCGAAATCGGGCGCCGTTGTCGTCCTGCTTGTCGCGCTCGTTACTTCTTCGCTTCTTCGGCCTTCGGCGCAGTCGCAGCGGGCGCCGGCGCTGCCATGCCGCTGTCGGACGCTTTCATGAAATCGCCGAACGGAATGCTCTTGCCGCCCTTGACGATCGCGACCGGATCGAGCTTGCCATCCTTCATCGTGAAGATCGTGATCTCGGCATTCTTGCGATCGCCCATGTCGTCGAACTCGATGTGTCCCGTGGCGCCGTCGTAGCTGATCTTCTGCAGATCGGGCAGGTACTTCGCCGGGTCGGTCGAGTCGGCTTTCTGCATCGCGGTGATCAAGAGGTTCGCCGCGTCGTACGTGAATGGCGCGTAGATGATCGGATCCACGTTGTACTTCGCCTTGTACGCGTCGAGGAAGCTCTTCGACGCCGCGACAACCGGCAGGCCCGCCTGCGAGCAGATGAACCCCTCGGCACTCTTGTCGCCGGCGAGCTTCTTCATCGTGTCGGTGCACGCGCCGTCGCCGAAGCTGAACACCGACTTGATGCCGAGCTCACGCGCCTGCTTCAGCATCGGCCCGCCGGTGGCGTCCATGCCGCCGTAGAAGATCGCGTCGGGATTGCGGCCTTTCATCTTCGTCAGGATGGCCTTGAAGTCCGTCGCCTTGTCGTTCGTCTTCTCGTGCGCGACGACGTTGACACCGGCGGCCTTCAGCGTCTTCTCGACCTCGTTCGCGAGCCCTTCGCCGTAGGCGGTGGCGTCATCGGCGATCGCGACCTTCTTGAGCTTCATCGACTCGAGGTACTGCGCGACGGCGGGCCCCTGCTGATCGTCACGGCCCACGACACGGAAGATGTTCTTGAAGCCCTGCTCGGTGAGCTTCGGGTTGGTGGCCGAGCCGGAGATCATCGGAATGCCGGCCTGGTTGTAGACGGCCGACGCGGGGATCGTGACCCCCGAATTGAGGTGACCGACGACGCCGGCCGCCTTCGCATCGGCGAGCTTTTGCGCGATCGTCGGACCGAGCTTCGGATCGGCCTGGTCGTCCTCGCTCATCACCTCGAACTTGATCGTCTTGCCGCCGATCTTGAGCTTCTTCTCGTTCGCCTGATCGATCGCAAGCCGAACGCCGTTGTCGTTGTCCTTGCCAAGGTGCGCGATCTCGCCCGTGAGCGGCCCGGCGGAGCCGATCTTGACGGTAACCGTTTCCTCGGCAGGCGCCGGCGCTGCCGCCGTTTCGGTCTTCGGCGCGGCCGCCTGCTTCGGCTCTTCCTTGCTGCAGCCATAGACGCCAATCAGCGCCAAGGCGACAATCGTGAGACCGATCCTGTGTGCACCATGTGCGTGACGCATCGGAAATTCTCCCGGAGGGGAATGAAAGAAGGGAAACGAAGCATTATGATTCGACCGCGAATCAGGTGTCAATCAAGGCGCTGTCTCGACGCTCCGATGACGTCGCGGCGCCGGCGCGGGCCGCGCATCGCGGGCGCGAAAGAAGCCGTTCGGTCAACGTCGGCAGCATTTCGTCGCAATGCGATTGCCCGATTGCCGTGCCGGTCCTATCGTCCACGGCTTTCCGGGAGCCCATGGGCGTAAGGCGCATGGCGTTCACGGGTTCTTGAATCCGGCGGCCGGCGAAGGCGCATCCAACGCGGGTGCGCATAACGCTCCGAGTTTCGCGCGAACCGCGCGAGCGGGTGGCCGGGTAGGCAGCGCGCGAACCGCGCGAGGGGAGTCGGATGACGAAGGGAAGAACGCGCAGGCGCGTCATCGTGGCATTTGTCGTGCTGACGTTCGTGGGCGTGCTCGGCGGTGCGGTCGCGTTGCGTGCCGCCAAGCGCGATCCCGGCAAGGACGCGCGCGCAAGCGTCGCGCTCGAGTTCGCCGCCGACGACCTCGCCTATGTCGAAAGCCGGCCGCTCGCGCGCTGGCTCCCGGTGTCGGGAACGCTGCAGGCGGTGCGTCAAACGGTCGTCAAGGCGAAGGTCGCGGGCGACATCGCCGGCCTCGATGTACGCGAGGGCGAGCCGGTTCGCGCCGGGCAGGTCGTCGCGCACATTCGCTCGCCCGATCTCGAATCGCGGATCATCGACCGGCAGGGCGCACTCGAAAGCGCGCGTGCGCAACTCGGGCTCGCCGAGAAGACGCGGGCGATGAACCTGCGCCTGCTGTCCGACAAGTTCATCTCGCAGAACGCGTTCGACGGCGCCGAATCGTCGTATAACGTCGCGCGCGGCAACGTCAAGTCGGCCGAGGCGCAACTCCAGCTCGCGAAGAACGCGCTCGCCGACGCGGAGGTGGTCGCGCCGCTGACCGGCATCGTCGCGAAGCGCCACGTGCAAACCGGCGAGAAAGTCGCGATCGAGGCGCCGATCCTTTCGATCGTCGATCTGCGCGATCTCGAAGTGCAGGCGATGGTGCCGGCCATCGACGTGCCGGAGTTATCAAGCGGAATGCCGGTCGAGCTTCGCGTCGACGGCTTTGGCGAGCGCAGCTTTCGCGGCCGCATCGACCGGATCAATCCATCGACCGAGCCCGGCACGCGCGCGATCGTAGTCTATGTCAGCCTGCCGAATCCCGACGCGGCGCTTCGCAACGGCATGTTCGCGACCGGCCGGATCGCGCTTGCCGCGAGCGCGCCGGCGCCGACACTGCCGCTTGCGGCGGTGCGAAGCGAGGCCGGCCAATCGTTCGTGTGGACGATCGACGACGGCAAGCTCGCCCGCCGCGTGGTCATCACCGGGCGACGCGACGAGGCGAATGGGCGCGTCGAGATCCGCACGATGCTGCCGCCGCGAACGCCGGTGCTCGCCGCGCGCTTCGATAACCTGAAGGACGGCGCGCCGGCGCTGGTGCGCGCGGCAACGTCGTCGCAGAACGCAATGCAGGTGCGCGGCCGCGGGTCGGGGTGAGCTATCGAAAATCGGTGCCAGAGATGTATTTCCCGGCGCTGTCGTGGCATGTCGTCGCAATTGTTCGGGAAATACATCTCTGGCACCGATTTTCATTTTGTGACAACTGATACCTGACGCCTGACATGTGGATCACGCGCACCTCGATCGAAAACCCCGTCTTCGCGACGATGGTGATGGTCGCGATCACGGTGCTCGGCATCTTTTCGTATCGCGAGCTTCGGATCGAACAGATGCCGGACGTCGACCTGCCGTACATCTCGGTGACCACGTACTATCCCGGCGCGGCGCCGGAGGCCGTCGAGTCGGACGTGACGAAGCCGATCGAGTACGCGGTGAACCAGGTCGCCGGCGTCAAGCGGATCTTCTCGAACTCCTATGAAGGGCGAAGCGACGTCTTCGCCGAGTTCCGGCTCGCGACCGACGTGGCGCAGGCGGTGCAGGACGTGCGCGACCGCGTCGCGCTCATCCGTCCGTCGTTTCCGAAGGACGTCAAGGATCCGCAGGTCCTTCGCGTCGAGAACGAGAACAGCCAGCCGGTCATTTCGCTCGCCGTCATGTCGCCGACGACGGGCCTGCGCGAGCTCACGTCGCTCACCGACCAGACGATCGTCAAGGCGCTCGAGAACCAGCCCGGCGTCGCGCGGATCGACGTCAACGGTCGTGCGAGCCGCCAGATCCTGATCGAGATCAAGCCCAACGCGCTCACAGCGCTCGGCATCGGCGTCGACCAGGTGATCGACGCGATCCGCAACGCGAACCAGGACGTTCCGGCCGGACGCATCACGAAAGGCGGAAGCGACGCCATCGTGCGCATCGATGGCAAGATCAAGGAGCCGGCCGACTTCGCGCGGATCATCGTCGCGCAGCAGGGTGGTGGCCCGGTGTACCTATCGCAGGTCGCCGACGTGATCGACGGCGAGAAGGAGCAGGACTCGATCTCGCGCATCAACGGCCATCCCGCGATCACGCTCGACGTGCAGAAGGCGCAGGACGCCAACATCGTCGAGACCGGGCGCAACGTAAAGGCCGCCGTGCAGGAGCTGCGCAAGCGCCTGCCGCCCGACGTCGACGTAAAGGTCGCATGGTCTCGCGCCGATCAGGTCGAGAGCGCCGTGAACCGCGTCAAGAGCACGATCGTCGAGGGCGCGCTGCTCACGGTGCTGATCGTGTTCGTCTTCCTGCATAGCTGGCGCAGCACGATCATCACCGGGCTCACGCTTCCGATTGCCGTCGTGGCGACGTTCATCGCGCTGCGCGCCTTCGGGTTCACGCTCAACTTCCTGACGTTGATGGCGCTGTCGCTGACGATCGGGTTGCTGATCGACGATGCGATCGTCGTGCGCGAGAACATCGTCCGCCATCTCGGCATGGGCAAGGACCATGCGACCGCGGCGCGCGAAGGCACCGACGAGATCGGGCTCGCCGTGATGGCAACGACATTCGCGATCGTCGCGGTGTTCGCGCCGATCGCTTTCATGAATGGGCTGATCGGGCGATTCTTCTTTCAGTTCGGCGTCACCGTCGCGGTGGCCGTGCTCGTATCGCTGTTCGTGAGCTTCACGCTCGACCCGATGCTTTCGTCGATATGGGCCGATCCGCCGGCGACGCGCTTCTCGCGCGTGCCGTGGCTGGGCCGGCTGATGGAACGCGTCGAAGGCGGCGTCGATGCGCTCCATCGCGTGTACGCGGTTGTTCTCGCGTGGGCGCTTTCGCATCGCAAGTCGGTCGTCGCCATCGCGCTCGGCTCGTTCTTCGCGAGCTTCTTCGTGGTTCCGCTCGTCGGCTCCGAATTCATGCCCGAGGTCGACCAGGGTTTCATCTCGCTTCGCCTCAACACGCCGGTGGGCTCGAGCCTCGAATACACGAACGGCAAGGTGCTCGAAGCCGAGGAGACGCTCGAGCAATTCCGCGAGATCGAGCTCGCGATGACGACGGTCGGCACGCAGGACGGCCGCAACTACGCGCGCATCAACCTCAAACTCGTCGACGCGAAGGATCGAAAGCGCTCGCAGAAGGATCTCGAGCGCGCGATCCGTGCGGCGCTGCGACCGATTCCCGGCATCGAGCTGGCGTTCGGCTTCGACCGCCCGATCTGGTTCAACGTGCTCGGCCCCGACCCCGACACGTTGTCGAAGATCGCCGCCGAGTTCGCGGCGAAGGTCGCGAAGGTGCCGGGCATCGCCGACCTCGAGACGTCGGACAAGGCGGCCAACCCGGCGCTGTCGATTCGTCTCAACAATGCGGCGGCCGCCGACCTCGGCATAACGGTGCAGCAGGTGGGCGCCACGGTGCGGCCATTGATCGCGGGCGACACGATCAGCTACTGGTTGGGGCCCGACGGCCAGAACTACGAAGTCAACGTGCAGGTGTCGAAGGATCGGCGCCAGCTTGCCTCCGACCTTGCGAATCTTTATCTCGCCACGAATCGACGCGGTCCCGACGGGCAGATGCGCATGGTGCCGCTTCGCCAGGTCGCGGACATCGTCGAATCGACGAGCCCGCAGATCATCAAGCGCCAGGACCTGCAACGGCGCATCGGCATCTACGCGAACGTCGAAGGGCGTCCGGCCGGCGACGTCGGCAACGACGTGCAGCGCATCGCGAACGAGATGTCGCTGCCGCCCGGCTATCGACTCGCGGCAGCCGGTCAGCAGGAGGACATGCAGGAGTCCTTCCAGTCCGCCATTGCAGCCGTCGGGCTCGCGATCGTCTTCATCTACCTGATTCTCGCGTCGCAGTTCGCGAGCTTCACGCAGCCGATGGCGATCATGGCGTCGCTGCCGCTGTCGCTGATCGGCGTGTTTCTCGCGCTGCTTTTGACCGGCACGACGATCAACATCTTCTCGATGATAGGCCTCGTGATGCTGATGGGGCTCGTTACGAAGAACGCGATTCTGCTCGTCGATTTCGCGAACCGGGCGCGCCGCGGCGGCGCGAGCCTCACCGATGCGTTGCTCGGCGCCGGACAGGTGCGGCTTCGACCGATCGTGATGACCACCGCGGCGATGATTGCCGGCATGCTGCCGCTCGCGCTCGGAATCGGCGATGGCGGCGAGCAGCAGGCGCCGATGGGACGCGCGATCATCGGCGGCGTCATCACGTCGACGCTTCTGACGCTGATCGTCGTGCCGGTGATCTACACGTATCTCGACGGCTGGACCGAGCGCAGGCGCGCGCGCCATGCACGCCGCGTCGTGCGCGAAGCTGCGCCGGCAGCACCAGGCGCGGACGATTGACGCCGCGTCCCGAGTGCCGATCGCCAGCGTGTTCTGGCGTCGATCGCTTGCTATAATGCCGCGGCTCCTGCCGCGATTGCGATGTGCGGCGCGATGCTCGTGTACGCGGCTGAGCGTCCGGTTTCGCGCATTGCGCCTCCCCAATGAACCGATTCGATTTCGAGCAGGCGCGGATCAACATGATCGACCAGCAGATCCGCACCTGGGACGTCCTCGACACGCGCGTGCTCGACCTCCTGTCGGCCGTGCGGCGCGAGGATTTCGTTCCGCCCGCCTATCGGATGCTCGCGTTTGCCGATCTCGAGCTGCCGCTTCCAAACGGTTACCGGATGTGGACGCCGAAGATGGAAGCGCGCGTGCTGCAGGAGCTGATGGTTCGCGACGACGATCGCGTGCTCGAGATCGGCACCGGCGCCGGCTACCTGACCGCGCTCCTCGCGAGCGAGGCGGGCGACGTGACGAGCGTCGAGATCGACGAGGCGACGGCGGCCGATGCGCATGCCAGGCTCGCGCGGCATGGATTCGCGAACGTGCGCATCGAGATCGGCGACGGCGCGCGCGGCTTCGGCAACGACGCGTACGACGTGATCGTGCTCACCGCGTCGACGCCGCTCCTGCCTGCGCGCTTTCTCGAGCAGCTCGCGCCGAAAGGCCGTCTCTTCGCGGTCGTCGGCGAAGCGCCAGCGATGAAAGCGCGCTTGATCCATTCCGAAGCGCCGGGCGCGACAACGGCCACCGATCTTTTCGAGACGGTGATCATGCCGCTTCGCAACGCGGCGGCGCCGCCCAGGTTCGAGTTCTGATCGCCGACCTTTCACGCCGGACGCGCGCTGCGCGGTCGCGGTGCGCACCACGGATTCCCCGACAATGAAGCGTTACGAATCGGCTGCCCTCGTCGTTCTTGTCGCCGCGCTCGGGGCTTGTTCGCCCGCGCTCGCCGAGGACCTGATGGACATTTATCGGCAGGCGCAGCAAAGCGATCCGACGGTCGCCGCCGCCCGCGCGAACTGGCAGGCGACCCAGGAGCGCGTGCCGCAGGCGCGCGCGGGGCTTTTGCCCAACGTGTCCCTGGCTGCGAGCACGAACGCGAACTATTTCGGCACGAACCTCGACACCGATCCGCACACGACGATTAATCGCAACTTCGGCTTCGGCGGCCTCACGGTATCGGCGTCGCAGCCGCTCTACCGCTACGCCAACACGGTCGCCTACAGCCAGGCCGTCGAGCAGGTGCGCCAGGCCGACTACACGCTCGAAGCAGCGAAGCAGGACCTGATGCTGCGCGTGGCGACCGCGTACTTCAACGTGCTGCTTTCGCAATTCAACGTCGAGCTTGCCGAGAGCCAGAAGGCTGCGGTGTCGGAGCAGCTCGCGCAGGCCAAGCGAAACTTCGAGGTCGGCGTCGCGACGATCACCGACACCAACGAGGCGCAGGCGAAGTACGACTCCATTGTTGCCAACGAGATCAGCGCGCGTAACGATCTCGAGAATCAGCGCACCGCGCTTCGCGCGATCATCGGGCGAGTGCCGGGCGACCTGAAGCGCCTCGGGCCGGGGTTCGAGCCGGCGCTGCCTTCGCCGAACGATCTCGAATACTGGGTGCAGCGCGCGCTCGACGACAATCTCTCCGTTCACATCGCGCAATACAACGCCGACATCGCGGCGCTCGAGATCGAGCGCCAGCGCGCCGGGAAGTTGCCGACGCTCGATCTCGTCGCGAGCGTCAATGCGCAGGGGTTCAGCGCGTCGGTCAATACGAGCGCCGGCGGCGAGCAGCACCAGGCGGCGATCGGGCTCGCGTTGAACTTTCCGCTGTACGACGGAGGCTTCGCCAACTCGAAGGTTCGCGAGGCGTTCGCGCTGCAGGAGAACGCGCGGCAGAACCTGGAGGTCGCGCGGCGCAATGCCCTCTTCAACGCGCAGACGGGATTCACGGGCGTCACGAGCGCCGCGGCGTCGGTGAAGGCGTTCGAGCAGGCGCTCGTTTCGGCGCAGACCGCGTATGAATCGAACAAGACGGGGCAGGAAGTCGGCGTGCGCACGAATCTCGACGTGCTGAACACGCAGCAGAACGTCTTCCAGGCGCGGCACGACCTCGCGCAGGCGTACTTCAACTACCTGCTCGGTGTCTTGAAGCTCAAGTCGGCGGTGGGGACGTTATCGGAGCAGGATCTGGAGGATGTGAATCGGAGGTTGAGGGGATAGGGGCGCGGGGACTGGGGATTAGGGGCTGGGGAGAGCGCTTGCACCGCGTGCGTGTTCTCGGCTTGCGACCAAGGCCAAAACCCCGGCGAATCACCCAATGCACGCAGTCCGAAGACGCTCCCCAGCCCCTAATCCCCAGTCCCCAGACCCCGAATTCTTTCTCCCAACCACGCCCACAACCGATCCGCGGCGCCCCGGTGCGCAGCGAGAAACGCCTCTCCGCTTTCGCGCATCCTCGCGCGCTCGGCGGGATCTTGCAGTAGCCGCGACGCGGTGCCGAACACTTCGTCCGCGTTCTCGACGCGCAACGCCGCACCGGCGGCGATCGCCGCTTCGCTTGCTCGTGCGAAATTGAACGTGTGCGCCCCGACCAGCGTCGGGACGCCGACCGCGATCGGCTCGATCAGGTTCTGGCCGCCGAGCGGCAGAAGGCTCCCGCCGACGAACGCGACATCGCACGCGCCGTAGTACGCGTGCATCTCGCCCATCGAGTCGCCGAGCACGAAGCGCACATCGATCGGCACGCCGCGCTCGTCGCTTCGCCGGACGAACGGCCATCCACGCGCTGTCAGCATCGCCGCCACATCGCCGAAACGCTGCGGATGGCGCGGCACGATGACGACGAGCGTATGCGCCGGCAGCGCGGCTCGGGAAAACGCATCGAGCAACAGCGCTTCCTCTCCATCGCGTGTGGAGGCGAGCGCGACGATCGGCCGTCTCGTGCCGAAACGCTCGCGCAAAATGCGCGCGCGCTCTTTCATCGCACTCGGCACGTCGATGTCGAACTTGATATTGCCGGTGACCACGACATCGTTCGCACCGAGCGCACGAAGCCGGTGCGCATCTTCCTCGCTTTGCGCCGCGATGCCGGCAAGCGAGGCGAGAAGCGGACGCGCGAGAGATGCAATTCGCGCGTAGCCGCGCGCCGAACGCTGCGATAGCCGCGCGTTGATCAGAAACAGCGGTATGCGTCGCTTCGCGGCTGCCTCGGCGAGGTTCGGCCACAGCTCCGTTTCGACGAGCAATCCGGCACGAGGACGGAAGTGCGCGAGAAAGCGATCGACGGCGAACGGCACGTCATAGGGAAGCCACGCTTGCACGACCCGCTCGCCGAAGAGCGCGCGTCCCGTCTCGCGCCCGGTTGCCGTCATGTGCGTGAGCAGAATCGTTCGTTGCGCATTACCGGCAAGGAGGCGCTCGACAAGAGGCACGACGGCGCGTGTCTCGCCGACGGACACCGCATGGATCCACACCACATCGTTGGCGATTGCGTGCGCCTCTTTGCGATAGCGCCCGAACCGCTCGCCGACGTGGGCCCGATACAGCGGCTCGCGGCGTCCGCGCCACCAGAGCCGCAGCGGCATGAAAGGCAGCGCGACGCGCCACAAGAATGTGTACGCGGCGCGTGCAATCACTGCATCAACGCGGGAGAAACGGCACCTGCCGCGGCAAGCACGTCGTCGATCGACGGTGGCTCTCCGGCATCGCCGACGTCGCGCGCGTGGGCGCCGGCGATCGCCACGCCATGGCGCGCGCGATCGGTCGCGCAAAAGATGGCGACCGTCGGTATCCCGAGCGCGGCGGCAAGATGCGTGAAACCCGTGTCGACGCCAATAGCGAGACTTGCCTTGGAAACGAGCGCAGCGGCATCGGGCAACGAGAGCCGCGGCGGCACGATCGCCTGCGCGAATCCTGCCGCGAGCCGCTCGCTTCGCGCACGCTCCGCCGCGCTTCCCCAAGGCAGCACGGTCGCGAATCCCGCGCGCTCGTTCGCGTCGATCAGCGCACGCCAATGCTGCTCGGGCCAAAGCTTGTCGTCGCGGCTCGTTGCGTGCAGCAATGCGACGAAGTGTCGCTGCGGAATCGACGGTGCAGAAAGCGGAGGTCGCAGGTTCCAACGTGGTGGCTCGTCGATTACGTAGCCAAGCGCCGCCGCGGCGAGTCGGCGGCAGCGCGCAAGGAAATGCAACTCGCGCGGCACGCGATGATGAAGGTCGTGTGCAAGCGCCGCGAGCGGCTCGCGGATGCAGTGCCGATCGAAGCCGTGGCGCCTGCCGCGCGACAATCGCGCGATCAATGCGCCTTTCACCTGCTCCTGCAGATCGATGACCGCGTTGTAACGAGTACGCCGCAACTGTCCGATGAACGTGCGCACGTCGCGCCACGTCGCCGGCGTCAGCGGGGCGCGTCGCCAGCCGCGCAATCCGAACGGGATCACCGCACGGACGTCGCTGCAAAGCGCAACGAGCGGTGCGAATCCGGGCTCGCTCACCCAGTCGACGGCGATCGAAGGATCGGCGCGGCGAATGTCGGCGGCGACGGCGAGCGCGTAGACGATATCGCCGAGCGAGGAGGGCCGCACGACGAGCACCGACGTGGCGGGCGCGTCAAACAACGTAAAATCGTGCCATTTGCCAGCGATGAACGACCGCCACGCTCGCTCCGCTCGCTGCTCCCAAGGGGGCGCAGCAAGTCGCTTGGGACGGCCCGGCGCGACTTGGGTCGAGATCGTCGAAGTGATCGCTTCCGAGCGCTTGCGGCGAAGCAGAATGGCTTCGAGCGCTGCACTCCGATGCTGGCCCTCGCCGTGGCTTGCCGGGCTCACGCTTCTCGCCGCGACTCACGGGACGCAATCAACGACCCGCGGCCCCGCGACACGCGATCGAGCGGCGAGCGAGTCGCGTGCGGGCGGGCCGTTGCCCATTTCGCTGGTCGTGATCACGCGCGATGCCGCCGCCGACATCGCGGAGTGCCTGTTGTCGGCACCGTTTGCGAGCGATGCGCTCGTGGTCGATTCGGGGAGCGCCGATCATACCGTAGAAGTCGCGCGGCGCACGGGTGCGCGCGTGATCA
This sequence comes from Casimicrobiaceae bacterium, assembly GCA_035308425.1. GTDB lineage: Bacteria > Pseudomonadota > Gammaproteobacteria > Burkholderiales > Casimicrobiaceae > VBCG01. The sequence continues at coordinate 177,441 of DATGGP010000045.1, read as the reverse complement.
CGCGCCCGTTTCTCGGATTCGGGCGGCAGAAGCAATTCGCGGTCGAGGAGGCGAAGCACGACTGGGTACTGTGCCTCGACGCCGATGAACGGCTGTCACCTGCGCTTCGCGCGTCGATCGCCGATCTCTTCGCCGGTGGCAATCCCCCGCACGCGGCGTACGCGCTCGCGCGGCGCAATCGCTTTCTTGGTCGCTGGCTCTCGCATGGCGAAGGTTATCCCGACTGGACGACGCGTCTCTTCGATCGGCGCCGCGCGCGGTGGAGCGACGATCCGGTGCACGAGCACGTGATCGCGAAGGGGCCGGTCGGACGCCTCGAAGGCGATCTCCTGCATGCATCGGCCGAATCGCTCGAGCGCTACATCGCGAAGCAGAATCGCTACACGACGTTGCAGGCCGACGCATTGCATGCGAGCGGGCGGCGGAGCTCGGCGTTCGCGATGGCGCTGGCGCCGCTCGCGCGGTTCCTGCGCTTCTACGTGCTGAAGCTGGGCTTTCTCGATGGCGCGCCAGGCTTCGCGCACATCGCGATCGGCGCGTTCGCGAGCTTTCTGAAGCACGCGAAGCTTCGTGCGCTCGGGCGCGGGCAGCGCGGCTCGTGAGCATCGGATGACGGAGTCCCTCGACGGGCAGCGCGTGCTCGTCACCGGCGCGGCCGGCTTCATCGGCATGCACGTGTCGCGCGCGCTTCTCGATGCCGGCGCGCAAGTGCAAGGCGTCGACAACCTGGACCCCTACTACGATGTTGCGCTCAAGGAAGCGCGCATCGCCGAGCTTGCAGCGCTGGCTCACTTCGCGTTCGAGCGCGTCGATCTTGCCGAGAAGGCGTCGGCGGCCGCGCTGTTCTCTCGCGACTTCGATGTTGTCGTGCATCTCGCGGCACAGCCGGGCGTCCGTCATTCGCTCGTCAATCCCGATGCGTATGTCCGCAACAATCTCGTCGCTTTCGGTCATGTCCTGGAAGGGTGCCGGCACGCGCGGGTTCGCCACCTCGTCTATGCGTCCTCGTCGTCGGTGTATGGCGCGAACCAGGTGCTTCCGTTCTCCGAGGATCAGCCGGTCGACCATCCGGTCAGCCTGTACGCGGCGACGAAGACGGCGAACGAGCTGATGGCGCATAGCTACAGCCATCTTTATGCGCTGCCCGCAACCGGGCTGCGCTTCTTCACCGTGTACGGCCCGTGGGGACGACCCGACCAGGCGCCGATGCTCTTCACCAAAGCGATTTTCGAAGGACGCGCGATCGACGTGTTCAACGGCGGTCGGATGCAGCGCGATTTCACATACGTCGACGACGTCGCCGAAGGTGTCGTGCGCGTCGCGTCGCATGTGCCTACCGGCGATGGCGATGGCGCGCCGCATGCGATCTACAACATCGGCAATCATGAAGCGGTCGATCTCGATCGCTTCATCGCGACGCTCGAGCGGTTGATCGGACGAAAGGCGATTCGCAACGACCGGCCGATGCAGCCGGGCGACGTGCCGGCAACGTATGCATCGATCGAGCGCCTCGCGCAGGCGGTCGGCTTTTCGCCCGATACGCCGCTCGACGAAGGTCTCGCGCGCTTCGTCGCCTGGTATCGCGACTACTACCGCATCTGAAGGATGTGCGTGCAGGCGATGCTAAACTCGCCGCGCGATACGAGACCACTACGATTCGATGATTCTCGTCACCGGCGGCGCCGGCTTCATCGGCGCCAACTTCGTTCTCGACTGGCTCGCGCATGACGGCGAGCCGGTCGTCAACCTCGACAAGCTCACTTACGCCGGCAATCTCGAAAGCCTGGCGCCCATCGCTACCGACGGGCGCCACGAATTCGTTCGCGGCGACATCGGCGACTCGGATCTCGTGCGCACATTGCTCGAGCGTCATCGTCCGCGCGCGATCGTCAATTTTGCCGCCGAAACGCACGTTGATCGCTCGATCCACGGGCCTGCCGCGTTCATCCAGACCAACGTCGTCGGCACGTTCGCGCTGCTCGAATGCGTACGCGCGTGGTGGGCGGAGCTTCCGCGCGCGTCGCGCGAAGCGTTCCGTTTTCTGCATGTATCGACTGACGAGGTCTACGGATCGCTCGGACCCGACGATCCACCGTTTCGCGAGACGACGCCGTACGCGCCGAACAGCCCTTACGCGGCATCGAAGGCGGCGTCCGATCATCTCGTTCGCGCCTATCGACACACCTATGGCCTGCCGACGCTCACGACGAACTGCTCGAACAACTACGGGCCGCGCCAGTTCCCCGAGAAGCTGATCCCGCTGATGATCGTGAACGCGCTGTCGGGCAAGCTGCTTCCCGTTTACGGCGATGGACGAAACGTTCGCGACTGGCTCTACGTCGGCGACCATTGCGCGGCGATCCGCACGGTGCTCGAGCGCGGTCGTCCTGGCGAGACGTACAACGTCGGCGGCCATGCCGAGATGGCGAACGTCGACGTCGTCTCGGCCGTGTGCAGGCTCGTGCACGCACGCCGCCCCGATGTCGATTGCGAGCGGCTCGTTACGTTCGTCAAGGATCGTCCCGGACACGATCGCCGCTATGCGATCGACGCGACGAAAATCCGCACCGAGCTCGACTGGTCGCCTGACGAGACGTTCGAGTCCGGCATGGCGCGAACGATCGACTGGTATCTCGCGAACACCGCGTGGATCGCGAACGTGCAAAGCGCCGAATACCGGCGCTGGATCGATCTGCAGTATGCGTAAGGGCATCATCCTCGCCGGCGGTTCGGGCACGCGGCTGCATCCGGTGACGCAAGTGGTATCCAAGCAGCTTCTGCCCGTCTACGACAAGCCGATGATCTATTACCCGCTGTCGACGCTGATGCTCGGCGGCATCCGGGACATTCTGCTGATTTCGACGCCCGCCGATACGCCGCGCTTCACACAACTCCTGGGGGACGGATCGCGCTGGGGACTGACGATCTCCTACGCGGTGCAGCCGTCGCCGGACGGCCTCGCACAGGCGTTCATCATCGGTCGCGATTTCATCGGCAACGATCCGTCGGCGCTCGTGCTCGGCGACAACATCTTCTATGGCCACGACCTGCAACCGCAGCTCGAGCGCGCGCGCAATGCCGCGAGCGGCGCGACGATCTTCGCGTATCCGGTCGCCGATCCCGAGCGTTACGGCGTCGCAGAATTCGATCCGTCGGGACGCGTCACGAGCCTCGAGGAAAAGCCGCGAGCGCCGAAGTCGCGTTACGCGGTGACCGGCCTCTATTTCTACGACAACCGCGTGCTCGACGTGGCGGCGTCGCTTGCGCCTTCCGCGCGCGGCGAGCTCGAGATCACCGACGTCAACCGGCGTTATCTCGAATGGGGCGAACTGACGTGCGAAGTGATGGGGCGCGGCATGGCGTGGCTCGACACCGGCACGCACGAATCGCTGCTCGAAGCATCGCAATACATCGAGACGATCGAGCGGCGGCAGGGATTGAAGATCGCGTGCCCGGAGGAGATCGCGTATCGACTGCATTACATCGATGCGGCGCAGCTCGCGAAGCTCGGCTCGGCGCTGGCGAAGAACGGCTACGGCCGCTATCTCCTGCGGTTGCTCGAAGAACCGCTGCTGCCCTGATGAACGTGTCATCCGCGTCGCTGCCGGAGGTACTCGTCATCGATCCACGCGTCTTCGAGGATGCGCGCGGCTTCTTTTTCGAGAGCTACAACCGTCGCGAACTCGCGGAGGCAGGCATCGACGTGGAGTTCGTGCAGGACAATCACTCACGGTCGATACGCGGCGTATTGCGCGGGCTCCACTACCAGATCGAGCACGCGCAGGGCAAGCTCGTACGCGTGACCCATGGCGAGGTATTCGACGTCGCGGTCGACATGCGTCGTTCGTCGCCGCGATTTGGTCACCATGTCGCGATGCGGCTCTCCGCCGCTAATCAGCGGATGCTCTTCATTCCACCAGGCTTCGCGCACGGCTTTCTGGTCGTCTCGGACGTCGCGGAATTCCTCTACAAGACGACCGACTACTGGTATCCCGAGCATGAGCGCACGCTGCTTTGGAACGACCCGGCGCTCGCGATCGAATGGCCCGAGACGAGGCCAACGCTTGCGCAGAAGGATGCCGCCGGCAGGCCGCTCGCGGATGCCGATGCGTATGCGTGATCGCGTCGACGCTCGTACGTCTTGAGCGCGAAGGGCCGCCCCGAGCGCGAATTGCGCCCCCTCCGGGGGCAGCGTAGCGGCGAAGCCCCTAGCGTGGGGGTCCGATGAGCGCGAAGGGCCGACGACTTGCGAAGTGAACGAGCGACCATTCTTCTGACCGGGGCGCGCGGCCAGCTTGGCCGTGAGCTCGCCGCTGCGCTTCCGGCCGTAGGCGACGTGGTCGCCTTCGATCGCGCGGCGCTCGATCTCGCGGACCCGACTAAGATCGCGAAAGTCGTTCGTGACGTTGCGCCCGACGCGATCGTCAATGCTGCCGCGTACACGGCGGTCGATCGCGCCGAATCGGAGCCCGACCTTGCGTTCGCGGTGAATGCGCGCTGCGTTGGCGTCCTCGCCGACGAGGCGAAGCGCTGCGGTGCGCTTCTCGTGCATTTCTCGACCGACTACGTCTTCGATGGCGAGCGCACGACACCGTACGACGAGTCGATCTCGCCGAGTCCCTGCAATGTATACGGCGCGAGCAAGCTCGAAGGCGAGCGCGCGATCGCAGCATCGGGAGCCTCCGCGCTCACGCTTCGGACGAGCTGGGTATACGGACGGCACGGACACAATTTTCTCGTCACGATGCAAAAGCTCGCGTCCGCGCGAAGCGAGGTGCGTGTCGTCGCGGATCAGGCTGGCGTGCCGAACTGGGCGCGCGCGATCGCGCGCGCCACGTCGCGCCTGCTCGGTCTTGGCATCGATCGCCTCGCCGAGCAATCCGGTCTCTATCACCTGAGCGCACAAGGCGGCACCACATGGTACGAATTCGCGCGCGAGATTCTTCGTCGCTACCCGCACGTGCGCGTGGTGCCGATCGCCACCGCCGACTATCCGACGCCGGCGCGAAGGCCGGTCTATGCGATCCTCGATTCGACCCGATTCTCCGACACGTTCGGCTTCGCGCTGCCCGATTGGAAAACTCTTTTACACGAGTGCCTGCTGTCCGAAACGGAACCACCCTCGGCTTCGCTGGTCAACTGACCGGCCAAATAGGGTCGAAGGCTCGGTCTTTGCATACGGGTGCGCGACAGATTCACACGCAAAACGTCGCTTCCTGGCGACGATTCGCGTCCTATGGGAGTCTTTGAATGACGATCGTACCGCCGCGCGTTCGTGCGCGCCTCGCATGCGCTGCCGTGCTCGCTGCCGCCGCTCTCCCTGTGATGGCCGCGGTTCCCGTCACCGCCGTTCCGCCGGCCGAGTATCGCCCGAGCGGCATCGAAAAGGCCGCGCCCGCGCAGATGCTGCTTCCCGCGCAAGCGCCCGGTCTTCGCATCGTGCTGCCTGAACCCAGCGACGCCGAGCGCGCGACGCTGAAGGCGCGTAACGCGCAGCATCCAGCCACCGGCGCGAATGCCCGCGTGCTCAAGGGACCGCTCGCGGTCGCGTTCCCGCGCGATGTGCCCGCGAGCGGATCGGCCATTTCGCTGTCGGGTCTCGCGTGGCAAACGCTGTCTGGGGGTACGCGCGCGGCGAAGATCGTCGTCGTCTCGCCGGGCGCGGCAGCGCTTCGCGTCGGCATGCAGATGCCGGCGAGCGACACAGGAATCAGCGTGCGCTTCACGGGCAATGGGGGGCAGGCGCAGGTGTTCGGACCGATCGCCGCGAACAAGATCGCGAGCGACACGCAGCGCTTCGGCATGTTCTGGTCGCCGGTGCTCGACGGCGATACCGCCACGATCGAGATCGAGGTCGATGCGGATACGCCGCTCCCGACGGTGCCGCTGACGATCGCGCGCGTGTCGCATCAAGTCGTCGCGCCGGCGTCGATTCACAAGATGAGCGCGAAGGACGTGCAGGATATCGGCACCGCGGGCGCGTGCGAAATCGACGTCGCGTGCGTGGTGCCGCAGACGAGCGCGCTTTCGAATGCGGCCAAGGCGGTCGCCGAGCTCGAGTTCATGCAGGACGATGGCTTCACGTACCTTTGCACCGGCCAGCTTCTGAACGATTCCATTTCGAGCAACACGCCGTACCTGTTCTCGGCGCAGCACTGCCTCGATTCGCCGACCGCGGCCAACACGCTCGACACGTTCTGGTTCTTCGATGCGATCGCCTGCGGCAGCAAGACCGTGCCGCCTTTTGTCGAGCAGACGAGCGGCGCGACGATGCTCGCGCGGAGCGTGGACTTCGACTGGTCGCTCGTGCGGCTCAACGCGCCACCACCTGCCGGCGTGATGTTCTCGGCGTGGCGCACCGATCCGATTCCCACCGCTTCGGCGGTGAACGTGCTCCATCACGCGGAAGGCGACCTCCTGAAATGGAGCCAGGGCGCCGTGCAGGGTTACCTGCTCTACGACGATGGTTCGAGCTTCGCGCAGGTGCAATACAGCCAGGGCACCACCGAACCGGGCTCGAGCGGGGCAGGCCTTTTGACGCTCAATTCGCCGGGCGGCTTCTATGAATTGCGCGGCGGATTGTGGCGCGGCGCGGCATCGTGCGACGATCCGGGCGGCATCGACGAATATTCGCGCATCGACAATATGCTGCCGTTGACTCGGCAGTATCTGACCCCCGATTCGGGCGGCACGCCGGGGCAGGCGGTCGTCGTCGAGTATTACAACCGCTCGCTCGACCACTACTTCATGACGTTGAGTGCCGTCGAAATCAGCGATCTCGATGCGGGCGTGCATCCCGGCTGGGAGCGGACTGGATTGCGCTTCCTCGCGTATCAGACGCAAGCGCCGGGAACGAATCCCGTGTGCAGGTTCTATCGTACGCCCGGCTTTGGCGATTCGCACTTCTATTCGGCGAGCCCGCCCGAATGCCAGGCGGTGATCGACAATCCGCAAACGTATCCGGGCTGGACGTACGAAAGCCCGAACGTGTTCTACATCGCGTTACCGGATCCGGTAAGCGGCGCGTGCGCGAGCGGCACGCAGCCCGTATGGCGCTTCTTCAATCAGCTCACGACGAATCACCGCTACACGATCGATCACGCGACGCGCGATGCGATGCGTGCCGATCCTTCGACATGGATACCGGAGGGCTACGGCCCGGACAGCGTGATCATGTGCGCGCCGGTAGGGTCGTAAAGGGTCGGAGACGACTCTCGCGAACGGTCAGGTCCGTCAACTCGGGTTTTCATCGCGAGAGTCGTCTCCGACCCTACGTTGGTTTACCGTAGTCCCATCGCGTACTGGGCGACTGCCTTCATCTGCTCGTCGCTCATGCCGCCCGCGATCGCGGTCATGACGCGACCGTTCACATCCTTGCCGCCCGGGTCGGCAGCGCGTCCGCCGGTCTTGAATGCCTTGAGCTGCGCGTACACGTAGTCGGCATATTGCCCGGCGAGCCGCGGATAGTTTTTCGGCACGCCGGCGCCGTCGGGCGAATGGCATCCGGCGCACGCGGGAACGTCCGTCTCCTCGTCGCCGCCTCGCCACACGTGCTCGCCGGTCTTGACGAGCGACGCGTCCTTCGCCGCGAGACCCTTCGGCGTTTGCTGCGAGAAGTAGATGCCGAGCGCGCGCATGTCGTCATCGGAAAGCGTCGATGCCATCGCCTGCATCGTCGGATTGACGCGCACGCCGGCCTTGAAATGCATCAATTGCAGGGTGATATAGTCCGCTTCCTGTCCGGCGAGATTGGGATTCACGGGAGCGGTGCTGTTGCCGTCCGCGCCGTGGCAAGCCGCGCATACCTGCGTCGCGGTCTGCCTTGCCCGATCGAGGTTGGGCGCGGCGGCGCCCGGCTTTGCCGGTTCCTGCGCCAGCGCGGAAGCGCAAATCGCGACGATGCAGGCATAGCGCCATGGACAATTCATTACGCGTGGCTCCCACGGGATGAGTGCTTCGACATCCGCGCGGGCTTTTGCCGCGTGCGATGACGAAGCATCGTGCTGATGAAAAAACGCGCCATTGTAGCGGAGTCGCTGCGGCCGGCCGAGGTCGCGCGCATCGGTCGCATCCCGGGACCGCTGGAAGGCGCGCGTTTCGTGACCGGTGCCGCGATGATGTCGCAGCTACCCGTCGAGGGTGCGCGCGAGATCGCATTCGCTGGCCGCTCCAACGCGGGCAAGTCGAGTGCGATCAATGCGCTCGCGCGCCGCTCCGCACTCGCGCGCACCAGCCGCACGCCGGGGCGCACGCGTGAGATCAACTTCTTCGCGTTGCGAAGCGGCGCGCATGTGGTCGATCTGCCCGGATACGGCTATGCAGCCGTGTCGAAGGCGCAGAAGGAAGCATGGCAACAGCTTTTGTGGTCGTACGTCACGTCGCGAACGACGCTCATCGGTCTGGTGCTGATCGTCGACGCGCGTCGTGGACTGGCGGCGCTCGACGTCGAGTTGCTGTCCGCGTTCCTTCCCTCGGCTCGGCCGGTGCTGATCCTCGCGACGAAGATCGACAAGCTCAACGCCGCGCAGGGGCGAAAGGCGGTCGCCGACATCCACGGCGCGGTGGATCGTGCGTTCGGGGATGCCGCGAACGGGAAGAGCGTCATCGGATTCTCGGCCGCGACGTCGCAGGGTGTGACCAGCGCCGACGCAGTTCTCGCGCGATGGCTCGAATAGAAAAAGGCCCCGCGATCAAGGGGAGTGACGCGGGGCCTCAAAACGCCCTGCGCCGGACGAACCGGCGCGGGCACCCGCTCAGGGAGGAAAGCGGGAGACGTTGACCGTCCGCAGTTTGTGACCGCCCTCGAAATTGCGAGTTCCGTCAAACGCAGGAAAAGGATGATTGCATGAGCTTCAACTATGCGGGCCGGTTTCCGGCGAAGCGCCCGCGTCGCATGCGCCGCGACGACTTCTCTCGCCGGCTCGCCCGCGAGACTCGCCTTTCCGCTGACGATTTCATCTATCCGGCGTTCGTGCACGGCGAGTCGGGCCAACGACCCGTGCCGTCGCTTCCCGGCGTCGCGCGCAAGTCGATCGATCTTCTGCTCGTTGATGCGGAACGCTGCATGTCGGCGGGTGTGCCGGCGATCGTGCTCTTCCCGGTGATCCCCGCCGATTGCAAGACGACGGACGCCGCGGAAGCGTGGAACGACGATGGCCTGGTGCCTCGCGCCGTGCGTGCGTTGAAGTCGCGCTTTCCGTCGCTTGGCGTGATCACCGACATCGCGCTCGACCCGTACACGAGCCACGGCCAGGACGGGCTCGTCGACGATACCGGTTACGTCATGAACGACGAGACGGTCGACGCGCTCGTGCGCCAGGCGCTTTGCCATGCGAATGCGGGTGTCGATATCGTCGCGCCTTCGGACATGATGGACGGGCGCGTCGCCGCGCTGCGCGAGTCCCTCGACGACAGGCGCTTCATGCATACGCGCATCCTCGCGTATTCGGCGAAATACGCGTCGTCGTTCTATAGCCCGTTTCGCGACGCCGTCGGTTCCGCGATGAATCTTGGAAGTGGAGACAAGCGCACCTACCAGATGGATCCGGGCAATTCCGACGAAGCGCTATGGGAGACGTATCTCGACATTCGCGAGGGCGCGGACATGGTGATGGTGAAGCCCGCGCTTCCTTATCTCGACATCGTGCGCCGGGTGAAGGACGAATTCGGGATGCCGACGGCCGTCTACCAGGTGTCGGGCGAATACGCGATGCTGAAAGCCGCGGCGCAGGCCGGATGGCTGGACTTGCGCGCATGCACGCTGGAGGCGCTGCTCGGCATGAAGCGCGCGGGGGCGGATGCGATATTGACCTACTTCGCGCTGGACGCGGCGGAGTGGTTGAAGGGCGGGCACTAGGCTACTCCCCAGACCCTAATCCCCGGCCCCGGGTCCCCAGCCGCTCGCTCGCAAGCATGTCCGCGAGTGCGGAAGCATCCAACCGTATCTCCTCGCGCCTCCCGCGTTGCCTCGCCGCGAACGGCGTCTTCACGATCAGTCGCACGTTCCCGCGTCCTGTGGCGATCAGGAGCTCGGCCGGCGCATGCTGGGCAACGCCCGGCGCGACGCGATACGTGACATTGCGATTGATGAGCGCAAGCTCGACGGCTTTCGAATCGTCGGCGATGAGCTCGAGGCGGATATCGCTATGCTCGGTCGCCCAGCCCGCCGCGACACCGCCGACGAGCGTCGGCGCGAACGCAGTGAGCTCGCGCATCCAGAAAAGCGCCACCTCGCGCTGATCGCGAAGCGTCGACGCATGCGCGTCGCCGCCGAAGAGCGCGTGGTGCGTCGCGAGCGCGGTTTCGACCTCGTCGTTTCTCGGCAGCATCGTTCGCTCCGGCAGCATCAATTGGCGCAGCGCCTTGCGCTTGGCGAGCGACCAGTCGGTCAGCCCATGCTCGACGATCAGCCGCGCGGCAACATCTGCGATGCGCGCGCGATTCTGCGTATCGCGGCCCGAAGGCTCACGGTCGCGACGATAAGCCATGCACTTTCAGAAAAGCTGGTTGCGCACGTCGCGCGCGGGCGGCGACCCCGGCATCAGCGCAGGCGCGAGCGCGTCCTGCGCCATCCGCGGCGTGAACTCGGCCATGAACCAGTCGGAATACTTGCTCGCGTCGTCGCGAAGTCCCGTGTCGGGGTCGATATGCAGCGATACGACGCCGGGCGGCGGATCGGCCAGCACCTCGGACACGCCCTTAAGCGCCTTCTCCATGTAGCCGATCCACATCGGCAGCGCCGCGACGCTGCCGGTCTCGTTCGCGCCGAGCGTCTTCGGCTGGTCGTAGCCGATCCACGCGATGCCGACCTGCGCGTTGTTGAAGCCGCAGAACCACGCGTCGACATCCTCGTTCGTCGTGCCTGTCTTGCCGGCGATGTCGCTGCGCTTGAGCGAAAGCGCGCGCGTCGCGGTGCCCGACGTGATCACCTCGCGCAAGAGCGACCGCATGATGAACGCGTTGCGCGGATCGATCGCGCGCTCGGCATCCTTGCCCGCTTCCGCGGGCGTCGCCTGCGACAGCGTCTCGCCGTGGCTGTCGGTGATTTTCTCGATCAGGTACGGCGTGATTCGATAACCGCCATTCGCGAAGACCGAGTACGCGGTCGCCATCTGCATGGGCGTTGCGGCGCCCGCGCCCAGGCCCATCGTCAAGTAGGCCGGGTGCAGCTTGGGATCGAAGCCAAAGCGCGCGATGTAGTCCTGCGCGTACTGCGGCCCGATCGCCTGCAGCACGCGAATGGTCACGAGGTTCTTCGAGTGCGCGAGCGCGACGCGCAGGCGCATCGGCCCCTCGAACTTGCCGTCGTAATTCTTGGGCTCCCACGCTTCGCCGCCGGCCTTCTCCGCCGGAACGAAGAACGGCGCGTCGTTGATGATCGTTGCCGGCGTGAAGCCCTTCTCGAGCGCAGCCGAATAGATGAACGGCTTGAACGCCGAGCCGGGCTGGCGCAGCGCCTGCGTCGCGTGATTGAACTTGTTGCGGTCGTAGTCGAAGCCGCCGATCAGCGCGAGGATCGCGCCGTCGGTGGGCCGCACCGCCACGAAGGCCGCTTCCGCCTGCGGCATCTGGGTGATCGCGTAGCGACCCTTGTCGTCGCGCGTCAGGCGGATGATCGCGCCCGCACGGATCTTCTGATTGGGCGGCGCCTTGTCGGATAACGCTCGCGACGCGAACTTGAGTCCGGCGCCCGTCACTTCTGCCTGATCCCCGTTCGCAAGCACGGCGCGTACCTGCGAAGGCGACGACGCCAGCACGACTCCGGTGAGGATGTTGTCGCTGTCCGGGTTCTCCTGGAATACGCGATCGAGCGCCGCGTCCTGCTCGCCCGGGTCCTTAGGCAGGCTGACGTAGCCTTCGGGACCGCGATAGCCGTGCCGCTGGTCGTAGTCGACCACGCCCTTGCGCATCGCCGCGTACGCGGCGTCCTGATCGTCGCGCCTGATCGTCGTCCAGACGGTGATCCCGCGCGTGTACGCGCTGTCGCCATAGGCGTCGTAGACGACCTGCCTCGCCATTTCGGCGACGTATTCGGCGTGGAGCGACGACGTTTCTCGCGTCATAGGGTGCACGACCAATGGCGCATTTTGTGCTTCCCGGTACTGGTCGTCATTTATGTAGCGAAGCTCATGCATTCGTCGCAGCACATAGAGCTGGCGAGCTTTCGCCCGACGCGGATTGCTGATCGGGTTGTACGCCGACGGCGCCTTGGGCAGGCCCGCGAGCATCGCCGCCTCGGCGACCGTGACGTCTGCGAGCGGCTTTCCGAAATACGTCTGGGCGGCCGCCGCGAAGCCGTACGCGCGCTGACCGAGGAAGATCTGGTTGATGTAGAGCTCCAGGATCTCGTCCTTGGAGAGCGAGGCCTCGATCTTCCACGCGAGCAGCGCCTCGCGGAGCTTGCGCGACACGGTCTTTTCGCGGGTGAGGAAGAAGTTGCGGGCGACCTGCATCGTGATCGTCCCGGCGCCCTGCTGAGTGCCCGAGGTCGCGTTGGCGAGGGCGGCCCGCAGCACGCTCAAATAGTCAACACCGCCGTGTTGATAGAAACGTTCGTCTTCGGCGGCCAAAATGGCGTGTTTCATGACATCCGGGACTTCCTCGATCCGGACGATGGCGCGGCGTTCCTCGCCGAATTCGCCGAGCAGGTCACCGTCCGCCGAGACGACTCGAAGCGGGATCTTCGGCTGGTAATCCGTCAGCGCGTCGAGAGGGGGAAGGGTCGGCCACAGCAGCGCCAGCACGAAGGCCCCGAGAAGGCCCCCGACGATGCACAGCCCCAGGGCGACCGAGCCGGTGTAGAGTAGCCAGCGCTTTAGCACGTTGGAATAAAAGGCATCTTTGGGCGGGTGGGGGGCCGTCGATTATAGGCGTGGTTGCAACACTCACCCGCCAGAAAGCAAACATTTCGACGGCCGGTGCACTTGTCGTCGGCGTTTAATGTAGATTATCAGCAACGGGACAGACGCGATGCTTGCCGATAACTTCTCCTCCGCACTCGACTTGTTCAAAACCGGCTCGCCGACGCTGATTGGGGTCGATATCGCGTCGACGTCGCTCAAGCTCGTCGAGCTTTCCGCCGGAGGCAAGGGCGCCTACCGCCTCGAGCGCTACGTGATCGAGCCGCTGTCCAAGGACGTGGTCACGGACGGCAACGTCGTCAATATCGAGCTTTGCGCCGACGTGCTGAAGCGCGCATGGAAACGCCTCGGCAGCCGTAACCGCAATGTCGCGCTCGCTCTGCCCGCGGGGATGGTCATCACCAAGAAGATCATCGTCGCCGCGGGCCAGCGCGAGGAGGACCTCGAGCTCACTGTCGAGGCCGAGGCCAATCAGTACATCCCGTTCGCGCTCGACGAGGTCAACCTCGACTTCCAGGAGATCGGTCCCGCGCCCAACAACCCCGACGAGGTCGAGGTGCTGATCGCGGCGTCGCGCAAGGAGAAGGTCGAGGATCGCGTCGCGGTTGCCGACGCCGCCGGCCTGAAGGCACGCGTGATGGACGTCGAATCGTTCGCGACGCAGGAGGCGTTTCGCCTCATCGCGCCCTCGCTGCCGGCGAACGGGCGCGACCAGAACATCGCACTGGTCGACATAGGGGCGCACGTGATGCACTTCTACGTCCTTCGCAACAGCCAGATGCTATTTTCGCGCGATCAGGCGTTCGGCGGCAATCAACTGACGCAGGACATCCAGCGCGCCTTCAATCTGTCGACCGAGGAAGCGGAGTCGGCGCGCAAGAACCAGGGGTTACCGGAGAACTACGACCACGACGTGCTGCAGCCGTTCATGGAATCGCTCGCGCTCGAGGTGACGCGTGCGCTGCAGTTCTTCTTCACGTCGACGTCGTACAACCAGGTCGACCAGATCGTGCTTGCTGGCGGTTGCGCGCTTTTGCCGGGGCTCGACGAGCTCGTCGCCAAGCGCGCGGGCGTCGCCACGATCGTCGCCAATCCATTCGCGCAGATGCAGACGAGCGAGCGCGTTCGGCCGCGACAGCTCGCGCAGGAAGCGCCGATGCTGATGATCGCGACCGGCCTCGCGATGCGCAGTTTCGAATAGGGGCATTCCATGCGCATCAACCTGCTGCCCCATCGTGAGCAGAAGCGCCAGGCGCGCCAGCGACAGTTCGTCGGGCTCGTGGTCATGCTCGCGGTCCTCGGCGTGGCCATCGTGGCGCTCGTCCACGTCGTCCTCAATGCGCGCATCGACAACCAGAACTCGCGCAACCAGCTTCTGAGGACGAAGATCGCCGAGCTCGATTCGCAGATCAAGGAAATCGACAAGCTGCGCGACCAGATCCAGCAGGTGCTCGCGAGAAAGCAGGTCGTCGAGGCGCTGCAGGCCAATCGCAACGAAGCCGTGCATCTGCTCGACCAGCTCGTGCGTCAGCTTCCCGAAGGCGTCTATCTGACCTCGGTCAAGCAGACCGACAGGAAGGTGCAGATCGTCGGCTACGCGCAGTCGAACGCGCGCGTGTCGACGCTGATGCGCAACATCGAAGGCTCGGCGTGGCTAGAGAAGCCGGAGCTCGTCGAGATCAGGCTCGTGACCGTCCAGGGCCCGCAGGGCGCCGGGGCGCAGAACCTGAACCAGTTCACGCTCAATTTCCTGATCCGGCGCGCGACGCCCGAGCCGGGCGCCCTCGGGACGCCGGGCGAGGCGAAGGTCAAGGGAGGCAAGTCATGACGTTCGACGACTTTCGCCGCCTCAACTTCCGCGAAGTCGGCAAGTGGCCGCTCGCGCCGAAGGTCATCGTCCTTACGCTCGTCGTGCTCGTCATCGTCGCGCTCGGTGCGTTCTTCGACTGGAAGGACCAGTGGGACACGTTGCAGCAGGCCGAGCAGCAGGAGACGCAGCTTCGCGTCCAGTTCACGGAAAAGAAAGCCAAGGCGATCAACTACGACCTCTACGTGCAGCAACTCGCCGAGGTCGAGCAGTCGTTCGGCGCGCTCGTCAAGCAGCTTCCGAATCGCTCGGAGATCGATGCACTTCTGACCGATGTCAACCAGGCGGGGCTCGGGCGCGGCCTGCAGTTCGATCTCTTCAGGCCGGCGCCGCAGGAAAAGATGGCCGACTTCTACGCGGAGCTGCCGATCGACATCAAGATTACCGGCAATTACCACGACATCGGCGCGTTCGCGAGCGACGTCGCCGCGCTGCCGCGCATCGTGACGCTGAACGACCTCGCGATCACCAACAGCAAGGGCACGCTGACGATGGATGCCGTCGCGAAGACCTATCGTTATCTCGACGAGGAAGAGATGGCGAAGCAGCGCGCCGCCCAGAAGGGCACGAAGGGCGCCGGCGCGAAGGGCGGCAAATGAAGCGGGCGGCATTCATGGCGATCGCATCTTCCGCGGTGCTCGCGGCGTGCGGCTCGTCCAACCATCAGGATCTCATCGACTGGATGGCGGCGCAGGGCAAAGGCATGCGCGGACATCTGGATCCGATCCCGCAGATCAAGCCGTACGAGCCATTCGTCTACAACGACTTCGACCTGCCCGATCCGTTCAAGCCACGCAAGATCGAGCCGATGAAATCGGACAACGCGAACAAGCTCGCACCCGATCTCAATCGGCGCAAGGAGCCGCTGGAGGCGTATCCGCTCGAGTCGTTGTCGATGGTCGGCACGCTCGAGAAGGGCAGGACGCGCTACGGGCTCGTCAAAACGCCGGAGAAGGACATCTACCAGGTGCGCCAGGGGATGCACATGGGCCAGAACTTCGGCGTCATCACCGACATAACCGATAACGACATCAAGCTCAAGGAGTTGATGCAGGACGGGTCTGGGGACTGGTCGGAGCGGTCCAGCACGCTCAACCTGCTTGCGGCAGACCAGAAGGAGCAGAAGAAATGAACGCCTATAGCGTCGGTCAACGGCCTGGCTGGGGAGGCCTCGCCGCAATCAGTGGATGGCTCGCTCGCATCGCATGCGCGACCGCATTCGTCGCGGCCGGCGCTGCGGTCGCGCAAACCACCAATACGATCGAGCAGGTCTCGGTCACGCGTGCCGCATCGGGCAACACGATCGTGCGCTTCCAGTTGAAGGCGCCGCCCGCCAATCCGCCCGCGGGCTTCGCAACCGTGACGCCGCCGCGCATCGCACTCGATTTTTTCGACACGACGAGCGCACTGCAGAGCAACCAGCGCTCCGTCGACGATCCCGCGCTTCGCAGCCTGCAATTCGTCGAGGCGGGACGCCGCACGCGTGTCGTCTTCCAGCTCAACAAGGCGCAAGCCTTCGACACCAGGGTCGAGGGCAATGCCGTGATCGTTACGCTGTCCGATAGCGCGACCGCCGCGGTCGCACAAGCCTCGCCGCCGCCACCGCAGCGCTTCGCCGAGCCAGGTTCCGCGAGCCAGCAGCATTCGCTGCGCGATGTCGATTTTCGTCGCGGCAAGAACGGCGAAGGTCGCATCATCGTCGATCTCTCGGACAACAACACGGGCATCGACATTCGGCAACAGGGCCGGCAGTTGATCGTCGATTTCCAGCGGACGACGGTGCCGAAGAATCTCGAGCGGCGCCTCGACGTCGCCGATTTCAATACGCCGGTCGTCACCGTCGATACGTTCCCCGTGGACGGAAACGCCCGGATGGTGATTACGCCGCAGGGGCTTTGGGAGCACTCCGCGTATCAGGCGGAGAACAGGTTCATCGTCGAGGTGAAGCCGATCGTCGACGACCCGAACAAGCTCGTTCAGGGCACGCGCGCAGGCTACAAGGGCGAAAAACTGTCGCTCAACTTCCAGAACATCGAAGTGCGGTCCGTGCTGCAGGTGATCGCCGACTTCACCGGGCTCAACATCGTCACGAGCGACACGGTGACGGGCAGCCTGACGCTGCGCCTCAAGGACGTGCCGTGGGATCAGGCGCTCGACATCATCCTGCAGACCAAGGGCCTCGACATGCGCAAGAACGGCAACGTCGTTCTGATTGCGCCGCGTGAAGAGCTTGCCCTCAAGGAAAAGCAGCAGCTCGAGTCGCAGGCGCAGATCAACGATCTCGAGCCGCTTCGCACCGAGGCCTTCCAGCTCAACTATGCCCGTGCCGAGAAGGTGAAGGCACTGATCGAAGCGAAGGGCTCGTCCGATACCCGCATTCTGTCGAAGCGCGGCTCGATCTTCATCGACGAGCGGACGAACAAGGTATTCGTCACCGATATCGCCGATCGCCTGGAAGAGGTTCGCCGCGTGCTCCAGCAGATCGATACGGCGGTGCGGCAGGTGCTGATCGAGGCGCGCATCGTCATCGCCGACGACACGTTCAGCCGCTCGCTCGGCGTTCGCCTGGGTCAGCAGACCGGCGCGACCATCTTCGGCGGGCGCTATGCGGTCGGCAGCGCGGGCAGCCTACAGCCGATCGCGGATACCACGACCGGCACCGCCGCAGTCACCAGCCCCACGCCGTTCCAGATCGCGTCGGGACAGCTTCGGCCGCAAGGTTCCGATCTCGGCAACCTGAACGTGAACCTGCCGGCGATCGTCGCGAGCGGCACTCCCGCATCGCTGGCACTCACGCTGATCAACCTCGGCAGCGGCAACCTGCTTAACCTCGAGTTGCAGGCACTCGAGGCCGACAACCGCGGCAAGGTGGTGTCGAGCCCGCGGGTCATCACGGCCGACAACCAGAAGGCAGTGATTACGCAGGGTACGCAGATTCCTTATTCGACCGCTTCGGCGAATACGGGCACGAACATCCAGTTCAAGGATGCGTTGCTGAAGCTCGAGGTGACGCCCCAGATCACGCCGGACAACCGGGTGATCATGAGCGTCGACATTCACAAGGACAGCGTCGGGCAGCAGATTCCCCAGGCAACGGGCGGATTTCAACCTGCGATCGACACCAAGACGGTCACCACTCAAGTGGCGGTCAACAACGGCGACACCGCGGTGATCGGGGGCATCTACGAGGAAAACATCACCAACACGATCAGCAAGGTCCCGTTCCTCGGCGACATCCCCGTCGCAGGGAACCTGTTCAAGTCGACGCTTCGTTCCGCCGAGAAGACCGAGCTTCTCATCTTTCTGACGCCGCGGATCGTGAAGGAAACGATCACGTCGGTGAGGTAAGCCGAAGTAGGGTCACGAAATCGGGGTCAGAGATGCATTTCCCGAACGGACGTCGCGAATCGCTACGGTCGAGCCGGGAAATGCATCTCTGACCCCGATTTCGGCCCCTAATTTCAGACCCCTTACAATGCCCCGGTGCTGCACCGGGGCAATCTTTTTCTCGTCGGGTTGATGGGCGCGGGCAAGACGACGCTCGGTCGGCAGCTCGCGCGCCGTCTCGACAAGCCGTTCATCGACGCCGATCACGAGCTCGAGGCGCGTCTCGGCGTACCCATCCCGACGATCTTCGAGCTCGAAGGCGAAGCGGGCTTTCGCGATCGCGAGGAAGTCGTGATCGACGAGCTTTGCCGCCGTAGCGGCATCGTGCTCGCGACTGGCGGAGGTGCGGTGATGCGTGAGCGCAGCCGAACGCTGCTGCGCGAGAACGGCACGGTGCTCTACCTGCACGCCGCGCCCGAAACGCTTTGGCAGCGCCTTCGCAACAGCCGACATCGTCCGATGCTGCACGCGGCCGATCCGCGCAACCGCCTCGTCGAGCTTTATCAATTGCGCGATCCGCTTTATCGCGAGGTGGCCGATCACGTGATCGACTCCGATCGCGAGGCGGTCATTCGTTTCGTGCGTTGGCTCGATGCCGAATCGTCGGGCAAGCCATCGATCGATCGAAGCTCGGCATGATCACGCTGACCGTCGGACTCGGCGAGCGTGCCTATCCGATCCATATCGGGGAGGGACTGCTTGCGCACGCGGGCGATCGCCTGGCTCTGCCGCGCGGACAGCGCGCGGTGATCGTCACGAACGCCGTCGTGGCGGCGAACCATCTCGCCCCACTCAAGGCGTCGCTTCGCGATGCCGGCGTCGATGCGGATGTCGTGCTGCTGCCCGACGGCGAAGCGCACAAGAACCAGGAAACGCTCGACGATCTGCTGACGCGCCTGCTCGAATTGCATGCGGAGCGTTCGACGACGCTGATCGCCCTTGGCGGCGGTGTTATCGGCGACATCGCCGGATTTGCCGCAGCGATCTATCAGCGCGGCATCCAGCTTGTCCAGATCCCGACGACGCTGCTCGCGCAGGTCGACTCGTCGGTCGGCGGCAAGACCGGCATCAATCATCCGCTCGGCAAGAACATGATCGGCGCGTTCTGGCAGCCGCGGGCAGTGCTGATCGATATCTCGGTGCTCGCGACGCTTCCCGATCGCGAGCTTTCCGCGGGTCTCGCGGAAGTGATCAAGTACGGCGCGATCCGTGACGCAGAATTCTTGGCCTGGCTCGAAACGAATATCGCCTCATTGCTCGCGAGGGACGGCAAAGCGCTCGTGCATGCGATTCATCGCAGTTGCGCGATCAAGGCCGGGATCGTGGCCGCCGACGAGCGCGAATCGGGCGAGCGCGCGCTGTTGAACTTCGGTCATACGTTCGGACATGCGATCGAAGCGGCACAGGGCTACGGCGCGTGGTTGCACGGTGAAGCCGTTGCGGCCGGTATGGTGTGCGCGGCGCGATTGTCGGAGCGTGTGTGCGGTTTAGCGCGGTCCGATACCGCACGGCTACGCGATCTCGTCGCCGGCGCGAAGCTGCCGATCGCACCACCGAAGATTGCCAGCGAACGCTGGCTCGATCTCATGCGCCGCGACAAGAAGGTCGTTGGTGGAACGATGCGCTTCGTGCTGCTCGAGTGCCTCGGTCACGCGATCGTGCGCGGCGATGTGGCCGAATCGGACGTAAAGGACGCGATCGCGGCACGATGAAAAAAAGGGCACCCGAAGGTGCCCTTCGATTCCGTGATTGCGCTCCCTGCTACGGGCAGGTGTCCGTCACGGTGACGCTGAATGTCTGGCTCTGATTGCCATCGAAGATGTTCAAATGAACGGTGGCGTTCGCCGACGCGCTCGCATCCACGTTGCTGCCGGTGAGCCGAGTGAGTTGCACCGCCGTCAACGGCCCGACCGACGTGGGATTCACTTGCAGGATGTCGGGCCTGTCGGTGCTGATGAGGAACTGTGTCGCGGGCGTGATAACGGGCGGACTGTTGCCTTGCTGACTGGACGTACCGCCGCCGCTGACGAAGATGTTCGTCGATGCACCGCAAGTAAGCGTCGGGATCGGCGTCGGCCCGATGACGATCGGATTCTTGTTCGTCACCGTGTTCGGCGGCGTCGTCCCGACCTGATTGATCAGCGTGACGGTCGTCTGGTGTCCTGCCGCGTCGGCGATCGATATCGTCGCCGGATTCACGCACGCGCCGTTGGTCGTGACATTGAATCCGCCGCCGCTCGCCGCGACAAGGGTCGGCGCGACAATGAGCGCCTGCGGGAACGTGTTGCGGATCGTGTATGGGGGCGTACCGCCGAAGATGTAGAACGTGCTGACCACGCCTGCCGAGCACGTCTGCGTGTCCGGGCCCGTGATGGTGACTGTCGTCGGAACGACTGAGAGTTGACCGACTTGCTGAATGACGAACAAGCCTCGGACGAAATTACCCGTTGTCGGGACCTCCGACGGGTCGCATACCGGCGTCGATGTTGGCGGCGGCGTCGTGCCCAGCACGCTTGCTTGGACGATTACGATCTGCTGCGGCGCACTCGGATTGGCCAGAATGCGTGCAACTGCGTTGCCGTTCTGATCGGTCGGGACGATATAGCAGCGTGCGAATGCGTTCGGTTGCCCGGGTCCCTCGGTAAAGATCTGGAAATCGCCCTGAACGATGTCGAATCGCACGTATTGCCCGGCGAGGCCTCCGGCCGGTCCGTTCTGCAGACGAACCGCCAGCGATCCCGTCTGGCCCGAGCAAATCCATGTCGATCCATTCGTGTCGGTTGGCGTCGTGCTGTTGATCGCGCTGCTCGGGCACTGGTCCGAGAAGTTATCGGCCTTGAGCGTCAGCGAATTGATCAGCAGCGCCGCCTTGACGGTCAGTGCCGCCGTGGCCGAGACGCCTTTCGAGTCGCGGATCGTGACGTCCACCTCGGTATCCGCCGTCACCTGGTTAGGCACGATGGTGATGGAGTTGCCGCTTACATTCTGCTGAACCGGCAGGATCGACTGGTCGGCCGAGAAGGCGCTGTACGGCGGAGTCCCTCCCGAGACCGTCAATGTCACTGGCGTCCCCGAATAGACGCTTGCTGTTGCGGGAAGAACTGATAAGGGCGTTGACACCGCGTTGTTCTGGCTCGGCGCTCCATTGCCGCCGCCGCAGGCGGCAAGCGACAGCACGCCGGCGATTGCGGCCAAAGTCAGAAGCGGGCGCAGCCACGCGGTCGGGCGAAATCCGGGCATGATGGGCATCCTGATGATGTTGTCCTAAAGCTTCGGTTGAGGGGACGGCGAAAAGAGCGTAGCAACAACGATCTAGAAAAGTTTGCTGAGATTAGAGCGGAAGAGCCTCCATGACGCAAGCATTTCCGGCTGAAATGCAGTCCGGGGCCGCCCGGCTGTTGCATGGCCGCGAGGGTTCGGTCGGGAAGCCCCGCAGCAGGTAGCGCCACGCAATCGCCCTCGCCTTTACGGGCGCAAGACGACCGGCCGATTCTTGCCGCATTGCAGCATCCCGCGTAACATGCACAGGTTTCGCCTGATTTGGATGAAACTCATGACGCCGGCGCCCCGGATGGCGTCGCTTTGCCGTCACAATCGAGGTCCAACGTGCCCATGTCTCCCGATGCGCCGATGACCGCCCATCCGCCCCCCGCCCAAGGCCTCTACGACCCCGTCCACGAGCGCGATGCTTGCGGGGTCGGGTTCATTGCGCACATCAAGGGCCGCAAGACGCACGAGATCATTGCGCAGGGCCTCGCGATCCTCAAGAACCTGACGCATCGCGGCGCGACGGGCGCCGATCCGTTGCAAGGCGATGGCGCGGGGATTCTCCTTCAGCTTCCCGATGCATTCCTGCGCCGTGCATGCGGCAGGCTCGGCATCACGCTTCCCGCGATCGGCCAATACGGTGTCGGCACGGTGTTCCTGCCGCAGGAGCCCGCTTCGCGCGTTGCCTGCGAGCAGGAGATCGAGCGTGCGATCTGGGCCGAGGGACAGGTGCTGCTCGGCTGGCGTGACGTGCCGACGAACAACGCGGGGTTGTCGACGCGCACGAAGGAAGTCGAGCCCGTCATTCGGCAAGTATTCGTCGCGCGCGGCTCGCGCGACATGGACCAGGACGCGCTCGAACGCAAGCTTTACGTGGTCCGCAAGGCGTCCGGGCATGCGATCCAGGCGCTCAAGCTTCGGCACGGGAAGGAGTTCTACGTGCCGTCGTTCTCGACGTACACGCTGGTCTACAAGGGGATGCTGCTCGCGCACCAGGTCGGGGAATACTACGAGGACCTGCGCGATCCCTCGATGGTGTCGGCGCTCGCGATGGTGCATCAGCGCTTCTCGACGAACACGTTTCCGACGTGGGACCTCGCGCATCCGTTCCGCTTCATCTGCCACAACGGCGAGATCAACACGCTGCGCGGCAACTTCAACTGGATCCGCGCAAGAGAAGGCGCGATCGCGTCGAAGGTGCTTGGCGACGATCTCTCCAAGCTGTGGCCGCTGATCTACGACGGACAGTCCGACTCGGCGTCGTTCGACAACGCGCTCGAGCTCCTGTTGATGGCCGGCTATTCGCTGCCGCACGCGATGATGCTGATGATCCCCGAAGCGTGGGCCGGCAATGCGCTGATGGACGACGATCGGCGCGCGTTCTACGAATATCACGCGGCGCTAATGGAGCCGTGGGATGGCCCCGCCGCGATGGCATTCACCAACGGGCGACAGATCGGCGCGACGCTCGATCGCAACGGCCTTCGTCCGGCGCGCTTCGTCGTCACCGACGACGACTACGTCGTGATGGCATCGGAAGTCGGCGTGCTCGACATTCCGGAATCGAAGATCGTCAAGAAGTGGCGATTGCAGCCCGGCAAGATGCTGCTCGTCGATCTCGACGAGGGACGAATCGTCGACGACGACGAAGTGAAACGCACGCTCGCGACGGCAAAACCTTATCGCGAATGGATCGAGCGCTATCGACTCCGTCTCGAGGAAATGCCGGAGCCCGCACCGACCACACCGTCCTCGGTGCCGCTGCTCGATCGGCAGCAGGCGTTCGGCTACACGCAGGAGGACCTCAAGATCATCCTCGCGCCGATGGCGCAGAACGGCGAGGAAGCGGTGGGCTCGATGGGTAACGACGCCGCGCTGCCGGTGCTCTCCGATCGCCCGAAGGTCTTCTACAACTATTTCAAGCAGCTCTTCGCGCAGGTGACGAATCCGCCGATCGATCCGATCCGCGAAGAGCTCGTGATGTCGCTCGTCTCGTTCATCGGGCCGCGTCCGAATCTTCTCGCGCTGGACCCGCGCGACGACGATGCAGAGATCGCGAATGGCGCGCACGGCCAGGCGACGACGCCGAAAGGCGAGCCGCCGATGCGTCTTGAAGCGCAGCAGCCGGTGCTCACGCCGGAAAACATGGAGAAGCTTCGCCACGTCGAGCTTTTCTCCGGCGGCGCATTCCGCTCGATCGAGCTCGACATCTGCTATCCGTCGGCATGGGGCGGCAACGGCATGGAGGCCGCGCTCGCGAGCCTCGCCGCGCACGCGGAGGACGCGATCCATCAGGGCTACAACATCCTGATCCTGTCCGATCGCACCGTCGGCGCTGACATGCTGCCGATTCCCGCATTGCTCGCGACCGCGGCCGTGCACGAGCATCTGGTCAAGAAGGGCTTGCGCACGTCGACGGGGCTCGTCGTCGAGACGGGCTCCGCGCGCGAGGTCCATCACTTCGCGCTGCTCGCCGGTTACGGCGCGGAAGCGGTGCATCCGTACCTCGCGCTCGAAACGCTCGTCGAGCTCGCGCAATGGCGCGCCGAGATCGAACGCAAGGACGTGCAGAAGCGCTACATCAAGGCGATCTGCAAGGGACTCTACAAGGTCATGTCGAAGATGGGCATCTCGACCTACCAGTCCTATTGCGGCGCGCAGATCTTCGAGGCGGTCGGCTTGCAGAAGGCGTTCGTCGACAAATATTTCACCGGCACATCGAGCACGATCGAAGGCATCGGGCTCTTCGAAGTCGCCGAGGAAGCGGCGCGCCTGCACGCGCTCGCGTTCGGCGACGAGCCGTTGCTCGCCAGTGCGCTCGACACCGGCGGCGAATACCTGTACCGGATTCGCGGCGAAGAGCACATGTGGACGCCGGACACGATCGCGAAGCTGCAGCACGCCTCGCGCGCCAACTCGTATTCGACGTACAAGGAATACGCGGCGCTCGTCAACGAGCAGGGCCGCAAGCTCAAGACGCTGCGCGGGATGTTCGAGTTCAAGTCGGCCGAGCGAACGCCGGTGCCGATCGACGAAGTCGAACCGGCGAAAGAAATCGTCAAGCGTTTCTCGACCGGCGCCATGAGTCTCGGCTCGATCTCGACCGAAGCGCATACCACGCTTGCGATCGCGATGAACCGCATCGGCGGCAAGTCGAACACCGGCGAAGGCGGTGAGGACCCGATGCGTTATCGGGCGGAGATGCGCGCCGGACGAAGCATCGTCAGGAAGGGCGATACGGTGGCGTCGATCATCGGCGCCAACGCCGTCGAGCACGACATCGTGCTGGAGCCGGGCGACAGCCTGCGCTCGCGGATCAAGCAGGTCGCATCGGCGCGCTTCGGCGTCACCGCCGAATATCTCGCGTCCGCCGATCAGTTGCAGATCAAGATGGCGCAGGGTGCGAAGCCGGGAGAGGGCGGCCAGCTCCCGGGACACAAGGTTTCGGAATACATCGCGCAATTGCGCTTCTCGGTGCCGGGTGTCGGCCTGATTTCGCCGCCGCCGCATCACGACATCTATTCGATCGAAGATCTTGCGCAGTTGATCCACGATCTCAAGAACGCCAATCCGCGGGCGTCGATTTCCGTGAAGCTCGTGTCGGAGATCGGTGTGGGCACCGTTGCAGCCGGCGTCGCGAAAGCGAAGTCCGATCACGTGACGATCGCAGGCCACGACGGTGGCACGGGCGCGTCGCCTGAATCGTCGATCAAGCATGCCGGCACGCCGTGGGAGCTTGGTCTTGCAGCCACGCAACAGACGCTCGTGCTGAATCGCCTGCGCGGACGCATCGCCGTGCAGGTCGATGGTCAGATGAAAACCGGACGCGACGTCGCGATCGGCGCGTTGCTCGGCGCCGACGAGTTCGGCTTCGCGACGGCGCCGCTCGTCGTCGAGGGCTGCATCATGATGCGCAAGTGTCATCTGAATACCTGCCCGGTCGGCGTCGCGACGCAGGACCCCGTACTGCGTCGCCGCTTCACCGGCCAGCCCGAGCATGTCGTCAATTATTTCTTCTTCGTCGCCGAGGAACTGCGCGAGATCATGGCGGAGCTCGGCTTTCGCACGTTGAACGAGATGATCGGCCGCAGTGATCTTCTCGACATGCGCAAAGGCATCGAGCACTGGAAGGCGAAGGGGCTCGATTTTTCGCGCGTGTTCCACCAGCCGCCGATGCCGGACGAGGTCGCGCGTTACCACTGCGAAACACAGGACCACGGGCTTGCGCGCGCACTCGATCATCAGATCATCGCGGCGGCGCAGCCCGCGATCGACAAGCGCCAGCCGGTGCGGCTTGCGTACAAGATTCGCAATGCACACCGATCGGTCGGCGCGATGCTGTCAGGCGCCATCGCGAGAAGGCATGGCCACGAAGGTTTGCCCGCGGACACGCTGCACGTCGCGTTCGAGGGCGTAGCGGGCCAAAGCTTCGGCGCGTTTCTCGCGCACGGCGTTACGTTCGAGCTGATGGGCGGCACCAACGACTACGTCGGCAAGGGACTGTCCGGCGGCCGGCTCGTCGTGTATCCGGATCCGTCGTGTCCCGCGAAGCCGGAAGAGAACATCGTGATCGGCAACACGGTCATGTACGGCGCGATCGCCGGAGAAGCGTACTTCCGCGGCGTCGCCGGCGAGCGCTTCTGCGTGCGCAATTCGGGCGCGACGGCCGTCGTCGAAGGGACCGGCGATCACGGTTGCGAATACATGACCGGCGGCACGGTCGTCGTGCTCGGGCGCACGGGCCGCAACTTCGCGGCGGGCATGAGCGGTGGCGTCGCGTATGTTTACGACGCCGACGGCACGTTCGCTTCGCGCTGCAATGCGTCGATGGTGACGCTCGGCCCGGTGCTCGCCGAGAGCGAGCAGGTTCGCGTCGAGAAGGAGCTCGCGGCGGCCGGCAAGGGACGGCTGCTGCACGAAGGACTCGCCGACGAAGCGTTCGTGCGCCGACTGATCGAGCGGCATCTGCGTTTCACCAACTCGACCGTCGCGCTTGCGATGCTCGACCATTGGGATGCGACGCGCGCCAAGTTCGTCAAGGTGTTCCCGACCGAGTACGTGCGCGCGCTCTCGGAGCTGCACGCGAAAGCGCAGCGGGACAAGCCCGCGGCGGTCGGGGAAGAGAGCAGGGTGGCGGCGTGAGAACGGATTTTCCGTGTAACGCGAATTTCGCATGGGCAAGGTAACGGGATTCCTCGAATGGCAGCGGATCGCTGAAGTCGCCGACCCGATCAAGACGCGCGTTCGTCATTTCCGCGAATTCATTCACACGCTCGATGATGCGGCCGCGTCCACGCAGGGCGGACGCTGCATGGATTGCGCGATCCCGTTCTGCCAGACGGGTTGTCCGGTCAATAACATCATTCCCGACTGGAACGATCTCGTTTACCGGCATCAGTGGAAGGCCGCGCTCGACGTCCTCCATTCGACGAACAACTTTCCCGAGTTCACCGGCCGCATCTGCCCCGCGCCGTGCGAAGCCGCCTGCACGCTCAACATCAACGCCGATCCTGTCGGCATCAAATCGATCGAGCACTTCATCATCGACAAGGGTTTCGATGAGGGTTGGGTCGTGCCCATGTCGCCGTCGCGCAAGACCGGACGCCGCGTCGCCGTCGTCGGCTCGGGCCCCGCGGGCCTTGCGTGCGCGCAGCAACTGGCGCGCGCCGGCCATGACGTCGTGCTGTTCGAGAAGGAGGATCGCATCGGTGGCCTCCTTCGCTACGGCATTCCCGACTTCAAGATGGAGAAGCACCTGATCGACCGGCGCATGGCGCAGATGTCGATCGAGGGCGTCGAGTTTCGTCCCGATTCGCGCGTCGGCGGCAATGTTTCCGCGCAGTCGCTCCTTGCCGAATTCGACGCGATCGCGCTCACTGGCGGCGCCGAGAAGCCACGCGACCTGCCGGTGCCGGGACGCGACCTCGCGGGCGTTCACTTCGCGATGGACTTCCTGCCGCAGCAGAATCGCGTCGTCGCGGGCGATCGCGTCACCGATCAGGTCACCGCCGAAGGCAAGCGCGTCGTCGTCATCGGTGGCGGCGACACGGGCTCGGACTGTGTCGGAACGTCGAATCGGCAGGGCGCCCTTTCGATCGTGCAGTTCGAGCTGCTCGCACAGCCGCCGATCAACGAGAACAAGCCGCTCGTGTGGCCTTACTGGCCGATCAAGCTGCGAACGTCGTCCTCGCACGAGGAAGGCTGCGAGCGCGACTGGTCGGTGGCCACGAAGCGCTTCGAAGGATCGAATGGCCATGTCGAGCGGCTCGTCGCGGCGCGCGTCGAATGGCAGCGCGACGGCGGCGCGATGCGGATGGTCGAGGTTCCGGGCAGCGAATTTGCGATGAAAGCCGATCTCGTGCTCCTCGCGATGGGCTTCACCGGTCCGGGCGAAACCGGTCTCGTCGAGCAGTTCGGCGTCGAGCGCGACGCGCGCACCAACATCAAGGCGAATACCGACGACTATCGGACCAGCGTGCCGAAGGTGTTCGCCGCGGGCGACATGCGTCGCGGGCAATCGCTCGTCGTGTGGGCGATTCGCGAAGGCCGCCAGTGCGCGCATGCGATCGACGCGTTTCTGATGGGATCGTCGTCGCTGCCGAGGTGAAATGGGGTCACGAGATAATCGGTGCCAGAGATGTATTTCCCGAACGAGCACGACGACTCATGATGGCGGTGCCGGGAAATACATCTCTGGCACCGATTATCTCGGCGATCCTGTGGCGGCGTACCACGGAAAATCGAGCCTGGCCCCAATTTCAATTGCTGACGCACTGTGCCAGGAAATACATCTTTGACCCCGATCGTCGAGCTCGACATCGCCTCCTGGCATCCGAGCATCGTACCGTCGCAGACGGAACGCCATGCACGCGAGCTCGAAAGCGGCACGGTCCTCGTGCTGCCGCATCTGACCTTCATCGTGCGGCCCGACGAGCAGCGCTTCCTCGATACGCGCTGGTCCGACGGCAAGGCGAAGAACGTCAGCCTCGAAGGGTCGGTCGTCAAGGGCGCGCGAGGAAGCGCAGCCGATCTCGCGGCGCTGGCAAAGATGATCGCGCGCTTCGCCGATGACGCGAGCGCACTGATCGCCGCGCTGTTTCCACGCTACGCGCCGCACCTCGAGCGTGCACGTACAAGCTACCGCCCACATGGCGCGGCGGGTCGCGCCGTCTCGTGGCGCAAGGACGACACTCGGCTCCACGTCGATGCGTTTCCTGCGCGTCCCAATCGCGGCGAGCGGATCCTGCGCGTGTTCTGCAATGTGAATCCGCAAGGCGAGGATCGCGTCTGGCGCGTCGGCGAGGCGTTCGAGCCGATGGCGCGTCGCTTGCTGCCGCGCGTTCGCTCGATGCTTCCTGGCGAGGCCGGGGCGCTTGCGGCGATCGGTGTCACGAAATCGCGGCGCAGCGAATACGATCATTTGATGCTGGGCCTCCACGATCATGCGAAAGCCGACCTCGACTACCAGACGCACTGTGCGCAACGCGAAGTGCGATTCGCGCCGGGCACGACGTGGATCTGCTATTCGGATCAGGTGATGCATGCGGCGTCGTCGGGGCAGTACATGCTCGAGCAGACGACGCATCTGCCGATCTCGGCGCTCTACGAACCGGCCCGTTCGCCGCTTGCGGTGCTCGAAAGGATCACGGGACGCGTGCTCGTCGCGCGCCCCTCGCCCCAACCCTCTCGTCGTGAACGGGGCGAGGAGTCGAGCGCAAGCGAGGCGGGTGAGGGGCGATGACTGTGCTCGCCAACGACACGTTTCTTCGCGCGCTGCGCCGCGAGCCGACGAGTCATGTGCCGGTGTGGCTCATGCGCCAGGCGGGGCGCTACCTGCCGGAGTACGCGAAGCTTCGCGCCCGCGCCGGAAGCTTCATGGCGCTCGCGAAAAATCCCGAGCTCGCCGCCGAGATCGCGCTGCAGCCGCTTGCGCGCTTTGCGCTGGACGCGGCGATTCTCTTCTCCGACATCCTGACGATTCCCGATGCGATGGGCCTCGGACTGTCGTTCACCGAAGGCGAAGGTCCGCGCTTCGCGCGGACCACCGTCGACGAGCGCACGATCGCCGCGCTTTCCGCCCCCGATCTCGAAGAACTTCGCTACGTGTTCGACGCGGTGCGCACCACGAAGCATGCGCTTGCGGGTCGCGTCCCGTTGATCGGATTCGCGGGAAGCCCCTTCACGCTCGCCTGCTACATGGTCGAGGGCGGCGCAAGCGCGGATTTCGCGAACGTTCGCACGATGGCGTTCGCGCGGCCCGACCTGCTCGATCGGATCGTGCGAATCAACGCCGTCGCGGTCGCCGACTATCTCGCCGAGCAGGCGCGCGCCGGTGCCGACGTTCTGATGCTATTCGACACGTGGGCGGGCATGCTGTCGCCGGCGGCGTACCGGCGTTTTTCGCTCGCGCCGATTGGGTCGGTGCTCGAGCGGCTACCACGCGACGTGCGGACGATCGTGTTCGCCAAGGGCGTCGCGGCGTCGCTTCCGGCGCTCGTCACGTGCGGAGCATCGTGCATCGGCGTCGACTGGACCGTCGACCTCGGCGACGCGCGACGGCAATACGGCGACCGCGTCGCATTCCAGGGCAATCTCGATCCGCTCGCGTTGCTCGCCAACCCGGAAAGCATTCGGCGCGCCGTCGCCGACATGATCGCGGCCGCAGGGGAACAGCCAGGCTACGTATTCAACGTCGGTCATGGGCTCGTGCCGTCGACGCCGCCCGATCATGTCGCCGCCCTCGTCGACGCGGTTCATGGCGCCCGCTCGTCGCGCGTCGAAGCAACATGCTCGGAGCGGTCGGGCACGGCGGCAACGGTCGACGGACGGGGTTGACAACCCGGAGAATCGGGGTTTTCCAACGCAGTTATGCACACGTTTAGGCCGTTTGTCCTACACCGCCGCATGTGACGAATTTTGCGCGAATCCGAGATCGCAAATCACTGAAAACCGGGCGCAATTTTATGCCCGTCGCAACGGTGCAACAATCGAGCCATGCGATTGCCATGCACCGGCGCCCATAGCGCGTCCAGTTACGCACAAAATTATCCACAGTGCGTGTTGGAAATGTTTACCGGATTTTCGTGAAATTAAAAGTTTGGTGTTTTATGTTCACGTATCGGTTTAACTGTCGGGTAACCGCGCGCATCGCACCGACGGCGCTGACCCTGTAATTCTGCTCGATGGCGATCGCGCGCGTCGCCATGCCGATCGCGGCCTGGCAATTCTTCGATTACTGGATTCCAGAGGGCCTCGACTTGGCGCGCGGCGATGTCGTGAAAGCGCGACTCGGCGGACGCAAGTACCAAGGCGTCGTGAATCGCATCGATGCGACGAGCGATTTTGGCGCGCAACTCCAACCGATCGATGCCATTGCCGACACCGCGCGGCTGCCCGAGGAGACGCTCGCGCTCGCCGAGTTCGTCAGCGACTACTACCAGGCGCCGCCAGGCCTCGCGCACGCGCTGCTCGTGCCACCCGCGACGCGGGCCAGGCGAACCCCACAGGCGGCGACGCTCGACGGATCCTTTAACGAATCCGGCGCCGCTTCGCCCCCGCTTAATGCGGATCAGATGCGCGCGCTCGACGCACTCGTTGCGACAGAAAACGCGTTCTCGGTGACGATGCTTCACGGCGTGACCGGCAGTGGCAAGACGCTCGTGTATCTGGCAGCTGCGGAACGGGCGATCGCACGGGGCGGACAGGTGCTGATCCTCGTGCCCGAAATCAACCTCACGCCGCAATTCGAGCGTCGCGTGAACGCCGCGCTGCCGCGCGCGCACGCAGTGACGCTTCACAGCCGGCTCGCAGCGGGCGCGCGTCGCGCGAACTGGGACGCGGTTGCAAGCGGGCGCGCCGACGTCGTCCTTGCGACGCGGCTCGGCGTTTTCGCGCCTGTGCCGAGGCTCGCGTTCATCGTGGTCGACGAGGAGCACGACGACTCGTTCAAGCAGCAGGACGGCGTGCGCTACCACGCTCGCGACCTCGCGATCTGGCGCGCGCGCCGGCGCAACGTCCCGATCGTGCTCGGTAGCGCGACGCCGTCGCTCGAGACGTGGATGCGTGCGCGCGAAGGACGCTACCGCACGTCGACGATGCCGACGCGCGCCGATGTGCGCGCGCGCCTGCCCGCGGTTCGCTTCGCGCCGGTACGCGGGGCGAATGCGCACGATGGCATTTCGCCGATGCTTCGCGAAGCGCTCGCGGCACGCCTCGCACGAAGCGAGCAGTCGCTGATCTTTGTCAACCGCCGCGGCTATGCGCCTTCGCTCAAGTGCGCGGCATGCGGATGGGAGTCGCAATGCTCGCGCTGCGCCGCGCGGCTGGTTCTGCACCGCGCGCCCGATCGACTGCGATGCCACCATTGCGGCCAGGCGAAGCCGATCCCGCGCGCGTGTCCCGAATGCGGCAACGTCGACCTCTCGCCGCTCGGTTTCGGCACGCAACGCCTCGAGCAGGCGATTCGGGCCGCGTTTCCAAAAGCGCGCGTGGCCCGCGTCGATCGCGACACGACGCGGAACAAGGATGCCTTTGCGACGGTGCAGCGACAGGTCGAGGACCGCAACCTCGACATCCTGATCGGTACGCAGATGCTCGCGAAGGGTCACGACTTCCCGCGTCTGACGCTCGTCGGCGTGCTCGGCGCCGACAACGCGCTCTACAGCGCGGACTTCCGCGCGACCGAACGGCTTGCTGCGCTTCTCACGCAAGTCGCCGGACGCGCGGGACGCGCCGATCGGGCGGGCGAGGTCATCGTGCAGACCGATTTTCCGGATCACGCCGTCTATCGTGCACTTGCCGAGCACGATTACGGGCGATTCGCGGATGCGCTCGCCAAAGAACGCGAAGCGGCGCAGTTGCCGCCGTCGTCGCGCATCGCGCTTCTCGTGGCCGAGGCACATGCGCGCGGCGACGTCGACGAATTCCTCGTGGCCGCCTACGAGCGCGCGATGGCGCTTTGCGATGGCAACGTGACGCTCTTCGCCCCGGTGCCCGCGGCGATGCCCCGCCGCCGCGGCTACGAGCGCGGGCACGTTCTCGCGCAAAGCGCGCATCGCAAGCCGCTGATCGCTTTTCTGCCGCGATGGCGTGAAGCGCTGAACGCGAGCGGGAGCACGCGCGTGCGCTGGGCGATCGACGTCGATCCCAGGACCTTGTAAGTCGCGACTCCAGGAACGACGCAAAGCGCGAGCGCGCCATCGCTATAATGGTCCGCGTATGCCCTCCCACCAACCCGGCGCGACGCCGGGCGCGGCAATCGATCCCAGGAAGCGCATCGCCGATGAGCTTTCGCGCATAGTCGGTGAAACGATGCCGTCGGCGATCGACATCGTTCGCATCGAACTCGAACGAGCGCGCGATCCCGCCCATGGCGACTACGCGACCAACGCCGCGCTCGCGCTCGCGAAGCATGCGAGGCGAAATCCGCGCGAGCTCGCGCGAACCATCGCCGATGCACTTGTCGAGGCGCTTCCGGATGTCGTCGAAACGGCCGACGTCGCAGGTCCCGGCTTCGTCAACGTTCGGCTCGTGCAACGCGCGCGGCACGCGGTGGTGCCGGCGATACTTCGGGCGCACGATCGCTACGGCAGGAGCGATGCGCTCGCTTCGCAGCGAATCATCGTGGAGTTCGTGTCGGCGAATCCGACCGGACCGCTGCACGTTGGCCACGGACGGCAGGCCGCGCTCGGCGATGCGATCGCCAATCTGCTCGAAGCGCAGGGCGCGCAGGTGTCGCGCGAGTTCTACTACAACGACGCCGGCCAGCAGATCGAGAACCTGGCGGTGTCGGTGCGCGCCCGCGCCCGTGAAATCCTCGGCGAGTCGGGCGCATTTCCGGAGGACGGTTATCGCGGCGACTACATCCGCGAGCTCGCGCAGCGATACCTCGAGGAAATCGGCCGGGATCTCTCGGATATCGAGTCGATTCGACGCTTCGCCGTTGCCGAGCTTCGCAAGGAGCAGGATCGTGACCTCGCCGCGTTCGGCGTGCGCTTCGACCGCTACTACCTGGAAAGCTCGCTCTATACCGACGGTCGTGTCGACGCTGTGGTCGACCGGCTGGTCGCCGCCGGCGTCACCTACGAGCACGAAGGTGCGCTGTGGCTTCGCACGACGCAGTTTGGCGACGACAAGGACCGTGTCATGCGCAAGTCCGACGGCGGCTACACGTACTTCGTCCCCGACGTCGCGTACCACGTCACGAAATTCGAGCGCGGGTTCGAGCGCGCGATCAACGTCCAGGGCGCCGACCATCACGGTACGGTCGCGCGCGTGCGCGCCGGATTGCAGGCGATGAATCTCGGCATCGCGCCCGGCTACCCGGATTACGTGCTGCACAAGATGGTGACGGTGATGCGCTGCGGCGAGGAAGTGAAGATCAGTAAGCGCGCCGGCAGCTACGTGACGCTGCGCGAGCTGATCGACGAGGTGGGATGCGACGCGGTGCGCTTCTTCCTCGTCTCGCGCAAAGCCGACTCCGAATTCGTCTTCGACATCGACCTCG
Source organism: Casimicrobiaceae bacterium (assembly GCA_035308425.1). Classification (GTDB taxonomy): domain Bacteria; phylum Pseudomonadota; class Gammaproteobacteria; order Burkholderiales; family Casimicrobiaceae; genus VBCG01. Next base: position 143,555 of record DATGGP010000045.1, on the reverse strand, counting down.
CGCGCTCGCAATCGGAAGAGAATCCGGTCTACTACGTGCAATACGCGCATGCGCGCGTCTGCTCGGTACTGCGCCAGGCGAGCCTTTCCTTCGACGAGGCGCGCGCGCGGCTCGTCGACGCCGACGTCTCGCCACTCGAAAGCCGCTACGAGGCGGCGCTACTGCGGCGTCTCGCCGATTTTGCCGACGAGATCGCCGTGGCAGCGCGCGAATTCGCGCCGCATCAGCTCACGTTCTACCTGAAGGATTTGGCGCAGGAATTCCACAGTTACTATAATGCGGAACGCTTTCTCGTCGACGATCGCCGCCAGAGAGATGCGCGCCTCGCGCTGATCGTCGCGACCGGGCAGGTGCTGCGAAACGGCCTCGCGCTTCTAGGCATCTCGGCGCCCGAAACCATGTAGCTTCCTCACAATGACTCTATCGAAGCAATCGCGCCGCCCCTCGATGGTACGCACGCCGCAGCCGCACTCGGCCTTCGGCGGCACGCTGCTCGGCGTGTTCATCGGGATCGTCGTCGGCCTCGGCATGGCGGCGAGCGTCGCGTACTACCTGATGAAGAACAACCCCGCGCTGCCGATGCCGCGGCTTTCGCGCGATGCGCAGGAATCGCCGCGCGACGACGCGAAGGTGGCGCGTAACGACGAGAAACCGCGCTTCGACTTCTACAAGATCCTGCCTGGCATCGAGGAGCCCAAAGTGCAGTCGGCTGCGCAGGCGGATCGCGGCGACCGTGCGGTTGTCGAACAGGCCAAGGACCGCGCGAGCGACAAGCCGATGATCGCGGCGGTGGCGCCGCAAAAGGCAGCGATGCCAACGGATGCCGCGACCAAGCCGGCCGCCAGGCCCATCGATCGCTTCTGGCTGCAGGCGGGCTCGTTCACGACCGCCCCCGATGCCGAAAACCTGCGCGCACGGCTTGCGCTGGCCGGCTGGGAGGCGAGCGTGCAGCAGGGCGCACTGCCGGACAACAGCATCCGCTACCGTGTCAGGCTAGGTCCCTACGACAACGCCGACGAACTCGGACGGATGAAATCGGAGCTCGCGAAACGCGGCTTCGACGTCGCGGTCATTCGCTATTGAGCAGGCGAGAAAAAGGGGCCGGCTCGATTTATCGATAACGCGACCGAAAATCGAGCCTGGCCCCTTTTTCTGATAAACCGAGCCTGGCCCCTTTTTCTCCGCGTTGCTACCAAGAAAGCTGCCGACGCACCCTTCCAACTTTCAGGAGCCTCCATGAGCCTTTCCGCAGTGCGTTTTCTGGCCCGCAGCGCGATCGCGCTGCTGACTTTCGCGACATTCGCCGGTACCGCGAGCGCCGATCTCGTCGAAGGCAAGAACTACGTGCGGATCGCCAATCCGCAGCCGGTCGAGACCGGCAAGAAGATCGAGGTCATCGAGTTTTTCTCGTACGGCTGCCCGCATTGCGCGGCGCTCGAGCCCTATCTCGACACGTGGCTTGCGAAGCTGCCTGACGACGTTGCATTCCGGCGCGTTCCCGTGATGTTCCAGCCGCGCTGGATACCCCTGGCAAAGATCTACTACACGCTCGACGCGCTCGGCGACGCGAGAAAGCTTTCGCCCGACGTTTTCAAGGCGATCCACGAGATGGGCAAGCCGCTTTGGGAGGACAAGTCGTTCTTCGACTGGGCGGCGAGCGAGAGTCTCGATCGCAAGAAGGTCGAGGACGTGTACAAGTCGTTCGCGATCGACGGCAAGGTGAAGCGCGCGATGCAGCAAGCGCAGGAATACCGGATCGAGGCGGTCCCGACTGTCATCGTCGATGGCAAGTTCGTCACGTCGTCCGATCGCGTCGGCACCCACGCGGCGCTCCCGGCCGCGATCGACGAGCTGATCGTCAAGGCGCGCGCCGAGCGCAAGAGCTGACGCCGCTTCGCGTTTTCATCACGGGCGCCTCGTCGGGAATCGGCGAGGCGCTCGCGCGTCATTACGCATCCCGCGGCGCCGCGCTCGGGCTCTTCGCAAGAAGACGCGCCGAGCTCGAACGCGTCGCACGTTCGCTCGCCCCCGCCGACGTCGAGACTTATGCCGGCGACGTGCGCGATGCTTCCGCACTCGCCGACGCCGCGGCACGCTTCATCGCGCGCGCGGGTGGCGCCGACATCGTGATCGCGAATGCGGGGGTCTCGCGCGGGACGCTGACCGAGCACATCGAGGACCAGCGCACGTTTCGCGAGGTGCTGGAAACGAACGTGCTCGGTCTCGTCAACACGTTTCATCCGTTCATCGCGCCGATGCGCGCCGCGCGGCACGGCACGATCGCGGGCATTGCGAGCGTCGCCGGGTTTCGCGGCCTGCCGGGTTCGGGGGCGTACAGCGCGTCGAAGGCCGCGGCGATCGCTTATCTCGAAAGCCTGCGCGTCGAGCTTCGCGGCAGCGGCATTCGCGTCGTCACGGTCTGTCCGGGTTACGTCGCGACGCCGATGACTGCCGAAAACCCGTATCCGATGCCGTTCCTGCTGCAGTCGGACGTCGCCGCCCGAAGGATCGCGAACGCCATCGCGCGACGCAGGCGCTTCTACGTGCTGCCGTGGCAGATGGCGATCGGCGGACGGTTGTTCCGCGCGCTCCCGCGTCCGTTCTATGACCGCTTCTTCGCGAACGCGCCGAGAAAGCCGCGATAACGCCGATCAGGATCCCTTGAACACGCCCTACATCGGCACGCGCATGCCGATCGTCACGCCGTATCCGTTTCCTTGGCTGCGGCCCGATGTCGCCGAGCCGGTCACGTAACCTGTCACTCGGCCGAATTCGGTGCTCGCGCCCACGAGGTATTGCACGAAGTTGCCGCCGGGCTTGATCGTCGGCATCGAGTAGCGGCCGCCGAGCGTTACCGAAGACGCATCCACGAAGCGGTCGCCGTCCTTGCTCTCGAATGCGAAGCCGACGCGGGCAAACGGCCGCACGCTCGCGATCTGCCCCGATACCTGCCATCCGATCGTGGAAATGAACGACTCGCGCCGCTGTTCGCCGTAGGCAAGCGCCGTGCTGTCGTCGCCGCGCTCGGCGAAGCCCTTGACATGAATGTCCTGATAAGCGAGGCGCACGAAGGGACCGTGGAGGAGACTCGAATACTGGAACCAGTAGCCGCCAAGCACGCTCGCCATCAGGTGCCAGCCGTTCGTGCTGCCGCTTTCCGTGCGCGTAAGTTGCCCGAGCGGGAAATTGCGATGCACGTCGCTTACATCGAGATCCCCCGCACCGAGCGTGCCGCCCACGTACCAGGTTCCGTCGCCGTACCCGACATAGGCGTTGCCGGTCGTCTCGCGCAACTTGTAGCCGCCACTGTTCGCGCCGAAATCGCCCTTGTTGTCCGAGAACGTGAACGCGGCGCCTGCCAGCAGGTGATCGGAGAGCTTGATGTCGCCGCCGGCGGCGACGCTGTTCACGTCGGCGTTTCCCGATACGAAGTTCGCGTCGAAATCGTTGTGGCCGTAATCGTAGCTCGCCCACGCGTTGAACCTGTTGGGCGAAATCGGGGCGCCGAGCGCAGCGATCATTCGATCGTCGATCGCGCGAAACGTCGCCTCCTCCACGGCGAGCGGCGCCTCGGCGAGCACGCCGATCTTCATCGGGCCTTCGATCATCGACTCGACCGCCTGCGCGATGATTGCGTGCGTGGCCGTGGTCGGGTGGACGGCGTCCGCGAACACGAACGTGTTCTGCGCGTTGGGCGCGACGAGGTTCGCCTGCGTGCAGAGCAGCGACGGCGTCGTTCCGCACGCGGGCGTTGCGTTGTTCACGAAGCCGAAGGCCGAGGGGTTCGCGAGGACCTCGTTCAAAAGCCCCTCGATATTCACGCGGATCGTCGGTGCGCCGAGCGCGTCGAGGCTGCCGATCAGCGCGGTGTTGTACAGATTCGTGATCGCGCTGATCTGAGGGGCCTGCCCGGACCCCATGCCGAACGGCGTCTTGCCGATGTCGGGCAGGTTGAACACGATGATGTACCGCGCACCGTTCGCGTTGAGGACGCCGACCTGATGCACGAGATCATTCGCGGCGGTGATGACGTTCGCCTGCAATTCCGCAGGCGTGATCACGCCGGCGCCAAGCTGTCCGAGCTGAAAGAAGACGTCGTTCGCGCCGCCCCACAGCGAATAGATCGCGTGGGCGTTGAGCGGACCCTTCGCGACGAGCTCCGCGACTTGCGCCGAGATGGGCGTCGCGCTCCCCGTCGGGGGTGCATCGGGCACGCCCGGAAGCTGCGATACGCGCGCGCCGCCTTGCGCGAAATTGGTGCCGCCCTGATCCGCCGGAATCGCCTCGAAGCCGTAGCGCCGCGCGAAGAGCTGCGACCAGACGGGACCCGGGTTCGTCGTGAAGAGCCCTGTCCCAGGCGGGAGCAGCGGCTTGTACGAGCCGCTGTCGGTCAGGCTGTCGCCGAAGAAGTAGACATTCGAGAATTGCGCGGCGGCCTTCGCCGCGCCAAGCGCGAATGCGCACGCGGATGCCGCAACCAGTGACAGACGCAGCAATCGCATCATGGGCATCTCCGGCGTTGCAAAGCGGCGAAGCGAGCGCCAGATTGTAATTCACCCATGCAACGATCGACGCGATGCGACGGCCGTGGTCAACGCGACATCGCTCGTGAACGTTCCGCACGCATGAATCCGATATCGCCTTCCTTCCGGCACAACCACTTACGAGCGACGTCGTCTTTCGACGCGCCGCGGTTTGTTGCAGCGCTTGTCGGGTTGCTCGCGTTCGTTGCAGCATTCGCGGTGCATGCTCAGGACGCCGATTCGCTGCCGGCGCGCGTCGGGCGCATCGCGAATGCCCAGGGCCAGCTCTATCGTTCGTTGCCCGAATCGGGCGACGAATGGACACCTGCCGTTTTGAACGATCCGCTCGCGCAGGGAGAAAGCCTGTGGACCGACGGCGACGCGCGCGCCGAGGTCGATTACGGCGGCGGTCAGTTTCGTCTCGCGGGCGATACGAATGTGCACGTTTCGCGGCTGGACGATCGTCAACTCGCGCTCTTCGTCGCGCGGGGCAGCGTCATCGTCCGCGTTCGCTACCTCGAACCCGACGATTCGATTCGCGTCGACACGCCGGCGACGCAAATCTCCCTGAACCGGCCGGGTCTTTATCGGGTGAACGTCGACGCACAGCGCGCCCGGACAAGCGTTCTCGTCCGCGAAGGCGAGGGGGATGTCGCGACGCCGAATGGTGTCGAGCGCGTGCTGCCCGGACAGATCGCGACGCTCGCCGGCACGCGCGAAGTCTCGTTCGAGATACGCAACGGCGGTGGCCTCGACGGCTTCGATACGTGGAGCGCCGAGCGCGATCGCGTCTACGAAGCGCCGCGCGACTACGGGTACGTCTCGCGCCAGATGGTCGGCCAATACGATCTCGACAACTACGGCGTCTGGCAGGCCTATCCGGAATACGGTGCCGTCTGGTTTCCGACCGTCGACCCGGAATGGGCGCCGTATCGGTTCGGCCATTGGACGTGGCTTCCGGGCTTCGGCTACACGTGGGTCGACAGCGCGCCGTGGGGCTATGCGCCGTTTCATTACGGTCGCTGGGCGTACATCTCCGGCCGATGGGGATGGTGTCCCGGCACGTTCGTGTTGCGTCCCGCGTGGGCGCCCGCACTCGTCGCGTGGTACGGCGGCGGGCCGTGGAGCGTCGGTGCCGCCGGTTTCCCGGTCTTCTCGTGGGTGCCGCTGGCGTGGGGCGAGCCGTTCGTTCCATGGTGGAGCGGGTGCACGTCGCGCTGCTATGCACGATTCAACAGGCCGTATGGCGTGAATGCCGCGACGCGGCCCGATCCTCGAAACATGCACTACGCCAACTTCAGCGCGCCCGGCGGCGTAACGGCGGTGCCTGCGGCAACGCTCGCTTCGGCGCGGCCCGTCGCGATCAATCGCGTTCAGATTCCGCGCGGTGCTGCGCCGCCGCCGGCGCTGCCTTCGCCGCCTTCGATTCGGCCCGCACCCGTACTTCCGGGGACGATTCGTGCCGGCAATGGCATTCCGGCGCCGACCGCTCCACGCGAACGTGTCGTGCCGACGCCCGTTCCCCCGGTCGCGCCGCGCGCGACCGAACGCATCGAGCCGTTGCCGCGCGTCGCGCCAGCAACGCCGCGGCCGGTGCGCCCGGTTCCCGTCCCGCCACCTGCGCCGGCACCGCCGCCGATTCGCATCCCGGAGCCGTCGCTACCGTTGCCGCGCACACCGGCCCCGCCGGTGCCCGGCGTTTCACCGGCGCCGCCGGCTGCCGTCGTTCCGAAGCCCGTACGTCCCGTGCCGGCGCCAGTCGATACGAAGTAAGGTCAGAGACGACGCTTACGCGTCGGCGCGGATCCGCGCGTACGAACCGGGCGCTGCCTCGATTACCGGCAGCTTGCTCTTCCCCGGAACGCGCGCCGGCACTTCGCCGCCGAGATACTGCTCGATCCACGCGCGCCAATCGTTCCACCACGAGCCGTCGTGCTGATTCGCATGCGCGAACCATTCGTCCGCGCTGTCGGCGAGCGCATCGTTGGTCCAGTAGCCGTACTTGTTCGCTGCCGGCGGATTGATCATCCCGGCGATGTGACCGGAGCCGGACAACACGAAGCGGCGCGCACCCCGCATCAGTCCCGGCCCCGCATAGGTCGTCTTCCACGGCGCGATGTGGTCCTCGATCGCGGACACGAAATACGTCGGCGTCGTCACCTTCGTGAGGTCGATCGGGACGCCGGCGAGCGTGAGCGCGCCCGGCTCGCGCAGCTTGTTCCCCATGTACATGTTGCGGAGGTAGTAGCTGTGCATCTTTGCCGGCATCCGCGTCGAGTCGCAGTTCCAGTGCAAAAGATCGAACGGGAACGGGTCGCGGCCGAGCAGATAGTTGTTGATGACGAACGACCAGATCAGGTCGTTCGCGCGCAGCAGGTTGAACGTGTTCGCCATCTCGCTGCCTTCGAGATAGCCGCGCTCCTGCATCTTCTTTTCGAGTGACGCGACCTGCGACTCGTCGATGAATACCTCGAGCTCGCCGGGCGCGGTGAAATCGACGAGCGCCGTCATGAACGTCGCGCTCGCGACGCGCTTCTGCTTCTTCGCGGCGAGATAGGCAAGCGTGGCGGCCAGCAGCGTGCCGCCGAGGCAGTAGCCAATTACGTTCGCGTCGGGTTCGCCCGTCGCGTCGCGCACGGCGTCGAGCGCGGCGAGCGGTCCTTCGGTAAGATAGTCCTCGAAATCCTTGCCGGCGAGCCGCGCGTCCGGGTTGACCCACGAGATCACGAACACCGTCATGCCCTCGTTCACCGCGTAACGGATGAACGAGTTCTTCTCGCGCAGATCGAGGATGTAGTACTTGTTGATCCACGGCGGGATGATCAGGAGCGGCCGCTTTCGCACCTTCGCAGTCGTCGGCTCGTACTGGATGAGCTGCAGCAGCTCGTTCTGGTAGACGACCTTGCCGGGCGTGGTCGCGATGTTGACGCCGAGCTCGAACGCCTTCGGATCGGTCATCGAGATGCGAAGCTGGCCGTTGCCGCGCTCGATGTCGTCGAGCAGGTTGTTCAAGCCGCGCACGAGGTTCTGGCCGCCGCTCGCGACCGTTTCGCGGAACACTTCCGGGTTCGTCAGCGCGAAGTTCGACGGTGCGAGCGCATCGATGTACTGGCGCGTGAAGAAGCGCACCTTCTTCTTCGCCGGTTCCGACAGGCCTTCGACGTTCGCGACCTGCTCGTGGAGCCAGCGCGCGGTGACGAGGTACGACTGCTTGATGAAGTCGAACAGAACGTGCTCGTGCCAACCCGCGTCCTTGAAGCGCTTGTCGCCGTGCGCCGGCTCGGCGACGGGAAGCGCCGGCGCGCCGAGCATCCGCAGCATCGACGCCTGCCAGAGTTGCATGTAGTCGCGCCACAGGCTCATCTGGCCTTCCGCGATACGTACGGGATTGGCGAGCATCTTGGCCGCAAGCTCCATGAACGCCTTGGAGAGCCCGAGCTCGTCGCTCGCGGCCGGGGCCTGACGTCCCGCGTTGCGAGCGACGAAGTCGCCCATGACTTTCGCGCTCTTCTCGGCGGCCGACGCGAGGGATTCCGCGAGCTTGACCGGATCGAACGACGCGGCTTGACCCTCCGGCGGCGCCGATTTCGTCGCTGCCTTCGTGTCGGCGGCCGCTTCGCCGGATGCCTTGTTCGAGGATGGCTTGGACATGAGGATGCAGTGGCTTTCCAAAGGAGCGCGTCGTTACGCGGTGAACCGGATCGCGCCGTCGGCTGCGACGTGACGTGTCGCGCGACCCGAATGCCACAGATGATTGAGATGCGCGATCGCTTCGCCAATCGCGAAGAAGCGCTGATGAACGTCGAGCTGGCGCCGGAACAGCACGGGGATCACGTCGTGCGCCGATTGCGGCGTGCTCGACACGATGAGGTGGCGATGAAGATCGTCGAGTCGCGCCGCGTGATGCGCGCGCAACTGCGCGACGCGCGCGACGATACCCCGAAACGGCAGACCGTGCGACGGCAGCACGAGCGTATCGGGCGGCAGCGCAAGAAATGCCGAGATCGAATCGAGGAAGCGATCGACGGGGTCGGCGTCAGGCTCGGCAGGCCACACCGCGACGTTCGTGCTGATCTTCGGCAGCAGCATGTCGCCCGAGATCAGCACCCGGTCGTCTGCGTTGGCGAGCGCTGCATGCTCGGTGGAATGACCGTAGCCGGCGATGACGCGAAACCGCGCGCCGCGAAGGACGAGGTCGTCGCCGTGGATCATCCGGGCGAACGTATGCGGCGCTTCGGGGACGCCGCGCCGGTAATGATTGCCGCGCGCGGCGAGTGCCTCGAGGTGCTCGCCGGCCATGCCATGGCGCGCAAAGAGCGCGCGCATGTCGGCCTGCGCATAGCCGGTCTGCTCGCCGATCAGCGCGTGCGCGGCCATGTATTCGCCGTGGGTCATCGTCACGCTGCAACCGAAGCGCTCGGCAAGCCACGCGGCGTTGCCGAGATGGTCGGGATGGCAATGCGTTGCCACGATGCGTCGGATCGGACGCTTCGCGAGCGTCGTTTCGAAATGATGCTGCCAATGCGCACGCGTCGTCGCATCGCCGAAGCCGCAATCGATCAGCGTGCAGCCATCGGCTTCCTCGATCAGCCACAGGTTGATGTGATCGAGCGCGAACGGGAGCGGCATCCGAAGCCACAGGATGCCCGGCGCGATCTCGCGCGCCGTGCCGGGCGCCGGCGGCGCTTCCGCGATCCCGAGCACGGCGCTTCCGAGCGAATCGTTCATGTCGATATGGTATCGTGCCCCACGGCGTCGCAAGCGAACGGCGTGCGCCTTGCTTCCTGCGATCGCGATGGCCGCCACGAACCGCACCGCGCCGACGAGTACGCGCGGAACGTACACGATTTCCGAGCTGGCGCGCGAGTTCGCGCTCACGACGCGGGCGATCCGCTTCTACGAGGACTGCGGACTTCTGATGCCTTCGCGCGACAAGCGCGGGCGCGTCTACGGCGAGCGCGAGCGCGTTCGCCTCAAGCTGATTTTGCGTGGCAAGCGGCTCGGCCTCGCGCTCTCCGAAATCGGCGAGCTTCTCGATCTCTACGAGGTGAAGCGCAACGAGCGCGCGCAGCTCGCGGCGTTTCTCACGCTCCTTGCGCAGCGCCGGGTGCGGCTTCTGCAGCAGCGCGAGGACATCGAGGCGGTGCTCGCCGAGATCGACGGCATCGAGCGCGAATGCCGGCGCAGGCTCAAGTCCGAGGCGCGAGCGGACGGTGGTTGACGTTTACGTAAACGTCATGGACAATTCCGCGATGGCGGTCGATGGATTCTCCGGGCGCGTGCGCGAAAGCTTCGCCCGTCAGGGCGCAATGGCGCTAATCGGGGCCGAAATGATCGCGTTGCGATCCGGTTACTGCGCGCTCGCGCTTACCCCGCGCGTCGAGATCTCGCAGCAGCACGGGTACGTGCATGCCGGCATCCTGGCGACGCTCGTTGATTCTGCCGGTGGGTACGCGGGCTACACGCTGTTCCCTGACGACAGCTCGGTCCTGACCGTCGAATTCAAGCTCAACCTGCTCGCGCCCGCGCAGGGAGAACGCATCGTCGCGGAAGGCTTCGTCGTCAAATCGGGACGCACGCTCACGATCACGCGCGGCGACGTCCATGCCGAACGCGGCGGCCAGCGCACGCTCGTCGCCATCATGCAGCAGAAGCTGATGGCGATGCGCGGCAAATCCGATGACGGCGCGCGCAGCGCCGCGGCGTAACGCACGACAACGGAGAACCCCAGATGACCCACGGTTCAACGTTCGATTTCGACCTCGGCGAAACGATCGACATGCTGCGCGCGTCGGTGCGCGAATTCGCGACCGCGGAAATCGCGCCGCGCGCAGCCGCGATCGACCGCGACAACGCCTTTCCCGCGGATCTGTGGGTGAAGCTCGGCGACATGGGGCTTCTCGGCATCACGGTCGAGGAGGCGTACGGCGGCACGGGCCTGGGCTACCTCGCGCACGTCGTGGCGATGGAGGAGATCTCGCGCGCGTCGGCTTCCGTGGGCCTTTCCTACGGCGCGCACTCGAACCTCTGCGTCAACCAGATCCGGCGAAACGGCAACGAAGCGCAGAAACGCAAATACCTTCCGAAATTGATCAGCGGCGAGCATGTCGGCGCGCTTGCGATGAGCGAGGCGGGTTCCGGATCCGACGTCGTGTCGATGCGCCTTCGCGCGGAGCGCCGCGGCGACGCTTTCGTGCTTTCCGGCACGAAAATGTGGATCACGAATGGTCCCGATGCGGATGTGCTCGTCGTCTATGCGAAGACCGATCCGCAGGCCGGTGCGCGCGGCATCACGGCGTTCATCGTCGAGAAGGGCATGCGCGGCTTCTCGACCGCGCAGAAGCTCGACAAGCTCGGCATGCGCGGCTCGAACACCTGCGAGCTGGTCTTCGACGGCTGCGAAGTCCCGAAAGCGAACGTGCTTGGCGAGGAGGGGCGCGGCGTCAACGTGCTGATGAGCGGTCTCGATTACGAGCGCGTGGTGCTTGCCGGCGGTCCCCTCGGCATCATGGCCGCGTGCCTCGACGTCGTGCTGCCTTACGTACACGAGCGTCAGCAGTTCGGCCAGCCGATCGGCGAGTTCCAGTTGATGCAGGGCAAGCTCGCCGACATGCATACGACGATGAACGCATGCCGCGCGTACGTTTATGCGGTGGGCCGCGCATGCGATCATGGACGCACGACGCGCAAGGATGCGGCCGGCGCGATCCTCTACGCGTCCGAGAAGGCGACCTGGATGGCCGGCGAAGCGGTCCGCTGCCTCGGCGGCAACGGCTACATCAACGAATTCGCGACGGGCAGGCTCTGGCGCGACGCGAAGCTTTATGAGATTGGTGCAGGGACGTCGGAAATTCGGCGAATGCTGATCGGACGCGAGTTATTCGAGGAGATGAAATGAGGGGCTGGGGATGAGGGGCTGGGGGCCAGAAAGCGTCGTGGTGATGCTCCCGGTATTGACTGACGGCAGCGCCCGGCGCGCCCCAGTCCCCAGCCCCAGGTCCCGGGTCCCTCGCGAGCGAGAAGGAGTTCGACCATGACCACCACCGACCCCATCGTCATCGTCGGCGTCGCACGCACGCCGATGGGCGGATTCCAGGGCGACTTCGCATCGCTTGCTGCGAGCGATCTCGGCTCGGTCGCGATCAAGGCGGCGGTCGAACGGGTCGGCATCAAGCCTACCGACGTCGAGCGCACGATCTTCGGCTGCGTGCTGCCGGCGGGGCAGGGACAGGCGCCGGCGCGCCAGGCGTCGATCAAGGCCGGACTGCCGCTTTCGACGCCATGCACGACGGTGAACAAGATGTGCGGCTCGGCGATGGAGGCGATGATCATCGCGCACGACGCGCTCGTCGCGCATTCCGCCGACATCATCGTCGCGGGCGGCATGGAAAGCATGAGCAACGCGCCGTATCTGCTTCCGAAGGCGCGCGCAGGTTATCGGATGGGCCACCAGGTCGTGCAGGACCACATGTTCCTCGACGGCCTCGAGGACGCATACGACAAGGGCCGGCTGATGGGCACGTTCGCCGAGGATTGCGCGCAGAGCTTTCGCTTCACGCGCGAAGCGCAGGACGAGTTCGCGCTGTCGTCGCTTGCGCGCGCGCTCGCGGCGAATCGCGACGGCACGTTCGATTGGGAGATCGCGCCGGTCACGGTGAGCAGCCGGAAGGGCGACGTCGTGATCAAGAACGACGAGCAGCCGGCGAAGGCCTCGCCCGAGAAGATTCCCACGCTCAAGCCCGCGTTTCGCAAGGACGGCACCGTGACGGCGGCAAACTCGAGCTCGATCTCGGACGGCGCGGCGGCGGTGGTGATGATGCGCCGGTCGACCGCTCAGGCGCGCGGCCTCGTTCCGCTCGCGCGCATCGTGGCGCACGCGACGCACGCGCAGGAGCCGGGCCTGTTCACCACGGCGCCGGTCGGCGCAATCGCGAAGCTCTACGCGAAAACCGGCTGGACGACGCGCGACGTCGATCTCTTCGAAATCAACGAGGCGTTCGCTGTCGTCACGATGGCGGCGATGAAGGAGCACGGCATCGCGCGTGATCGCGTCAACGTGCACGGGGGCGCGTGCGCGCTCGGCCATCCGATCGGCGCATCGGGTGCGCGCATCGTCGTCACCTTGCTCGGCGCGCTGCGCAAGCACGACGGCAAGCGCGGCGTCGCCGCGCTTTGCATCGGCGGCGGCGAGGCGACGGCGCTCGCGATCGAGCGCATGTGATGATCCCCCTCGGGACGTGGCTGCTGTTTTGCGTCGCGTGCGTCGCGCTCGCCGCGACGCCGGGCCCGAATATGCTCTTCCTCGTCTCGCGCACCCTCGCGCAGGGAAGAAGCGCCGGCTTCGTCTCGCTCGCGGGGACATCGACCGGCTTCGCGGTGCATGCGTTCCTCGCGGCGCTCGGGCTCACGGCATTGCTCGCGACGGTTCCGCTCGCTTACGACATCGTGCGCATTGCGGGCGCGGTTTATCTCGCGTGGCTTGCGATCGTGACGTGGCGTTCGGCGAGCGATCGCGATGCGGCGGTGGTCGCGGGGCACGAATCGCCACGGCGCATGTACCGGCAGGGGTTGGTGACGTCCGTCCTCAACCCCAAGCTCGCGATGTTCCAGCTCGCGCTGTTTCCGCAATTCATCGATCCCTCCCGAGGCCAGTTGCTGTTGCAAAGCCTCGTGCTCGCCGTGACGCAACTCGTTATCGTCATCGCCGGCGATTCGCTGTGCGTTGCCGCGGCATCGAGCGCAAGAGCGTGGTTCGCGCGCCGGCCGGGATGGAGTCGCTGGTCGAAACGTGCGCTGGCCGGCGTCTTCGGCGCGCTCGCCGCGCGTCTTGCGGTGGAATCGCGCGCCTGACGCGTCGATGACGGCGATCATCGTCAAGCTCGTGCTGGTCGCCGTGATCTGGGGCGGCACGTTCATCGCCGGCCGCATCGCGGCGCCGGAAATGGCGCCGACGACCGCGGCGCTCATCCGCTATGTGACGGCGTCGATCGCGCTTCTCGCGATGGCGTTCGCGACCGAAGGCGGACTTCCGGCGCTCGATCGGCGGCAATGGGTGATGGTGCTCCTGCTCGGCTTTTGCGGCGTCGCGGGGTACAACTATCTCTTCATGCTCGGTCTGGAAAGCGTGCCCGCGTCGCGTGGCTCACTGATCATGGCGCTCAATCCCGCGGCCACGATGATCGGCGCCGCGCTGTTCCTGCGCGAGCCGGTCACGCTCGCAAAGGTCGTCGGCGCGCTGCTCGCGCTGACGGGTGTTGCGATCGAGCTCGGCGGGGGCAATCCGCTTTCGCTCATTGCCGGCGGAATCGGCCAGGGCGAGGTCGCGATATTCGGCTGCGTGATCGGCTGGGCGGCGTACACGCTGATCGCGAAGAAGATCACGGGGCTGAGCGCACTTGCCGCCACGTCGTACGCGGCCGTGACCGGCACGCTGATGCTCGCCGCAGTCGTTGTCGTGCGCGGCGATTCGTTGATTCCACATACGACGCCGCGTGTCTGGCTCGCGCTCGTCTACATGGGCGTGCTCGGCACGGCGCTCGCGTTCGTCTGGTTCCTCGAAGGCGTGAAGACGCTCGGTCCCGCGCGCGCGGCGATCTTCGTCAACCTGGTCCCGGTCGCCGCGATCACGCTCGGCGTGCTGCTGCTCGGAGAGCGATTGACGCCCGCGATGCTCGTCGGCGCCGCGCTCGTCATCTCTGGCGTGTGGATCATCAATCGGCCTCCGCACGCCATCGGGACGACGCCGATTCCGCATCCTCATTTCTGAGGATGCAGCTCAATTCCGAACAGCAGCTGGTGCAGGACACGATGCGGGCGTTCGCGCAAGCGGAGCTCGCGCCGCACGCGGCACGATGGGATCGCGAGCACACGTTTCCACGCGAGGCGCTGCAGGGGCTTGGAGACCTCGGCGCGCTAGGCATGATCGTTCCCGAGCAATGGGGCGGCGCCGGGATGGATTACCTGTCGCTCGCCGTTGCGCTCGAGGAGATTGCGGCGGGTGACGGCGCGACGTCGACGATCGTCAGCGTGCAGAACAGCGTCGTCTGCGGACCGATCGTCAGTTTCGGCAGCGACGCGCAGAAGGAGAAATACCTGCCGTCGCTCGCGCGCGGTGAAACGATCGGCTGCTTTGCGTTGAGCGAGCCGCACACCGGCTCCGACGCGAGCGCGATCACGACGCGCGCGACGCTTCGCGGCGACCGTTATGTCGTGAACGGCGTCAAGCAGTTCATCACATCGGGCGCGAACGCCGATGTCGCAATCGTATTCGCGGTGACCGACCGCAACGCCGGCAAGAAAGGCATCTCGGCGTTCATCGTCGAGACGAAAACGCCCGGTTATCGCGTTTCGCGCATCGAGGAGAAGTTGGGCCAGCGGGCGTCGGACACTGCGCAGATCGCCTTCGAGAACTGCGAGGTGCCGGCGACGAACCTGCTCGGCCGCGAAGGCGACGGCTACAGGATCGCGCTTTCGAACCTCGAAGGCGGTCGCATCGGCATTGCCGCGCAAGCCGTCGGCATGGCGCGTGCGGCGTTCGAAGCAGCGCTCGCCTATGCGCGCGAGCGGCGGGCGTTCGACAAGCCGATCGTCGAGCACCAGGCGGTGAGCTTCCGGCTGGCGGACATGGCGACGCAGGTCGCAGTCGCACGCCAGATGACATGGCATGCCGCGACGCTGCGCGACGCGGGCGAGGCGTGCCTCCAGGAAGCGTCGATGGCGAAGCTGTTCGCATCCGAAATGGCCGAGCGCGTATGCTCGGCCGCGCTGCAAATCCACGGCGGTTACGGCTACGTGACCGATTATCCGGTCGAGCGTATCTATCGCGACGTGCGCGTCTGCCAGATCTACGAAGGCACGAGCGATATTCAGCGCCTCGTGATAGGCCGGGAGTTGCTGCGGTGAGCGAAGACGTGTCGATCGCTATCGGCGCGCGTGCCTCGCGTCGCGTCACGTTCGACGCCGACGCGATTCGCCACTTCGCGACTCTATGCGGCGACGAGAACCCGCTGCATCACGACGCTCGTGCGGCGGCCGCAAGCCCGTTCGGAACGCTGATCGCAAGCGGGCCGCACGTCGTCGCGCTGATGATGGGTCTCGACGCGACGTTCCTGTCGAAGCGACGGCAGGCGCTCGGGCTCGGCTTCGAGTTCCGCTTCGTCAAGGCGGTGCGCGCGGACACGGCGCTTACGCTCGAATGGACGATCAGTGCAATCGACCCCAAGCCTTCGCTTCGCGGCGACATCGTCAGCGTCGAAGGCCGTGCGGTCGACGACGACGGCGTCGTGTACGTGACGGCGACGGGACGCAATCTACTTCGGATGCCGTCTTCTGACTCCTGATGGAGTACCTACTTTACTGCTTCGCCCAATCCGGCAATGCGTACAAGCCTGCGCTGATGCTCGAGCTCGCGGGCGCCAACTGGTCGCCACGTTTCGTCGATTATTTCGGCGGCGAGACGCGCACGCCCGCGTATCGCGAGGTCAACGTCATGGGCGAGGTGCCGGTGCTCGAGCATCGCGGCGTGCGCATGACGCAATCCGGCGTGATTCTCGATTACCTTGCCGGGCAACTTGGTCGCTATGGACCGGCCGGCGACGACGAACGCCGCGAAGTGCTGCGCTGGCTGTTCTTCGACAACCACAAGCTCACGAGCTACACGGCGACCTATCGCTTTTTGCGCACCTTCGTGAAGGATGCGAACGCAGCGGTGCTCACCGAATTCCGCAAGCGGTCCGAGGCGGCATGGGGCGTGCTGAATGCGCATCTCGCGCATCGCCGCTACGTCGTCGACGATCGACTCACGATCGCCGACCTGTCGCTTTGCGGCTATCTCTTCTTCGACGACGAGATCGGCGTCGACTGGAACGATTATCCGAACGTTCGTGACTGGCTTTCGCGCATCCGCGCCGAGCCGCGATGGAAACATCCCTATGCGCTGATGCCCGGGCATCCCCTGTCGGCGTCGGCGTGACGGGAACGGACGACATGCCGACGATCGAATCGAGCCTTTCGCCGCGCGACGCGACATTTGTGCGCAACCGCGATGCGATGCGCGCGCTCGTCGCCGATCTGCGCGAGAAGATCGCATCGATCGAGTCGGGAGGAGGCGAGGCGGCGCGCGAGCGGCATGTTTCGCGCGGAAAGCTTTTGCCGCGCGAGCGCGTGCGAACGCTCCTCGATCCCGGCAGCCCGTTTCTCGAGCTGTCGCAATTGGCCGCCTACGGCATGTACGACGACACGATCGCCGCAGCCGGCATCATCACGGGCATCGGGCGCATCGAGGGCCGCGAGTGCGTGATCGTCTGCAACGATGCCACCGTCAAGGGCGGCACGTACTTTCCTATGACGGTCAAGAAGCATTTGCGCGCACAGGAAATCGCGCGGCAGAACCGGCTGACGTGCATCTATCTCGTCGACTCGGGCGGTGCGAACCTGCCGAACCATACCGACGTCTTCCCGGACAAGGAGCACTTCGGCCGCATCTTCTACAACCAGGCAACGATGTCCGCCGAGGGCATTGCGCAGATCGCCGCCGTGATGGGCTCGTGCACCGCGGGCGGTGCCTACGTGCCCGCGATGTGCGACGAGTCGATCATCGTGAAGAACCAGGCGACGATTTTTCTCGCGGGACCGCCGCTCGTGAAAGCCGCGACGGGGGAGATCGTGAGCGCCGAGGAATTGGGCGGCGCCGACATCCATACGCGCGTTTCGGGCGTCGCCGACCATTTCGCGCAGGACGATCATCATGCGCTCGCCATCGCGCGTCGCATCGTCGCGAACCTGAACCTCGTCAAGCACGCGACGCTCGAGATGCGCGAGCCGATCGCGCCACGGTATCCGGCCGAGGAGATCTACGGCATCATCAACGCCGACATCCGCAAGCCGTACGACGTGCGCGAGGTCATCGCGCGGATCGTCGACGATTCGGGGCTCGACGAGTTCAAGGCGCGCTACGGGACGACGCTCGTCACCGGCTTCGCGCATCTCTGGGGCTATCCGGTCGGCATCGTCGCGAACAACGGCGTCCTCTATTCGGAATCGGCGCTCAAGGGAACGCACTTCATCGAGCTTTGCGCGCAGCGTCGCATTCCGCTCGTTTTCCTGCAGAACATCACCGGCTTCATGGTCGGGAGGAAGTACGAATCGGGCGGCATCGCGAAGGACGGCGCGAAGATGGTGACGGCCGTTTCGTGCGCGAACGTGCCGAAATTCACGGTGATCATCGGGGGCAGCTACGGTGCAGGGAATTACGGCATGTGCGGGCGCGCGTTCAACCCGCGCTTTCTATGGATGTGGCCGAACGCCCGCATTTCGGTGATGGGCGGCGAGCAGGCGGCGACGGTCCTCGCGACGGTCAAGCGCGATGGCATCGAAGCATCGGGCGGCAAGTGGAGCGCCGAAGAGGAAGAGGCGTTCAAGGCGCCGATCCTCGAGCGTTACGAGCGCGAAGGTCATCCGTACTTCGCGAGCGCGCGGCTATGGGACGACGGCATCATCGATCCCGCCGACACGCGACGCGTGCTCGCGATGGCGATCTCCGCGTCGCAGAACGCGCCGATAGAGAAGACGACGTTCGGCGTCTTTCGCATGTGATGGACGCGCGCGTCCAGGCGCAATCGGTGCTGGATCCAACGATCCACGACACGCCCGAGCGATTGCTGTTGCGCGAGCAGGTGCTGCGCTTCGTCGCGCGCGAGATCGAGCCGCACGCCGATGCGTGGGAGCGCGATGGCAGCGTTCCACGGGCCGTGTTGCGGCGACTCGGCGAGCTCGGTCTTCTTGGACTTCGCGTTTCGCAGGCGTATGACGGTGCCGAGCTCGATCCGGTAACCAATTTCGTATTCGCGGAAGCGCTTTCGCAGTCGACGTACGGCGGATTCGTGGTGACGGTGCTCGTGCACACCGACATGGCCTCTCCGCATCTCGGGCGCGCGGGCACCGAGGCGCAGAAGGCGCGCCTCCTTCCCGGTATCGTCCGCGGCGATCTCCTCAGCGCGATCGCCGTCACCGAAGCGAACGCCGGCTCCGACGTCGCGCGCATTCGCACGACCGCGCGGCGCGAGGGCGATGCGTTCGTGCTCGACGGCAGCAAGATGTTCATCACGAACGGCGTGAACGCGGACGTCTATTTCGTGGCTGCGCGAACGGCGGCGCTCGAAACCGGTTCGCGCGGCATCTCGATGTTCATCGTCGAAAGGGGAACGCGCGGATTGATGGTAGGACAGGTGCTCGACAAGGCCGGCTGGCGCTCGTCTGACACTGCGGAGCTGGTGTTCGACGGATGTCGCATCCCCGCGGAGAATTTGCTCGGCGTCGAGAACGAAGGCTTTCGCGCGTTGATGCAGAACTTCCAGCGTGAACGGCTCGCGCTCGCCGCGATGGCGCTCGGCAACGCGTCGTCTTCGCTTTCCCTCGCGCTCGATCACGTGAAATCGCGCGAGGCGTTCGGTGCGCCGCTGTGGCAGCGCGAATCGATCCGGCAGAAGCTCGCGCTGCTCGATGCTCGCCGGCGAGCGCTTCGTGCGTTCGCTTACCACTGCGCGTGGCTCGACGCGCAGCGTCACGATTGCGTGCGCGAGATTTCACAGTTGAAGGCGCTCGGGGCCGAGCTCGCGAACGATGTCGCCTACGCGTGCCAGCAATGCTTCGGCGGTGTCGGCTATATTCGCGAAACGGCGATCGAGCGACTCTGGCGCGATGCGCGGGTCCTGTCGATTGGCGGCGGCGCCACCGAAGTCATGCTCGAGGAAGCCGCGAAGCGGCTTTGAAAGAAGGACGATGGATACTCCCTGCGACGTGTCGGTCCGCGACGCCGTTGCGACGGTCACGCTCAACCGCCCGCAGTTTCACAACGCGTTCGACGAGATGCTGATCGCGAACCTCACCGCGGCGTTCGTCTCGCTCGACGACAATCCGGATGTGCGCGTCGTCGTCCTCGCCGGCGCGGGCAGGAGCTTTTGCGCGGGTGCGGACCTCAACTGGATGAGGCGGATGGCGCAGTTCGGCCGCGAGGAAAATCTCGACGATGCCAACGCGCTTGCCGCGATGCTGCGCGCGCTCTATGCGCTGTCGAAGCCGACGATCGCGCGCGTCACCGGCGCCGCGTACGGTGGAGGTGTCGGATTGATTGCCGCTTGCGACATTGCGCTCGGCGTGCCGGACGCGACGTTCGCGCTGTCGGAGGCCAGGCTCGGTCTCATCCCGGCGACGATCGGACCTTACGTGATCGAGGCGATCGGCGTACGCAACGCACGGCGCTATTTCCTGACGGCCGAGCGTTTTGGCGCCGCGGAAGCGCTTCGGACCGGTCTCCTGCACGAGGTGGTCGAGGCCGACGCCATCGATGCGCGCATCGCCGCTCTGATCGATACGCTGAAGGTGGCGAGCCCGGCTGCGCAGCTCGAATGCAAGGCGCTGATCCGCGGCGTGGCGCATCGGCCGATCGACGAAGACGTGATCGCGGGAACTGCGGAGCACATCGCGGCCGTGCGCGCGTCAGCCGAGGGACGCGAAGGCGTTGCGGCGTTTCTCGGGAAGCGCAAGCCGAAATGGGTTTCAGGGAACGGGGAACAGGGAACAGGGGACGGAAAACCCGACCACGGGTAGCATCGGCTCAATTCGAAGAGCGACGATCATGGACGCATGGAACCATCTCGACACATGGCAATTGGCCGCGATCGCGGCGACGCTCGGCTTCGCGAGCGGCATCCGACTCTATCTGGTGCTGTTCGTCATCGGGCTCGCCGGGCATTTCGGCGTCGTCGAGTTGCCCGCGGGATTGCAGGTGCTCGCGCATCCGCTCGTGCTCGCCGCATCGGGCTTCATGTGTGCCGTCGAGTTCTTCGCCGACAAGGTGCCGGGCGTCGACACGTTGTGGGACGCCGTGCACACGCTGATCCGCATTCCGGCCGGCGCGGCGCTCGCCGCGGCGGTGTTCGGCGATTCGTCGTCGGCGATGATGATCGCTGCGGCGATTCTCGGCGGCACGCTGGCGGCGGGCAGCCACATGACGAAAGCCGGAAGCCGTGCGCTCATCAACACGTCGCCCGAGCCGTTCTCGAACTGGGCCGCGTCGTTGAGCGAGGACGTCGCGATCGGCGGCTTGCTCGTCCTCGCGATCGCGTATCCGCTCGTGGCGGCGCTCGTCGTCGTCCTGTTCATCCTTCTCGCGATCTGGCTGCTGCCGAAGCTATGGCGCGCCGGCCGGCGCATCGCGGGGCGCGTTGCCGGTACATTCGCCGCGACCTCGCGCGCCGTACGTCGGTGACGCGCGCCAGCAGGCATCGATGTTCGGCAAGGTCCTGATCGCCAATCGTGGCGAGATCGCGTGCCGGATCGCGCGCACGGCGCGAAGGCTCGGCATTCGCACGGTCGCGGTTTACAGCGATGCCGATGCCCACGCAATGCATGTCGAGATGTGTGACGAGGCCTGGCGGATCGGACCGGCGCCCGCACACGACAGCTACCTGAACGCCACGGCAATCGTCGAGACGGCGAAGCGCGCGGGTGCGCAGGCGATCCACCCCGGTTACGGGTTCCTGTCGGAGAACGCCGAGTTCGCGCGGGCATGCGAGCAGGCGGGCATCGTGTTCGTCGGTCCGTCGGCCGACGCGATCGCCGCGATGGGCTCGAAATCGGCGGCGAAGGCGATCATGGAAGCCGCCGGCGTTCCCGTCGTGCCGGGTTATCACGGAGACGATCAGGACGACGCACGACTTGCGAAAGAAGCGGCGCGAATCGGCTTTCCTGTGCTGATCAAGCCGACGGCGGGCGGCGGCGGCAAGGGGATGAAGGTTGCCACGAGCGCGGACGAGGTTCGCGCAGCGCTCGCATCCGCACGTCGCGAAGCGAAATCCGCGTTCGGCGATGCGCGCGTACTGCTGGAGCGCTACCTGACCGCTCCACGCCACATCGAGATTCAGATTTTCGCCGACGCGCATGGCAACGTCGTGCACCTGTTCGAGCGCGATTGCTCGGTTCAGCGGCGCCACCAGAAAGTGATCGAGGAAGCGCCCGCGCCCGCGATGGACGCGGCGCGACGACAGGCGATGGGCGAAGCGGCGATCGCGGCGGCCAGGGCGATCCGTTACGTCAATGCGGGCACGGCCGAGTTCATCGTCGAGCGCGGCACGTTCTACTTCATGGAGATGAATACACGGCTGCAGGTCGAGCATCCGGTGACGGAAATGGTCACCGGTTGCGACCTGGTCGAATGGCAGTTGCGCGTGGCCGCCGGCGAGCCGCTGCCCGCGTCGCAGTCGAACCTCTCGCTTCGCGGACATGCGATCGAGGCGCGCATCTATGCCGAGGATCCGTCGCGCGAGTTTCTGCCTTCGACCGGACGCATCAGGCACTGGCGCATGCCGGAAACGAGCGCGCGCGTGCGTGTCGACAGCGGGTTTCGCGCCGGCGACGAAGTGAGCGCCCATTACGATCCGATGCTCGCGAAGCTGATCGTCTGGGGCGAGGATCGCGAGGCGGCGCGCGGGGAACTGCTTCGTGCACTGTCGAAATGCGAGGTGACCGGCGTCGCGACGAACGTCGCGTTTGCCGAGCGCGTCGTTGCGAGCGACGTCTTTCACGACGCGCGCATCGATACCGGATTCATCGATTCCAATCGCGAGGCATTGCTGTCGGCGATAACGGAGGCGTCACCCGAAGCGTTGCTCGCCGCGGCGGCTGCCGAGTACCGCGCGATCGAGCAGGCGATAGCGACGCGGGCGTCAATATCGAGCGATCGTCATTCGCCGTGGAACCTGACGGACGCATGGTGGAACGGCACCGAGACGAACACGATCGCGTTCCTGTTCGACGATGGCACGCGCGAACGCGAAGTGTCTCTGAAGCCGCTCGCCGACGGATCGCTCGACGTACGCGGCGACACGTTTCGTGCACATGCTCGCGTG
The DNA here is from genome assembly GCA_035308425.1 of Casimicrobiaceae bacterium. Lineage (GTDB taxonomy): Bacteria > Pseudomonadota > Gammaproteobacteria > Burkholderiales > Casimicrobiaceae > VBCG01. The sequence continues at coordinate 121,126 of DATGGP010000045.1, read as the reverse complement.
AAGGCGCGAGGCGAGCGACTCGCGATCGAACGCCTCGATGCGCCGGCCGACGGTCCGACGACGTTTGTCGCGACGGTGGTTCGCGACGGCGATGTGCGCCACGTCTTCGCTTCCGGCGTGCGCGCGCGTCTGACCCGCGTCGATCGGCTCGCACACGTGGATGCGGTGCCCGAACGCGGCGGCCACTTGACGGCGCCGATGTCCGGCACCATCGTCGCTGTGATGGTGAAGCCTGGCGACGAGGTCCGGAAGGGCGCGCCGCTCGTCGTGCTCGAGGCGATGAAAATGGAACATTCGATCGTCGCGCCGGCCCCAGGTCGCGTCGCGGTCGTCCATTTCGAGGTGGGCGATCGCGTGAGCGAGGGCGCCGATCTGGTGGACGTCGACGTGGAGGAGCGGAAATGATTGGCGCCGATCTGCCGCGTCGCGTGCGCCTGGTCGAAGTCGGTCCGCGCGACGGCTTGCAGAACGAGAAGGGAAACGTCGCGACCGATACCAAGGTCGCGCTGATCGACATGCTGACCGGCGCCGGGATGCCGGCGATCGAGGCGACATCGTTCGTGTCGCCGAAATGGGTGCCCCAGATGGCCGACGCGTCGGAAGTCATGGCGCGCATCCGCCGCAGACCCGGTGTCCGCTATCCGGTCCTCACCCCGAACATGAAGGGCTTCGAGGCGGCGCGCGCCGCCGGCGCCGACGAGGTCGCGGTGTTCGTCGCGGCCACCGAAACGTTCTCGAAGCGCAACATCAACTGCTCGATCGACGAGAGCCTCGCGCGCGCGGCGCCGGTCTTCGAGGCGGCGAACGCAGCGGGCATTCGCGTGCGCGGCTACATCTCGGTTGTTCTCGGCTGTCCGTACGAGGGCGACGTCGATCCTGCGCAGGTGGCGCGTATCGCCGCATCGCTTCGCGCGATGGGCGCGTACGAAATATCCCTCGGCGATACGATCGGCACGGGGACCGCCGGCAAGACCCAGGCGCTGTTTCGCCATGTCGCAACGAAAATGCCTGTCGACACGCTCGCCGGTCACTTCCACGACACGTACGGGCAGGCACTCGCGAACGTCTACGCGGCGCTCGAGCTCGGCGTCGCGACGTTCGACTGCTCGGTGTCCGGACTGGGCGGCTGCCCCTACGCGAAGGGCGCGACCGGCAACGTCGCGAGCGAGGACGTGCTCTACCTGCTCGAAGGGCTCGGCATCGAGACCGGCGTCGACATGAAAGCGCTTCGCCGTGCCGGTCACTATATCTGCAGAGCGCTTTCGCGCGAACCGGCTTCACGCGTGGCGCGCGCGCTGGACGCGAAAGAGCCGCTCGATGACTGACACGCCGTGCGATGCAGCCGCGGCGACGCGCGTCGCATCGCCGTGCATCAGCGTTTGCCGGATCGACGATGCGACCGGTCTTTGCGTCGGATGCTTCCGCACGCTCGACGAGATCGCCGCCTGGGGCGCGCTCGACGACGAGGCGCGTCGCGTCGTGTGGCGCGCGATTGCCGTCCGACGCAAGGCATCGGAGTGCGCGTGATCGTCGACTGGTACTTCGATTTCGTCTCGCCGTTCTCGTATCTGCAATGCGAGCGGCTGCAGCAGCACGGGAAGATCGTGCGTCCGCACCCGGTGCTCTTCGCGGCGATTCTCGACGCGATCGGCCAGAAGGGACCCGCGGAGATTCCCGCGAAGCGCGTGTTCACCTATCGCTTCGTCGTCTGGCAGGCAAAGGCGCTCGGCATTCCGCTGCGTTTTCCGCACGCGCACCCGTTCAATCCGCTGCCGCTTCTTCGACTCGCGATTGCATGCGACAGCAGGTTCGATGCGATCACGCGGATCTTTCGCTTCGTCTGGCGAGAGGGTCGCGTGCCCGATCTGCCGATCGAATGGGTGGAGCTCGCCGATGGCCTCGGCGTGCCGGATGCGACCGCGCGAATCGGCGCGCCCGAAATCAAGCGCGCGCTTCGCGACGAAACGGACAAGGCGATCGCGCGGGGCGTGTTCGGCGTGCCGACGCTCGCGATCGGCAGCGACCTGTTCTGGGGACTCGATGCAACCGAGATGGCGCTCGACTACCTACATGCCGGTGGCCGGTACGATGATCCTGAGTACGAGCGCGTTGCCGCATTGCCGGCGACGGCGATGCGCGCCGCGGGGTTCGCCCCGTAAAGTCTCGATAGCCGGTCGGCTTGTTCAGGGAATTTCGTAGACGGTGTATTGGTCGACAACGCCGCGCAGCGATGCCTGCTGCGGCAGCGGCGTGAGTCCCGCGGCACCAAGCAGTTCGGCCGCCTGCTTGTCATCGACCACTGCCTTGGTGGCAAAGATCGAACGCGACACGGCCAGACCCTGCACCCGTGCGGCGATATTGACGGTCTGCCCGAAGTAGTCGAGGCGATCGTTTACCATGACCGCAAGGCATGGCCCTTCGTGTACGCCAATCTTCAGCACGAGGTCCTGGTGTCTTGCCTGGGTGTTGAGATTGCGCATCGCATCACGCATTTTGAGCGCCGCCGCGACCGCATGGTCGGGTGTGGCGAATGTCGCCATCACGGCATCCCCGATCGTCTTCACTACCGCTCCTGCGTGGGACGCGATCACTTCGTGCAGTACACGAAAGTGCTCCCGCACCATGTCGTAGGCAACCAGGTCGCCCACGCGTTCGTAGAGCTCGGTGGACCCCTTGAGATCGGTGAACAGAAACGTAAGGCTCGTGATCTTGAGTCGCTGGTCGACGTCGAGCGTATCGGTGCGGTAGATGTCGCGAAACGTCTGGTTGGTGAGCAGGCGCTTCGCCGTCAGGAACGGTTTGCGCTTGCCGAGAAGATCATGCATTTCCGGTCCTGCGATCCAAACGGCCGGCAGCACGCGCAGGTCGGTGCGGTTATCGAAAGCGAGACGTAGCGGACCGGGCCGCATCGCCACGGTCCCGGTCGGCGGCCGCACCTTGTTGAATACCACCGTCAGGTTCTGGCGCTCGCGCGTGGCATCGCCGATGACATCGAGAAATTGCGCTGAGTGCGTGACCGGATCGAATACGATGCAGAACTGCTCCGGGAGCTGCAGCGACAGGATGGCCTTTTCGCCCGGCGGTAGCTCGACCACGTCGAGTACGATTTGCTCGAGCAGCCGCTCGTAGGCTTTATCGTCGGGCAGGTCGATGCCTGAACTCCAAAACATCTGCCGCATGTACTCCGAGAAAGGCAGCGTGTCGGGGTCATGCGCCGCGATCCGACGCACGCGCGGGTTTACGGTGAAAACGACCTCGACCATCTCGTCGAGCGTGGGCTCGTAACCCGCTGCGCACAGCGCACACGCGTATTCCTTGCGGTTCACGCTCTTGAGCGTCGCGTTCGAGTCCAGCACCCCACCGCAGCCGGGGCAGAGGACGTTCCACGACAACTCGAACAATCCGAGTCTCGCCGCATGGAGAAAAGCGCCAATCACACGCTCCTCGTCGAGGTGGCGGCGTGCCGCGAAATCCAGGACATTGATGCGGCTAAGATCGCGGTCCGGTGCCTCCTTTACGTGCTGGTCGATGGCAGCCGCAACCGCGGGGTCGGCGGCCTCCCGCAGGACCGTGAACAGGGCTTGTGCTTCGCTCATGGCCGAAGATTACGCGCAAATTCGAAGGTGGGCTCCTTCGCCGCACGCTTCGCTTCGTCGCGGCGCTGGCATAGACCGCCATCGTGCCCGCGCGGCTGGCGATGCACGGGCCGAGGACGATCGGCGAAACGCGTCAGCTACGAAGCGCGTGCGATCGCGCGCTCGCGCACGAGTGCGTCGATGTTGCGCGGGTCGAATCCCGCCTCGCGCAGGACTTCGTCGGTGTGCTCGCCTTGGCGCGGCGCATCGCGCGTAATCGCGAACGCGGGCGGCGTCATCGAAAACGGCGGTGCGTATTGCTGCGAACCGTCGGGGCGTCGGACGATCATCCCTCGTGCGGCGAATTGCGGATCGCGAATCGCCTCGTCGAAAGTGAGCACCGGGCTCACGCAGCAGTCGATGTCGGTGAAGCGATCAGCCCATTCGTCGCGCGTCTTCGTCATGAAGATCGACGCGAGCTCGCTCCGAACGCATTCGCCTTCCTCGCCGCGCGCGAATTGCTGCGACACGAGCTCCGGTCGATCGAGCGCCTCGCATAGCGCTCGCCAGAATTTGGCTTCCAGCGCGCCCACTGCAACGAAGCCGCCGTCGCTCGTTTCGTAGACGCCATAACAGGCGTAGCCGCCCGTCAGCAGGTCCTCGCCGCGTTCGGCGACATGTCCCTCCTCCTCGAATGCGCCGAGCGCGAAGACCTCGTGCGCGAGTACCGCATCGGTCATCGCGACGTCGATGTAGTGGCCAATGCCGCTTCTCTGAGCGCCAAGGAGCGCGCCGAGAATCGCGACCGCTGCGCTTGCCGCGCCACCTAGGAGATCGGCAATCTGCAGGTTGGAAAGCACCGGGGGACCGCCGCGTGCGCCGGTATGCGCGAGCACACCACAATAGCCGAGGTAGTTGACGTCGTGCCCGGCTTGCGATGCGCGTGGCCCGGTTTGCCCATACCCTGACAACGCGCAGTAGACGATGCGCGGGTTGATCGCGCGTATAGCGGCGTAGTCGACGCCGAGCGCCTTCACGACGCCGGGACGGAAGCCTTCGACGATGACATCGGCGTTTCGCGCCAGCGCGAGAAAGGCTTCACGGCCTTTCGCGTTCCTGAGGTCCACGGCGAGCGAGCGCTTGTTGCGGTTGATCGCGCGATACCAGGCCGACATGCCGCCCGCGCTCGTGTGCCGCGACCTTCCAAGGGTTCGTCCGTAGTCGCCGGCACCGATATCTTCGATCTTGATGACGTCCGCGCCGAGGTCGGCGAGATAGAGCGTGCACATCGGCCCGGGGAGGAGCCGGGTCAGGTCGAGGATGTGAATGCCGGCGAGCGGCCCCTCACCCCGGTGGGGATAGGGAGCCGAGCGAGCGCGAGCCGGGTGAGGGGCATCAACCATCGGGTATGCCCAGCTCTCGCTTGATCGTGCTCGCGGTCGCCAGCGCGTCGTCGATCGACGTGCCGAGGCACGTGACATGGCCCATCTTGCGTAATTGGCGGGGCTCGCGCTTGCCGTACAGGTGCAGCTTTGCACGCGGTTGTCCGAGCACGCGGGACCAGTCCGGCTCGCGCGCATTCGCGCCCTCCGCTGCGAACCAGACGTCGCCGAGCACGTTCACCATCACCGCCGGCGTGTGCTGATGCGTGTCGCCCATCGGCATTCCGGCAAGGACGCGCGCCTGCTGCTCGAACTGCGACGTCACGCAGGCGTCGATCGTGTAATGCCCGCTGTTGTGCGGGCGCGGCGCGATCTCGTTTACAAGCAGCGCGCCGTCGCGCGCGACGAAAAGCTCGACGCAAAGCACGCCGCGATAATCGAGCGCTTCGGCGACCGACGTGGCGATGGCTCGCGCACGCGTCGCGGTCTCGGTTCCGATGCGCGCGGGCACGATCGACACGTCGAGGATCCCATCGCGATGCTTGTTCTCGGCGACCGGCCACGTCGTGCGGTTTCCCGAGTCGTCACGCGCGACGATGACGGAAAGCTCGCAGCGAAGATCGATCACGCGCTCGAGCACGCACGGACTCTCGTTCATCGCCGCGAAAGCATCGGCGACCTCGTCGCGCGTGCGAACGCGTATCTGGCCCTTGGCGTCGTAACCGAAGCGCGCGGTCTTGACGATGCCGGGAAGCAGCGCATCGTCGACCTGCGCGATGTCGCTGCGTCGGCGAAGCACCGCGAATGGCGCCACGGCGAATCGGTGGCCGGCCATGAACGTCTTCTCGCTGATGCGGTCCTGCGCGATCGCGACGCTCGTCGCGCCCGGCGTGACGCGGAGCTCCCGCGCCAGGAAATCGAGCGCGGATGCCGGCACGTTCTCGAATTCGGTCGTCGCACCCCGGCAGAGCGAGCGCAACGTCGCGAGGCCATCGTGGTCGAGATAATCGGCGACGATGTGCCGATCGGCGACGCTTGCCGCGGGACCTTCTCCCGCGGGGTCGAGCACCGCGACTTTGTACCCCATGCTTTGGGCCGCCATGCAGAACATGCGGCCGAGCTGTCCTCCGCCGAGAAGCCCGAGCCATGCGCCCGGTGCGATCGTCGCGTTCGCGGATGGCGCGTGGAGCTGCGCACCGGCCATCAAGCTGGCGGCACGCGTTTCGCGCGCGCGGTCGACGTCTGGTTCGAGCGGAATTGCGCGAGCTTTCGCGCAAGCGTCGGGTCGCCGAGCGCGAGCATCGCCGCGGCAAAGAGCGCCGCGTTCGCCGCGCCCGCTTCGCCGATTGCGAACGTCGCGACCGGGATGCCCGTTGGCATCTGCACGATCGACAGCAGCGAATCCTCGCCGCGCAGATAGCGCGACGGAACGGGAACGCCGAGGACGGGCACGATCGTCTTCGCGGCAAGCATCCCCGGCAAATGCGCCGCGCCGCCGGCGCCCGCGATGATGGCGCGCAATCCACGCGGGCCGGCATCTTCGGCGTACTCGAACATGTCGTCCGGCATCCGGTGCGCGGAAAGCACGCGCGATTCGTACGCAATCCCGAGCGCGTCGAGCTCGCGCGCGGCGTGCTTCATCACGTCCCAGTCGCTGTCGCTGCCCATGACGAGCCCGACTTGCGGCGCCGCCTTGCGCTGTGCCATGCGCGCTCCAATCGCTGCCTCTTGATCGGGAGCCGATTCTAGCGCGCTCCTCTTCGCATTCGGCGCGACGCACTCGCGACTGTTGCGCCGTCCATGCACATCTTCGCGCCGCTCATCGCGATCGACGCGGTTTTCATTGAACCGAAAGTAGTGCCCAAGAGACAATCCGTCGCATGACGACGACATGCAACAGAGCTCGAGTGGGACTCGCGCGTTTCCTTTTCGCGACGCTCGGCCTGCTTGTGGCCGCGCACGCAGGTGCTCAGACCGACGCCGACTTCATCGCCGCGAAGGGCGCCTACGAGCGCGCCGACTTCCGCATGCTCGATGCGCTCGCGCCCGCGCTCGCCGGTCATCCCCTCGAGCGGTACGTCCGCTATTGGCAAATCAAGTCGCGCATCGACGAAGCGCCGGCCGATGCCGTCGAAGGCTTTCTCGAACGCTACCCTGACGGTCCGCTCGCCGATCGGCTCCGGGTCGAATGGCTGAAGGCGCTCGCGAAGCGCGGCGAGTTCGAGCGTTTTGCCACCAGTTTCGTCGCGCTCGATGGCGACGATACGGAGCTCGCCTGCGACGCGCTTCAATACCGTTATCAGCGCGACGGTGCGCAAGCATTGCCGAGTGCGAGGCCGCTATGGTTCACCGGCGCGTCGACGCCCGATGCGTGCGAGCCGCTTTTCGCGGCGCTGATCGCGCGCGGCGACATCACGCTCGCGGACCGCAAGGTCCGACTCCGACTCGCGATCGCGCGCGGCAACGTACGGCTTGCCCGCTCGATCGGGGACGTCCTGCCGGGCAGGGAGCGCATCACCGAGCGCGAGTTCGCGGCGATCGATCGCAACCCCCAGAAGGCGCTCGAGAAGGGGCGGTTCGACTGGAAGTCGCCCGCGGCACGCGAGCTTGCCCTCTACGCACTCGACCGCGCGGCGCGCAAGGACGCCGCCGACGCGCATCGCGCGTGGGCGCGCGTTCGCGGTCGGCTGCCGAAAGCCGATCGCGATTACGGCAACCTGCGCATCGCCTGGTACGCGGCGCGACAGCTCGATCCTTCGGCGAGCGCATGGTTCAACGAAGTGGAAGACATCGAGCTCACGCCCGGAGAGCGCGACTGGTGCGTGCGCGCGGCGCTTCGCGTTCGCGCATGGCGAGATGTCGAGGCCGCCATCGACGCGCTGCCGGCAAGCGAGCAGCAGGAGCCTGTCTGGTCGTACTGGCGTGCGCGTGCGCTCGCTGCGCGAGGCGAAAGCGACAAGGCCAATGCGGTTTTTGCGCAAGTCGCGCAGCACGTCGACTACTACGGAATGCTGGCGGCGGAGGCGCTCGGACAGGGTCCCGAGCTTCTTGCAAAGCTCGACCGTTCGTCCATGCCGATCGACGAAGCGGCGCTCGCAGCTTTCGGCGCGCGGGACGACGTCAAGCGCGCGGTCCTGCTCGCGGGTTTCGATTTGCGCCTGCCGGCGTTGCGCGAATGGGCGTACGCGGTGCGCGGACTCGACGACGATTCGCTGCTCCTCGCGGCCGAGTTCGCCCGTCGCGCCGGCCTGTATGATCGCGCGATCTACACCGCCGAGCGCACGTCGTCGCGCGTCGACTTTCCGATGCGTTACCTGACGCCGTATCGCGCGGAGTTCGCGGCCGCGTCGCGCGATCAGGGCCTCGACGAGGAGTTGCTCTATGGCATCGCGCGACAGGAATCGCGCTTCGTCGCGGACATCGTCTCGGCCGCGGGCGCGGTCGGGCTGATGCAGTTGATGCCGGGCACCGCGCGATGGGTGGCGAAGCAGCTTGCGGTGGCCGACTACTCGCCGTCTCGGATCGCCGAAGTCGACCTCAACACGCAATTCGGTGCGTTCTACTTCAGGCATTGGCTGGATCGTCTGGACAAACTGCCGGCGCTTGCCGCCGCGGCCTACAACGCCGGCCCTTCGCGTGCGCAGGCGTGGCGACCCGCCGCGTCGCCGATGGAAGGCGCGATCTGGGTGGAGACGATCCCGTTCGACGAGACGCGCAACTACGTGAAGCGCGTGCTTGCCAATGCGATGCTCTATACGCGCGCGCTCGATCGACCGTACGTGCCGCTCACCAAGCGCCTTGGCGTCGTGACCCCGCGCGACTTCGATAACATTGCGGCGACGGCGCAGTGAGTGAGAAAAAGGGGCCAGGCTCGATTTATCGCGTCCGAAAATCGTGCCTGGCCCCTTTTTGAAATCGGGGAATACATCTCTGGCACCGATTTTCCCATCTGACGCAGAAGACGCGCTGAAGCTGCGCGAGAACGAGCGCGCACGCGTCCTCGTGGCCGGCGGCAACGGCTTCGTCGGCCGGCACGTCGTCGCCAAGCTCGCGGGCAACGGCCATGGCGTGGTCGTTCTGACGCGAAGCCGTGCGCGCGCTCGCGATCTCCTGCTGTTGCCTACGGTGCGCGTCGTCGAGGTCGATCCCTTCGACCCGACCGCGCTTTTGCGCTGGACGCGGCAGACGAGCGTCGCGATCAATCTCGTCGGCATTCTGCATCAGCGCGGCCGAGACACGTTCGATCGCGTCCACGTCGAGTTTCCGCGGTTGCTCGTCGAGGCGTGCCGCCGCGGCGGCATCTCTCGCATCGTGCACATGAGCGCGCTCGGCGCCAGCGCCGAGGCCGCGAGCGCCTACCTGCGGTCGAAAGCCGCCGGCGAGCGCGTCGTCGCCGACTCCGGCTTTCGATGGACGATCTTCCGGCCATCGGTGATCTTCGGCCGCGGCGACACGTTCCTCACGCTCTTCGCGCGCCTCGCGAAGCTCTTCCCCGTGATCCCGCTCGCATGCGCGAAAGCGCGCTTCCAGCCGGTGTTCGTCGGCGACGTCGCCGCGTGCTTCGCGCAGGCGATCGTCGACGACGACACGATCGGCATGCGCTACTCGCTGTGCGGTCCGGCGTCTTATACGCTGGAGCAGATCGTTCGCTACGTCGGGGAGACGTCGGGCCACCCGCGTCCGATCGTGCCGCTTGGCCCCGCGCTCGCGGGCATGCAGGCGCGCGTGATGGAGCTTTTGCCCGGGCCGCTACTGACGCGCGACAATCTCGCGTCGATGCAGCACGACAGCGTCTGCGAGGGGCCGTTTCCCAGCGAATTCGACATTGCGCCGGCGTCGCTCGAAGCGATCGCGCCCGAATACCTGTCGCCGATCGCGCTCAAAAGCCGCTTCGATACGTTCCGCGCGCAAAGCGGTCGATGACGCGGCCGCTGCCGCAGTCGGTCGCTATCTACAGGGTCGGCGGCTCGGTTCGCGACGAGCTGATCGGGCGCAAGGCGAGCGACCGCGATTTTCTCGTCGTCGGCGCGACGCCCGAGATCATGGTCGCATCCGGCTTTGTCCCGGTCGGGCAGGACTTTCCCGTCTTCCTGCATCCCGAAACGAACGAGGAATATGCGCTCGCACGCACCGAGCGCAAGCACGGGCGCGGTTATCGCGGCTTCCAGTTCTTCGCGACGCCCGACGTGACGCTCGAGGAGGATCTGCGAAGGCGCGACCTCACGATCAACGCGATGGCGCGCGATGCCGAAGGCCGCCTCGTCGATCCGTTCGGCGGCGAAGCCGACTTGCGCGCGGGCGTGTTGCGGCATGTATCGGACGCGTTCGTCGACGATCCGCTGCGCGTTTTGCGCGTCGCGCGCTTCGCCGCCCGCTTCGCGTTTCGCATTGCCGACGAGACGCTTGCGCTGATGCGCGACATCGTCGCGTCGGGCGAGCTCGCGACGCTCGCGCCGGAGCGCATCTGGCAGGAGCTGTCGCGCGGCCTGTGCGAAGCGCATCCGTCGCGAATGCTCGACGCGCTTCGCGCGAGCGGTGCGCTCGGTGCGCTTTTGCCGGAGATCGATGCGCTCTACGCGATCGACACCGGCATCCGTGGCGACAACGCGGGCGCGTTCACCGAGCGTGCGCTCGACTTCGCGGCCGATCGCGCGATGTCGCTGTCGGCCCGCTACGCGGTGCTGCTGCAGGAGCTCGACCGCGTTGCCGGTGCGCAGGCATTCGATGCGCGAGCCGGCGTCGCCCGAAGCGATGCGGTGTCTGCGCGGCTACGCGCCACGGTCGAATGCCGCGATGCGGCGAGGGTTGCCGTGCGCGGCCATCACGCGATCGTCAAGGTCGACGCGCTGACGCCGTCGGCGCTGCTCGACCTCTTGCTGGCAGCCGACGCGTTGCGGCGTCCCGAGCGAATGGCGACGCTCTCGTCCGCGGCCGCCGCGCATGTAGCTGCGGCCGGCGAGACGAACGCCGATGCGCGGCACTACTCAGGGGTTCTCGACGAAGCACTCCGCGTCGTTCGCGACGTGGACGCGGCCGCGATCGCACGCGATGCCATCGATCGCGCGCGAGATGCGCCGCGCGAAGGGAAAGGCGAAGCGATCGCGTTCGCGCTTCGCAAGGCGAGAATCGCGGCTCTGCGCAACTTCAAGACGAAAAGAGGCCCGCGCTGACGACGGTCAGATGCGATACGCAACCGCGCGCATGACGTCGGCCGCGGCGCGCATCGCGCGGCGAACGGGGTAGGGCAGCGGCATTCCGCCAGCGTCGAGCGCCATCGCGCCGTGACGCGCTTCGTCGTCGCGCATTCGCTCGACGATCGCGCGGCTCTTCGCATCATCGGGCGGCAGCCGCTCCATGTGCGTGGTCAGGTGCTCTTCCACCTGGCGCTCGGTTTCGATGACGAAGCCCAGGTTCGCGCGATCCCCGGCGACGCCCGCTGCAAGACCGATCGCGAACGAGCCTGCGTACCACAGCGGATTCAGAAGCGACGGGCGCGCATCCAACTCGCCGAGGCGCGCCCGCGTCCATGCAAGATGGTCCTCCTCCTCGCGCGCCGCCTGTTCGTATCGTGCGCGAACCTCAGGATCGCGCGTGACGAGCGCCTGCGCCGAATAAAGCGCTTGCGCGCAGACTTCGCCGGTATGGTTGACGCGCATGAGACCCGCGGCGTCTCGATGCGATGCGGGATCGAGCGTGGCGTCGGGAAGCGCGTCGCCGGGCGTCGGTCGCGCGGGCGTCACCGTTCCGGAAAGCGTTCGGAGCGCGCGATCGAAGGTGGAGATGAGCGAAGTAAGCATGGCGCGGGACCGGGGACTGGGGGCTCGGGAGCAGGTTGCTGAAGGAGCATGCGCCCAAGCTTCGGGGCTGCACCGCAAGACTTGGACAATTGCATCTTGCAGGCGCTCCCTGGTCCCAGTCCCCAGCCACTTACGCCCAAAAGCAAACGGGCGCCCGAAGGCGCCCGTCGCTTTTGGTGCGTAGCTTTTCTAGAACAAGTGAATCATGCCGAGCACGAAGCCGCCGGGCTTGCCTCCGATCGCGATCGGATACGCGTTGATGTTGAACGTGTACGACGCGTTGGCGCGGTTGTCGAGCTTCACGTAACCTGCATAGACCTGCGTGCGCTTGCTGAACGGATACGTGTAGCTCACTTCCCACTGATCCGAGCGGGTGTCCGGACCCTTCGCGAGGCCGCCGACCCGCGTGCCGTCTTCGGCGCTGCCCTTGCCGTTGCCGGCCCAACCGTAGAACGCGTACCACGTTCCGGGGCCCATCGGCACCGTCGCGCTGACGCCCCACAGATCGCGCTTCAGGTCGCCGGTCGGGGTGTCGTACTTCAGGCGTTCGTACACCAGCGCGGGACGAACGACGCCGAAGTTGTAGCCACCGGTGAGCGTGAGGTCGTAGTCGTTCAGGTCAGGACCGCGCAGCTTCTGGTTGACCTCGGTTGCGACACCGATCTGGATCGGACCGTTGTTGTAGATGGCGTTCGCGCCCCACGTGTACGCGTGGCGCAGCTCGGACGAGTGATCGCCGGTGTTGGTGCCGGTCGTGCCGGAGCTGTCCTGCAGCCCCATCTGGAAGCTGAACGTCAGGCCGCTGAAATCGGGTGAGTCATAACGGAGCGAGTTGCCCGGGCGTGTATCGAAGCCGCCGGCCGCCTTGGACAGCGTGCCTTGTGCCCACAGGTCGGCCGTCGACAGGATCGACGTCGTATAGGTCGGCACGTCACCGAAGATCGGGTGCATGTCGTCGAGCGGCATCAGGAAGTTGCCGACCTTGAACGTGCCCCACGGCCCCTGGAATCCCACGAACGTTTCGCGTCCCGCCAGCGTGGTGCCGCCGGTGTCGCCGTTGATCGAGGATTCGATCTGGAAGATCGCCGAAAGCCCACCGCCCAACGCCTCCGTGCCGCGAACACCGAGGCGCGAAGAGTTCGAGCTCAATCGGCTGACCGTAGGATTCACGGTGCCACCAGGGCACGGGTTGTTGCCTGATGGAACTGGCGCGCCCGCGCACGTCGTGCCGTTGACGAACTCGAGGTCGACGTTCAACCGGCCGTATAGCGTGACGTTCGCGGTCTGCGCATGCGCAGCCAGCGGAGCGCCGAGAACGCCCGCGACGGCGACGGCAACGAGCTTCTTTTTCATTGAGTCTCTCCTGTATCGGAAAAAATTGGCAAGGAAACAGCCCTCTGCGCCTGCCATCGAAACCTTCTCAACTCTTTTCGAGAAGTTGCGATTCATTGTGCCAAAGGGGGGAAAGCCTTGGCAATTGCGGCGTGCGGGCGCTTCCACGCGTCTGCCGCGCTGTTGTGTCGAAGCAACAACGGTCGCCGAAGCCGCCAAGGCGCGGGATCGGTCGAGCAAGTGGCGCTAAAATGATGATCGGCAAGGGGAAATCCGATCGGTGACCGGGTTTTCGCTGCATTGCGCCCGCATGCGCCCGTTTTTTCAAGATTAAGTGGCGGCAATGGCCGCGCCCGCGGGAGATTCCTATCTCACAAGCGCGTGTCGGGGGCGAAAACGAAGGTGGTGTATGCGACTTCGGCCTAGAGAGCTTAAGGGCGGTGGCAGCGGGTCTCCGGCGGGCGTTCGGCGACCATGACGCGCGCGACTGTCGTGGCGCCCGCGTTGGCGCTGCTGCTCGCCGCGGCCGGCGTCCTGCTGCTGAGCCGCGCGCGCGCCGCGCTGCCGCGCGACGTGCCGAAGGCACGATCGCTGCACACGTTCGCGATTCCCCGCGCAGGCGGCTTTGCGGTGTGGCTGGGCTTCCTCCCGGCCTCGCTCGCATTTCCTCCCGATTTTCCGCTTGGCGCGGTCGGCTGGTTGCCACCGTTCGCCGCGCTTCTCGTTGTCTCCGCCCTCGACGACGCGAAGGAGGTAGCCATCGTCACGCGGCTTGGCGTGCATGCGCTCGCGGCGTTATGGGCGGCCTTCGTGATCGTCCGCTTCGGGACGCCGAAGGACATGACGACGTTCGTCGCCGCATGCACGATCGCAGGCGTCGCGCTCGCGATCGCATGGTCGTCGAATCTCTACAACTTCATGGACGGCACCGACGGGCTTGCGGGAACGATGGGCGCGATCGGCTTCGCAGCGTACGGGCTCGCCGCGCTCGGCGGCGATGGCGCCGGTGCGCGCTCGGCCCCGGCGTTCTTCGCGCTGGTCGCAGCGATGCTGCCCTTCCTCGTCGTGAATCGGCCGCGCGCGACGATGTTCCTGGGTGACGTGGGCGCGGTGCCGCTCGGCTTTCTCGCAGCCGCATTCGGCGCCGCGGGCGTGGTCGAAGGCATCTGGCGGCCCTGGTTTCCGCTGCTCGTGTTCCTGCCGTTCATCACCGATGCGACGCTGACGCTTTTGCGGAGAATTCTGCAGCGCGAACGTTTCTGGGAGGGCCATCGCAGCCATCACTACCAGCGGCTCGCGCAACTCGGCGCAGGCCACGGTGGCACGCTCGCCGTCTATGCGCCGTTGATGCTCGGCACCGCCAGCACGGCGGTGTGGTGCCGGGCCTGGGCGCCGAGGACGGGTTGGTGGGCGCTCGCTTTCTGGTGCGGCGTCGTTCTCATGCTGTTCGCCGCGATTGATTATCATTGGCGCAAGAAGACCCAAACCGTCGCCCCCATAAGCGTGAAGGGCCGTCCCGAGCGCAAATCAGCCCCGAAGCGCGCAACCCGGCGAGAAAGTCAATGAGCCCGAGGCCCAACTGGCGCGCCGCGCTGGCCTTCGTCCACGACGTGTGCATGGCGGGCGTAGCCTGGGTCGGCATCTACTGGCTTCGCTTCAATCTCGAGCTTCGCGAGCCGTTTCTCTCGGACATGTGGGCGACGCTCGCGTGGATCCTGCCGCTGCAGGCGGGCATCTTCCTCTCGCTCGGTCTTTATCGCGGTCTATGGCGCTTCGCGAGCCTCGCCGATCTGCAACGCATCGTGCTTTCGGCCGGACTCGGCGCGATCCTGATTCCGCTGGTGCTCGTGATGCTCAAGCTGCAGGCGCTCGTACCGCGCAGCGTGCTCTTCTTCTATCCGATCGTCTTGATCTTCCTGATGTCGGGCTCGCGCTTCGCGTATCGGCTGTGGAAGGAGCATCGACTCTACAGTCCGCTCGCGGCGCTCGGCGAGCCGGTGCTCGTGGTGGGCGCCGGCGAGGCGGGCGCGCGGCTCACCGAGGAGATGGCGCGAAGCCGTCAATGGCGCGTCGTCGGCCTGCTCGACGACGACGTGACGAAGCACGGGCGACTGCTGCGCAATGTCAACGTGCTCGGACCGATTGCCGATCTCGCGGTGTGGACGCGCAAGTACGGTGTGCGCAAGGTGATCATCGCGCTGCCGTCCGCCAACCACGCGGTGCGAAGGCGCGTCGCCGAGCTTTGCGCGTCGGCCGGCGTCGAGGCGTTGACGGTGCCGGCCTACGAGGATCTGATCTCCGGGCGCACGCCGCTCACGATGCTGCGCAATGTCGAGCTCGACGATCTGCTCGGCCGCGATCCCGTCGTGCTCGACAACGCGGGCATCGCCGAGTGGCTCGGCAATCGGGTCGTGATGGTGACGGGCGCCGGCGGATCGATCGGCGCGGAGCTATGCCGGCAAATCGCGCGCTTTCGCCCCGCACGTCTCGTGCTTTTCGACATTTCGGAAGCCGCGCTCTACGAAATCCGAACGGCGCTCGTCGACGCGTTTCCGCAGCTCGGCGTCGCGTCGATCGTCGGCGACGTCAAGCACGCGTCGATCGTCGAGGAGACGCTTGCCCGCGAGAAGCCCGACGCGATCTTTCACGCCGCGGCGTACAAGCACGTGCCGCTGATGGAGGAGACGAATTGCTGGCAGGCGGTGCGCAACAACGCCTAC
This sequence comes from Casimicrobiaceae bacterium, assembly GCA_035308425.1. Taxonomy (GTDB): domain Bacteria; phylum Pseudomonadota; class Gammaproteobacteria; order Burkholderiales; family Casimicrobiaceae; genus VBCG01. The sequence goes on along the minus strand of DATGGP010000045.1, from coordinate 105,320 downwards.
GGAACCTGGGTGATCGCACGCGCTGCCGTGGCCGCGAAGGTCGAGAAGTTCGTGCTCGTGTCGACCGACAAAGCCGTGAACCCGACGTCGGTGATGGGTGCGACGAAGCGCGTCGCCGAGCAGGTTTGCCAGAGCCTGCAGGACGGCGGGACGCAGTTCGTTATCGTGCGCTTCGGCAACGTGTTCGGCAGCGCCGGGAGCGTCATCCCGCGCTTCGCCGAACAGATCGCGCGCGGCGGGCCGGTCACCGTCACGCACCCGGACATCACTCGCTTCTTCATGTCGTCGTCGGAAGCGACGCAGCTTCTGCTGCAGGCGGGATTGCAGGGCAAGGGCGGCGAGATCCTGGCGCTCGACATGGGCGATCCGGTGCGCATTGTCGACCTCGCGCGCGACATGATCCGCCTCTACGGCGCCGATCCCGATCGCGTGCCGATCGTGTTCACCGGCCTTCGCCCTGGCGAGAAGCTCTACGAGGAGCCGCTGGCTTCCGAAGAGGCGACGAAACCTACGACGCACCCGAAGCTCCATATCGCGCAGGCGCGCGCCGCGAATCGCGACGCGGTGGGGCAGATGGTCGCGTGGTGCGAACGCGACCGCGTCGCCGACGATGGCGAGGTGCGCGCACGCATGCGCGCGTGGATTCCCGAGTATTCGCCGCCCGCCGGCGCGTCGCTCAAGCCGATTCCGACGGATGGCGCTGACGAGACGGTGACGGTTCCGCTTCGCGTTCAGCGCCGGCGTTGATCCCGTTCGCCTCGCGTCGATGTGCCGACGCGGCAAGCGTCGCGAGCGCACCCGCGAGCTCGCGTTCGCGTCGCGTTCCGTAGCCGAGCAACATCGCGGAGAGCGCCCAGAGCTCCTTCGCGTTGCTGCGAAACAGGAAGTCGTCGGTCAGGTTCTTCGCGACGAACCCCGCGAGAAGCGCGATGCCGATCACGCCGACGAAGCCCAGCGTGTCGTCGCGCGAGCGTGCGAATCTGACGTAGCGCGCGGCGAGCGCCGCGAGGAACGCCGCGAATGTGAGCATGCCGACGATGCCGGTCTGCAGCCATTGGCTCGCGAAGACGTTGTGCGCATGCGCGAGCAGCGGATTGCGAGTCTCGGCCGTCAGTTGCGAGGCGAGGATGCGCCTGCCGAAGCCATAGCCGAGGAGCGGCCGCGCCTCGATGCGCGACGCGACGCGCTCCCATAGCACGATTCGCGGATCGCGCTCGATCGACATCGCGACGTTTCCGCGGTCGACGAGGTCGGCGCGCTCCTCGAGCGCGTCGGCGAAGGCGAGCCCGAGCACGAACAACAGCACGCAAAGCGGCGCGAGCCAGCGCAGCGGCGTGCGGACGAACGTCTGCGGCCAGCGCAGCGCCGCGGCAAGCGATGCCGTCCCGAAGACGACGGCGAGTGCGATCCACACGATGCGGTTGTCGGTCATCCTCGCGGTCGCGACCATTAGCGCGAGCAGCACGGCGCCGATCACATATCGGCGGGCGCCGCCGCCGAAACCCGCCGGAGGAGGCACGATCAACGCGAAGAGGAACGGCCCGATCAGCACGACGAACGTCGCCCACGCGCCGACGCCATGATGAAAGCGCCCGGCGTCCCACGTTTCGTCGATCGCCTGCATCGCGAGGGCAAGAGCGGCGAAAAACGCGAAGCTCGCGAGCGACGCGCCGATCAGGACGCGAAGGCTTCGCGCGTCGCGCGCCGCCACATAAAAGATGAACATCGCCAGAAGTCCATCGAGGATCTCGCGCGAGAACTGCGCCCATGAATATGCGCGATCGATAGACCACGCGAGCGAGGCCGCCGACCACAATGCCCACAGCGCGAGCGGCACGAGGATCGAAGCGCCGGCAAGCGGCATCCGCGACGCGTCGCCGCGCCATGCGAGCGTCACTGCGGCGAGCGCGAAGACGGCAGCACCGGCAAACGCGACCGAAACAGCGAACGTCGCGGCGTTGGTGGGCAACAGGAACAGGTAGGCGGCCGCGAAGCCGAGGAGCCAGCGGTTGATATGATCGGTCATCGGGCCAGCTTCGGCGCGGCGCGCCACGGCGCGTTTCTCGCTCAACGCGGAAGTGCGCCGCACGCGGAGGCGCGATTCTAACCTTGACCGCTCGAACGACCGCCGATTCGGCCTTTCGCATCGCTTCACATCCGGTTGCACCGCCCGCTTCGGACGCGCAACCGTTGCCCGCGCGCGCGGTGCGCGTGCTCATCGTCAAGCGCGACAAGCTGGGCGACCTGCTGCTGACGACGCCCGTGCTCGCGCACTTGGCCGCGCGCCTGCCGAACGCCGAGCTTCATCTGCTCGCCAACGACTACAACGCGTGGGTGGTGCGCGCGCATCCTGCACTTTCGAGGACGTGGCGCTATTCGCGGGCGCGGGACGGCGGGCGCTTGCGCATCGTCGCCGCGGTTTCGCAACTGCCGGTGCTGTGGCAGTTGCGCCGGCAACGGTTCGACTGGGCGATCGTGATGAACGGCGAGGAGTCGCACCGGGGCATTCGTCGCGCGATCGCGAGCGGCGCATCGCGGGTCGTCGCCTACGCGCAGACGCCTTCGCGCTATGGTCCAAGCCTGACCGATCCGCTTCCGCCGCCGACTGAAGGCCACGAAACAACGCGCATGCTCGCGCTGCTCGGGCCCCTCGGGCTTGCGCAGCGGCAGCCGACGATCGACGCGCCAAGCTTCGAGTTGCCGGACGACTCGCGCGCATTCGCGCGGACGTGGCTTTCCTCGCGCGGACTGCGTCAGCGCGGATACGCGGTGATCGGCGTCGGCGCGCGGCGCGCGAAGAAGCAGCCGACGCCTGCGCAGGTCGTTCGCTGGGCGCGATGGTTTCGCGATGCGCATGGATTGGCGACCGTCTTCATGTGGACGCCGGGCGATGCGGGAAATCCCGCGTATCCCGGCGACGATTCGCTCGCTGGAGAGGTCGTGCGCGAAGCGCTGCCATACGTGCATCCGTTTCGCGGGCCGATCCACGAGGCGCTCGGCCTCATCTTCGAGGCGAGGACGTCGGTGATGCCGGACTCGGGGCTGATGCACTTCGCCGCGGCAAGCGATGGAGGCGTCATGGGCCTCTTCGCCGATCCTACGGACTCGGCGCCCGCGTCGCGCTGGGCGCCACTCGGTCCGCGCGGTCGGTATGTCGAGGCGCAGCGATGCGTCGGGGAGTTGGCGGACGAGGTGGTGTTCGCGGCGATCGAGCCTTTGCTCGAAGGCGAAAAGGCCAAAAGCGGGGTGAGGGATGAGCGGTGAGAGGGGCCAGGCGAGAGGTTTCGCCGAAGCCACTCTCACCCCTCGTCTCTCATCCCTCGTCCCTTTTCTGCCGTTCGATACGCCGGGTCGTTGTACATCTTGAACTGGCGATAGACCCGCCAGAAGGCGCGCCCCTGCGCTGCCTGCGCAAGCAGCGTATCGAAGCAGCGCGCGAGATCGTCGCGTTGGACAATGAGTCGCGCAAGTTTTTCCACGCATTGGGCAATGTGCATCGCGTTCGCGTCGTTGCGCAACGTCTGTTCGCGCATATGATGGATCTTGAGCGCCAGAATCGACAGGCGATCGATGATCGAGCCCGCCGTCTCCGAGTTGTGCCACGCGTCCGGCGCGGGCGTCACACCGGCGAGGTGCGCGAGCAGCGCCTCGTCGATCCGCTCGATCGCATCGTTTCGGCACTGGTTGTAACCGTCGATCGCGCGCTTGTTCGCCGCGATGGCCGAATCGGGCACATCGGTGCGCCGCGCGAGGTCCTCCTCGTCCCACAATTGTCGATTGCAACGATGATTGGTCGCGATCGACGCCCACGGTTCTTCCACCCGCATCGCATCCGTGTCGGCCACGATGTGCGCATCGTGGTACGCAACGATGCTCGTCGCATCGAGAGACGGGAACGTCGACGTCATTCGGCTTCTTCGATCAGTGCGTCGATCGCCGACAGAACTGCGTCGACCTGGATCGCCGGCATGCACAGATGCTTCGGGCACTCGCCGACGCTTCGTCCGCACCGGCGCACCCATGCGACTTCGCGCTTGAAGAGCACACGCTGATCGCGGCACGGGAACGGGTCGATGGTCACTGCGCGGTACGGTGCGTCACGCCAAAAATCGCCGGCGCCGCAGAGGATCGCCGAACCGGGCCCGAAGAGCGCGACGGTCGGAACGCCAACGATGCGACCAAGGTGTGCGATACCGGTATCCGGCGCGACGAGAAGCGTCGCGTTTTGCACCAGATGCCAGAGTTGTGCGAGATCGAGCCGACCCGCGAACGATGGGTAGCGATGCGACGGATCGGCGGCGTCGACGAGGCCGCTTTCGGTGGCTGCCGCCGACCACACCGGCGTCACGCCGCGCCGCGCAAGCCGGTCGGCCACTTCGCGCCACCGCGCCGGCGGCCATTGCTTGAGCGGCGAGCTTGCGCCGACGTGCAGCACTACGTACGCGCCACGTGGCGCGTCGAATGACTCGAACGGCGGCGCGTGCCATTCGTCGTTGCGAAAAGGGGCCGGGCTCGGTCCGTCGACGAGTTGCGCAACGAGGTCGCCCCACGTGGCCGGGCGGTCGGGATACGGCACGAGCGCGTCGACCGGCCAGCTTTTCGGCGCAGGACGATCTCCGGCGAACGCGACGATGAAGCGCGCGCGCATCGCCGCGGCGAGCCACGCATACCGGTTGTCGCCCGGTACGACCGCGAGATCGAATGGCGCTTCGGCGAAGAGCGACGCTTGTGCCGCGCGAGGATCGAAAGGCAGCGCGCGCACGCCGTAAGGTTTCGTCGCATAGATCGGTGCGATTTTCGTCGCAACCGTCATCGCGATATCGGCATGCGGATGGCACTCACGCAATTTCTTGAGAAGCGGCGTCAGCATCAGCGTGTCGCCGAGCAGCAGGTGGTGGGCGACGAGGATCCGCCGCGGGGCGACCGGCGCGCCGCGCCGAGGCTCGCGCAAAAGCAGCGCGCGCGCGACGACCTCCGCACGCCGGGCGAAACGACTGCGCGATGAACGTGCAGGCGAAGGTGTCGCGAGCATGCGCGTCATCGGCGCTCGGCGAGCGCGCCGCGGAAGACGTCTTCCATGCGATCGAGCATCGTTGCTAGATCGTAGCGCGGCGTGACGAACGCGCGTGCGCGTTCTGCCATCGCTGCGCTCCCGTCGCGATCATCCAGCAGGTCGTCGATCGCTTCCGCAAGCGCGTGCGAATCCTCCCGCCGGACGATGCGCGCGGTATCGCCCTCGCGCGCGATTTCGGGAATCGCCCCTATGTCTGTCGTGACACAGGGGATGCCCGCGAACATCGCCTGCAACAGAGCCTGCGGCACGCCTTCGTTCGCGTAGGAGGGTAGCACGAACACATCGAGCGCCGCGAGCCAGCGCCCGATGTCGTCCTGCTGGCCCGCGAAGATCACGCGCTCGCGTAACCTCAGCCTGTCGACCTGCGCTTCGAGCGCGGCGCGCTGCGGGCCGTCGCCGACGATGAAAAGCCGCGCGTCGCGATTTCGAAGCTTCGACATGGCGTCGATCAGAAACCGGTGGCCCTTCCAGCTCCGAAGCGTCGCGACGATGCCGATCAACGGCATGTCGTCCGCGAACGCCAGCTCGCGTCGCGCCTCGTCGCGCGATTTCGTACGCAAGCGCGCTGCGTCGATGCCCGTCGGCACCGAGACGACGCGCGCGGGATCGAGGCCGTTGTCGCGGATCAACTGCAATCGCAACCCTTCGCCGGTGGTGACGACACGCGCGGTCGCCGTGCGATAGAGCCAGCGCGTTCCCGGGTCGTTCGGCACGGCGATCGAGACGTGGCGCGTGCGAACGAGCGCAGGCGCCGGCCGTCGTGTCCGACGAAGCCATTCGCAGGCGAGCGCGACGAGCCAGGCGTCGGTCGAGCTATGGGTGTTGACGATGTCGACGGGATGCTCGATGAACGCGTGCGCGATCGCACGTGCCCCGCGGAGCCGCTTTCGGCCGACCGGAAGCGTGACGACCGGCACGCCGAAGCGCGGCGCTTCATCGACGATTCGCGCACCGGGCGCCGCGTACACGACGACGCGGTGGCCGCGTTGGATGAAACCCGCAGCTTCGGTCAGCGTGCGGATCTCCTGTCCGCCCCAGCCGTTGGACGCCTCGGTGTGGGCTATGGAAAGGTCAAGCTGCAAGCGACGTGGCCGCGAATTGCATCCGATGCAGCTTCGCGTACACGCCGCCGCGCGCGAGCAGCGTCGCGTGCGCGCCTTCCTCCACGATGCGCCCGTGCTCGAGCACGACGATGCGATCCGCGTGCTCGATCGTCGATAGCCTGTGCGCGATGACGATCGTCGTTCGTCCCTGCATCAGTGCGTCGAGCGCCGCCTGCACCTGGCGCTCGGATTCCGAATCGAGCGACGACGTGGCTTCGTCGAGAATCAGGATCGGCGCGTTCTTGAGGATCGCGCGCGCGATCGCGATTCGCTGGCGCTGACCGCCCGACAGCCGTACGCCGTTCTCGCCGACGGACGTGTCGAAGCCCTGCGGAAGGGCGCGGATGAATTCGAGCGCGTACGCCGCCGCGGCCGCGCGCTCGATGGCGTCGCGTGGCGTGTCGGTCATCGCGCCGTACGCGATGTTCGCGGCGACGGTGTCGTCGAACAGCAGCACGTCTTGCGACACGAGCGCGATCTGCGCACGCAGGCTTTCGAGCGTCAGCGTGGTGATGTCGTGCCCGTCGATGAACAGTCGTCCGGCTGTTGGCTCGTAGAAGCGCGGGATCAGGTTGACGAGCGATGTCTTGCCGCTGCCCGAGCTTCCGACGAGCGCGACGGTTTCGCCGGCGCGAATCGAAACCGACACGTCGCGAAGCGCTTCGCGCTCGGCGCCCGCGTAGCGAAGCGAGACGCGGTCGAAGCGAAGCTTGCCGGCGGCGCGCTCGAGGCGAATCGTGCCGGCGTCGGGCTCGACTTCGCGATCGAGGAGCCCGAAAATGCTCTCCGCGGCGGCAAGTCCGCGCTGGATCGCCGCGTTGACGCCCGACAGCGACTTGATCCGCTCGAGCAGCGTCAAGAGCGCGACGACGTAGGAGGCGAACGTGCCCAGATCGAGCTTGCCGGAATGGCTCTGCGCGAGCGCGACCCAGACGATCACGCCGACCGCGATCGCGGCGAGGATCTGCGCGATCGGCGAGCTCGCGGCGCTCGCCGACGATTGCTTCGTCATCGACGTACGCAGCGAATTGGCGGCCTTGACCGCGCGCATTCGTTCGTACGCCTCGCCGCCGAACACGCGCACGATTCGATGGCCGACGATCATCTCCTCGAGCACGTGCGTCATCGCGCCCGTGCGCGTCTGCACGTCGCGCGCGATCCGGCGCAGCCGCCTGCTGAAGTAGCGGATGACGACGGCGACGATCGGCAGCACGAAAAACGTCATCAGCGTGAGCCGCCAGTTGATGTACAGAAGCCACACCAGGCTCGCCGCGATCGTCATCGTGCTTCGGATCGCAGTCGTGATCGTCCCGGACGCGGCGGAGGCGAGCTGGTGCGCGTCGAAGGTGAGCTTCGATTGGATGACGCCGGAGGGCGTCACGTCGTAGTAAGGCGTCGGAAGGCGCAGGAGCTTGTCGATCAGCGCGCGGCGCAGGTCGAAGACGACGCGAAGGCCGGTATACGCCATCCCGTATTCGGAGATGTACGAACCGATGCCGCGGAAGACGAACACGCCGATGACGGCGACGGGGAGCCATTGGCTCTTCACCGGATCAGGGTTCTGGAAATTGCGCACGATCGGGATGACGAGCATCGCCATGATGAGGTCGCCGGCGGCGACGATCGCCATGCCGCCGACCGCGATGCAGAACGCCCACCAGTAGGGGCGGACGTAGACGAGCAGGCGTCGGTAGAGATTGACGCCGGTCATGAAACGGCGCGGCGAATGCAACGGGCGCGCGCCGCTTTCGAGGCCATCGGCCAGTATAGCAAGCGCTCGTGTGATCCCCCCACGCTCGCGGCTCCGCCGCTTCGCTGCCCCTCAAGGGGGCGCAATTCGCGCTTGGGACGGCCCGGCGCGCTCATCCGGCTGTCTCGCTCTGCGCGCCCGCGTGCGCCAGAACCTCGGGATCGAGCAAGTCGCGGTAGAGCGCGACCAGCCGCGCCGTCATCGCGTCGGACGTGAGCGGCAACACGGCGTTTCGCGCGTTCGCGCCAAGCCGCTGCCGCAACGCCTTGTCGCAAAGCGCGCGCATATGCGCGGCGAATGCGTCGGCGTCGCCCGGCTTCGCGACGAACCCGGCGTCGTGCTCGAGCGCGAGCTCCGCGGCGCCTGACCGGGTACTGGTGACGACCGGGAGCGCGCAGGCCATTGCTTCGAGGGCGGCATTGGGACACGGGTCGTAGAGTGTCGGCAGCACGAACGCGTCGGCGGCGCCGTAGAACGGACGCGGATCGGCCTGCGCACCGGCGAGCGTCACGCGCCCGGACAGTCCGAGCGCGCGCGCGTGCGCCGCGTAGCGCCGGACATGCCGGTCCTTGCCGACGACGATCAGGTGGCACGGTGGCGCGAGCTTCGCGAGCGCGTCGACCGATGTCGCGACGCCTTTGCGCTCGAACCCCGAGCCCACCTGCAGAAATACCGTCGCATTGTCCGGGATCCGAAGGCGCGCGCGAACGCGCAGCCGATGTGCCCGAAGCGCCGGCGTGTAGATATCCGAATCGACGGCGTTGTAGACGACGTGCAGCCGCTCGGCCGGCACGCCAAAGCGCGCGTGAATGTCCTCCTTCACCATCTTCGAGTTGCAGATGACGGCGCGAAGCCGCGCACCTTCGAACATCCTTCGCTCCATCGCGAGGCGGTAGCGGTGATGCGGATTGACGAGGACGCCAAGGCGCGAAAGCGCGGAGAGATGGCGCATTCGCTCGTCGAGCCAGGCGGCGTGCACGCCGTCGCCGGCGCGAAAGATGTCGCAGCACGTCAGGCGCTCGTGCGACTGCACGAGATCGGCATCCGATTGCGAAATCGCCTTGCAGACAGCACGCGCGAAGCCGGCATCGCGCCACAGTCCGCCGATGTGGAACGGATTGACGATCCGCGGCTCGAGGCCCGGCCCGCTTCCCGGCCATTGCCGCGTATACAGCGTGACTGCGACGCCGTGCTCGATCAAGGCGGCAAGCGCGGATTCGAGAAAGCGCTCGGCGCCCCCGAATGGCGTGTAGCGCTGACGGATTACTGCGAGTCGCATATCGCGACTTCCGCGTCGAGCGCGCGGAACTGCGCATGTACTTCGGCCACCTGCAGCGTCGTCAGGCATTCCGATACCTTGCCTCCACCGCAGCCGTCGATACCGCACGGCCGGCACGGATGCGCGCGCGAGACGACGACGCGCTGGCGCACCATCCACGGCCCCCACTCGTGCTCGCCCGACGGCCCGAAAAGCGCGAGCGTCGGCGTTCGCATCGCGGCGGCGATGTGCATCGGCGCCGAATCGACGCCGACGAAGATGCGTGCTTGCGCCGTCAGCGCTGCAAGCTCGGGCAGCGACAGCTTGCTGCCCAGGTCGACAAGCGCGTCGCGCGCGGCGGGCGAGACCAACGCGATGATCTGGTCGATCAGCGCGCGCTCGCGGGGATCCGGCGCGCCGGTGACGACGACCCGATAACCATCGGCGGCGATCCGATTGAAGAGCGCCGCCGTGCTTTCGGCCGGCCAGCACTTGAAGAGCCAGCGCGAGCCCGGATGCGCGTGAACGAAGTCGCCCCCGGAAAGCCCGTGCTCGGCGAGAAGCGCTTTCGCGCGCGCCTGCGCGGCAGCGCCCGGCACCAGCACGAGGCGCTTGTCGTCGGCCGACGGATAGATGCCGATGCGGCGAAGCGCGTCGAGATTCGCTTCCACCGCGTGTCGCGGCGTTCGCTTCGGCAATCGGTAGAAATGCGTGAAGCGGCGTCGCCAGAGGCGCGCGTCGCCTTCGCGCTCGCGCGTCACCGCGAAACGCGGCGAAAGAAGATGCGCGAGCGCGAGCCCGCGTGGATGCTCGGTCAGATGGACCAGAAGGTCATAGTGGCGCGCGCGAAGCTCGCGCAGAAGCTGCCGCTCGGCGCGCCACTGCGCGAACGCGCCGCTTCGCTTCCATTCGCGATCGATGATCAGCGTGCGCGCGATCGACGGATGATTCGCGAGCATCGGCGCCGTTTCCGCATAGACGAGGGCGTCGATCTCCACGTGCGGTGCGGCGCGGGCGAGTGTGGTGAAAACGGGCGAAGCGAGGAGCACGTCGCCGTGGTGGCGCAGCTTCGTGACGAGCGCGCGGCGCACCTCTTCCATCGGCACCGCATCGGCGAGGTAGCTCGGCATGGGCGGCAACGATAGCAAATCGCCGCACGCGATGCGTCCCCCTTGTCAGCGCTCACTCGTGCGCCGATGCACGCGCGAAGCCGTTCTTCGCGTTGGGGTTACAATCGCCGCCACGCCGCGGGACACCAAGCCGAAGATGCCGATCGATGCCGTCAACGCTGCCGTGAAGGCGCAGATTCTCGCGGAGGCGCTGCCCTATATCCGCCGCTTCCACGATCGGACGATCGTCGTCAAATATGGCGGCAACGCTATGACCGAATCGGCGCTCAAGTCGGGCTTCGCGCGCGACGTCGTCATGCTGAAGCTCGTCGGCATGAATCCCGTGATCGTCCATGGCGGCGGCCCGCAGATCGGCGAGCTTCTGACGCGCATGGGGATCCGCAGCGAATTCCGCCAGGGCATGCGCGTGACCGACGAGAAGGTGATGAACGTCGTCGAGATGGTGTTGGGCGAGCTCAATCAGGAAATTGTCGGCCTCATCAACCAGCAGGGCGGCAAGGCGGTCGGCTTGACCGGCCAGGACGGCGCGTTCATTCGCGCGCGCAAGCTCTTGCTCAAAAGCGAAACGGACCCCGGCGGGTTGATCGACATCGGGCTCGTCGGCGAGATCGAGCGTATCGATCCCGAGCTCATCAGCCTGCTCGATTCGCGCGATTTCATCCCGGTGATCGCGCCGATCGGCGTAGGTGCCGAGGGCGAGGCGTACAACATCAACGCCGATCTCGTCGCCGGCAAGCTCGCCGAGACGCTCAGGGCCGAGAAGCTCGTCCTGATGACCAACACCGTGGGCGTCCTCGACAACAGCGGCAAGCTCCTGACCGGTCTGACGGCGAGCGAGATCGATCGGCTCTTCGAGGACGGCACGATTCACGGCGGCATGCTGCCGAAGATCGGCTCCGCGCTCGACGCCGTGAGAAACGGCGTCAAGAGCTCGCACATCATCGACGGTCGCGTCGACCACGCGCTTTTGCTCGAAGTGCTGACGAACCAGGGCGTCGGCACGATGATCCGGTCCGACGACACGCCCGCGCGAGTGGCTTGATGGCTGAGATGGACGCTCCACGCCGCGTCGCGCCGAAGCCCGGCGAGCGAAGGCTGCAGATCCTGCAGACGCTTGCGACGATGCTCGAGGCGCCGCGCGGCGAGAAAGTGACGACCGCCGCGCTCGCAGCGAGGCTCGCCGTGTCCGAAGCCGCGCTTTATCGCCACTTCGCGAGCAAGGCGCAGATGTTCGAGGGACTGATCGAGTTCATCGAGTCGACGCTCTTCTCGCTCGTCAACAAGATCCAGGCAGAATCGGAGGACGGCGTCGCGCAGGCCGAGCAGACGGTCGTGATGTTGCTGCGATTCGCGGAAAAGAATCAGGGCATGACGCGCGTTCTGATCGGCGATGCACTCGTCAACGAGGACGAGCGGCTGCAGGTGCGCATCAACCAGCTCGTCGACAAGCTCGAGGCGACGCTTCGCCAGTCGCTCCGCATAGCCCAGGCGGCGAATGGCTGGCACGGCGACGCGAACGCCGACGCATCCGTTCTGATGGCGTATGTCGTCGGTCGATGGCAACTGTTTGCCAAATCAGGTTTCAAACGTTCACCCCAGGAAGGCTGGCCGCTGCAACGCAAATTCCTGTTCGGATGAACGCTTCCTTTCGTCGGTTGATGCCGCTCGCCGCGGTTTTGCTGCTGGCATCGGCCGCGTTCGCGCAGCCCTTGCGCGTCGTTCCGCCGCCGCCAATGCCCGGTGAAACGGTGCCGATAGGGCCGCCCCTTGCGCAACCGCCGCTGCCCGTTCCACCGCCGGGCATGCTGATGCAATCGCCGAAAGCAACGGAAGCGCGCGGCGCCGAGCCGCCGGCGTCGCGGTGGCAGGATGCGTTGAACGCGCTCGACGCCGATTTGCGATTGCGCCTGCTCACCGCCGATGCGCCGCCCGCCGCGTGGCTTGCGGGCGAGCTCGACAAGACCGATATCGCATCGCGGGTGCGTCACTACACCGAGGCGCGCACGGCCGCACCCGACGAGCGTCTCTACCAGGCGTCGCTTGCCACGGCATGCCTCGTTCCTACGAGGCCTCAACTCGCTGCATGCGAGGCGATGGACCGACTAGCGGATTGGGCGCGCCGCGACCTCGACAACGGCGTGCCGGACGTATTGCTTGCCGATCGCGCGCGCCAGCGCGGCGAACTCGACGAGGCCGTGAGCTATGTCGAGGAAGCCGCGGGCGCCGCGCGTTTCGACGACTACTGGTCGCAGGGCGCGCAGGCGTGGTGGACCTACCTGCGCGGGTTGCCGCTCGACATCGATTCGGCCGTCAAGGCGAAGGCCGCCGCCAATTATGCGTCGGCACGCGATCTCCCATGGGCGCCGTCGCTTCATGCGCTTTGTACGCAGAGGGGAACGCGCGTGCGGACGGAGCGGATGATCGGCGCCTGCGCAAAGCTCGGCGATGCGATGATGCAGCGGGGTGCTACGTACGCGCTGCGTCGCGCCGGCGCTGAACTGGCCGAGGTGAACGCGCAAAACCCGGACGCGCGGGCGACCGCGCGCGCCAATCGTGCGCGCATCCTCGAAGCGACGATGCGATGCGCGCAGACGCAGCCTGATTTCGTCACCGAGCTCGAATCGCAGACAGCCGCGGTGCGCGAGCGTGGCGTCGAGCAGTTCGGCGCGTGGGCGAGCGCGCAGGCGCGCGATGGCGAAGTGCGCGCATGCGAGCGGCTGGCCGCGAAATAGGGGTAGAGGGGGTAGAGGCCCCAAGACCAACGTGGGGTCAGAGACGAGTTATTTGAAAAGCACCCAATAACTCGTCTCTGACCCCTTACGTCGATTTGACCGTCGACGGCGCGATGATGCAACCGGCAATGCGCCATCGGCTGCCGACGCGCTGCATCGAGTAAAGCGCGACCAGCACTGTTTCGTCAGGCATCACGAGTCGCAGCGGCTGGATCGTCGCGCCCTCGATGACGGCGCCTTCCAGGTGCTCGCGATAGCGCGCGTCAAGAAGCGGCGCGTAGTTCTCGCGGACCATCCGCATGAACGTCGCCGGATCGCCAAAGCGCGCCTGAATCCCGGGCGCGGCGAACGAGAACGCGCGCCTCGCATCGCCTTTGCGAAACGCGGCGAGCTGCTCGTCGATCACCGAGCGGATGGCCGTCCACTCGGAGGCGGGCAGCGTCGAATCGGCCGAATCGTTGGCCGATGGCGACATCTGTGCGGTCGCACCGTCCAAGATCGACAGCGACGCGACGATCGTGAACGCGGCGGCGATGATCGGGCGAATCATCGATCTCTGGTCCCGCATACCGGGCACTGCGGATCGCGCGGCACGCGAAGCTCGCGCCATTCCATCGTCAGCGCGTCGAGAAGCAGCAGACGCCCCGCGAGCGATCTGCCAACGCCGGCGAGAAGCTTGAGCGCTTCCGCCGCCTGTGTCGCGCCGACGATGCCGACCAGTGGCGCGAACACGCCCATCGTCGCGCAACGCGTTTCCTCGATCTCCTCACCCTCGCCGAAGAGGCAGTGATAGCACGGGCTCGCGGGATCGCGCACGTCGAATACAGCGACCTGGCCGTCGAAACGGACGGCGGCGCCGGACACCAGTGGCTTTCGCGCGGCGACGCAGGCGCGGTTGATCGCATGGCGCGTCTCGAAGTTGTCGCTGCAGTCGATCGCGATGTCGGCTGTGGCAACGAGCGTGCGGAGGTCATCGGGGCCGACGCGCCGCGCGATCGTTTTCAATGCCACGTCGGGATTGATCGCGGACAGACGCGCCGCGGCGGCAGCGACTTTGGGTTTGCCGACGTCGGACGTCGCGTAGAGGATCTGCCGCTGCAGATTGGTGAGATCGACGTTGTCCGCGTCGCACAGCGTTGTCGTCCCGATGCCCGCGGCGGCGAGGAACTGCGCGACCGGCGCGCCGAGGCCGCCGACGCCGATCACCAGCGCGTGCGATCCAGCAAACCTGGCCTGCGCATCCGGCCCCAGCTCGTCGAGCAGGATGTGGCGACTGTAGCGGAGGAGCTCTGCATCATCCATAAGGGATTTGGGCGGACCCAAACGAAAGAGGCCCGCACGCGGCGGGCCTCTTGTTTCGCGCGAGCGCCTTACTGCACCTTCGCCTGCGCCTGCTGCACCTTGACCGACTCGATCACCGGCAGGCCCTTGAGATGATTCATCGCCTGCTTCAACTGGAAGTCCTCGTCGGAGCCGAAATCAAGCCGCGGCGGCAGCGCGTCGACCTTGCCGCCGTTCTTCGGTGCCGGCATGACTTCCGGCGCGACCACGCTCGGTTCCTTCGCCGCGATCGATGGCTTGCCTACGTCGCCCGGAACGTCGAGGTGATGCTCGAGGTTTGCCTCGCGAATGCGATTCGGCGAGTCGCGGCCGTCGTCGACGGCAATGTCGGGTGAAATGCCTTTCGCCTGGATCGAGCGACCCGAAGGCGTGTAGTAGCGCGCCGTGGTGAGCTTGAGCCCGGTGTTGTTGCCAAGCGGCAGGATCGTCTGCACCGAGCCCTTGCCGAACGTCTGCGCACCGAGCACGACCGCGCGCTTATGGTCCTGCAGCGCGCCGGCGACGATCTCGGACGCGGAGGCAGTGCCGGCATCGACGAGCACGACCATCGGTACCGTCTTGACGCCGGGCGGCAGATCGCGCAGATAGTCGTCGCCGCGCCGCACGTAGTTCTCGCGATTCGCGGTCAACCGCATGTGCGCGTCGGGCGTGCGGCCGTCGGTGTAGACCACGAGCGAATCCTTCGGCAGGAACGCCGCCGACACGGCCACGGCCTGGTTCAACAGACCGCCCGGGTCGCTGCGAAGGTCGAGCACCAGCCCCTTGAGCGGCCCCTTCGCGTAAAGATCCGTGATCGCTTTCGCAAGATCGCTGCCGGTGTCTTCCTGGAACTTGCGCACGCGGATGTAGCCGTAGCCTGGCTCCATCAGCTTCGCCCGGATGCTCTTGACGTTGATCTCCTGGCGCACCAGGGTGAACGTGAGCGGCGTGTCGACGTTCTTGCGCACGACAGTCAGCACGACTGCCGAGCCCGGAGCGCCTCGCATCTTCTCGACGGCCTGCGATAGCGGCATCCCGCGCGTCGCCATGTCGTCGATCTTCACGATCAGGTCGCCGGCCTTGATGCCGGCCTTGAACGCCGGCGTGTCCTCGATCGGCGAGACGACGCGGATGATTCCGTCCTCGACGCCGACCTCGATGCCGAGACCGCCGAACCTGCCCTGCGTGTCGACCTGCAGCTCATGGAAGGCTTCGGCGTCGAGAAAGTCCGAATGCGGGTCGAGCCCATGGACCATCCCGTTGATCGCTTCCTTGATGAGCTTGTCGTCGGAAACCGGATCGACGTAGTCGCTCTTGATCTTTCCGAATACGGCGGAGAGGAGCTGCAGATCCTCGTACGGGATCGGCAGCCGCGTTTCGCGCTGCGCGAATACCGAGAGGTTCAGGCTCAGGAGCAACCCGAGCACTGCACCCATTCCAATCCATCCTGCCTTCTTCATGCGTTCACGCATCGCTACCTCTGTCATCCTCATCGAACCGCGGATCGCGAAGGTTTTTCCCTTCGATCCGGCGTGCTGCCAACCAGCCGAAAAAGTATACCCCCGCGTTTGCCTGGAAACTCAACTCTCCGTTGCGAGGAATGTGCCGGGTGAAGACGGCGCGCGCCGTCCGCGCCGCCAGTTACGCCCCTGCAACTCGCGCCGATGATCGCGAAGGGCCGTCCCGCGAATAGCTTCCCCTCCGGGGGGAGTGAACCAGCGAAGCTGCGAGCCTGGGGGCCCAAGGCCGACTTTCGGCCGTTCATCGGCTGCGAAGTTCCGGCGGCCGGTCAGAAGCGGACGAGCGAGCGGCCGGTCATCTGCGATGCCTTCGGCAGGCCCATGATGGCGAGAAGCGTCGGGGCGATGTCCTGCAAAGCGCCGCCCTCGGTGAGGGTCGCCGGGCGGCCGACGTAGACGCACGGAACGAGGTTCAGCGTGTGCGCGGTGTGCGGCTGGCCCGTCGCATCGTCATGCATCCGCTCGGCATTGCCGTGGTCGGCGGTGATGAGCACCTCCGCGCCATGCGCGCGCGCAGCGGCGACGACGCGGCCGAGGCATGCGTCGAGCGTCTCGATGGCCTGCTTGGCCGCCGCGAAATTCCCGGTGTGCCCCACCATGTCGGCGTTTGCATAGTTGCAGATGATCGCGGCGTAACGCTCGCTTTCGATCGCCTCGACCAGGCGGTCGGTCACTTCGATCGCGCTCATTTGCGGCTGCTGGTCGTAGGTCGCGACCTTCGGCGACGGCACGAGAATGCGATCCTCGCCGGGATAAACGGCTTCGCTGCCGCCGTTGAAGAAATACGTGACATGCGCGTATTTCTCGGTTTCCGCGATGCGTAACTGCGTGAGGTGCAGCCGCGAGATGTACTCGCCGAAGCCGTTGTCGACCGATTGCGGCGCAAACGCAACCGGAAGGGATGCGAACTCGTCGCCGTAGCTCGTGAGACACACGAAGTGCGCAAGCCTCGGCACGCGCGGGCGCGCGAAGGCATCGAAGCGTGGATCGGTCAGCGCGCGCGTCAACTCGCGTGCGCGATCGGCGCGGAAGTTCATGAACACGACGACGTCGCCGTCGGCCATTCGCGTCGGTTTGCCGGCGTCGTCGACGATCGCCGTCGGCTCGACGAACTCGTCGCTCTCGTTGCGCGCGTACGCCGAAGCGAGCGCCGCTTCGGCCGTCCTGGCCTCGTGCCCGGCACGGCCGTCGACGACGAGCGCGTACGCCTTGGCGACACGTTCCCAACGCTTGTCGCGGTCCATCGCGTAGTAGCGACCGCAGATCGACGCGATGCGCACGCTGCGATGTTGCGCGTGCATCGCCTCGACCGATGCGAGCGACGGGCCGGCGCTTCGCGGCGGCGTGTCGCGGCCGTCGAGGAACGCGTGCACGACCACTTCGCGAACGCCGCCTTGCGCGGCCATTTCGATCATCGCGCGTATCTGCCGCTCGTGGCTGTGCACACCGCCGGGAGAAAGCAACCCCAGCACATGCAGCGTTGCGTGGCCCTCGCGGGCGGTCTTGACCGCGTCCACGAGCACCGGGTTGCGCGCGAATTCCCCGTCGCGGATGGCGACGTCGATACGCGTGAAATCCTGGTAGACGACACGCCCCGCGCCGATATTGAGATGCCCGACTTCGGAGTTGCCCATCTGTCCTTCGGGCAAGCCCACGCGAAGCTCCGATGCATCGATCGTCGTGTGCGGGCACGTCGCGAGCAGGCTTCGCCAGTTCGGCGCGTTCGCGCGAGTGATCGCGTTGTCGGGCGCGTCCTCGCGACAGCCGAAACCGTCGAGGATCAGGAGGATCGCGCGGCGCACGCTCGGGTGCGTTGACGATGATTGCGGCAAGGGATTCTCTGATACGCGAGCGTCCATGGTCGGCGGGACGACCGATGCAACGGGTGCGCTGCATCGTGGCTTCGGTCGGGTATCGAGCACATTCCCCGAATCGGCTATTGCTATCATTTTAGTCTTTGTCCGCGAGGGCCCGTTCCGTTGCCGAGCATTGCGACCTTCATCGCCAAGAACTGGTTGCTTGTCCTGGTGTTCGTCTGTTCCGGCGCGCTTCTTTTGTGGCCGCTCGTCCAGCGAAAGCTGTCGCCGGGACGCGAGATCAACACGCTCGACGCGACGCGGCTCCTCAACAAGGAAAACCCGCTGGTGCTCGACGTGCGCGAGCCGAACGAGTTTGCCGGCGGCCGGCTGCCGAACGCCGTTCACATCCCGTTGTCCCAACTCGCGGATCGCGGCGGCGAGATCGCGAAGCATGCTTCGCGTCCCGTGATCGTCTACTGCGATCGCGGCGCCAGGTCCGGCGCCGCCGTTGCTGCGCTTGGCCGCATGGGCTTCACGCAGGTGCAATCGCTTCGCGGGGGCCTTCGCGCATGGAAGGATGCCGGGTTGCCGCTAGCGAAATGAATGAGCCGCAGGCACCGAAAGTGACGATGTATACGACGGCTTGTTGCGGCTATTGCCGGCGCGCGGAGCGGCTGCTCGAAACGAAGGGCATCACCGACATCGACAGGATCTACGTCGATACCGAGCCGCAGGAGCGCATCGCGATGATGAAGCGCACGGGACGGCGCACCGTTCCGCAGATCTACATCGGCGACTATCACGTCGGCGGGTACGACGAGCTCGCGGCGCTCGACCGTGCCGGGCGCCTTTCCGAATTGCTGGGCAGCGAAACCGAATGAGTCGGATCGCTTCGTTCGATCGCCGAGTAGAATCGACCGTTTAATCTTCCGGAGCCTGGCACGCATGGCCGATTCGCCCGCACCGAACGCCGATTCCCAACCCGCCCCGGCGGCGGAGGGCGCGACCGCGCAATTCGCGATCGAGAAGGTTTACGTCAAGGACCTGTCGCTCGAAAATCCGGGTGCGCCGCAATCGTTCCAGTTGAACGAAGCGCCACAGGTCGAAGTGGGCCTTCGCACGCGTGCCGAGCAGGTCGCGCCCGACACGTACGAGGCCGTGCTGACGCTTACGGTGACCGCGCGCGCGAGCGACAAGACGGTGTTCCTGGTCGAGGTCGCGCAGGCCGGCGTGTTCGTCATTCGCGGCCTGCCGGCGAATCGGCTGCAGCCCGTGCTCGCGATTCATTGTCCCGCGGTGCTGTTCCCTTACGCACGCGAGACCGTCGCGAGTGCGACGATGCACGCGGGATTCCCGCCAGTGCATCTCGCACCCATCAACTTCGAGGCGTTGTACCAGCAGCAACTTGCGCAGGCCGCGGCCGGCGCTCCCGCTGTCGCCAACTGATTTCTCGAGCACCATGACGTCGCGGGCCGCGCTCCTCGTTGCGCTCGCGTTGCCGCTTGCCGCGACCGCGGCCGATTTCCGCACCACGCGCGACGCGGCGACGATCCTCTACGATGCGCCGTCGGCGCGCGCCAGGCCGCTCTTCGTCTACGGACGCGACGTGCCAGTCGAGACGCTCGTCAATGTCGAAGGCTTCACGAAGGTGCGCGACTGGACCGGAACGATCGGCTGGATGAAGAACGCGGCGCTTTCCGACAAGCGGATGCTGATCGTGCGTGCGCCGGGCGCCGACGTTCGCGCGGCGCCCGACGACAAGGCGCCGATCGTTTTTCGCGCCGATCGCGACGTGCTGCTGGAGCTCGCCGAGCCCGCTTCCTCCCCGATCGGGACCGCGACGCCGGGATGGGTCAAGGTTCGCCATCGCGACGGCCAGACGGGCTACGTGCGCATCGCGCAGGTCTTCGGCTTGTGACGCGCCGCATCGCCGCATCACGCGGATGACGAGCGACGTTGCCGTCCTGGGCGGCGGCGCCTGGGGAACCGCTTTCTCGATTCACCTCGCGACGCGCACGCACGCGCGTCCGCGCGTGACGCTTTACGTTCGCAATGCGCAGGCGGCGCGCTCGATGATCGCCGAGCGCGAGAACCGGCGTTATCTGCCGCGCGTTGCGATCCCGGAAAGCGTGGCGATCACGTCCGATTTCACACAAGCGCGGGGTGCGATCCTGTTCGCGGCAACGCCTGTCTCGGCGTTGCCCGAGCTCGCATCGGCGCTACGCGATGCCGGCGTTCGCGTCCCGCTCGTCTCGCTCGCCAAGGGATTCGTGCCCGCGTCGATCGACGAAGGCGGCTTTGCACTGTCGCATCGGATGCTCGCGTCGACGTGGTCGAATGCCGTCGGTACGGTGTCGGGGCCGTCGTTCGCGGTCGAGGTGGCGCAAGGCCTTCCCACCGCGCTCGTCGTCGCGACCAGCGATGCGTCGCTCACGCGCGACGTCGCGGCGCTTCTTCGCGGCGAGACGCTTCGCGCGTACGAAAGCGACGATCTCGCCGGCGTCGAAGTGGGCGGCGCGGTAAAGAACGTGCTCGCGATCGCCGCGGGCGCAAGCGATGGCCTGGGATTTGGCGACAATGCGCGCGCGGCATTGATCACGCGCGGCCTCGCCGAGGCGGGACGCCTGTCGACTGCGCTCGGCGGCAAGCGCGAGACGCTCACCGGTCTCGCCGGTCTCGGCGATCTGGTGCTCACCTGCACGAGCAACCTGTCACGGAATCGTCGCGTCGGCCTCGCGTTGTCGCGCGGCCAGCCGCTCGCCGCGATCCTCGCGGAGATTGGGCACGTCGCCGAAGGCGTGGGCGCGACACGCGCGACCTGCGAGCTCGCGAAACATCACGGCGTCGACATGCCCATCGCCGACGCAGTGCATCGCGTGCTCTACGACGGGATTACGCCGCGCGATGCGGTGCTCTCGCTCCTCGCGCGCGAACCGCGCCCCGAATGATCGTATTTCGCCGAAGGATCGATCGACGCGCCATGCCGCAACCGTCGTTATCGCGCTCGCGTTGATGTCCGCGCTTGTCGCCGGCGAGGAGACGGATTTCTTTCCGCCGCAAACGCCTGCACGTCCGGTCGTCGACGTACTGCACGGCACGACGCTCGCCGATCGCTATCGCTGGCTCGAAAACGGCAAGGACCAGGAGGTCGCGACGTGGACGCGCGCGCAGCATGCGGCGACGCTCCGCCATCTCGATCGCCATGCGCCGCCGGTGCCGGGCATGAAGGACGAGCTTTCGCTATTTCGACCGCGACAAGACCGATCCATCGCTCGTCAAGCACGGCCGCCAGTTCTTCCAGCGCACGCGCGGCGGGCAGCCGCAGCCGGCGCTCTACACACGGGTTGACGGCCGCGAGATCCTGCTTCTCGATCCGATTGCGCTCGATCCCTCGGGCAAAACGAAGATCGGCAACGTCCGTCGCGACCGCATCTATTTCCGCACGAACGACCACGCGCCGAACTGAAGCTGACGGCGGCAAGCTATGCGAAGCCCGGGTTCGCCGAGTGGACGACACTGATTCCCGAGCAGTCGAACGTTCTCGCCGAGGCGACGGTGACGCGCGACTTCGTTGTAGCGACGATGCGCGAGGACGTGCTGTCGCGCCTCGACGTGTACGACCACGCCGGCAGGAAGCTGCGCGAAGAAGGACGGCGCCAATCCGACTCTCCTCCACGTCTATGGCGGATTCGACGTCACCGTCGACCCGTTCTACCTCGGAAGCTATTCGTCGTTCGTCAACCGCGGCGGCGTGTTCGTCGACGCGGGCGTTCGCGGAGGAGGCGAGTACGGCGAGAAGTGGCACGAGCAGGCGATGCTCGCGCGAAAGCAGAACGTTCGACGACACGATCGCCGTGGCCGAATGGCTCGTGCGCGAGGGCTACACGAAGCCCGCGAAGCTCGCGGTCGAGGGCGGCGGCAACGGCGGCCTCACCGTCGGCGCCGTGCTGACGCAGCGCCCGGATTTGTTCGCGGCCGCCATCTGCCAGTGCCGCTGCTCGACATGGTGCGCTACCAGAAATTTTTAATCGCTCGCTACCGGATTCCCGAGTACGGTGATCCCGACAAGGACGCCGACTTCCGCTGGATCCTGCGCTATTCGCCTTATCAGAACGTGCGCGCCGGCGTGAATCTGCCGCCGACGCTCGTGGTCGCCGGAGAATACGACTCGCGCGTCGATCCGATGCATGCGAAGAAATTCGTCGCCGAGCTGCAGAACCATCCGGGACAGATGTCGCCGTTTTTGCTGCACATGGATTTCGGCAGCGGTCACGGCACCGGGAAGACTCAACAGCAGCGCGTGGTGGATCGGGACTACGAACTGCGGTTTCTGATGGGGGAGTTGGGGATGTGAAAACTCCCGTCTGCGAACCCCAGCTGCCTCCACGCCTCATACACCGCCACCGCCACCGCATTCGAAAGGTTGAGGCTTCGCACGTTCGGGCGCATCGGAATGCGCAACCTCGCCTCCGGCGCGAACTGCGCGACGATGTTCGCGGGCAAACCCTTCGACTCGCATCCGAACGTCAGCACATCGTTCGCTTCGTAGTCGACGTCGTACGACGAGCGCGTCGCCTGCGTCGTGAACGCGAACCAGCGTCGTGGTCCATCGTTATCGAGCGCCGCATGGCACGTCGCGAAGTCGGGGTGTACGCGAACGCGCGCGTATTCGTGATAGTCGAGCCCGGCACGTCGCAACTCGCGATCGTCCATCCGGAAGCCGAGCGGCCCGACGAGATGCAAGTCGACGCCGGCGTTCGCGGTGAGCCTGATCACGTTGCCGGTGTTCGGCGGGATTTCCGGATGGACGAGGACGACGGCGAGCATCGTTCGTCAGTGGCGCAGGGCCGCCCCAAGCCACTGACTGCGCCCCCTCAGGGAGCAGCGAGCAAAGCGAGCGTGGTGGTCGTTCACTTCAGCGCACCGTGCGTGCCACGACCCACGCGTCGACACGTATCGCGCCGGCCTTCTTCAAGGCACGCGCTGCCGCTTCGATCGTCGCACCGGTCGTCATCACGTCGTCGACGATTGCGATCGCGCGTCCGGCGACGCCCGCGCCCGCGTCGAACGCGCCGCGGACGTTGGCCACACGCTCGCGTTTGGAAAGACCGGCCTGCGGCGGCGCGTCGCGCATTCGCCGAAGGTCGTGGCAAAGCGGAATGTCGACATATGTCGCGGCGCACCGTGCGATCTCGTGAGCGTGATTGAAGCCGCGCTCGCGCTGTCGTCGCTTCGATAGCGGCATCGCGACGATTCGATCGGGCAGCGCCAGGCCGCGCTCGAGGATCGCGAACGCAAGCGCTTGCGCCAGCGGCTCGGCGAGCGCGAGGCGGCCTCCGTATTTGAGCGCCTGCAGCAGGCGATCCGCCGGGAATGCATAGCGCCATGCGGCGAACGTCGAATCGAAGGGCGGCGGCGTCGACAGGCACGCGCCGCAGACCGCGCTTCGCGACGAAGGCAGCGCGCAACGCGGACATGCTTCGCCGATCATCGGCATATCGCCACGGCATGCGTCGCAGACGATCGCGTTCGCGCTGCCCGCCGCGCACAGCACACAGCACTGGGGCAACGAGCGCTGCAGCACGTTGCGCAGGCGCTCGCGCAGAGCGTGTGTTCGCCCGCCGCGCGCGATGTCAAATTTCGCGTTCCGAATGCTTGACAGCATGCGATAGTGTGCCGCCGTTCGTGCAAGCATTGTCGGATCGATCGACAGCGCGCGCGATCGTCCGAATGCATGACCGTGACCGTCGCCAACGTAACATTCGCACGTCCCGCGCCCCGATCCCTTGCAGCCGACGACGCGGTCGACGAGATCGAGGCGCTCTTCGAGCTGCCGTTTTCCGACCTGCTGTATCGCGCGCACTCGGTGCACCGCGCGCATCATGCGCCGAACGAGGTGCAGCTTTCGACGCTGCTGTCGATCAAGACGGGCGGATGTCCCGAGGATTGCGGCTACTGCCCGCAGGCGGCCCGTTACCACACGAGCGTTGCCAACGAAGCGCTGCTCGACTGCGCGGATGTCGTCGATGCCGCGAAGAAGGCCAAGGCCGCCGGCGCGACGCGCTTCTGCATGGGCGCGGCGTGGCGCGGACCGAAGGATCGCGATCTCGCGCCGGTGCTCGAAATGGTTTCGGCCGTCAAGGCGCTCGGCCTCGAAACGTGCGCAACGCTCGGCATGCTGAAGGACGGCCAGGCCGAGCGGCTCAAGGCCGCAGGGCTCGATTACTACAATCACAACCTCGATACGGCGCCGCAGTTCTATGGCGACATCGTGTCGACGCGCGATTACGAGGATCGTCTCGACACGCTTTCGCGCGTTCGCGACGCGGGGCTTCGCGTCTGTTGCGGCGGCATCGTCGGCATGGGCGAGTCGCGCCGGCATCGCGCGGCGTTGATCGCGCAACTCGCGAGCCTTT
Source organism: Casimicrobiaceae bacterium (assembly GCA_035308425.1). Taxonomy (GTDB): domain Bacteria; phylum Pseudomonadota; class Gammaproteobacteria; order Burkholderiales; family Casimicrobiaceae; genus VBCG01. The sequence continues at coordinate 81,218 of DATGGP010000045.1, read as the reverse complement.
CGCCGCCACCCGAGTCGGTGCCGATCAATCATCTCGTGCAGGTCGAAGGAACGCCGCTGCACCAGCGCTTCCACGGCGAATCGACGATCGACCCGCTCGAGTTCGTGCGTACGATCGGCGTCGCGCGCATTGCGATGCCGCGCGCGATGATCCGCCTCTCCGCCGGCCGTCGCGAGCTCGGCGAGCCCGTGCAGGCGCTCTGCTATTTCGCCGGCGCGAACTCGGTGTTCCACGGCGATCGCTTGCTTACCACCGGCAATCCCGACGCGGATGCCGATCGCACGCTCTTCGACAAGCTCGGCCTCGTCGCGATGGGGTCGGCGGCGTAACGACGAAAGACGAAGGCGATGCTCGCCGAACTCGAGGCCGCGCTCGAGCGTCGGCGCGACGAAGGCCTGACGCGGATGCGGCGGGTTGTCGCGAGTCCGCAGGATCGGCGCATCCGCGTTGCGGATCGCGACTATCTCGCGTTCGCGAGCAACGATTACCTTGGCCTCGCGAATTCGCCCGCGTTGATCGACGCGTTGTGCGATGCCGCGCGCGAATGGGGCACCGGCGCCGGCGCATCGCATATGATCGTCGGGCATCAGCAGCCGCACGAGGCGCTCGAGCGCGAGCTCGCGGCGTTCGTCGCGCCGTGCGACAACGCGCGCGCGCTTCTGCTGTCGAGCGGCTATCTCGCCAACCTCGCGATCCTGACGGCGCTCGCCGGCCGCAACGATGCGATCTTCGCTGACCGCCTGAATCATGCTTGCCTGACCGATGGTGCGCTGCTGTCGCGCGCGAGTCTTTCGCGCTACCCGCATTGCAACGTCGATGCGCTTCGCGCCTCGCTCACCGCCAATCACGGGCGGCGCAGGTTCATCGTCACCGACGCCGTGTTCAGCATGGACGGCGATGTCGCCCCGCTCGCCGAACTTGTGTCGATCGCCGAGGACCATGATGCATGGCTCGTCGTCGACGACGCGCACGGGTTTGGAGTGCACGGTGGCGGCCGTGGCACGCTCGCCGAGCTTGGCATCGCATCGGAGCGCATCGTGTACATGGGGACGCTCGGCAAGGCGGCGGGCGTGAGCGGCGCGTTCGTCGCTGCGCATCCGCTCGTGATCGAAACGCTCGTGCAGACCGCGCGTCCTTACATCTACACGACCGCGTCGCCCGCGGCGCTGGCGCAGGCGCTGCGCTGCGCGCTTCGACTGGTTCGTGAAGGCGATCAACTGCGCGCGCATCTCGTTGCGCTGATCGCCGCGTTTCGTGCGCGCGCCCGCGCATGGCCATGGAAGCTCGGCGATTCGTCGACGCCGATCCAGCCGATCATCGTCGGCGATGCAGCGGAGGCTATGCGAATTTCCGAAGCGCTCGCGGATCGCGGCATCCTGGTTCCCGCGATTCGTCCGCCAACCGTGCCAGTCGGCACATCGAGGCTGCGCGTCTCGCTGTCGGCCGCGCATACGCTGCAGGATGTTTCATCGCTCGCGGATGCGCTCGATGAGATCGCTCGCGCTCACCCCAATCCTCTCCCCGATGGGGAGAGGGAGCCGAGCGCAAGGGAGGCGGGTGGGGGGTAGAGCCATCTGCGATCACGAGCATGCAGGCAAACATCGCTGTCCCGAGCATCCACGTCGAATCGCAGGGCATCGGCCGCTCGCTCGTGCTTTTGCACGGTTTCGCCATGCATTCGGGGCTGTTCGCGCCGATCATGCCGGCGCTTTCCCTTCACCATCGCGTACACGCGGTCGACCTGCCAGGACACGGACGCTCGCCGCCGGTCGACGATGGCGACGTGTCGTCGCTCGTCGATGCCATCGACGGGGCAATCGACGAAGCGCCGCTCGACGTTCTCGGCTGGTCGCTCGGCGGCGAGATCGCGCTTGCGTGGGCGCTCGCGCGACCCTCGCGCATACGTCGTCTCGTGCTCGTCGCGACGACGCCGTCGTTCGTGGTGCGCGACGACTGGCCGCATGCGATCACTTCGCAAACGCTTTCGCGCTTCGGCGACGAGCTCCGCGTCTCGTATCGTCTGACGCTCGCGCGCTTTCTCGCGCTGCAGGTCCACGGAAGCGAGGCGGGACGCGCGACGCTCGCGGCATTGCGCGCGCGACTATACGAGCGTGGCGAGCCGTCGAAGGAAGCGCTCGATGCGGCGATCGATATGCTGCGTAACGTCGATTTGCGACCAAACCTCCCGCGCATTCGTACGCCCGCACTGGTGGTCGCCGGCGATCGCGATACGCTCGTGCCGATCGCTGCGACGCGCTCGCTCGCGGCTGCGCTGCCGAATGCCACGCACGTGACGATCGGAGGCGCCGCGCATGCGCCGTTCCTGTCGCATCGCGACGCATTCGAGCGCGCGGTGCTTCCCTTCCTCGATGCCTGAGCCGAGCTTCGCCGCCCCCGATCCGCGCGATGTCGATCCGAGCGCGGTGCGCCACGGATTCGCGCGCGCGGCGTCAACGTACGACGCGTCGGCCGCCTTGCAGCGCGAGATCGGTGTGCGGATGGCCGAGCGCCTCGATTACGTCAAGCTCTCGCCGAAGGCCATTCTCGACGCGGGGTGCGGAACGGGCGAGGCGGTCGGCGATCTTTCCGTTCGCTATCCAGGCGCACGCGTCGTCGGCCTCGACAACGCTTTGCCGATGGTGATCGCCGCGCGGCGCCGCGCACGCGCGGGGCAACGCGCGTTTCGGCGACTGCTGCATCCGTTCGGCGCCCGCGGCAGCGTGCAACCGCTTTTCGTGTGCGGGGACATCAACGCATTGCCGCTCGCCGGCGTGTCGTGCGATCTCGTCTGGAGCAATCTCGCGCTGCAATGGGTGAACGATTTGCCGCGCGCGTTCGCCGAGTTCCGCCGCATTCTCAAAGTCGGCGGCCTGCTTTCGTTCACGACCTTCGGTCCCGATACGCTGCGCGAAGTGCGGAGCGCATTCGCGGGTATCGACGCGAGCACGCACACCAATCGCTTCGTCGACATGCATGACATCGGCGACATGCTCGTCCACGCCGGGTTTGCCGATCCCGTGATGGACATGGAATACGTGACACTGACGTTCGCGACGCCCGACGCGCTCGTTGCCGAGTTGAAGGCGATCGGCGCGACGAATCGCACGCGCGGACGACCGCGAGGCCTGATGGGTCGCGAGCGCTGGCGTCGCGCGATCGAAAGGCTCGAAGCACTGCGCCGCGACGGCCGCATTCCGGCGACCTTCGAGGTCGTCTACGGTCATGCATGGAAGGGCGAGCCGCGGACGACCCCGGAGGGCCACGCGATCGTCAAGCTGACCCGGCCAGGCGGCCGAGCGTGACGCCGTCCGTGCAGGCGCTCTTCATCACCGGCACCGACACCGACGCCGGCAAGACGCATGTCGCCGTGGCGCTGCTCCGTGCTCTGGTGAACGCGGGATTCCGCGCGGCCGGCATGAAGCCTGTCGCCGCGGGTTTTGCGAAAGGGGAAGACGTCAATCCCGACGTCGCCGCGTTGCGCGCAGCGGGGAACGTCGATGCCCCGATCAGCGACGTGAATCCGTACGTGTTCGCCGATCCCGTCGCGCCGCATCTTGCCGCCGAAGCGACGGGTGTCGCGATTCGCCTTCCGGTCATCGCCCAGGCGTTCGATCGGCTTCGCATCAGCGCCGACGCGCTGGTTGTCGAGGGCGCCGGGGGCGCGCTCGTGCCGCTCGATCGTGCGCACGACATGCTCGACATCGCCGCCGCATTGAAGCTGCCGGTGCTTCTCGTCGTCGGCATGCGGCTGGGCTGCCTCAACCATGCGCTCCTGACGGCGCTCGCCGTGCAAAGTCGCGGACTCGCGCTGGCCGGATGGATCGCGAACGAGCTGCCGCCCGGCATGCCGCTTCTTCGCGAGAACATCGAGACGCTAACGGCGCGGCTTGGCGTCGCGCCGATCGATATCGTCGAAGCGGGTCATGTGCCTGTCTTCGACGCATCGCGCCTAGCGATGCTTGGCTTTACGCAAGGGACGCTCGCGCCATCGTGCTAACATCCACGCTCGTTATAAAAGCCACGCGCGTCGGCCGGCGCGCGTTTTCTCCGCGAGCGAGTCGAGGTCGCCTGACGTGGCGGGACTGCGTCATGAAGAGGAACGGCATGGTGGGTAGACGTTGGGCGCTCTCGCGGCGACTTCTTTCCGCCGCGGCTTTCGCATCGATGCTGTTGCCGGGCGCGGCGCTCGCGGTGCCACCGTGGTACTTCCAGACGCCCGTCACGTCCGTCGCACGCGAAATCATCACGCTGCACGACCTGATCTTCTGGATCTGCGTCGCGATCTTCATCGGCGTGTTCGGCACGATGTTCTATTCGCTGTGGCGACATCGCAAGTCGGTGGGCCACGAGGCGGTCCCGTTCCACGAGAACACCGCGGTCGAAATCATCTGGACGATCATCCCGTTCTGCATCCTGCTTCTGATGGCGTGGCCTGCCACGAAGGCGATCCTCGCGAATCACGACACCGGCGCGTCGGACATGACGATCAAGGTGACGGGCTACCAGTGGAAGTGGCATTACGACTACCCGCAGGAAGGGTTCGGCTACTACTCGACGCTCACGACGTCGCTCGACCAGATCGAAGGGCGCGCGCCGAAGGACGAGCACTATCTGCTCGAGGTCGACAACCCGCTTGTCGTGCCGCAAGGCGAGAAGATTCGCGTGCTCGTCACCGCGAACGACGTGATCCATTCGTGGTCGGTACCCGCGTTCGGCGTCAAGCAGGACGCGATTCCCGGCTTCGTCCGCGACACGTGGTTTCGCGCCGACGAGGTCGGCATCTACCGTGGCCAATGCTCGGAGCTTTGCGGCAAGGAGCACGGCTTCATGCCCGTCGTCGTCGAGGTGAAGTCGAAGGACGACTACGCGAAGTGGGTGGCCGAGCGGAAGCAGAAGCTCGCGGCCGCATCGGAAAACCCGAACAAGGTGTGGGACCTCGCGGCGCTGATGGCGCACGGACAGAAAGTGTTCGACGGCAACTGCGCGGCGTGCCACCAGGCCAACGGCATGGGCAATACCGCGATCGGCGCGCCTGCGCTCGTCGGCGACAAGGTCGTGCTCGGGCCCGATAAACACCAGATCGACGTCGTGCTGAACGGGCAGACCAATGGCGTCGTTCAGAAGGCGCCGACCGGCGGCAAGATGCCGTCATGGGCGCAGCTCTCCGACGTCGACATCGCGTCGGTGATCACGTATACGCGCAACAGCTGGGGCAACAAGGCGAGCGAGAACGTCGTGCAGCCGTCGGCGGTGAAGGCGGAACGGAAATAACGCCAGGGAGTACGTAATGTCGAGCATTCCTCACGATGTGGTCGCCGGCGGCGTTCCGCACGGCGGATATGCGCATCACCCGAAGGGGCTGATGCGCTGGGTCACCACGACCAATCACAAGGACATCGGCACGCTGTACCTATGGTTCTCGTTCTCGATGTTCCTCGTGGGCGGCATGATGGCCCTCACGATCCGAAGCGAGCTGTTCCAGCCGGGCATGCAGATCGTCACGCCCGAGTTCTTCAATCAGATGACGTCGCTGCACGGGCTCATCATGATCTTCGGCGCCCTGATGCCGGGCGCGGTCGGCTTCGCGAACTGGCTGATCCCCATGCAGATCGGCGCGCCGGACATGGCCTTCGCGCGGATGAACAACCTGAGCTTCTGGCTGCTGCCGCCAGCCGCGCTGATGCTCCTGATGTCGCTGGTCGTTCCCGGCGGCGCAACCGAGAGTGGATGGACGCTCTATCCGCCGCTGACGGTCGAGCAGGGCCTCGGGATGGACCTGACGATCTTCGCGATCCACATCATGGGTGCGTCGTCGATCATGGGTTCGATCAACATCATCACGACGATCCTGAACCTGCGCGCGCCCGGCATGACGCTGATGAAGATGCCGCTCTTCTGCTGGGCGTGGCTCATCACCGCGTACCTGCTGATCGCCGTGATGCCGGTGCTCGCCGGCGCGGTCACGATGCTTCTGACCGACCGCCATTTCGGTACGTCGTTCTTCAATGCGGCGGGCGGCGGCGACCCCGTGCTGTTCCAGCACATCTTCTGGTTCTTCGGCCACCCCGAGGTCTATATCATCATCCTGCCGGCGTTCGGCATCATCTCGGAAATCATTCCGTCGTTCTCACGCAAGCCGCTGTTCGGCTACGCGTCGATGGTTTACGCGCTCGCGGCGATCGCCGTCCTGTCGTTCCTCGTCTGGGCACACCACATGTTCACGACCGGGCTGCCGACGGCCAGCATCCTCTTCTACATGTACGCGACGATGCTGATCGCCGTGCCGACCGGCGTGAAGGTGTTCAACTGGCTCGCGACGATGTGGAAGGGCTCGATAACGCTCGAGGCGCCGATGCTCTTCGCGCTCGGCTTCCTGTTTCTGTTCGTGATCGGCGGCTTCACCGGCCTCATCCTGGCGATCCAGCCGATCGACGTGCAATTCCAGGATACCTACTACGTCGTCGCGCACTTCCACTACGTGATGGTGGCGGGGACGCTCTTCGCGTTCTTCGGCGGAACGTATTACTGGCTGCCGAAGTGGACCGGCCACATGTACGACGAGAAGCTCGCCGACTGGCACTTCTGGGGGTCGTTCATCTTCTTCAATGTCGCGTTCTTCCCGATGCACTTCCTCGGCCTCGCCGGCATGCCGCGGCGGGTGCCCGACTACCCGCAGCAGTTCACCGACTGGAACATGGTGTCGACGATCGGCGCCTTTGGCTTCGGCCTGTCGCAGTTGCTGTTCCTGGCCGCGGTCGTGAAATGCATCCGCGGCGGGGCGCCGGCGCCTGCGAAGCCATGGGAGGGTGCGACGACGCTCGAATGGACGCTGCCGTCGCCGGCGCCGTATCACTCGTTCGAAACGCCGCCCGTGGTGAAGTAGAGCCGCTCCGATGCCGGAATCGACCACGACCCCACCGTCGCAACCGATGCCGATCGACGCGCGGCAGCGGAAGGCGAACCGGAGGACGGGCCTTCTGCTGCTCGCGATCGCGCTGCTGTTCTTCTTCGGCATCATTGTGTCGCGATTCATCGACGACCCCGTCGTCTCGATCGGCGTCGTTGGCGGCGCGGTGCTGCTCTACCTCGTCGTTGCGATCGGCAGGCATCTCATCAAGTGAACGACACCGAGCGTTCATCGAAACCCGGCGGCACAAGGCGCGCCAGGACGGCGCGCGACAATCGCGTGCTCGTCATCAAGCTCGGCGTGATCGTCGTCGCGATGTTCGGCTTCGGCTATCTGCTCGTGCCGTTCTACGAGAAGATCTGCGAGGTCACCGGGCTTCGCGATATCGACCGGGCGGATGCGGTCGCCAACACTCAAGTCGACCCATCGCGCACGGTTCGCGTCGAATTCGACACGAACCTGCGCAATCTTCCGTGGCAGTTTCGCGCGCTCGAGCTATCGACCGACGTTCATCCGGGTGCGGTGACGCAGGCGATGTTCGAGGTCGTCAACATGACCGATCATCCGATCACCGGCCAGGCGATTCCAAGCTACGGGCCGCGCCAGGCCGCGCTCTATTTCAAGAAGATCGATTGCTTCTGCTTCTCGAAGCAGACGCTCGCGCCGCGCGAGAAGCGCGACATGCCGGTCGTGTTCGTCGTCGATCCCAAGCTTCCGAAGGACATCTCGACGATCACGCTTTCGTACACGTTCTTCGAGGTCGAGGGGGCGGACAGGCCGCCCGCTTCGTGAGAGCAGGGTCGGGGACGACGTTTCGTCAGAACCGAACCAACACCAATGCAGGGCCAGCGACGAAACCAAGGTGGGGTCAGAGACGACTTTCGTGAAACGCAACGGAACTCGTCTCCGACCCCTTACGAAACTCGTCTCCGACCTCCGGAGCCACCGCGATGAGCACCGCCTCGGGCGCCAAGCCCTATTACTTCATACCGCAACCGTCGGGCTGGCCGATCTTCGGGCCGTTTGCGCTGTTCCTCATGGGAACCGGCGCCGCGTTCTGGTTCAACGGCTATGCGCCCGGACCGTGGATGGTGCTTGTCGGCGCATGCGTTCTCATCTACATGTTCTTCGGCTGGTTCGGCAAGGTCGTCAGCGAATCCGAGCACCGGCTCTACAACAAGAAGGTCGACACGTCGTTCCGCTGGGGCATGAGTTGGTTCATCTTCAGCGAGGTGATGTTCTTCGCGGCGTTCTTCGGTGCGCTCTTCTTCGTGCGCAACATCTCGGTCCCGGATCTAGGCGGATCGATGACCGGCCGGCTGCTTTGGCCCGGATACGCCGCACAGTGGCCGACCGACGGCCCGTACATCAAGCAGGCATTCACGCCGATGGCGGCGATGGGGATTCCGCTCCTCAACACGATCATCCTCGTGAGCTCGGGCGGGACGCTGACGATCGCCCACCATGCGCTGAAGGCGGGCCACCGGGGCGCGCTCAAGTTCTGGCTGCTCGTCACGATCCTGCTCGGCTTCTCGTTCGTCTGCCTCCAAGGCTACGAGTATCACCATGCGTACACCGAGTTCAACCTGAAGCTGTCGACGGGCGTTTACGGCTCGACGTTCTTCATGCTGACCGGCTTCCATGGCTTTCACGTGACGATCGGCGCGACAATGCTGACCGTGATGCTGGTTCGCGTGTTTCGCGGACACTTCGACGCCGAGCACCACTTCGCGTTCGAGGCCGCGGCCTGGTACTGGCACTTCGTCGACGTCGTGTGGCTGCTGCTGTTCGTGCTGGTGTACTGGCTCGCGTAGGCGTTGCGCGCTTTAACGTCGCTTGCGCCTACAGACCGCCAGGCGTAATCCAACCCATCCACCACGAGAAGACCAGGAACGCGATCAGCGCCATGGACAGGACGACGCGCACCGCGAGCGCGATGACCACGCGATTGCCGCGACCCTTGTCGCGGTAGAGAAACACGAGCGCGGTGAACAGCGCGGCGACGACCGCGATCAACGCGACGATGACGATGGCTCTCATGGCGTCCGCGGTCCGCGTTGCAGTGTAGCACTCGAGAATCGCAGTGAAACCGAGCGGCCCACGCCGAGCGCATTGGTTGCCGACGCTCGCGGCATTCGTCAGCGTCGTGCTTTGCGTGATTGCCGGCAACTGGCAACACCGGCGCATGCTCGAAAAGGAAGCGCTTCGCGACGCGATCGCGCGCGCGGCGGCGATGGCGCCCGTTCCGCTGCCAACGGGCACGCATGAATGGACCGCATGGCGCTTCCGCTCAGTTGTCGCGACCGGCGAATACGACGGGCGCCGACAGATCCTGATCGACAACCGGGTGCACGACGGAAAGGTCGGCTTCGACGTCGTCACGCCGCTTCGCCTTGGCGATGGGCGTGCCGTGCTCGTCGATCGCGGGTTCGTGCCGCTTCGCGGAAGTCGCGCCAACCTGCCGAGCGCGCCCGCGCCGACGGGGAGGGTCGACGTGCAGGGTCGGGTCGACATCCCACCGAGCCACTACTTCGAGCTCGGCAACGGCAGCGCGCCTGCGGGCATCGTCTGGGAGCATCTCGATCCGCAGCGCTTCGCGAAGGCGAGCGGCGTAGAGGTGCTGCCGATCGTCATCCAGGCGACCGATCAGCGCACATCGGATGGCCTCGTGCACGACTTCCCCCTGCCCGACACGGGCATCGAAAGACACCTGAGCTACATGGTCCAGTGGTACACGTTCGCCGCGATGGCCGCCGGCCTCTGGGCGTGGTTTACGTTTCGTCCGCGATGGCGATTGCCTGCACGTGCCGCTCGATAACGCCGTTTCGATTCACCGGACCAGCACGCGCGCCAAGCGGCTGATCGCGCTGCTCGTCGCGATCGCGCTCGCGCCGGTCGTGCTTGCCTGTCTCGCGTACTACGTCTTTCCGCGCGATGCGCGGGTCAATTACGGCGAGCTTCTGCAGGGAACGCTGCCAGCGATCGAGGGCACGCGCCTCGACGGCGCGTCGTTCGATGTCGACGATCTGCGTGGCCGCTGGATCGTTTTGTATGACGCGGGTGCGACCTGCACGGGACGCTGTGCCGACGCGCTCTACGCATCCCGCCAGGCGCGAACGATCCAGAACACCGAGCGCGAGCGCGTCGTTCGTGTGCTGCTCGTCGGCGGCAATGCGACGCCGGCAAGCGATCTGCTCGCACAGCATCCCGACGTCGTCATCGTGCGCGTCCCGGACGTGCCGCCGCTGCCGCGCGGCGCCGATCGCATCTATCTCGTCGACCCGCTCGGCAACTTCGTGCTCGCCTGGCCGTCGAAGCCTGACATCAAGGCGATGGCAAAGGACCTCGGACGCGTGCTTCGCGCGTCGAGCGTCGGTTGATCCTCGAGACCGCGCCGTGCCGGTCCTTGTAAAATTGCGCACTTGAAGGTCTTCCTCCCTTGAGCACCCTCGCGTTCGCCGAAACGCGCGCCCGACGCTTCCTCGCGCTCACGAAGCCGCGCGTGGTGTCGCTGATCGTCTTCACCGCGGTCATCGGCATGTTTCTCGCAGTTCCCGGCATTCCGCCGGCTTCACGCGTGCTGTTCGCGACGCTCGGGATCGCGCTCGTCGCCGGCGCGGCGGCGGCGATCAACTGCCTCGTCGAGCAGAAGGTCGACAAGCTGATGCGCCGCACGCGCTGGCGTCCACTCCCTCGCGGCGAGCTCACGTCGCGCCAGACGCTGCTCTTCGCGCTCGCCGTCGGCTCGATGGGGCTGTGGGTGCTCGACGCGTTCGTGAACCCGCTGACGATGTGGCTCACGCTCGCGACGTTCGTCGGGTATGCCGTCATCTACACGGTGCTCCTGAAACCCGCCACGCCGCAGAACATCGTCATCGGTGGCGCGTCGGGCGCGATGCCGCCGGTGCTCGGCTGGGCGGCGATCACCGGCCAGGTGCCGCCCGAAGCGCTGCTTCTCTTCCTGATCATCTTCGTCTGGACGCCGCCGCACTTTTGGTCGCTCGCGCTCTATCGGCGCGACGATTACGCGAACGCCAAGCTGCCGATGCTGCCGGTGACGCACGGCGTGCGCTACACGCAGGTGATGATCGTCCTCTACACGATCGTGCTGATGGCGGTGTCGCTGATGCCGTATGCGGTGGGCATGAGCGGCCTGCCGTATCTCGCGGCTGCGATCGCGCTCGGCGGCGTCTTCACCGGGTATGCGATCAGGCTCTACCGTCGCTACAGCGATCGGCTGGCGCGAGCGATGTTCCGCTTCTCGATCGTGTATCTCGCCGCGCTCTTCGCGGCGCTCCTGATCGATCACTACTGGCAGCAGTTGCGTTGATTCCCCGGCGCGCATTGCTCGGCGCGATCGCGGCGTTGCTGCTGCTCGCCAGTTGCGGCGCTCGCGCGCCGACGTTCGAGTCCTCCGACGTGACTGGCTCGTCGTTCGGCCACGATTTCACGCTCAAGGATCCCAGCGGAACGACGCGCACGCTCGCCGATTTTCGCGGCAAGGCGGTCGTGGTCTTCTTCGGCTACACGCAGTGCCCGGACGTGTGTCCGACGACGCTCGCCACGCTGGCCACGGCGATGAAAATGCTCGGCCGCGACGCGGATCGCGTGCAGGTGCTCTTCATCACGATCGATCCCGACCGCGACACGCCCGCGCTCCTGCGCGAGTACGTGCCGGCGTTCGACTCGCGCTTCCTGGGCCTCTATGGCGATGCCGATGCAACGGCCAGGACGGCGAAGGAGTTCAAGGTGATCTATCAGAAGGTGCCGGGTCCGACGCCGGGCAGCTACACGATGGATCACTCCGCCGGGAGCTACGTGTTCGATCCGAAGGGACGATTGCGGCTATTCGTCTCCAACGGGCAGGGCGCGGATGTTTTCGCGCACGACATCCGCGTGCTGTTGCACGCGCCCGCCTGACCGATAGTTGCCAGGCGCGTCGAGCACGACGGTTGTTCGCGCAAAACTGATCGAGGCCGGGTCCATCGTGCAGATCACGCTTGGCGCCGCGTTCGAGCGCGCGCAAAAAGCCGAGCGCCGAGGCGATCGCAAGGCGGCGCGCGGCATCTACGAGAACATACTGGCCGCCGTGCCCGAACATCCCGGCGCGTTGCTTTGCATCGCGCGCCAGATGCGGGCAAGCTCCGACCTCTCGGGTGCGCGTCCGCTGCTCGCGCGCGCGATCGCATCGGCGCGCGCCAACCACGTGCAGGCGGTCGAGTTGTGGGTCGAGCTCGCACGGCTCGAAGAGGCGGCGAGCAATCGCGCGGCGGCGGGGATCGCGTGGCGGGAAGCGGTCGCGGACACGCCGCGTCATATGCCTGCGCTGCTCGGCGCGGGCGATGCGGCGCTGCGCGACGGCGAGTTTGCCGCTGCCGAAGCGCAGTTCGCAAAGGCGCTTGCGGTGGACGCGAGCAAGCCGCCGGCGTGGATAGGCCTTGCGCAGGCATGGGCAGGCCAGCGGCGCTTCGCGGAAGCGATGTCGGCGCAGCAGCGCGCGCTCGAACTCGCGCCGGCGGATCGGGCGACGTGGGCATCGTCGGCCTGGATCGCGTTGCAGATGTGCGACTTTGCGCGCGCGGAAGCCGATTGCCTCGCCGGTCTTCGCAGCGCGCCCGACGACGCGACGCTCCTGTCGCTTCTGGGGCAGGCCTGCAAGCACGCCGGCGCGCTCGCGAAGGCCCGCCATGCGTTCGAGTCGGCGCTCGCCGCCGACCCCGCTGACGTGACGGCACGCGCGGCTCTCGGCGCGACGTTGCTCGACATGGGCCGCGCCGACGATGCGCGCGCGATGCTCGAAGCCGCCGTTGCTCAGGGCGCCGTAAGCGCGGAAACCCTGACCAACCTCGGACTCGCGTTGTCGACGCGCGGGGACCACGAAGCTGCAGCGGGCGCGTTCGCGCGCGCCGCGGACGAGGATCCTGGATACGTTCCGGCGCTCGTCCACCTCGCGTCCTGCCGGCTGTACCTTTGCGAGTGGGACGAGCTCGATCCGCTGGAGACGCGCCTCGCGGCGACGCTCGACGATCCCGGCGCAGACCTGCGCTTTTCGCCGTTCGTATCGCTCGCGCTCCATTTTTCGGCATCGCAGCAGCTTGCGGTCGCTCGGCGATGGTCGCAGGCGATGCTGCCGCCAGCCCAGGCGCCGGCGACGATCCATCGGCGCGGCGATCGGCTGCGCATCGGCTATCTGTCGAACGACTTTCGCGATCACCCGACCGGTCGGCTTGTCGTCGGACTGATCGAGGCGCACGATCGGCGGCGTGTCGAGGTGTTCGGCTACAGCTATGGCGCGGCGCAGGATTCGCCGTTGCGCCGGCGGATCGCGGCGGCGTTCGACCATTGGCGCGACCTGAGCGGTGCGTCCGACGCGGAGATGGCCGAGGCGATTCGGGCCGATCGAATCGACGTCCTGATCGATCGCAAGGGCCATACGCGCGGCGGCCGGCTCGCGGCGTTCGCGCAGCGTCCGGCGAGCGCGCAGCTTCATCTGATGAGCTTTCCCGGCACGCTGGGGTACGACGCGATCGACGGACTCATCGCCGACGCGATCGTTGCTCCGCCGGGCGACGATGCGCACTTTCATGAGCGGCTGTTCCGTCTGCCGCGCTGCTATTTCGCCACCGACGGCGCTCGCGACGTTCCGGAACGCGCGCTGCGTTCCGCGCACGGATTACCGGATGACGCGCTGGTTATCGGCTGCCTGAACCAGTCCTACAAGCTTTCGCGCGAGATGTTCGCGGCCTGGATGGCGGCGCTGCAATCGGCTCCGCGGAGCGTGCTATGGCTGTTCGCGGGCGATCCTCGGACGCAGGCGCGTCTTCGCGCGGAAGCGGCGAGACAGGGCGTCGGCGGCGAGCGACTGATCTTCGCGACCGGCGTTTCGCAGGAGGCGCACCTGTCGCGCATCCGCTGCATGGATCTCGCCGTCGACACGCTGCCGTGCGGATCGCATACGACCGGCGTCGACGCGCTATGGGCGGGCGTGCCGCTACTGACCTGCCGCGGATCGACGTTCGCCGGCCGCGTCGGCGCGAGCCTGTTGACGAGCGTCGGCCTTCCCGACCTGATCGCATCCGATCCCGAGCACTATCGCAAGCGCCTGATCGATCTCGTACGGTCGCCGGCGGCGTTGCGCGACTACGCGGTGCATCTCGAGCGACGAAGCGAGTTGTCGCTGTGGGACACGCGCGGCTACGCCGCGGATCTCGAAGATCTCCTCGACCGCGCGTACACCGAAATCGCGGCCTCGCGTTAGCCGCGCAACCGCGCTTCGCGGGTCGGCGTTCAGGTACCGGTACGCCGCTCGATCAGCTCGATCTTGTAGCCGTCGGGGTCCTGCACGAACGCGATCACCGTCGTGCCGCCTTTCACCGGGCCTGCGTCGCGCGTCACGTTGCCGCCCTTGGCGCGCACGGCCGCGCACGCGGCCGCCGCATCCGGCACGCTGATCGCAATGTGCCCGTATGCCGTGCCGATGTCGTAACTCGTCACGCCGTAGTTGTAGGTGAGCTCGAGCACCGCATGCTCACGCTCGTCGCCGTAGCCGACGAACGCCAGCGTGTATTTCTGGTCGGGTCGATCGGTCTTGCGAAGTAATTTCATGCCGAGAACGCTCGTGTAGAAATCGATTGAGCGATCGAGGGCGCCTACGCGAAGCATCGTGTGCAGAATGCGCATGCCAGTTTCTCCCGATCAGAATTCGACCATTTCGAAGTCTTCCTTGCGCGCGCCGCATTCGGGGCACGTCCAGTTAGGCGGCACGTCCTCCCAGCGCGTTCCCGGCGGAATGCCGTCCTCGGGCGAGCCCTGCTCCTCGTCGTAAATCCAGCCGCAGATCAGGCACATGTATTTCTTCATCGGAGGGACGCTCGCGGACGGTCTCCAGCCCGCGCGCGAATCGGCAAACGGATGTCATGGAGTAGAATCGAAGTGTAGCAATCCTCGCCCCATGCGCGCCGTCCTCGAATGCGACGACGCTTCCGATGCGCCACGATTCCGATCCCGCTTTCCCGCCGATCGTCCTCGCTTTCGCGGCATCGGATCCGTCTGGCGGCGCGGGCGTGCAAGCTGACCTGCTGACCCTTTCGAGCCTGGGTTGCCATCCGCTGTCGGTGATCACGGCGCTCACCGTGCAGGACACGATCGGCGTCGAAGCGATGCTCGCGATCGACGCCGACTGGGTCGCCGACCAGGCGCGCGCGCTGCTCGAGGACATGCCGGTCGACGCGTTCAAGATCGGCGTCCTCGGAAGCGTGGAGAACATCACCGCGATCGCGGAGATCGTCTCGGACTATCCCGACGTTCCGCTCGTGCTCGATCCCGTGCTGGCTTCGGGTCGTGGCGACGAGCTCGCGACCGAGGAGATGTCGCGCGCGATGCGCGAGCTTCTGCTGCCGCAAACGACGATCCTCACGCCGAACAGCATGGAGGTGCGAAGGCTTGCCGACATCGACGACGAGGACGAGCCGTCGCTTGCCGCTTGCGCCGCGAACCTCATCGAAGCGGGCAGCGAATACGTGCTCGTCACGGGCACGCACGAAGCGACGCCCCAGGTCGTCAATACGCTCTACGGCAAGACCGGCGTCGTGCGTACCGATGCGTGGCCGCGCCTCCCCTATACGTATCATGGCTCGGGCTGCACTTTGGCCTCGGCGATCGCGGCGATGCTCGCCAACGGAATCGAGCTGCCGGACGCCGTACGCGAGGCGCAGGATTACACGTGGCATGCCCTCGAAAAAGCATATCGGCCGGGCATGGGACAGCACCTGCCCGACCGGCTTTTCTGGGCGCGCGAAGAGCTCGAAACACGGGCCGGCGAGCCGACGGATCCAATGCCGCAGGATGCGATCGAAACGCGCCGAGTGGATGTCCCCGGGACGCATTAGCGCCGCATCGCGCGTTCGAGGCCTCTATGCGGTGACCCCCGACAGCGACGACACGGACGCACTCGTTGCCAAGGTCGCGGCCGCCATCGAGGGCGGCGCGGCGGTCGTGCAGTATCGGAACAAGAGGTCGTCGACGCACGCGCGACGCAGCCAGGCGCACGCTTTGGCGGAAGCATGCAAAGAACGCGATGCGCTCTTCATCGTCAACGACGATCCGAAGCTCGCGCGCGATATCGGTGCCGACGGTGTGCACGTCGGCGCCGATGATGGCGACATCGCGCAGGCGCGCGCGATCGTCGGTGACGCTCGGCTCGTCGGCGTTTCGTGCTACGACGATTTCGAGCGCGCCCGTCATGCCGTGTCGATCGGCGCCGATTACGTCGCGTTCGGAAGCTTCTTCGCGTCGAGCGTCAAGCCGGGAGCATGCCGCGCGAAAGTCGAGCTATTGCAGCGTGGCCGCGCGCTTCGCGTGCCGGTGGTCGCGATCGGGGGCATCACGAGCGCGAATGCGAAGATGCTGATCGACGCCGGCGCCAGCGCGGTCGCGGTCATCAGCGACGTGTTCGCGCACGATGATCGTGCGCAGGTGAAGCGATCCGCCGCGGCGATCGCGGCGCTTTTCCCGCGATGACCACGCGATCCAGCCGAAACGACGAGCTCTTCGAGCGTGCACAGCGATCGATTCCAGCCGGCGTCAATTCGCCGGTGCGCGCATTCCGCTCCGTCGGCGGCACGCCGCGTTTCATCGTGCGCGGCGAAGGTCCGTATCTCTTCGACGCCGACGGCACGCGCTACATCGATTATGTCGGCTCGTGGGGACCGGCGATCGTCGGGCACGCGCATCCGGCGGTCGTCGGCGCCGTTCAACGCGCCGCCGTCAACGGACTCTCGTTCGGCGCGCCGACGGAAGCCGAAATCGAATTGGCCGAGGCGTTGATCGCGCGCATGCCGAGCCTCGACCTCGTTCGGCTCGTGTCGTCGGGCACCGAAGCGACGATGTCGGCGCTGCGGCTCGCCCGCGGGTTCACCGGACGCTCGAAGATCGTCAAGTTCGAAGGGTGCTATCACGGCCACGGCGACAGCCTGCTCGTCAGGGCGGGCTCCGGCGCGCTGACGTTCGGCCAGCCGTCGTCGGCCGGCGTGCCGGAAGCGATCGCGAACGAAACCATCGTGTTGCCGTACAACGATCTCGCAGCGGTCGAGGCGCGCCTGGCAAACGACGGCGACGCGATCGCGGCGATCATCGTCGAGCCCGTCGCTGGCAACATGAACCTCGTGCTGGCGGCGGACGCTTTTCTCGGAGGGCTTCGCGCGCTTGGCGATCGACACGGCATCGTGCTGATCTTCGACGAGGTGATGACCGGCTTTCGCGTCCATGCGGGCGGCGCACAGGCCCGCTTCGGTGTGACGCCCGATCTGACGACGCTCGGCAAGGTGATCGGCGGCGGCATGCCGGTCGGCGCGTTTGGCGGCAGGCGGGCGATCATGGAGAAAATAGCGCCGCTCGGTCCTGTCTATCAGGCGGGAACGTTGTCCGGAAATCCCGTTGCCGTTGCGGCGGGCCTTGCGACGCTCGCCCTCACGCAAACGCCGGGCTTTTACGAAGCACTCGAACGCAAGACGCGCACGCTGACCGGCGGTCTGGTGGCTGCCGCGAAGCGCTACGACGTGCCGTTCTCCGCGCAATCGATTGGCGGAATGTTCGGCATCTATTTCTCGGCGTCGATACCGGCCTCGTATGCCGACGTGATGGCGTGCAATATCGAACGCTTTCGGCGCTTCTTCCACTTGATGCTCGACGCCGGTATCTATCTCGCGCCATCGGCGTACGAAGCGGGCTTCGTGTCGGCCGCGCATGGCGATGCCGAAATCGACGCGACGATCGCGGCGGCGGAGAAGGCGTTCGCGGCGCTTCCCTGACATCTACTGTCCGCAACCCCTTGCCGAGCAAGGGTTTTTTGCCGATTTTGGTATGACATCGTGCTATGATGTCACCCCTGTCGCCACGCACGATCGATCTTTGACGCCCCTTTTCTGTCCTGTTTCTGCTTCTGACAACTGTCAACTGACAACTGGCAACTGACGTGGATCGTCCCGTCCGCAAACGCCTTGGCGAGATCCTGATCGAGCGCGGCAAGCTCGACCAGGCGAACCTCGAACGCGCACTGCGGCTGCAAACCGAAACCGGCGAAAAGCTCGGCGCGCTTCTCGTCACGCTCGGCCTTTGTGCGCAGCGCGACGTCGCCGAAGCGCTCGCGTCGCAACTCGCGCTGCCGCTCGTCGACGTGACCGGATATCCCGAATTCCCGATTCTCGAGGAGCGTGTCTCGGCGCGTTTTCTGCGCGAGGCGCGTGCGTTGCCCGTGCGCGAAGACGAATCGGAATTGACGCTCGCGATGGCCGATCCGACCGACGCGTACACGATCAGCGCGTTCGAGATGGTGACCGGTCGCGCGGTGCGACCGATGGTCGCGATTCCGACCGATCTCGAAGCGGCCCTCGAGCGCCTCTACGGCGCAGGCCGCTCGGCGGTCGGCCAGTTGATCGGCGACGTCGAGACGCGCCCCGACGAATTGTCGTTCGACGCCGACGTCCAGCAATTGAAGGACCTCGCGTCCGAAGCGCCGGTGATTCGCCTCGTGTCGCTCCTCATCACCAATGCGCTCGAGATGCGCGCGTCCGACATTCACATCGAGCCGTTCGAGAACCGGCTGATCGTCCGCTATCGGATCGACGGCGTGCTGCACGAAGTCGAATCGCCGCCGCGAAGGCTTTCGGCCGCCGTGATCTCGCGCGTCAAGATCATGGCGAACCTCGACATCGCCGAGCGACGGCTGCCGCAGGACGGCCGCATCCGGCTGCGCGTGCAGGGCAAGGAGATCGATTTGCGCGTCTCCACGGTGCCGACGATGCACGGCGAATCGGTCGTGATGCGGATCCTCGACAAGGGTGGCGTCGCGCTCGACTTCGCGAAGCTCGGCTTCGAGGACGATGCGCTCAAGGTTTTCCTCGACGTGCTCCTGCAGCCGCACGGCATTCTTCTCGTCACGGGCCCGACAGGCTCGGGCAAGACGACCACGCTCTACACGGCGCTCGATCGCCTGAATCAGCCCGATGTGAAGATCCTGACCGTCGAGGATCCGGTCGAGTACCAGATGGGCGGCATCAACCAGATCCAGGTCAAGCCGCAGATCGATCTGACGTTTGCGAACGCGCTGCGCTCGATCGTGCGGCAGGACCCGGACATCATCATGATCGGCGAGATCCGCGATCTCGAGACCGCGCAGATCGCCGTACAGTCGGCGCTGACCGGCCACCTCGTGCTGTCCACCGTGCACACGAACGACGCGCCGTCGACGGTCAATCGCCTGCTTGACATGGGCGTCGAGGATTATCTGCTGACGTCGACGGTCATCGGCATCCTCGCGCAGCGGCTGGTGCGAAAGCTTTGCCCGGACTGCAAGGAGCCTTACACCGCGCTGCCCGAGCTCGTCGAGGAGATGAAGCTTCACCGCTTTTCGCGTGATCGCGAGATAACGCTCTGGCACGCGAAGGGCTGCGCGAATTGCGCGAAGACCGGCTATGTCGGGCGCATCTGCATCACCGAGATCATGCCGATGACCGACGCGCTACGAAGCCTCGTGATGAAGCACGCGAATGCCGCCGATCTTCGCGTCGAGGCAATCAAGGATGGCATGATCACGATGTACGAAGACGGGCTGCGCAAGGCGGTCAAGGGCATCACGACATTCGAGGAAGTGCTTCGCGCGACGCGCGAGGACTGATCGCGACGAAGGTCGACGCCGATGCCGCTCTACAGCTACCGAGCCGTCACCGCCGCGGGCGAAGTGTCGAGCGGCGAGCTCGAGGCCGCGAACGAATCCGAGATCGTCGATCGGCTGCGCGATCAGGGGCTTTTGCCTATGCAGATCGCGCAGTCGCTGCGCGCGGATGTCGCGACGGCAAGCGTCGCGCGGGCGCCGCGGCAGAGCATTTTTGCGCCGAAGCGCGTCTCCCGCGACAATGTGCTGAACCTGACGCGCGATCTCGCGACGCTTCTTCGCGCCGGCTTGACGCTCGATCGCTCGCTCGAGCTTTTGATCACTCTGGCGACCTCGATGCCGGTCGCCCTCATGCTGCAAAACATTCGCGACCAGGTGCGGGGCGGCAAGTCGCTTTCGCAGGCACTCGATGCGCGACGCGACGTCTTCTCGCGCTTCTACGTCAACATCGTGCGCGCCGGCGAAGCGGGCGGCGCGCTCGGCACGGTTCTCGCTCGGCTCGCCGAGACGATGGAGCGCAACAAGGAGCTGCGCGACTCGGTGCGTTCCGCGCTGATCTATCCGACGATCCTGATCTTCGTCGCCGTTGCATCGATCATGATCCTGCTCGTCTACGTGGTCCCCCAGTTCCAGACGACGTTCGCGCAGGCGGGCAAGGCGCTGCCGATTCCGACGCAGGTGGTGATCACGGTCGGCACGTTCATTCGCAACTGGTGGTGGGCGATCATTCCCGGTGCAATACTCGCCGTCGGCTGGTTTCGACGGCGCGGACGGATACCCGAGGTGCGTCGCTCGCGCGACGCACGGCTTCTGCGCATGCCGCTTCTCGGCGATCTGATCGCGAAAGTGGAGATCGCGCGCTTCGCACGCACGCTCGCGACGCTGCTCGCGAACGGCGTGACGCTGCTCGGCGGACTTTCGATCGTCAAGGAGACGATGGGCAACGTGGTTCTCGCGAACGGCTTCGACGGCGTGATCTCGAAGCTTCGCGAAGGCAAGGGCTTCGGACGGCCGATGGCGGAGACGGGACTCTATCCCCGGCTCGCAACGCAGATGATCCTGGTCGGCGAGGAGAGCGGGCGTCTCGAGGAGATGCTCTCGCGCGTCGCGGACGTTTACGATCGCGAGGTCGCGACGGCGATCAAGCGCTTTCTCGCGGTGCTCGAGCCTGTGCTGATCCTCGGGCTCGCCGTGCTCGTCGGCGGCATCGTGTTCTCGATCCTGCTCGGCGTGATGGGCATGAGCGAACTGGTCGTCTGATTTCTTCTCTAATCACGCTACTTTGCGGACGGGCGGCGCGAAACGGCGCCGCTCTTGTCCTGGGAAAGGATGATGAACGCTATCGGTGAGTCGCGCGTGCGTCGCGAGCCGCGTCAACGCGGCATGACGCTCATTGAAATCCTCGTCGTGCTGACGCTGATCGGCGTCGTGCTCGGCATCGTGGGCAGCAACTATCTCGGCAAGAGCGACCAGGCGAAGGCGAAGGCGGCGAAGATCGAGATCGATCAGATCGGCCAGACCCTCGATCTCTTCAAGCTCGAGAATGGTCGCTATCCGACGACACAGGAAGGCCTGCAGGCGCTCGTCACCGCGCCGCCCGGCATGACGACCTGGGCCGGCCCGTACTGGAAGAAGTCCACGGTGCCGAAGGACCCGTGGGGACACGAATACAAATACCAGTCGCCGGGAACGCATGGTGCTTACGACATCATCTCGCTCGGGGCGGACGGCGTCGAAGGCGGGGACGGCGTGAACAAGGACATCACGAATTGGGATCAGTGAAGGAATTCGGAGACCGGGGACCAAGGGCTGGGGCCTGGGGAGCGTCTGCATGAAGCAGGCTTTCGCGCAGACGTTGTGCGGGACACCGACTGCGATGTTTGCGAACGCAGTTGACGGCATGCGTGTCAGCGCGGCCTCCGCGAGCCCCCCGCCCCTGGTCTCCAGCCCCTCGAAGGGCCTCACCCTCATCGAGCTGCTGATCGTCCTCGCGATCATGGCGATCGTCGCGGCGTTCGCGTTGCCGATGTTCGGCGGCGGCGTTTCGACGAGCGAATTGCGCGCATCGGCGCGCCAGCTCGCCGCGGGACTGCGGCTCGCGCAGAGCGAAGCGGTCTCGCAGCGCCGCGAGACGTTCCTCGTGCTCGACGTCGCGGGCAGGCGTTTCAAGGTCGACAACGATCCGCAGGAGCACAAGCTGCCGTCGAAGATCGAGCTCAAGCTCTTCACCGCCCAGAACGACCTCGTCAACGAAAACATCGGGGCCATCCGTTTCTTCCCGGACGGCGGCAGCAACGGCGGCCGCATCACCGTCGCGGCGGGGGCGCGAAAGTTCGACGTGGACATCGACTGGCTGACCGGGCGTGTCGCGATCCTCGACTGAGGTGGGCCCCCCACGCTTGCAGCTCCGCTGCTGCGCTGCCCCCGGAGGGGGCGCAACTCGCGGCTCGAGGCGGCCCTTTGCCGCTCGTGTCATCCAACGCGCACGCATGTGCGGCTTCTCCGTACTGGAGGTGCTCGTCGCGTTCATCATCGTCGCGCTCGTCGTCACCGCGTTGTTTCAGCTCGAGGGCGGTGCGCTTCGCAACGCCTCGGGGGCCGACGAATGGACGCGTGCGCTCCTTGTCGCGCAAAGCCGGCTCGAGCTCGAAGCAGCCACGGAGCCGCTTCGCGAGGCGAGCGACGCGGGCGTCGAACCCGATGGCAAGATCGCATGGCGCGCGTCGGTGACGCCCTACGTCCCGCCCGATGCCAATCCCGATCTCGAGAATGCGAGCCAGACGATGCCGACGCGTCTTTTCAGAATCAGCGTCGACGTGTCGTTTTCCGGCGACGACGGCAGGAGCCGCACCGTATCGCTCTCGACGCTCCGGATCGGGCAGAGGAATCCGGCATGAGGACGAGGGGCGAAGCGAAGCCGAGCCGAGGCCCGAACGGCTTCACGCTTTTGGAACTCATCGTCGCGCTCGTGCTGCTCGCGATCCTCTCGGGCGTCTTGTTCGGCTCGGTGCGGCTTGCCGGCCGCAGCACCGATGCGGGCACCACGAAAGCCACCGATTCGGCGACGATGCGCCTCGTCCAGCAGTTTCTGCGCGCGAACCTGGAAGCACAGCATCCGCTTCGGATGCGCAAGATGGTCGACTGGCCCCTGGTGTTCGCCGGCGCGAACGACGAGTTGCGCTACGCGGCGCCGTTGCCAGCCCGCGTCGCAGGTGGCGGCATCTGGCTCTTTCGGCTCGTCGTGCGAACCGACGACGCGCGTTCACCGCTCGTGCTCGAACGCATGATTCCGGATCTTTCGGCGGCCGCGCTGCCCGAATTCGCGGACGCCGATCGATCGGTGCTTGCCGAGAACATTGCATCGCTTCGCATCGGCTATTTCGGACGCGATGCCGATGCCGGACCGAACGTCGCCCCGACATGGCGTGATCGCTGGAGCGATCCACAGCGGCTCCCATTGATGATTCGCATCGACGTCGCGCCGAAGTCGGGCCCGCCGTGGCCGACGCTCTACGTATCGCCGCGCGAGGCGCCTGAGGCGGGCTGCCGGGCGTGGGACATCGCGCGCGAGCATTGCGCGGCCGTATGAGACGCGTGGCGACAAACCAATCAGGTATTGCGCTCGTCATGGCGCTCTGGCTGACCGTGCTCCTGACGGTGCTCGCGAGCGGCTTCGCCTTCAGCATGCGAAGCGAAGCGCTGGCGGCGCGTAACGCGGTGTCGCTGGCGCGCGCACGCGCCCTCGCCGACGGCGCGGTCGAGCGCACGGCGTTCGAGCTTATGCGCCCGCAGATCACCGGCGCGTGGAAGGACGACGGGCAGTCGCATGCGTGGGCCGACGGCGATGCATCGATCGTCGCGACGGCCGTCGACGAAACGGCGCGAATCGACATCAACTCGGCGCCGGACCCATTGATCAAGAGCCTGCTGATGTCCGTGGGCGGGATGGACGACGCTTCCTCGACGGCGCTCGTCGACGCGATCGGCGACTGGCGCGACCCCGACGACTTGCGCCGTCCGAACGGCGCCGAAGCGCCCGAGTACCAGGCGGCAGGGCTGAAATACGTCCCCGCGAATGCGCCGTTCGAGACGGTCTTCGAGGTCTCGCGCGTGCTCGGAATGACGCAGGCGGTCTTCCAGCGCATCGCGCCGCTCATCACCGTCTACTCGCATCAGGCGGGCATCAACCCGAAGACTGCGAGCCGCGACGTGCTGCTCGCGTTGCCGAACGCCACCAGCGACATGGTCGACGCGTATTTGCAGCAACGCGCGAACGCGCAGGCCAACAACCTGCAGGTGCCGCCGTTCCCGCCGGCGCAGGCCTATACGAGCGGAGAGGTGCGCGTGTGGCGCATCCGCGCGCAGGCGACGCTTCCCGATGGTGTAACCTTCGTCCGCGAAGCCGTCCTGCGTCCCTCGACCGACGCGACGCGGCCCTTGATCGCCCTCGCCTGGCTCGAGCCGTCACGTTCGGCGGCCACGCCGTCCCTTGCATCGAATAGCCGGTAATGGCCGTCATCGCCGATTCCACGTCGTTCAGAAGCTCGCCGTATGCGAAAAGCCTCGTGCGGCGGCTGCGCCTCGCGCCTTTCTGGCGCTGGTGGAAGCGCGAGCTCGCGGCGGCGATGCCGGAGAAGCTTCGCAACGCGCTCGAGCGGCGGCGCGCGCGACCGGTGCTCGCGTTCGACGCAGGCGCGGCGACGCTTTGGCGTCCGGCGCAGGCGAACGGCCGGCTCGCGATGCGCGAGGTGGCGCGAATCCATCTCGACGGCGATCCGCAGGTCGTGGCGTCGGCGGGACGCAACGCGCTCGCGCCGATTGCCGTCGCAACCGGCGCCGTTCCGAAGGTGATCGTCGCGCTTTCCCCGCGCACTTCGCTTCGCAAGACGCTCACGCTGCCCCTCGTGCTCGAGGACCATCTGCAGCAATCGCTCGCATACGACCTCGACCGCCACACGCCCTTCAAGCCGGACGAGCTCTATTTCGACGCGGCCATCATCGATCGCGACAGCGCGCGCAACACGCTGCGCGTCGATCTCGCGGCGGCGCGTCGCGCGATCGTCGACACCGCATTGCGACAGGCGGAAAGCTTCGGCGCGCGCGTTGTCGGCGTCAGCGTCGATCCGCCCGCCGTTGCATCGTCGTCGGCGCTCAACCTGCTGCCGCCCGAGCGTCGTTCGTCGCAGCGCGCGTGGACGCGCTGGGACGTCGTGCTGCTTTCGGCGCTGCTCGCGCTCGGCGTCCTCATTGCGATGTTCCTGCCGATCTGGCAAAAGCGCGTGCAGGCGATCGATCTCGTGCAGCAGGTCGAGCAGGCACGCTCGCGCGCGACGGTGTCCGACGCGCTGAGAACCGAGCTCGAGCGTCGCGTGGGCGACTACAACTTCGCGCTCGAACGCAAATACGCGTTTCCCGGAACGCTTCAGGTGCTCGACGACATCACACGCATCCTGCCCGACGATACGTGGCTGACGCAGCTCGAAGTCCACACGATGCGCGGCAAGGATGCGCAGCGCGAGATCACGTTGCGCGGCGAATCGGCGAACGCCGGCCGCCTCGTTTCGCTGCTCGAGGACTCGAAGCTCTTCACGCAGGCGGCACCGCGTTCGCCGACGACGAAGATCCAGCCGGGACCGGGGGAAATCTTCGACGTGAGCGCGCACGTGAAGCCGCTGCCGCCGCCCGCACCGCTGCCGATCGAAATGCTTCCGCCGAGGCAGGTTGCGCGGCCTGCGACGCCGAAGCCCGCGACGCCGACGCCTCCCGTGGCGCAACCCGCCAAGCCGGCGAACGCAGCGAATGCGGCGCCCGCCAAGTCGGAAAACGCGCAGGCGCCAGCGCCCGCTGTGCCAACGCGAAGCGCGCCGGCGCATGCAGCGGCGCCGCCTTCGGTGCCACCGCCACCGCTGCCCGCGGCGCAAAGCGACGTTGACGCGAATCCGCCCAACGCGGCGCCTGCGCCAGCGGCCGATCAACCCGAAGCGCCGGACGGGGAGGAGGCTGGCGGATGACGCCCCGACTCGTTTCGAAACTTTCGCCGTCGCGACAGCGCGCGCTCGCCGTGCTGCTCTTCGTCGTGGCGATCGCTGCCGTGCTTGCGATCGTGCTCGTGCCCGTGATCCTGCTGCATCGCCATTACGATACGGCGATCGGCGATCTCTCCGATCGCTTGCGCCGCTATCAGCGCGTCGCCGCGCAGGCGCCCGAGCTCCGCGTCGCGCTCGTCTCGATGCAACAGCGCGACGGCCGTCGCTTCTTCCTGCGCAACACCGCGACCAACCTTGCGGGCGCGGAGATGCAGGAGCTCGTGAAGGCCGCGATCGAAGGTAACGGTGGGCGCATCACGACGAGCCAGAACACGACGCCGCGCGAGGACGGCCGCTTCCGGGAAATCGGCGTCAACGTCCAATTCTTCGCGACGACGCCGGCGCTGCAGAAGATCCTCCTCGCGATCGAATCGCACGAGCCGTATCTGATCGTCGACAACCTGACGGTGCGCCCCCTCAACGCGTTTCGTGGCTTCAAGCCGGTCGCAGGTCAGGAGCCCGAGCTCAACGTGCAACTCGACGTCGGGGGCTGGGCGTATACCGATCCTGCGGCGCCTGCGACACGGCCGGCCAAGCCGACATGATGAAAGGTCCCTGCGATGAATGAGGGCTTCGCGCTCATGCGCAATGCGATTGCCTGGTGCATTCCGTTCGCGATCGTCGCCGTGGCGATCGGCTACGAGACGCGATGGGGCCGCGATCTCGACCCCGATCCCGCGCCAGCGAAAACCGCGGCAGCCTCGCCGGTGACGGTCGCGCTCCTTCCCGAATACAGGATCGAGGGCGGCGTCGAGGCGCGCAAGGAAACGGTCGATCGCGAGCTCTTCAACCCGACGCGCCGGCCGGCGCCACCGGCGACGCAGACCGCGGACGGTCCGAGCGGCCCGATCCCGAAGGGCCTCTATACGCTGACGGGCACCACGGTCGTCGGCAACATGGCAACCGCGTTCCTGCGCGAGATCAAGGGCGGCAAGTCGCATACGGTACGACAGGGCGACACGCTCGACGGCACGCTGATCTCGGAGGTGAAGCCCGACCACGTGCGCCTGTCGAAGAACGGCGACGTCGAGGACCTGCAACTCAAGATCGCAAGCGGCCCGAAGGCGACGATTCAGACCGCGCCGCCGGCGCAACCCGCTCAGGCGCAGCCGGGCGTTCAGCGGGCGCGTGGAATACCTGCCGGGGGTACCGGCGCCGTTCCGTCCACTCGCCGCTACGAGCCACCCCTCGCGCCCCATAACGCGACGAATCCCGCCGCCAACGCGGCGCAGGCCGCGGCGGCGAATCAAGGCAACGGAACGGTCAGCGTCAGCGAGATCCTGGCCGAGCGGCGTCGCGCCGCACGCGCCGCCGCCAACCAGGGCGCGCAATGACGGCGCGCGCGGTGCCGCACAAGTCCGCGCGTTCGCAACGCGCTTCGCAAAAGAAACCGACGGTCGGCATGGCGAGACGGCGCGTTCCGCGCGCGCTCGGCGTGGCGCTTCTGCCGCTCATGGCTTCGTGCGCGCAACAGCCGGTGTCCGAAGTGTCGGCACCCGGGCCAACGACGTCGAGCACGAGCAAGGAAGCGCCGGTCTCGCTCACCAATCAGAACGAAACCGAACGCTCGCGGGTGTACAAGGGCAGCGGCATCCTGCTGCGCGGCCAGCAGGCGGGTGGCGAGCTTCCCCCGGGACCGCCACCGCCGGCGTCGCGAGGCGGCCCCGTCGTGCTGAATTTCGAAGGCGCCGATCTGCGCGAGGTCGTGCGCAACATCCTCGGCGACATTCTCAACGAGTCGTACACGATCGACCCGAACGTCGGCGGCCAGGTCACGATCCGCACCACCGCCGGCATTCCTCGCGATGCGCTGCACGCGACGCTCGAGACCATTTTGCGCATGAACGGCGCGACGATGGTGCGCGAGGGCACGCTGTGGAAGATCCTGCCGCAGACGGCAGCTGAGCGGGGCAACGTCACGCCGCAGCTCGGCAATTCCACGCGCGCGCTGCCGGCGGGTTATTCGGTGCAGATCGTGCCGCTGCGTTACATCGGCGCGGCCGAGATGCTCAAGATCCTCGAGCCGTTCGCGAAGGACGCGCAGGCGCTCCGCGCCGACATCACGCGTAACCTGCTGATTCTCTCCGGCACGGAGCCCGAGCTTCGCCATCTGCGCGAGACGATCGACACGTTCGACATCGACTGGATGGCCGGCATGTCGGCCGGCGTGTTCACGCTGCAGAACGCCGACGTGAAGAGCGTTTCGGCGGAGCTCGACAAGATCATCGGCGACAAGAACACGAGCCCGCTCACCGGCATCCTGCGCATCATTCCGATCGAGCGGATGAACGCGCTGCTCGTCATCTCGCCCAATCCCGAGTACATCGACCAGGCGAAGAAGTGGATCGAGCGCCTCGACAGCGGCAGCGGCGAGGGCGTGCGCTTCTATGTCTACAACCTGCGGAATCAGCGCGCCGAGCATATCGGGCCGCTTCTGCAGCAGGCGTTCACCGGGCAGGTGACGCAGACCTTTCCAACGCCCGCGCCGACGCTCGCACCGGGCACGCCAGCGGGGTCGATCATCTCGGCGCCGAGCTTCCAATCGCAATCGTTGCTTCAACCCAATACGCCCGCCGCTGCTGCGGCGCGAAGCGCGCCAGCCGCCACGGGTGCCGCGGCAGGAGGTGCAGCGGGCGCCGTCGTCGGCTCGCTGGCCGCGCGCGGGCGCACCGGCGTGGGCGGTGTCGCGGGTGCGGAAGGCGCGGGCGTCGTACGCAATATCCAGGTCGTCGCGGACAAGGATCAGAACACGATCCTGATCGTTGCCACGCCATCCGAGTACTCGATCATCGAGCAGGCGCTCCGCAAGCTCGACGTCCCGTCGCGGCAGGTAATGATCGAGGTAACGATCGCGCAGGTGAAGCTTGACGATCAATTGAACTTCGGCATCGACTGGGCGTTCAAGGGCGGCGCGCCGTCGGGACGTGGCAGCGGCGGCAACTTCAACGCACCCGGTCAAAAGCCGTTCAATCCGGCCGTGCCGACGAGCGCCGCGGGCGCGGCCGCCGCCGGACTCTCGATCGCCGCGCAGGGCTTCAGCTACATCATCAACAACGCGAACTTCCCGGGCGGCGTGCAGGCGGTGCTGAACCTGCTCGACACGTACGGCAACACCAAGGTCATCGCGAACCCGCACATCGCGGCGCTCGACAATCAGAAGGCGACGATCAAGGCCGGGTTCCGCATCCCGGTGAATCAGCAGACCGTGGTCGGAGATACGACCAACGCGATCACGACGACCGCGCAGTACATCGACACCGGTGTGCTCCTGCAGGTCACGCCGCACATCAACGCCGGGGGCCTCGTCACGCTCGACATCCAGGCGGAGGTGAGTACGCCTGGAACCATCACACCCGGGGTGGCGCCGCCGATCGACACGCAATCGATCCAGACGCTTCTGTCCGTGCCGTCCGGACAGACGATGGTGATGGGTGGCCTGATCCAGGAGCAGAAGAGCAACGGCACGAACGGCTTGCCGCTCGTCGATCGCATCCCGGTCATCGGAGGCCTTTTCGGCAGCCAGACGCTCAGCAACAACCGCACGGAGCTGGTGCTGTTCGTCACGCCGCGCACCGTCAACGACACCGAGGACATCCAGCAGACGATCGAGGATCTGCGCCGCAAGATGGAAACGCTGGATCGGCAGTTTCCCGGTACGCCGGACTGGCCCGCATCGCCACCAAGCCTTTCCGATCGCTTCGACCAGATGATCAATCCCTACCGGTGGGAGCTACCAAGGCCCGCGGTGAAAAAGCCTATTGCGCCACCGGCCGGACAACCAACGCAGACGCCGCTGTCGGCGCCGGAGCCGGTCGAGAAACCCGATCCGGCGCCTGCATCGGCGCAGACGCCCGACCTCGAGCCGCAGAAGCCCGGCAGTGCGGCGCCTAAGTGAGCGAGCGCCTTTTCACCGCGCGCTTTCCTTGCCCTCTGCGCCGCGGTCGCAGCGTTTACGCGTTCGTCGCACGCAACCGCGAGCTACGCGACCTGGCGTCGTCCAACACGCGAAAAATTGAATAAAGTGTCGGGAAATCCCGACAATTGGCGATTTTTTCATGTTGCAGCCTCGCAACATGCTTGTCGCACGCCTCGGCATTCCTTGCGCGAGATTGACGATGAAATTCGAAATAGCTACGCTTCATTCAAGTTCGCCGCGCGTCGCGCTCCACTTGCGTTCGCGTTTTCGTGGGCACGCGAGAGAGGGACAGCGGCGAATTAAGGCGATGTTTTGCGACGTTTTAGGGCACTTTCGCCGGCGAAGCGTCGCCAATCGACGACAGTCGATAGCGGCAGCGATGATCGGGATGGCGCTGCTTGGCGGTTGCGCAGGGATGAGCGGCCTTTCGGCGGACACGCCGGCGGACGTGAAGCAGGAAGCGGTATCCGCGCGCGCGAAGGCTCGCTGGGACAGGCTGATCGCCGGCGATCTCGCGGGCGCGTATGCGTACCTGAGCCCGGCGTCGAAAGCGACGATGACTTTGGACGTCTATAAGGCGAAGCACAAGGTGGGGATGTACCGTTCCGTCAGGATCGACGAGGTCGAGTGCAAAGCGGACGCCTGCACGGTGGCACTGCACCTCACCTACGACTACAAGCGGAACAGGCGAACGAGATCGATCACCACGCCGCTCACCGAAAGCTGGATCATCTCCGAGGGTCAGGCATGGTTCGTGGATAGGGGTTAGGCCTGTACGTTGCAAAAAGCCTACAGCAAAGGACGGAGGACGCGCCGATTTTGCTTGTAATGAAACGAGGAACTGCACTAAGATTCGGTCGCTGTTGTTCTAAAGTGATCACTTTAAACGGCAACTAAACGGAGTCATCACCAACCATGAATATTTTCAAGAAGAAGTCGCTGTGCGCCGCGCTCGCCGGTATCGGCGCGCTGGGTGCTGCCGGTGCCGCGCAAGCGGTCAACCTGAATCCGGACGGCCTCGGCCAGGTCCTGATCTATCCGTACTACACCGTTCGTAACGACGGCGCGGGCAATGCCTTCAACTCGCTGCTGTCGATCGTCAACTCGACGGCGTCGGTGAAGGCGGTCAAGGTCCGCTTCCTCGAAGGCAAGAACAGCGTGGAAGTGCTCGACTTCAACTTGTTCCTGTCGCCGAAGGACGTGTGGACGACCGCCGTGATTCCGATGGGCGCCGGCGCCGGCATCGTGACGACCGACAAGTCGTGCACGATCCCGGCGATTCCCTCCGGCGGCCAGGGCTTCGTGAATTTCGCGCTGGGGCCCGACGGTGCAGGCACCGGACTCGATCGCACGACCGAAGGCTACGTCGAAATCATCGAGATGGCGGCTTTCGCCGACGATTCGACCACCGCCGCCAACGTGACGCACGTCAACGGCGTGCCGCCCGGCTGCGCGAAGGAAACCGATTCACTCGCGCTGTCCGAAGCGCTGCCCCCGACTGGCGGCCTCTTCGGCGGCATGTCGCTCATCAACGTGAACTCGGGCTCGGATTACACCGAGGACGCGGTCGCGCTCGACAACTTCTCCAATGCGTCGCTGTACTCGAGCGCGGGATCGCTGCTGCCGAACCTGACCGAGGCGAGCCCAGCGGTTAGCGTTGTCACCACGAACGGCTTCACCTACACGTCGACCTGGGGCACGGGCACGGCCGACCCCGTCAGCGCCGTGCTGATGCACGACCACATCATGAACGAGTACGTGCTCGACACGCTCACGAACTCGGGCACGGACTGGGTCGTGACGATGCCGACGAAGCGCTTCTACGTGTCGAACGGCACGGGTCCCGCGGCGCTTCCGTTCCAGCGCAACTTCAACAAGACCGACGGCGCGTGCGACGACGTGCAACTCGCGATCTACGACCGCGAGGAAAACACCTCGTCGACGCCGATCAGCTTCTCGCCGCCGCCGCCTGTCGCAACCAATGCGCTGTGCTGGGAAGCCAACGTCGTCACGTTCAACAATTCGAACGTGCTCGGCTCGGCCAACATCGCCAACATCACGACGCCCTCGGGGTTCCAGGACGGGTGGCTCGACATCGGCTTCTTCGATCCTGCCGCCGCGCCGGTGCATTCGCTCGGAACGAATCCGACGATCGTCACCGACATCCTCGGCGGTACGGCAACGAGCCCGGCCACGTATATCGGTCTGCCGGTCGTCGGCTTCGCGGTGCAGTCGTTCGCGAACGGCGCCATCACCGTGGGCGGCGTGACCACGTTGTCGAACTACGGCGGCAACTTCGTGCAGAAGGGTACGCGGACGATCAATTCTGCCGTGCCGCTCGTCGGTGCCGCGCCTGCGAAGTCGAAGAGAAAGTAATCGCCGTCAAGGCTCCATGCCGGAAAAGTGACGCAGTAGCGCAGTAGATGACGGAGGCGGGACCCTTAAGAAGTCCCGCCTCTTTTTTTGGCGGCCGCGTGTGGCGGCCGTGTGACCCGGCTGGGGTCGCGTAACCAATACGAAGCGACCGCTTGTCCGCGGCAAGTCGCCGCGCGGCGGAGGGCGTCCAGGGAGGATGTCATCGTCATAAATCCGATCATGAACATGGCGCAGGGATTGCTCTGCGCAATGGCGGAGTTTCGCCGCCGCTTTTCGAGGTAAGCCAATGCACACGAACCATCGCACCATCAGCCGCGTGCTCGCCGCCGCGGTTGCCTCCACCGGATTCGCGGTCGCGCCGATGCCGACGCTCG
This sequence comes from Casimicrobiaceae bacterium, assembly GCA_035308425.1. Taxonomy (GTDB): domain Bacteria; phylum Pseudomonadota; class Gammaproteobacteria; order Burkholderiales; family Casimicrobiaceae; genus VBCG01. The sequence continues at coordinate 48,889 of DATGGP010000045.1, read as the reverse complement.
CCGCTTCGCTCACCTGCACGAGTTCGACCTTTACGGCAGGCTCGGACGGCTCCGGCAACATCGTCGTCAATTGCACGTCGCCGAGCACCGGAGCCAGTTGCTCGCTAACGGCATCGCCGAACCCGGCCCCTGCCAGCGCCACCACCGTTACGCTGACCGCGAGCAATTGCGGCACGGTGACCTCGGTCATGAAGAGCGGCAGTACGCAGATCGGCACGAGCGGCACAAGTTGGACCGATAACCTTCCCGCCAATACCGGCAGCGGCACCCTGTCGTTCACCTACACCGTGCAGGGCAGCAGCGGGAGCGATTCGGTCGTCGTCACGCAAAGCGGTACCGGCTCGGCCGCGCCGCCCCCGCCAGCCGGTGGTGCGATCTCGTGCAGTGGCTATGCCGCGACGCTTGTCTACGATCTGCCGTGGTCGGCGCTGTCGAAAGCCATCACGTCGAAGTTCAACAACACCGCGATCGTCGTCGCGCGCTTCACCACGCCGGCGACGGGCGCGGTCAGCGGTCTTGCCAATCTGTCGTCGATCGAGTACGGGGATGGCAAGGCCTGGCGAACGGGGTCGCTGTCTACGTTGCCTTGCGATCTTACCGGCACCGGATTCGGCAAGGCCACCCGGTTCAAGGGAAATACGCAGGGCCCGAGCTTCACCTACCAGATCAACGGCACTTCGAGCGGAGCGATCGTGCTGCAGCCGAGCACGACCTATTACCTGAACATCATCAATCAGGACTCGCTGGGCCGGCCGTCTTGCAGCACGTCGACGTGCAATATGATCATCCAGCTCACGAAGCCGACCGGTCTGTAACTCCGTAAAGCGCGACGCTGCAGCTCATCGTCACGACGATCGATGGCCCCGCGCGGGGCCATCGTCGTTTCGCCCACGCGAACGGTGCAAACCGATCGCGAACGATCCACCATTAACGCGCGCTTGCACGTCAAGCTCGAACGCGTCGCAATTCGCGTCGCGATGCATAATTCGCGCTTTTCGGAAACTTCGCGATGCATGGTCGTCTTCTTTCGGGTTTTCTCGCAGCCGCGGTCGTCGTCGCGACCGGCGCATTCGCCGCCGATCTGCCGCCCGACGTGCTCGTCAAGAGCCGCTGGATGGAGATCACGCGTGCCGACTACGATGCGGCGATCGCGCGCGTGCCGAAGCGATTGCGCACCGAGTTCACGGCGAGCGCGAAGCGCGTGCAGGGCGTGCTCGACAACCTGCTGATCGTCAAGACGCTCGCGGCGCAGGCCAAGGCCCACGGGACGCGGCCGACGGCGGCCTCGCCGAAAGGTGTGGGCACCGAGGAGGAGCGCTCGCTCGCCGCCGGCGAGCTCATGCGCATCCGGACCGACGCCGAGCACGCGTTCGACGCACAGAAAGCGGCGTTCGAGGCAAAGGCGCGGGAGGACTACGAGCTCGACCGCGCGAAGTACGTGGCCCCGGAGGAGGTGCGCTTCTCGGATATCGCGATCGTGACGAAGGATCGCGGCGACGCGGCCGCGCTCGCGCGCGCGAAGGAAGCGCGGGCGAAGCTCGTCTCGGGCGAGGATTTCGCGAAGGTCGCGCACGAATACTCCGACGATCCGACGACGCGCGACGAGGGTGGCGCATTGCCGTTCGTCACGCGTGATCGTCTCGAGAAGGCGTACGCCGATGGCGTGTTCGCGCTGGCGCGCGTTGGCGAGATCTCTCAGCCCATCAAGGCGCGCACTGCCTGGCACATCGTGCGGCTCGACGAGCGGCGTGCGTCGCGCCAGATGAGCTTCGACGAAGTGCGCGACAAGATCATGGAGCGATTGCGCAACGATTACGTGCACGACCAGAGCGAGTCGCGGCTGAAGGCGATCGCGACCGACGACACGATCCAGGTGAACCAGCCCGTCGTCGACGCGCTCGTCACGCAGCTCGATCCGAAGCTTTTCGAGCCGAAAAAGAAGCTGCCGCCGTCGGCGGCGAAGTAACGGCTCCATTCAGGTCACGCCCGAGCGCGTGAACGAGCACACCCGGCCCGCAGTTCCGACTCTCGCGACCGCCGCGCCTGCCAATGTTTCGGCGCGGGCGCGAAACCGCGCGCTCTTCGTCAATTTCTTCCGGCGCGAGCTCGCGACGCGCTATCTCGGCAGCGTCAGCGGCCTCGCGTGGGCGCTCCTGTCCCCGCTCCTGCTGCTCGGCGTCTACCACTTCGTCTTCACGAGCATCTTTCGCGCGACCTCGTTCGCGGGGCAGAGCTTTCTCGCCTTCGTCGCGGTCGCGCTGTGGCCGTGGCTCGCCGCGCAGGAGGCGCTGATGCGGGGAACGCTATGCCTCGCGAGCTACGCCGCGATGATTCGCAAGGCCGCGTTTCCGCACGAGCTCGTCGTGCTCGCGTCGGTATGCGCGACGTTCGCGCTGCAGTTCGTCGGTTATGTCGTCGTGCTCGTCGTGCTCGCGGCGTTCGGCGAGCCGATCCATCTGATCGGACTCGTCGTCGCGGTCCCCGTCTGGATCGTCCTCGTGATCGGCGTCGTCGGCATCACATTCGCGCTCGCGGCGCTGCAGGTGTTCGTGCGCGACGTCGAGCACGTGCTGATGCCCGTGCTGATGATCCTCATGTACCTGACGCCGATCCTCTATCCGCTGTCGCTCGTGCCCGAGAACCTGCGCGGCTATGTCGCGGCGAACCCGTTCGGCTGGGTCGTCGGGCGCTTGCGCGAGGCGTTGCTCGACGATCGCATCGCGATTCATGCATCCGATGCCATTGCGATTGTCGTCGCGCTTGTGCTGTTCGCCGGCGGCCGGTGGGTGTTCCGCCGGCTCTCGCCGCATTTCGAGAACTTCGTTTGAACGGACCGGCCGCTGATGCCGACGCACCGCGCGAAGCGGACATGAGCGCCGCAGGGCCGCCCCAAGGGCGAGCACGTGAGTGCGCGGCACGAACATTGTCGGGTGAGCCGCGAGCGTGGGGGGACCATCCACCGCTGATGCGCCTTGCGCATGTCGCCAAGGACTACGCCAAAGTCGAGTCGCGCGGGGGCCGATTGCGGCTCGTCTACGACTTGCTGCGCGGCCATGGCGCCACGCACGCGTTTCGCGCGCTCGACGACGTGTCGTTCACGCTGTCGCGTGGCGAGTCGCTCGGCATCATCGGCGAGAACGGCGCCGGGAAGTCGACGCTTCTGAAGATCATCGCCGGCGTCATCGAGCCGACGCGCGGCGAGGTGGCGGTGAACGGCCGCGTCGGCGCGCTGCTCGAGCTCGGCGCCGGCTTTCATCCGGAGTACAGCGGCTTGGCCAACATCGAGCTCGCCGCCGCGTTGCTCGGGCTTAGCGCCCGCGAGATCGCCGCGAAGCGCGACGAGATCATCGCGTTCGCCGACATCGGCGATCACATCCGCGATCCGATCAAGCAGTATTCGTCGGGCATGGTCGTTCGGCTGGGCTTCGCTGTCGCGACCGCGCTATCGCCGGAGGTGCTGATCACCGACGAGGTGCTCGCCGTCGGCGACGAGTCGTTCCAGAAGCGCTGCATCGCGTGGATGGAGCGTTTCCTGGGCAGCGGCGGCACGCTGCTTCTGTGCTCGCACAGCATGTACCACGTGCAGAAGCTTTGCCGGCACGCGATGTGGCTGCGCGCCGGGCGCGTCGAGCAGTATGGGGTGGCCGAGGACGTGACGCGCGCGTACCTCGCCTATCACGAGGAGAAGGCGGCGGTGGCGAAGTCGGGCATACCGATCGACGAGGCCAAAGCGAGCGGCTTCTACGCGATTCGCACGCTGCGCGTCAGCAACGACGATGTCGCGCAGGGCGACGATCTCGACGTCGGCGGCGACGTGCATTCGCCCGACGGCAGGGCGCCGGTCGTCGTGATCGGCATCGTGCGCGCCGACGGAACGCCCGTGTTCGGCATTGCCTCCGACATGGATCGCGTCGCGATCCGCAAGGTCGCCGACGATCGCTTCGAGTTCGCGCTTTCGTTTCCCGCGTTGCCGCTTCTGCCCGGCAAGTACTGGATCCGCGCGCATGCCGCCGATCCCGAAGGCCTTCGCGTATTCGACCACGTCGAGCGTGGACTCATCGTTCGCGGCAGCACCCGCGAGCTCGGCCTCGTGCACTTGCGCCATCGCTGGCACGATGGGATCGATCGCTGACGGCGGGCAAGCGCTCGCCTGCGCATTGCCACAGGCGTTCGGCGAGGCGAATCGCGCGCGTTCGTTGCAGCTTTCGCTGTCGATCGTCGTCGGCGCCTGTGCGATCGTCGCGGGCGCGTATCTGCGCGCGACGCAGCTTTCGACGCAGATTCTGATCGACGACGAGTGGCACGCGATCCACAAGCTGCTGCATTCCGACGTGAAGGGCATCGTCACGAGCTTCGGCGTGGCCGATTACAGCATTCCGCTCACGCTTTATTACCGATTTCTCGCGATGCACGGCGGCCTGACCGAATGGCAGATGCATTTGCCGATGCTTTGTGCGGGCATCGCGTTGCTCATCGTCGCGCCGCTGCTGCTGCGTCGTCATGCATCGCCTCCGGTGCTCGCTGCGTGGGTCGTGTTGCTCACGATCTCGCCGCTTCTCGTCTACGAAAGCCGCACGGCGCGCCCGTACGCATTGACGTGCCTGCTCGTGTTCGTCGCCATCGTTGCGTTTCGGAATTGGTGGCGCGAGACGCCGCATTCGCGCGCATGGGGAACGGCGTACGCGATCGCGACGTTTCTCGCCGGATGGTTGCATCTCGTCACGCTGCCGTTCACGTTGTTGCCCTTCGCGTACGCCGGATGGCGCGCGCTCGTTCATCGCTCGAGCGGAGGACGCGCGATCGCAAGGCTCGTCGTTCTCGCGCTGACGATCGCGGTTCCGCTCGCCGTTGCGCTGGTGCCGCCGTTCCTGTCGAACCGCGCGGAGCTCGCGGCGAAGACCGCCGCCGATTCCGTCACCTGGGAAAGCGCGTATCGAACGCTGCTGATGCTGTTCGGCATTGCGTCGCCATGGCTTCTCGCTGTCTGCGCGCTGCTCTGCGTCGTCGGTGTACGCCGCTTCGCTTCGCGGGATGCGGATGATTTCCGCTACGTCGCGTTCGTCTGCGTCGGCGCGGCGGCAGCGATCATGGTTGCGCGTCCGCAGTGGATTCAGCATCCACTGGTGCTCGCCCGTTATCTGCTTCCCGCGCTGCCCTTCGTGCTGTTGCTGCTGGCCGAAGGCGCGATCGCGCTCGTCGATCGCGTCGGCGCGCTGTCGCCTGCCGTTGCCGCGTGCGCGGGCATCGGTCTCTTCCTCGCCGGACCCATTCCGGCTTATCTGTACTGGCCCAATCAATTCATGGGTCATCAGCGATTCCAGTTCGACTACGACCCGGCGCACAATCCCTACGTGCTCGAAATCCCGCGGGAACCGATTCCGGCCTTCTATCGCGAGCTCGCGAAGCGGCCGCCGGGATCGCGCACATTGATTGAAGCGCCGTGGCGGCTCGAATCGAACTTCGATCCGCATCCCTGGTATCAGCAGGTGCATCGGCAGTTCGTGAAGATCGGCCTTGTGACGCCGACCTGCGGCGTTCGCGACTTCGGCGATTACCCGGCAAGCGTGACCGAGTTGCGCTTTCGCAATTTCGTGCACCTGAGCGACGTGCTCGCGGGACATGCGTCCGGCGCCGATTACCTCGTGATGCATGTCGTGCCGTGGAAGACGCCGCCCGACGCGACCGTCGATTGGCCCGACGTCGAAGCATGCCTTCCGAAAATACAGGCAAGCCTCGGCGAGCCGGTCTATCGGGACGATCGCATCGTCGTCTTCGGCCTTCATGGACAGAACTAACGAGCGCGCGCGACGCGTGTCGCGGGACGCCTCGTCGCAACGCCGTTTCGCGTATGCGATCGAATCGATCGTGCTGCCCGCGCTCGTCGCCGCATTGCCGTGGCGCGTCGCGTGGCCGGCGCTTCGTCTGCTGGTGTCGCGCGGCGGCCTCTTCGCCGACGAGTGCGAGCGCGCGCACAACGTCGCGGCGTCGCTCGGCTTTGGCGAGGACTCGACGTGGCGGCTGACGCATGGCCTCACCCGCGCTGTCGATCACGTCGATCCGATGCTATCGACCTTCCGCAGCGATCGCTGGATGGCACGCCATCTTCGTGTCGATGGCGATGCGCTTCCGACCGGTGCCTGCGTGCTCGTCGGGTTTCATTACGGCACCGGGTTCTGGTCGCTTCGTCTCCTGCGCCGCGCCGGCCATCGCGTGTCGTTCGTATCGGCGCCGATCGACGATACGCAACGACACCGCGCACCGTTGGAACGTGCGCTCGTGCGCGCGCGGCAGAAACAGATCGCGAACGCCGGCGGTGCCCCGGTGATCTATGTCGGCGGCGCGAGCGACAGGATCCGCGAGCAGCTTCGCGCCGGCGTATCGGTGCTCGCGCTGATCGACGTTCCCGAACCCGGCACGGCAACGCGGCCGGTGTCGCTGCTCGATCGTGACGTGCTGTTCCCCGACGGCATCCTCCGGATCGCGGCGGCCGAGGACGTGCCGATGATTGCGTTTGTCGCTTCGCTCGACCGCGCGAGCGGCGCGCGGCGCCTTCGGTTCTTGCGATTGCCATCCGACCCAGCGGACGCGCTTGCCGCGCTCGCTAAGCTCCTCGACGAGGCGCTGCGGCGTGACCCGGCATCGTGGCATTTGTGGGCGCAGTGGCCCCGTTATCTCGCCGCGCGCGGGTGAGTCTTGGGGTCAGAGACGAAACTCGGGTCGGAACGCCGCAGTCGGTACAATCGCTCGAAGTTTCGTCTCTGACCCCGAACTCGACGAAGAGGCGCCATTGAGCGGGCCCGAGCAGTTCACCGGCGAGCGGTATCTCCCCGGCGTCGTCGGGGAGATCGCGTACGAGCATTGCCACCGCTACGCGTTCGCGCGCCGCGTCGTCGCGGGCAAACGCGTGCTCGACGCGGCGTGCGGCGAAGGCTATGGCGCCGCCCTTCTCGCCGCGGCCGCGCAAAGCGTGGTCGGCGTGGACATCGAGCCGGCGGTGATCGGTCAAGCGAGCGACAAGTATCGAGCACGCGGGAACCTTTCGTTCGCCACCGCGTCCGTCACCCGACTGCCGCTTCCTGACGCGAGCATCGACGTCGTCGTCTCGTTCGAGACGATCGAACACCTGCGGGCCGAAGACCAGCGCCTGATGCTGTCCGAGTTCGACCGCGTGCTCGCGCGAAACGGCATCCTGATCCTCTCATCGCCGAATCGTCCCGAATACAGCGATGCCCGCGCGTACGCGAACCCGTTTCACCTCTGCGAGCTCGATCGTGACGAGCTTGCGCAAAGGCTGGAGGCGCGCTTCGCGGCGCGTCGCTGGTTCGCGCAGCGCCGCTATCTTGGCTCGGCGATCTGGAGCGAAGCGCAAGGCGAGGGCTTCGAGGCGCTCGCCGGGTCCGCGGACGAAATCGACGCCGCGAAGCCGCCCGTTGCGCTCTATTTCGTCGTCATTGCCGCGCGTTCCGCGGACGCGCTGCCTTTGCACCTGCCCGCGCTGTCGCTCTACGCCGATGCCGACGACGCCGAATGGACGCGGATCGATCGCGAGACGCGCGAGGTCATGCGCCTCGATGATCTCCTTCGCGCGCGCGACACGCAATTGCGCGAGTCCGTGCAGTACGCCGGCGAGCTTCGGGCGATGGTCGATCATCGTGATGCCATGATCGCCGACCTGCAGCGTGACGAAGCCGTGCTGCGCAGGGAGTTGCACGATACGCTCGAGCAGGCGAGGGCGGACCATGCGGCCGAGCGCGACCGGCTGGTCGGGCAGATCCACGCGCAGCAGCACGTCGTCGCTTATCGCGAAAGCGTGCGCTGGTGGTTCGTGCTGCCGTTCCTTCGCATGCGCCGCGCGTGGAACCGGATTCGCGCCGCGTGACCGACGCCGCGTCGTCCCGGATCGACATCGTCGTTTCGCTCGATCGTGAGCAGGGCGATGTGCGCCGCACGGTCGAGCGCGTGCTGGCCTCGACCCGTGGCGCCTTCTCGCTGGTGCTCTTGGACGATGCGTCCGACGATTCGTCTTTCGACGCGTTGGCGCGTGGCGATCCGCGCGTCGAGCGGGTCCGCCACCCGCGCAGGCTCGGCCGTGTCGCAGCGATCGACTCCATCCTCGAGCGATCGAGCGGGGATGTCGTGCTGCTTGCTTCGGACGCCGTTGTCACGCCAGGCTGGCTCGATGGCCTCGTTCGCTGCGCGGCCTCGGACGCGCGAATAGCGACGGTGAGCCCACTCTCGAACGATACGATGTCGCAGGACGAGGCGCTCGATGACGACGAACTGGCGCGCATCGGGGCGGCGGCCGCGGCATCGGCGGCGCCGACTTATCCCGATCTGCCGACCGGCGCACGCGCTTGCATGCTTGTGCGGCGCGCGGCGATCGACGCGATCGGCCTTCTCGACCCGGCGTTCGACGACATCGCGCAGGCGCAATGCGACTTCTGCCTGCGAGCGTGGCGCGCGGGCTTTCGCAACGTCCTCGCCGACGATGTGTTCGTCGCCGAAATCGCTTGCCATGCGGCGGAAGCGCGTATGGACAGTCGCGATGCCGAGCGTCTTTCGCGGCTTCATCCGCACTATCCGGCGCTGATCCGGGAATACGTCGCAGCCGATCCGTTGCGGCCGCTGCACGAGGCGATCCGCTTTCGCCTCGCCGACGATGGATCGTCGCGGCGCGTGCTGCACATCCTTCACGGTCGCGGCGGCGGCACCGAAGCGCACGTACGAACCCTCGTCGCTGCATCGTCGAGTCAATGGCGACATTACGTCGCGACCGCGGTCGGCGATCGCTGGCATGTCGAGGCGCCGCTCGACGACGGGTGGCGCACGTTCGCCTTCACCCGCGAAGCGGGCGAGTCGTGGGCGGCGTTCGTCGGCGCCATCGTGTCGACGCTGGCGATCTCCGTGGTCCATATTCATCACTTGTCCGGATCGCGCGACGGCGCGCTGGAAGCATTCGCCGCACCTGGCGTTCCGTACGGGATTTCGGTCCATGACCTGTGGCTTGCGTGCCCGACGGTCACGCTCACCGGCGCCGACGATCGCTACTGCGGTGGCGTGACCGATATCGATGCATGCACACGCTGTCTTGCCGCGTTGCCGGGATCGCGCGACATCGACATCGGCGCCTGGCGAAGCGCGCACGCACGACTTCTCGCCGGTGCGGCGTTCCTGATCGCGCCCTCGCACTGGGCGGCGGACATGCTCGCGCGATACTTCGACGAGGTGTCGGGACGTATCGACGTGATCGCGCACGCGACGCTCGATCGACCGCTGCCGACTGTATCGAAGCGCCAGACGCCGTCGATGGCGATCCTGGTGCCTGCCGACGATGTTCCGACCGTCGCGATCGTCGGTGCGATCGGCAGCGACAAGGGCGCGCGCCGCATCGAGCGCCTCGTCGAGCACGCGCGTGCGCGACGTGCGCGGATCCGCTTCGCCGTCATTGGCTATCTCGACGTGCGCCACGATCCGTGGCAAAGCGACGATACGTTGCTGACCGTGCATGGGCGCTACGAGAGGGCCGACCTTCCGGCGCTCTTCGCGCATTACCGCGCGAAACTGGCGCTGTTTCCATCCGAGGGGCCCGAAAGCTTCAGCTACACGTTGTCCGAAGCATGGCGTGCCGGCATGCCGGCGCTCGTGCCGCCGATCGGCGCCCTGGCGGAGCGCGTCGAGAACTCGCACGCCGGCTGGGTCATGAGCGACGACGAGTGGCGCGACGACGAGCGCATGCTCGATCGTATGCTCGCGCTCCTGTCGCCCGCCTTCGACGACGAGCGTCGTGCCGCGTCGCGGCGGGCGCGCGATGCAACGGAACAAACCCCGCGCGCAATGTGGGACGCGACGTCCGCGCATTACGCGCAAGCGACCGATACGATGAACGCACGACCTTCTTTCGCGTCGTTCTCGAACGCCCGCGTTCGCGATGCGCTTGGTTACCGCGCGTGGCTGCCGCCCGACCCCCCGGCCGAGCAAGCACCCCGGCCGGTTGCACCCATCAACCTGTGGCAACGTGTCGCGATCGGTGCGCTCGCGGTGCGCAAAACGCCGATGGGCCGGCTTCTCTATCGCGTCACGCCGCAGCCGCTGATCCACGCATTGAAGGCGCGATTGCACGGGTGACGTTCGACGCCTACGCACGATGGCTCGGGCGCGGCCGCGCCCACCAGACGGCCGGACGCCCGATCGACGCACTGCTTTGCTATCGGCGCGCGCTGCGCGAAGCGCCGCAGGGCGTCGACGCGCAATTTCACGTCGGCGAGATCGCGTGGCACATGGGCAATCGCGCGGAAGCGATCGCGGCGTGGCGCGGCGCGAGCGAGCGTTCGCCCAGGCACGTTCCGAGCTCGCACGCGCTCGCCGATGCGCTTGCCGCCAACGGCGAGTTCGAGGCGAGCCGCGATGCGGCGCGGCGCGTGCTGGCCGTGCAACCGAATTCGCGCCGCGTGCAGGGACTCCTCGCGCTCCTCGACGCGGCGCTCGGGGAAGTGCGGAACGACGCGGTCATGCAGGCGGCGCGTGTGCGCCGGCCGTGGCCACTGGCGCTGCTCGGCGCGGTCATTCTGCGCGCGCTCGAATCGCGCAACGGCGAGCGGGATGCGGCGTTGCCGGCTGCGCTTCTCGATGCCTGCCTGCGCGCGTCCGTCACGCGCGGTGACGAGGACTGGCTTCGTCGCGTCGCGCTCGCGTTCGGCAACGCCGGCGATCTCGACAATGCGCGCCGCGCGGCGGATCGATATGCGAGCGCGTGCCAATCGCTTTATCGGTCGACGGTGCCGATGCGCTGGCCGTTTCGGGGGGCGGGACGCGAGTTGCGACTCGGGATTCTCGTCGCACCCGGCGACGACCACGCGGCGTCTGCGATTGTCGCGGCGCTTCGCGCGGCGGGACTTGCGCAGAACGTGCAAACGACGACGCTCGCTGGCGCGGAATTGACGACGCGCGGTGCCGCGGATGGGGATCTACCCGCGGCCGACTTTGGCGGCCGCGCGCGCGCGGTCGCATCGCTCGATCTGGACGTGCTGATCGACGTGGCCGGCGTTCGGATCGCGAGCGGCGCGCTCCTCGCGATGCGGCCGTCGCGAAGCGTCCTCATGATCGAGCGTCCCGACATTCCGTTCGCGCGCGCGCTTGCCGATCGCGTTTTCGATCGCACGTCGAACGAAGCCTGGATCGACGCGCTGCGCGAATGCTTTGCGTCGACCGCATCGATGCGTACGTCGCCACTGACGCCTTCGGAGCTCGCGGTCACGTGGACGCAGGCGGTCGATGCGCATCGTGGCGGCGATATCGCCGCGGCGCAGGAAGGTTATGCGCGCATCCTCGAAGCGCAGCCGCTTTACGCACCTGCGCTCTACCTCACCGGCGTTCTCGCGCGAAGCGCTGGCGATGGCGCGACGGCGCGCGCCCGATTCCACGCGGCGATCGATAAAGCGCCGGATTACGTCGATGCGCGGGTAGCGCTGGCGACCTCGCTGATCGATGCCGGCGAGAGTGCGCAGGCCTCCGCCGTCGCACGCGCGGGTCTCGACCGCGATCCCGCTTCGGCTACGCTGTGGCGCGCGCTCGGTCAGGCGGAGCTCGCGCGCGGCGACGCGGTGGCCGCCGCCGCGGCATTCGAGAAGGCGCTTGCACAGGACGGCGTCGATGCGGACGCACACTACAACCACGGCGTTGCGCTGCAGACGATGGGCAACGTGGCGGAGGCCGCGCGTGCGTACCAACGCGCGCTCGCGTTTCGGCCCGAGCTTCACGCCGCCGAATTCAATCTTGGCGTCATTTTCGACAGCCAGGGCAACCGCGACGCCGCGATCCATGCGTACTCGAATGTGCTCGCGCGCGCGCAGGACCACGTCGCCGCGTACAAGGCACGCGCGGAAGCGTTGCTTGCAGAAGGGCGGATCGAGGCATGGTTCGCGAACTTCGATCGCTTCGAGGCGCATTGTCCCGATCGCCTCGCGCTCGCGGTTCACGCGCTCGAGGTCTGCGCGTATCGCGGCGATTTTCCACGGCTTGCCCACTATCTCGACGGATTGCGCGACGGGCGCTACACCGCCGATCGCGCCGACGAGATGCTCGACGCATTGCAGCAGCTCCTCTACCTGCTGCATTTCTTCGACATCGAGCCCGAGCTTCTCGCGCGCTACGCGCGCACGCACGACGAGCTCGCGCGAAAGCTCTACGGCGAACCGATGCCGCGGCGCACGGTGCGCCGCCCGGGGAGGCTGCGGATCGGCTATCTGTCGGGCGATTTCCGCAACCACGTGATGGGCAAGATGATGCTCGAAGTGCTCGAGCGGCACGATCGCGCGCGCTTCGACATTTTCGCGTACGCGACAACCGATGCGCGCGACGACTGGACGCGACGCTTTGCCTCGGCCGTAACGAGCTTCGAGTCGCTCGGCGCGCTGACCGATGCCGATGCCGCGTCACGAGTCGGAAACGACGATCTCGACGTGCTGATCGATCTGTCGACGCACACCAAAGGTGCGCGTCCCGCTATCCTCGCGCGAAAGCCGGCGCGCGTGCAGATCACGCACGTCGCGAGCGCCGGCACGTTGGCGATGTCGGCGATCGACTTCAAGCTGACCGATCGTTACGCCGACGTCGAGCCCGATCGCGCGCTCGCGATCGAGGCGCTGCTTCCGATGGACGGCTGCGTCTATCCTTATCGGCATGTCGCGCCTGCGCCGGCGCGAGCGTTCACGCGCGAACGCGTCGGCATCGCGCCGGATGCGATCGCGATCGGCGCGTTCGTCACGCCGCTCAAGCTGTCGCAGCGCTGCCTCGCGCTGTGGCGCGAGGTGCTCGCGCGCGTGCCGCAGGCGGTGATCGCGTTTTCGCCGGTCCAACCGGGATTGCGGGTCGCGTTCGAGCGTCTCGTTGTGCGCGCAGGCATCGACGCGTCGCGGCTTGCGTTCGTGCCGCAGGGGCGAGACGATGCCCAGAACCAGGCGCGCTATCGCCTGATCGACTTCGTGCTCGATCCGCTGCCCTACGGCGGCGTCAACGGCACGCTGGAGGCGCTCGACATGGGCGTGCCCGTCGTCACGCTCGTCGGACGGCGACACGCCGAGCGCACGTCGTTCTCGATCCTCGCCAATCTCGGCGTCACCGAAACGGTTGCGCAAGCGGGCGGCGATTACGTCGACATCGCGGTACGGCTCGCGACCGACCGCGATTTCATGCGTGCGGTGCGCGAACGCATCGCCGATCGGTTGCGCGCCTCACCGCTGACCGACATGGTCGCGCACACCCGAAATCTCGAAGCCGCTTATGTCGTGGCGGTCGAGGCCCGCGCGCCCGAAGTCCTGCGCGACGTTTCATCGGCATGGCTTCCGGCACCGTAAGTTCGACGCAGTCACCGCTGGCACGCGCACGTGCGCGGCTCGCCGCGGGCGACCTCGCAGGCGCGCGTGCGATCGCCGAGAAAATCGCGCGGAAATCGGATTCGCGCGAAGCCTCGGCTGCGCATCTCGTGCTCTCCGGCTGCGCGAAGCGTGCGGGCGATATCGCGCATGCCAGGCATCACGTCACGGCGGCGCTCGCGCTCGATCCGCGAAACGCGCTCGCGCATTACGCGGACGCCGAGCTCGCCGAGCAGGAGGGTGATCCGGAAGCCGCGATCGAGAGCCTCGAGGAAGCGGTGCGCCTCGCGCCGCGTTTCGTCGCGGCGCATCAGCTTCTCGGCATCCTGTACGGCGAAGGTGGCGAAGCGCAGCGCGCCGTCGACGCGTTCTCGCGGGTCGTCACGCTCGATCCGAAGAGCGCGCGCGGCTACAACAACCTCGGCAACGCGCTTCGCTCGCTTGCGCGGATGGACGAGGCACGCGCGGCGTTCGAGCGCGCCGTCGCGCTCAAGCCCGATTACGAGCTCGCGATCGCGAACGTCGCCGTCTCGTGGCGCGACGCGGGCGACGTGCTGCGCGCCGAGGCGCTTCTCGAGGAGACCCTTGCGCGCAAGCGCGACAAGCCGCCGCTCCGCGCGCTCGTCGTCGCGCTGGCCGGGCTGTTGCGCGAACGCGGTAAGCTGGACGAAGCCGTGCCGCTCTACGAGCAGGCGATCGCGATGGCGCCATCGCATAGCGCGGGCGAATGGTTCAACCTGGGGCGCGTGTTCGCCGAGCGCGACGAGTTTTCGCGCGCGGGCGATGCCTATGCGCGCTCGCATGCACTCGATCGCAAGGATCTTCGCGGCGCGATCGCATCGCGGCTGTCGTTGCCGATGATCCATGGCGACGCCAGCGAGCTCGCGCAATCACGCGAGCGCTATGCGCAAGGGCTCGTGCGGTTGAACGCGGAAGTCGACGGTCTCGTCGCGGGACTCGCGCCGGACGACGTTCTCGATGGATTGCGCTGGACGAACTTCTTCCTCGCGTATCAGGGAGGCGACGATCGTGCACTGCAGGCTTCCTACGGACGATTCGCGAGACGCGCGATCGAGCTTCGCGCGCCGCAATGGCTCGAGCCGCTGCCGGCGCGGCCTTCGCGCGCGCGGCTTCGCGTCGGCTTCGCGTCGTCGTTCTTCCACGTCGGCACGGCGGGACGCTATTTCCGAAACTGGGTCACGGAGCTCGATCGGCGCCGCTTCGAGGTTTTCGTCTATCACCTCTATCCGGGACAGGACGACATCGCGCGCGACGTCCGGTCGCGCGCCGACCGCTTCGTCGAATTCGGCGGCAGCCGCGCACGGCCGTCGGTGATAGCGCCGGTGATTCGCGACGACGGGCTCGACGTGCTCGTCTATCCCGAGCTCGGCATGGACCACACGTCGTTCGCGCTCGCGGCGCTGCGCCTCGCGCCACGGCAGCTTGCGGGCTGGGGCCACCCGGTGACGACGGGGCACGCGACCATCGACGCGTTCGTGAGCTGCGACGCGATGGAGCCCTATGACGCGGATTCGCACTACGTCGAGCGCCTGCTGCGCTTGCCGGGCATCGGTACGTCGTATCGGCGTTTGGCGATTCCGGAGCGAGCCGATCGCGCACGATTCGATCTGCCGGCGGACCGGACGCTGCTGCTGTGCCCGCAGTCGCTATTCAAGGTTCATCCGGACAACGATGCGCTGTTCGCACGCGTGCTTGCGGCGAATGCGCGCGCGACGCTCGTGATGTTCGATGGCCGCCATCCGCGCGTGACCGATCGCTTCATGACGCGAGTCACACGCGCGTTGGACGCACACGGGGTTTCGGTCCGCGAGCGGATCATCGTGCTGCCGCCCGCGCCGCACGACGACTACCTGCGCATCAACCTCGCGTGCGACCTGATGCTCGACACGCTGCACTGGTCCGGCGGCAACACGAGCCTCGATGCGCTCGCGTGCGGTCTGCCGGTCGTCACTCTTCCCGGTGATTACATGCGCGGGCGACAAAGCGCCGCGATGCTGCGTCTGGCGGGCACGCCGGAGCTCATCGCAACCGATGCCGACGATTACGTGCGGATCGCGAGCCGCGCAATCGAAGACGTCGCGTGGCGGCGTTCGCTCGCGGCGACGATCCGCGACGGCGCAGGCGCGCTTTTCGATACGCGTGCACCGCTCGATGCGTTCGCGGCGTTGCTCGAAGGTTACTAAGTAGCGAGCGCGTCGAGTACGGACGCGACAACGCTTTCCCAATCGCCGATCCGCGGCTGCCGAAAAAGCGTTGCCGTCGGATACCACGCAGTGCGATCGCCTTCGATGCCCCAGCGCCAGTCGGCGGCGAACGGAAGCAGCACGTGCGTCGGCTTGCCGAGCGCGGCCGCGAGATGCGCGATGCTCGTGTCGACGCTTACGATGGCGTCGAGCGCGTCGACGAGGGCAGCGGTGTAACCGAAATCGCAATCGGACGGTAGCGGCACGATATCGCGGGCAGCGGCGACGTTCGCAAGCTGCGCAGTCGCGTCGCCCTTCTGCAGCGAATGCCATCGGACCCCAGGCAGCCCGAAAAGCGGCGAGAGCGAGGCGAGCGGCATCGATCGGCGCCGATCGTTGGCATGGTGCGCTGCGCCCGCCCATGCGACGCCGATCCTGCGCGCCGCGCCCCCTTGTCGCGCGAGCGTCGATTCGATTTCGGATCGGCGTGATGCATCGCTTCGCAGATAGCGGCGAGGAACGCCCACATCGCGCGCGTCGAGGCCGAGACGATGGGGCAACGACAGCAACGGCAACTCGACATCGCAGGCGGATGGAGCGTCCCTGGCACCGATCGTCGCCGATACACCTTCCGCCGTGGCGAGAAGCGCGCGAAGGTCGGAAGGCGCCGCAACGATCACGCGCGCGCCGAGGTTGGCCACCTTCGACGCGAACCGCACGAACTGCAGCGCATCGCCGATGCCCTGCTCGGCGGACAGCAGCAGCGTTCGTTCGCGCAGGTCTTCGCCTTGCCAGCGCGGAATCGGAAGCGGCGCGACCCGCCCGCCAAGCTCCGGCAACGATAGCCGCCATTCGTATTCGCGAAAGCCTTCGACGTAGTCGCCGCTCGCAAGCAGCGCGAGCGACAGGTTCCAATGCGCGTGCGCGAAGGCGGGCGAGAGTGCGATCGCGCGACGAAAGGCGGCGATCGCTTCCGGCAGGCGGTTCAGCGCCTGGTACGCGAGCCCGAGGTTGTTCGATGCGGTCGCGTGGTCCGATTTGAGCTCGATCGCGCGCAGGTACGCGGCGATTGCGTCGTCGTTTCGGTCGAGCGCGGCGAGCGCGAGTCCCAGATTGTTGTGGAACTCCGGCTCGCCGGGAACGAGCGACGCCGCGCGCTCGAGCATCGGCAGCGCTTCTGCATGCCGTCCGCGCTGATGATGAACGACGCCGAGATAGTGCAGCGCGAGCGGATGCTCGCGCTCCCGCGCTAGCGCCTCACGATACGCGCGCTCGGCGCCGTCCAGATCGCCGCGCTGGTGGATCGCGAGCCCCTGCTGCGCGAGCGCGCTCGCCGTTGCGTCCGCGTTCGGCGTATCGACGCGATTCGCGACGATGGCACTCGTGGCCGTGCTCGCGATCGCGCCGTGGCATTGCTTGTAGCGTTTGCCGCTGCCGCACGGGCAGGGCGCATTGCGGTTGACGATCGGCCCGCTTGCGAGGCCCTCCTTCGCACGGGCGAGCAGCGCTTTCGCTTCCGCGTCGTCGGGAAGCGCCTCGAGCCGTCGCTTCGCGAGCGCAAAAGCGGCGTCCCACTGCGCCAGCGCGATGCAATTGCGAAGGAGCTGACCGAACTGGATCGAGCGCGCGATGTGATCGTCGAAGCGCACCGCGAGCGCGGCGAGCTCGGCCGGTTGCGCGACGCGGCAGAAGTTGTAGAGGCCGTGGAAGCCGAACGGCATGCCGGCCGGATACGCGGCCTCGAATGCGAAGCGGTCGGCCAGCGCTTCACTTGCAAAGCGGATGCCGTAGGCCGATTCGAGCAGCGGCCGGTAACTGCGTCCGATCGTCACGTCCTCGGCGTCGACGAGCTCGATGCGTGGATCCTGCAATGCGTCGAGAAGCCTTTTCGAGCGCAGCGAGAAGCCGCCGTTGCCCACGCGCAGCGCATCGTCGAACCAGTACCACTTCGCGCCGATGTAATCGCAATCGAGAAACGCCGGCTCGAACGCACCGGCATTGACGACGTAGCCGTCCCACTGGATCAGCAGCACGTGCGGCGTGTCGATGTGGCGCACGAGCGTCTTCAGCACGAAGCGCGAGTAGTCGTCGCGCGACGCGAGCGGCGCGATCGCTTGCACGTCGACACCGTCAGGAACCTCGACGCGCGCCGGAATCGCGTCGGTCAGGAAGAGCGCGCGGGCGAAGCGGATGTCGCGAATCGACCGGTCGATGGCGCGAAGCGCGAGCGCGTGGTTTCGGGTGTCGACGCAGGCGAGCGTGACGCCCGGAAGCTCGAGCATTTACGCAGCGGCGGGGGCCGCGTGCCGAGGCTCGTCGGCCCGCGAGAAGCTTCGCGCCCACGCGTCGAACGTCGTGATCATCCAGACGACGATCAGCGGCGCGAGATGAAGCGTCGCGCGGTTCACCGTCGACTGATCCTCGACCCACAGCCGCGCGTTGGTGAACGCGAAACCGAACAGCAGAAACGCGACGCCGGCCGCGACGACGATCGTGAGCGGTGCGATGTCGCGCGACAGAAGCTCGCGGAAGCCGATGACCGCCACCGCGATCGCGCCGTAGATCAGAAGATGCCAGTTCGCGAACGCGAAATAAGCATCCCACAGGCCGCCCCAGGGCATGTCGAAGTCGAGTTGCAGGTGATAGCCGAGGACCGCGATGCCGGTTCGCGTCAGCACGAGCGCCGCGGCCAGCGCGACGGCGAAGAACGCACCGGCGATGCGAAGGCCGTAACGTGCGGACCACGCGACAATGAGTCCCGGAATGAGCGTCGCGATCCACACCTTGCCCGGACTCTTGATGAGCACGCACGCCACGGCGAGCACAAGTGCCACGACGAGGTCGGCGATCGAGCGCGTGCGGACATAGCGCAGCGCCGAAAGCGCGGTCAGCGTGAAGTAGGTCGCCATCGCGAGATCCGCGTAGCCCGCGAGCGCGACGTGCGTATCGAGGATCGGCAGCGACACCGCGAGCCACGCGCCGACAAGTGCGGCGAGCGGCTTCATTCCCTGCCTGCGCAGGAAGCCGTAGAGCGCGAAGGCGAAGGCGACGCCGGTCAACCACCACGGAAGATTGACGAGCGCGTCGTCGAAGCGACGAAGCAACGTTGCCGACCAGACCTGTGTCAGCGGAACCGTGCCGGGGTAATTCGGGGCCGCATCGTAGTAAACACTGCCGGCTGGCGCCGCGAGCCATGCGGCTTCGGAACCGAACGGAACGATGCGACGAAGCTCGAACCAGACGCGCGCTTTCGTTGCCCATTGCGTCCATGCGTCCCATGGATAGAGCGGTCTGCGCAACACCTCGAGCAATAGCAGCGCGAAGCGGAACGCGAGCCATCCGAGGAGCGCAAGCCATAGTGCACGCGGCGCCTTGTCGAGTTCGACGCCGCGCAACAAGTCGTACGCATCTCGCGCGCGGCGCACTGGCGCAAGACCATGATGGCGCGTTGCATCCCATGCGAAAGCCGCCGCGATGAGTGCCAGCGGCCCGGCGATCGGCACGACGCCGAACGGGACGTGAACAAGCGACAGCAGGCGCATCCACAGCGTGAGTGCGAACTGCCCGATGAACCAGCCGACACCGATCACGAAAGCAACGCCGCCACGATCCGTCGACAGGTCTCCGAAGCGCCGGTAAAGCGCGAAGGTGATCGCGGCGCCGAGCGTCCAGACGAGGAGCCAGCCGAGCCACAGTGCGACGACGTCGAGCGACATGGTTTAGTGGTTAGCGGATCACGAACAGCGCACCGCCCGGCGCAAGCAATTTCAATTCGGCGTCGATCGGCGGCTGGCCGTCCCAGCGCAGCTTTCCGAGCGCCTTGTCGTACTGGATGCCGTGGCGCTCGAAGACGAGCACCCAGTCTCCGGCGCGCATCGCACTCGGCGGCGGAAGCGCGTTGCTGCGCGGATTGAAATAGACGCTGTGCGGGTAGAGATGATAAGCGGCGCGGCCGCGAACGTAATCGTCGTCGGCGGCAACGAACACGCGTACCGGCGTTTTCGGCATCGCCGCCTCTGCCTTTTCGATGAACGCGAAAAGGGCGCCGTCCTCGCTTGCCAGATGCTTCGCGACATCGTCCTTGCCGGCATAGCGCAATGCCGTCGCGTGCTCCTGCCGCACGAGGTTCAGCGTCCAGCGCGAGTCGAGGACGAGCCAGCCCGCGACGAAGAATGCAGCGAGCATCGCGGGCATCGCGATGGCGAATGCGCGGGGTCGTGCGCGCCGAAGCGCGAACGCGATCGCGCTGGCGGCGCCGAGCACCAGCGCCAGCGCAGCGGGCAGCGGGATCGGCTGGTTGTCCGCGCCGCCGGTGATCGTGTTGATCGACGCACCGTTCCAGGGCTCGAACGCGAACCAGTCGCGCAATCGGTCGCGAATCACGCCGAGCACGCCCATCGGCTTCGCCGTCACACCGCCGATCAGGACCGGTTGCGCGAGCCGCCCCTCGACGACGAGCGCGAGCCCGGTGATCCGACCGACCCAGTCCCGATTCTCTGCCATGACGACGGGCAGCGTGCGTCCCGATTGCACGCCGAGCACGATCGAATTGACCTTGTCGGGCCGCACGTCGGTGCGCCACAGCATTTTGACGACCGCGTCTTCCTGGAGATCGGCAACGACCCACGCGACGCCCGGATAGTCGGTGGCGCGCAAGTCCGTGTTGACCGACACGAGCGCGACGCCGTTCGCGTCGGTCGACGTCACGGCGAGCGCGGTATCGTGAAGCGCGCCGGTTCCGCGCGCGAGCGTCAGGTCCTTCGCGTACCAGGTCTTCGGGGATGCGCCGGGAAACCAGGCGCCGGGCACTGACCATGCGAGATAGCCGACCACGAACACGATCAGGACGCCGAGCAGCAGCATCGCAGGCGCGCGCCAGGGCGAGCGCTTCGACTGTGGCAACGGCGGCGCTGCCGGGCGTTCTCCAGTACGCGCTTCGTCGCCTGGCGGCGACACGAGAGGTGCGTTTTGCACGATCGGCTGCATGCTCGCTCAGTTGCGAAGGGCCGCCCCGAGCAACTGACTGCGCCCCCTTGGAGGCAGCGAGCACAAGGCCGTAGGCCGCAGGACAGCCGAACGCTCGTCCCGCGAAGCGGGATCCGGCGTAGCCGCACAAGGCGAGCGTGGGAGTCGTTTCATCCTCAGCGGGCGTTACGGCTGCGAAAAACGTGCACCAGCGTCAGCGCGATGATGCGAAGATCGAACCATAGCGACCAGTTCTCGATGTAGTAAAGATCGTACTGAATGCGCTCGTGAAGGTCGCTGTCCCCGCGAAAGTCGTTCACCTGCGCCCATCCGGTGATCCCCGCCTTCACGAGGTGCTTCTGCATGTAGCCGGGAATCTGTTGCTTGAATCGCTCGACGAATTCCGGCCGCTCGGGCCTCGGACCGACAACCGACATCTCACCGCGCAGTGCGTTCAAAAACTGCGGCAACTCGTCGAGGCTCGTCCGTCGCAGAAATGCGCCGAAGCGCGTCGCACGTCCCTCGCTCTCGTCCGACCATATCGGCCCCGCGGCTTCGGCATCGCTTGGCATCGTGCGGAATTTGAGGATGCGAAAGCGCTCGCCGTTCCATGTCACCCGTTCCTGGCGATAAAAGATCGGTCCCCGCGACGTGAGCTTGACGCCGATGGCGATCGCGAGCATCAACGGCAGTGCGAGGATCAAAACCGCCAGCGACACGAAGAAGTCCTCGAGCTTTTTGAGCAGCAGGCCGGCGCCTTCGAGCGGCGACTCGGTGAGGTTGATCACCGGCAGGCCGGCGATCTCGGTCATCGAGTGGCGCAGGAGCGCGAAATTGAAGATGTCCGGTACGAAGCGCACCTGCACCGAATAGCGGCGCAGGCGCACGAGCAGGTCGCGGATGCGGGCCTCGGCGCGAAGCGGCAGCGCGATCCAGATCTGGTCGATGGCGCCGGCGTCCAGGTCGTCGACCAACCGATCGACGGGTCCGACGACCGGCGCGCCTTCGCATGTCTTGCCGTGCAGCGCGTCATTGTCGTCATAGAACGCGCGAATGACAAGCCCGCTCCACGGCATCCGGTCGATGCGCCGCGCGATCTCGCAGCCCAAGTCGCCCGCGCCGATGATGGCGATCCTGCGCAGGTTGTAGCCGCGACGGCGCAGCGCGCGCAGCGTGAAGCGAATAGCGCTCCGCACCAACGCGTGCACGAGGAAGCCCGCGACGATCCAGTAGATCGACCAGATGCGCGAGAAGTCGCTGCCCGACTTCGACAGGAACAGGAACGCGAACCAGATGGTCGCGAGCAGCAGCCACGCATTGACCAGAAGCCGGATCTCTTCGAACAGCGTGACGCCGCGCTG
The DNA here is from genome assembly GCA_035308425.1 of Casimicrobiaceae bacterium. Classification (GTDB taxonomy): domain Bacteria; phylum Pseudomonadota; class Gammaproteobacteria; order Burkholderiales; family Casimicrobiaceae; genus VBCG01. The sequence continues at coordinate 26,989 of DATGGP010000045.1, read as the reverse complement.
CGGCGCGTAGAGGCCGACGAACGGAAAAATCGTCGCGCAGACGAGGCTCATGCCGACGATCGCGTACGTGTACCGCTCGCGCAAAGCGGGATCGTCGAGATAGAGGGCGAAGGCGAGCGCGCCGACGAGCGCGAGAAGCAGCGGATCGAGCAGGCGCATCGCCCACTCGAAGAACTGCGCGTTGTCCTTGAGGAGGCTCCGCCTCACCTGACTTTGGCGCTCGCGTGCGTGGCAATGAACTGCGCGAACGCTGCCCTGAACTTCTCGGGCGCGAAGCGCAGCGCGTTCTCTCTGCACGCTTCCGGCCGGATTCGCGCTTGGGACGCCTCGAAGCGGCGCACGGCCTCCGCGATCGACCTCGCCGATTGCTCGGCAAACAACACGCCGGTCGGGTTCTTCCGATCGAGGTCCACGATCGTCTCGCCGGTGCCGCCGCGCGCGTAGGCGATCACCGGCGTGCCGAATGCCTGCGCTTCGAGCGGCGCGATGCCGAAGTCCTCCTCCGCCGCGAACACGAACGCGCGCGCGCTTGCCAGCAAACGGTCGCGCTCGTCGTCCGCGATCCGGCCGACGAACGTGACGTTGGCCGGTGCGTCCCGTGTTAGGCGCACGCGCTCCGGTCCTTCGCCGATGATCGTCAGCCTTCTGTCAGGCGTGGCCCTGAACGCATCGACGATCAGGTCGACGCGCTTGTAAGGCACGAGCTGGGAAACCGTCACGTACAAGTCGTCGCGCGGATTTCCCGACAGGGTCGGCGGAACGGCCACCGGCGGATAAATCACCGTCGATTCGCGACCGTAGCAGGTGCGAATACGCGAGGCGATGTAGTTCGAAATGGCGATGAAGTGATCGACGCGTTCGCCCGCCGCGCGATCCCATGCGCGAAGGCGCGCGAGGAGTCGCCGCACGGCGACACCGCGAAGGCCGCGACCGAGTCCCGTCCGCTCGAGATACTGATCGCGCAGATCCCACGCATAGCGCATCGGCGTGTAGCAATAGCAGACGTGCACCTGCCCGGCACGCGTGCGCACGCCTTTCGCGACGGCGTGCGAGCTCGAGATCACGAGATCGTAAGCGGCGACGTCGAGCGATTCGACAGCACGGGGAAAGAGCGGCAGCATAAGCCGAAAGTGCTTTCGGGCAAGAGGCATCCTTTGCAGGAACGTCGTGCGGGCACGGCGTCCGCCCAGCGCCTTTCGATCGGTGCCTTCGAGAAAATCGACGAGCGCGAACAGGTCGGCGTCGGGATAGATCGCGAGAATCTCGGCGAGCACGCGCTCGCCGCCGCGCCACGCGTCGAGCCAGTCGTGGACGATCGCGACCTTCAAGGAACGCTATGCCAGATGTCAGCCGGTCGGGGCCGAAGTCACGTCCGTTCAACGATGGCGGCGATTCTACCCCCCGCTGTTGTCGCAATCGCTACTAAGCGACGCGGTGATAGCATCGCAGCCTTTCGCTTCGCGCGCGGCCCGCGCGTCACGATGATCCGCGTGGCGTTCAATGCGATTCCACTGCGTTCCACGCTGACGGGAATCGGCAACTACATCGTGCATCTCGCGGCGGCGCTGGCCGCGACTGGCGACGTCGATCTCTATGCGTTCTACGGCGGCGCGTTGCGCCATGAGACGCCGTCGCAGAGGAGCGGCGCATCGCGCGCGTCGGCGACGCAGGTCGCGCGCCGCATCGTCAAGCACGCGGTTCCGTTTCGCCGGACGCTTCGTCACGCGCAGCTCGAGTGGCTTTTTCGCCGCGGCGCACGACGGGCCGGCATCGATGTCTATCACGAGCCCAACTACGTGCCGTTTCGCGTCGATGCGCCGGTTGCGATCACCATCCACGATCTGTCCTGGATCAGGTATCCGCAAACGCACCCGCGCGAGCGCGTGCGCTGGCTCGAGCGCGGCGTGCCGCGGGCGATCGCGCGCGCCGACGCGATCATCGTCGACGCCGAGTTCACGAAGCGTGAATTGCAGCAGGCGTTCGGCGTGGCGCCGTCGCGCGTGAACGTCATTCCCCTCGGGGTCGCGGCTCACTTTCACCCCCGCACGCCGGCCCAGACCCGCGTTTCGCTGTCGGACTTCGATCTCGCGCACGGCCGCTACATCCTGACGCTCGGCACCATGGAGCCGCGCAAGAACGTGGCGCATGCGCTCGCGGCGTACGCGGCGCTTCCGGGATCGCTGCGTGAGCGTTATCCGCTCGTCGTCGCCGGCGCCCGCGGCTGGCGCGCGGGACTTCTGACGAGACGATTGCAGGCGATGTCGGCGCGGGGCGAGGTGAGGTTCCTTGGTCACGTACCCGACGCCGCGCTGCCAGATCTTTATGCCGGCGCCGCGCTGTTCGTGTTTCCCTCGCTCTACGAGGGTTTCGGCTTGCCGCCGCTCGAAGCGATGGCCTGCGGCGTGCCGGTGCTTGTTTCCAACCGCGCATCGTTGCCCGAAGTCGTCGGCGATGCCGCCATTCTGATCGATCCCGATCGGCCCGAAGAAACGCGCGATGCGATCGAGCGCGTGCTCGACGACGATGCGCTGCGCGAGCGGCTGTCGGTGCTTGGCCGCCGGCGCGCGGACAGGTTCAACTGGGAAGCGTGCGCAACGCAAACGCTCGCCCTCTATCGCGCCCTCGTCACGAACGCGCGATGACATCGCCGTCCCCGTTCATGTCGAGTGCCCGACGCATTGCGCAACGTTTATACTCCGCGCTTTCGACAAGCTCGCCGCGACCTTTGCGAGCGGGTTTGACTCGGATAGGTGAAGCGTCTGCTCGTCACGGGAAGGCACGGCTTCGTCGGCGCGACCCTTGCCGGAATGGTTGCATCGGAGCCGGCGCTCACGGCGTGGTCGCTCGTCGAGATTCCGCCGGCCTTCGACATCCGCGACGCACGCACGGTGGCCGAGGTCGTCGCAGGAGCGGCGCCCGATGCAGTCGTGCACCTGGCGGCGCAAAGCTTCGTCCCGGAATCGTTTCGCGACCCCGCGGCGACGCTTTCGATCAACCTCATCGGAACGCTCAATCTGTTGCAGGCATTGCGCCAGTCGGGTTTTGCAGGGCAGTTCGTGTACGCGAGCACCGGCGACGTCTATGGGCGCGTGCCGGAAGACGCGCTGCCGGTGACCGAAGCATGGGTACCCGCGCCGCGCAACCCGTATGCGGTGAGCAAGCTCGCGGCGGAAGCGCTCTGTCGCCAATGGTGGATCACCGAGGGGATGGATATCGTCGTTGCGCGTGCCTTCAACCATATCGGACGCGGGCAGAGCGACCGCTTCGTCGTCTCCGATTTCGCGCACCAGATCGCGCGAATCAGGCGCGGCGAGCATGAGTCGCGCGTTCATGTCGGCGACATCGACGTCACGCGCGATTTCACCGATGTGCACGACGTGGTGCGTGGCTATTTCGCGCTGCTCGAGCGCGGCGTTGGCGGTGAGATTTACAACGTCTGCAGCGGAACCGAGCATTCGGTTCGCTCGATCCTCGAACGCCTCGCGGCACTCGCCGGGGTTGATATCACGATCGAGCACGAGCACGGCCGCTTTCGCAAGGCCGAGCAGCGCAGGATGTGCGGCGATCCTTCGAAGATGCGCGAGGCGACCGGGTGGCGCGCGACGACGCCGCTCGACGAATCGCTTTCCGCGATGCTTCGCCAGTGGGACGAGGTGACTGCGTGAGTCGGGGCAAAACCACGGGCATGGCGGTCCTGCCATGACCCGCAAGGCGCTCATCACCGGCATCACCGGGCAGGACGGCGCGTATCTCGCGAAGTTCCTGCTCGGCAAGGATTACGACGTCTACGGCCTCCTCGCGCGGCGCAGCACCGACACGCTGTGGCGCTTGCGCGAGCTCGGCATCACGGCGGACGTCGTGCTGATCGATGGCGACCTCGTCGACATGACGTCGCTCCTGCGCGCGCTCGAAACGAGCGCAGCCGACGAGGTGTACAACCTCGCCGCGCAAAGCTTCGTCGCGACGTCGTGGCGGCAGCCGATCCTGACTGCGGGTGTGACGGGCATCGGCGCGCTCAACGTCCTCGAGGCGATCCGCATCCACGACGCGAACGTGCGCTTCTACCAGGCGTCGAGCAGCGAGATGTTCGGGCTCGTGCAGACCGAGCGCCAGGACGAGAAAACGCCGTTCTATCCGCGCAGTCCCTACGGCGTCGCCAAGCTGTTCGCGCACTGGTCGACGGTCAACTATCGCGAAAGCTTCGCCATGCACGCGTCGAGCGGCATTCTCTTCAACCACGAGTCGCCGCTTCGCGGCATCGAATTCGTCACGCGCAAGGTGAGTGACGGCGTCGCGCGAATCAAGCTCGGCAAGGCCAAGGAGTTGCGCCTCGGCAACATCGACGCGCAGCGCGACTGGGGATTCGCCGGGGACTACGTCGAGGCGATGTGGCTGATGTTGCAGCAGGAGAAGCCCGACGACTACGTGATCGCGACGGGCGTCACGACGTCGGTGCGCGAAATGTGCCGGATCGCGTTCGCGTACGTCGATCTCGACCACGAGCACTACGTCGTCGTCGATCCACAGTTCTTCCGACCCGCCGAAGTCGACGTGCTGTGCGGCAATCCCGCGAAGGCGCGCGCGAAGCTCGATTGGTCGCCGCGTACGTCGCTCGAGACGTTGATCGCGACGATGGTGGATGCCGATCTGCGCCGCGTCCACGATGCTTCGTCGTGATGCGTTTGGCCGCGATGTCGAACGCGTCGCTGTTTCGGGCCGGGATGTTGCGGGAATGCTGGGAATTCCGCGACTTCATCCTCGCGAGCGTCAAGCGCGATTTCGTCTCGCGCTATCTCGGCACGCAGCTCGGCTTTTTCTGGGCGGTCGCGCAGCCGCTCGCGATGATCGCGATCTACACGCTGGTCTTCGCGAACATCATGCGCCCGGCGCTGCCCGGGCATCCGTCGCGCTTCGCCTACAGCATCTACCTTTGCGCCGGCATCCTGTCGTGGCAGCTCTTCAGCGATCTGCTTAACCGCTCGGTCGGCGTGTTCGTTCGCAACGCGAACCTGCTCAAGAAGGTGAACCTGCCGAAGCTCTCGCTGCCGATCATCGTCGCGCTTTCGGGGCTTTCCAATTTCGCCGTCGTGCTGGTCATCTTCCTCGCGTTCCTCGTCGCGATCGGCGCGTTTCCTGTTCATGCGATCCTGGCGCTGGTTCCGCTTCTCGTGCTGGTCGTCGCGTTCGCGGTCGGGCTCGGCGTGCTACTCGGCACGATCAACGTGTTTTACCGCGATGTCGAGCAGAGCACGGCGATGCTGCTGCAGTTCTGGTTCTGGCTGACGCCGATCGTCTATCCGGGACGCTCGCTACCGGGCTTTCTCGGTGCGGCACTCGAATGGAACCCGATGTGGCCGATCGTCGGTTTTGCGCAGTCGATCTTCGTCGAGGATCGCGTTCCACCCTGGTCGACGCTCGTCTATCCGGCGCTCGTCGCGATCGCGCTGCTTTTGCTCGGCCTCTTCGCATTCCGCCGGCTGAGCGGTGAGATCGTCGACGAGCTCTGATGCGTCCCGATCCGACGATCGACAAGCCGCTCGACATCGACGAGCTCATGCGCGAAATTCGCGCCGACATCGCGGCGCGATTGCCGGATGCGGACGACGAAGCGTTCGCGCGATACGAGGGGCGCCCGGTTATCGCAGCCGGCGGCGGGGATGCACGCTTGCCTCGGCTCGGCGAATTTACGCAACCCCTTGCGCGCAAGGACGGATATCGGCTGGACGATTTCCTCGCATACCATGACGCCGATTTCGTGCGCAATGCGTACCGCGCGCTGCTCGGTCGCGAGCCCGATCCCGAAGGCGGAACCCGATATCTGGCGAAGATCCGTTCGGGACAGCTCTCGCGCGTCGAAGTGCTCGGGCGCATCCGGTATTCGCCTGAAGGAAAGGCATCGCGCGTGCGGGTCGACGGCCTCGCCATTCCGTTCGCGCTGCGAACGGCGCGCCGCGTGCCCGTGCTCGGGCGGCTGCTTGGCATCGCGCAATACGCATGGCGGCTGCCCGATATCGCGCGAAACCACGAAATGCTCGAGGCCGCGATGTTCGAGCAGCGCGCCGCGATGCGCGATCGGATCAATGAAATCGTCGCCGGCATCGAGCGCGCGCTCACCGATGCGAAGGCCGTGCAATCGCAGCAGCTCGAAACACTCGCTGCGCGACAAGCGCAACTGCAGGCAACGCTCGCCGATGCTCGATCCGCAATCGATCGGTTCGTCGCCGATCTGCGCGCGCAGGGTGAAGCCGGCGATGCGAAATTTGCCGAGCTCGGCGAGCGCGTATCCGCGATCGCGAGCGACGTCGCCAAAGGTGTGCGCAATCTGGACGCATTGCGCGACGGCACCCAGGCATTCGCGCAGGTCGTCGGTCAACTAGGAGGCGCCGAAGCGTTGATTGCGCGTGTCGCGGCGGTCGAGCGAGATGCCAATGCGCTACGCCGCGCGTTGCCGGTCGGAACGAGCGCAAGCTCGTCATCGGCAACCGTGCCCCCGATGCCCGAAGGCTTCTACGTCGCGTTCGAGGATCGCTTTCGCGGGACCCGAGAGAACGTGAAGGGCAAACTCTCGGTGTATCTGCCCCTCGTGCAGGCAGCGGGCGCAGGCGGTGCCGACGCGCCGATTCTCGACGTTGGGTGCGGCCGCGGCGAATGGCTCGAGCTTTTGAACGAGCACGGGCTCGTTGCATCGGGCGTCGACACGAACGACGTTGCCATCGCTGGCTGTCGAGCGCGCGGCTTGTCCGTCGACTCAGGCGACGGGATCGATCATCTGCGAGCGCAGCCTGCCGAGTCGCTCGGCGCTGTGACGGCCATCCACGTGATCGAGCATCTTCCGTTCGAGCGCGTTCTCGAGCTCTTCGACGAATCGAAGCGCGCCTTGCGCTCGGGCGGCATCGCCATTTTCGAGACGCCCAATCCCGAGAACCTCGTCGTCGGCGCATGCAACTTTTACTCTGATCCGACGCACGATCGGCCGCTGCCGCCCGAACCGTTGCAGTTCATCCTTGAATCGCGCGGCTTCGAGCGGGTCGAGATCATGCGGTTGCATCCGGACCATTCGCCGCCGGAGCTTGGAAACCTGCCGGAAGCAGTCGCTGCTGCGATGGCGCAGCGGTTCTTCGGTCCGCGCGACTATGCGCTGATCGCATACAAGCGGTAGGCGTTTTGCGCGTTCTCGTCGCGAACTTCTTTCCCGCGTTTCATCCTCCGCGAAGCGGCGGCGAGCAGCGATATCACTGCCTGTATCGGCATCTGAGCCGCCACTTCGACGTCACGCTGCTTTCGCCAACGCACTATGACCATCCATTCGAGGAGGTTCGCTTCTCGCCGACGTTTCGCGAGTTGCGGGTACCGAAGGCGGCGGCATTCGATCGTCTTCACTGGGACCTCGATGCGAAGGGCATCGGCCCCGAATGTTCCGGATGCGTGGTCGCGCTCGCTTCGGGTGTAGAGAGCGAATATGGAGCGCATTTCGCCGCGGCGAGCGCGGATGCGGACATCGTGATTCACGAGTCGCCGTTCACCCTGCCGTACGATCGCGCGTTCGGCATCGACGGCAAGCCGCGCGTCTACAACGCCTACAACGTCGAGCATCGGCTCGCGCGCGAAATCCTGGAAGGCGACGCCGGCGCACGAGCCGCCGAGTTCATCGCGTTTCTGGAACGCAAGCTCGCACAAAATGCCGCGCTCCTGTTCGCAACGAGCGGCGAGGATCGCGCTCTCCTCGCTTCCGATTTCGGCGTCCCGATCGAACGCATCGCCATTGCACCGAACGGATTCGAGCCCGACGGCGTGCAGTCGCCGCTGCCCGTGGCGCGCGAAGTATCGACCGTCGTATTCCTGGGCAGCGCGCACCCGCCGAATGTCGAGGCCGCCCGCTTCATCGTCGAGCGCGTCGCGCCCGAGTTGCCCAATGTTCAGGTTCGCATTCTCGGTGCGGTATGCGACAAGCTCCGCAAATCGACGGTGCCGCAGAACGTCCGCTTGCTCGGCATCGTCGACGACGTGGTGAAACGGCGCGAGCTTGCACGCTGCGCGCTCGCGCTGAACCCGATGTTCTCGGGATCCGGGACGAACCTCAAGATGCTGGACTACCTGGCCAGCGGCGCGCCGGTCATTACGACGCCCATTGGCGCACGAGGGCTCGGCCTTGTCGATGGGATCGATGCCTTCATCGCGCACGGCGACGACTTCGCGGTCCGGGTGCGACAAGCGCTCGACGAGCGTGCATTGCGCGAAAGAGTCGCCGCAGCCGGGACACGGAAGGCGTATTCGCAGTTCACATGGGAACAGATCGCCGATCGGTTCCGAGTATCGATCGAAGCGATGTTCACTTCGAGGCGCGAAACATCCGCGAACCAGCGACCGCTGCTGCTCCATGTTAACGACTTTGGTGTCGCCGACGGCGCAGGCGGAGGCGAAGTGCGCATCCGCGAGCTGTTGCTGGAGCTCGGCCGGGAATTCGAGGTTGTGCTTCTCTGCCTGACGAACGAGACAATGCGCTCGGAGCAGCGGCTCGGTCCGCACGTTCTCGAAATTCGCATTCCGAAAACGCTCGCGCATCGCGACGCCGAAGTGGTGGCGGCGCGCGGCGAATCGGTCTCGATCGACGACGTGATCGCATCGGAATTCTGCACGCAGAACGACGCATTCGTTTCGTCCTTCCGGACGCTTGGCAGAGTGGCTCGCGCCGTCGTCTTCGAGCATCCCTACCTCTCGTCCCTGCTTGCTCTTTTGCCCGACGATATGGCAGTCGTCTATTCGGCGCTGAACGTCGAGAGCCGGCTGAAACTCGGGCTGCTGCGCGGGCGCCGCGACGCCACGTGCCGCATCGCTCAGGTCCGCGATCTCGAGCGCGCAATGGTTCGGCGTGCAATGCTGACCGTGTGCGTATCGGATGACGACCGCCGGGTGCTATGCGAGGAATTCGGGGAACGCGAGTGCGTAGTGATCGAGAACGGCGTGCGCAACGCGCTTCGGATGCCATCGGCCGCTGCGTCGGATCAACGCGCGCGCAGCAAAGATCGATTTCTCGGCGTGTTCCTCGGCAGCGCTCATCCACCGAATGCGGAGGCCGCGCGGTTCCTGATCGATGTTCTGGCGCATGCCGTACCGGAGCTCGACATCGTGATCATTGGCTCCGTCTGCTCGGCGCTCGGGGTGACTCGGGCGTCCGCGAACGTTCACCTCGTCGGGATCGTGTCCGAGGCGGAGAAGAATGCGATCCTTGCCCGTGCGGACGTCGCGCTCAACCCGATGTTTCAGGGTGGAGGATCGAGTCTCAAGGTACCCGATTTCCTGGCCGCGGGTCTCCCGATGATCAGCACACGAACCGGCGCTCGCGGCTATGTTCTAGAGAACGGCCGGCATTACATCGAGGCCGATCGCGAGACATTCGCTGACCGCACGCGCGCGCTGCTCCGTGATTCAGCACTGCGGAGACGCATGGGCGCCGAAGCGCACGATTACGCGGTGCGGGCGCTCGACTGGAACGTGCTCGGCCGCCGTTATCGTCGCGCCATCGATTCGCTGATCGGTCGCAAGGCGAAGCCGCGCGTCCTGGTCGTCACCTATCGCTTTGCCGATCCTCCGCCCGGCGGCGCCGAGACGTTCCTGGCGAGGACCGTGCAGGCGCTTCACGCGCGCGGGAACGTGATTGTCGACATCGCCGCCTGCGACGTTGCGACGATCGCCCACAAGTGGCACTTCTCGGCGGAATACGCGAGCAACGCGGCGGCTGTCCTCGTGCCTTCGTATGTCGATTCGCTGTTTCGTTTTGCGCTCGACGAACCGTCCCGAGACGACTTCGAGCGCTGTCGCGAGCTCTTTCAATTGTGGATGCGGGAGACGGGACAGCAGGCGCGCGCGCTTGTCGATGAAGCAGCGCCGGTTCTGCTCGGCGGCTGGAATTTCCCCGAGAGGGGCGGCGGGTCGATCAGGCGATGGACGAGTGCGCGGTCTGATCTGCAGGTAGGCCGTACGGCGAAAGAGTTGCGGATCGTCGGTGATGCGCCCACCAATGTCGTGGCCGAGATTCATCGCGACGGGAAACGCGTCGCGATGCGAACGCTCGACGGCCGCTTCGATTGGCGCGCGCCGATCGGCAATGGCGGACGGGTCATTTCGCTCATGGCGCAATCGACCTGCACCCCCGTTGGCGATCCACGCGAGCTGGGATTCGTCGTCGACGCGATCGAGTGGAGCGACGGCACGACGTGGCGCGCGCTACCGCTGGAAGTCGATTTCGAGCTCGTCGTGCGGCGCGATGACGACAACCGCTGGGTACGATCGCTGATCGAGCTCGCGCAGGCGCGCGCCGACGAGGTCGATCGCCTGTTCTATCTCGTTCGCGGCCCGCATTCGATTCGTCTCGCGCACTGGCTCGAGCGAAATGTCGCGAGCTACGACGTCGTCCTCGTGCATGGCACGCCATTTTCGACGCCGGTGCTAGCTGCAAGGATTGCCGCAAATCGCGGCGTTCCGGTCGTGTGTCTTCCGCATTTCCACATGGAAGACCGCTACTACCATTGGCGCTTCTACTACGAGATGTTTCGCAGCGCGCGGTACACGATCGCGGCACCCGAATCGTCGAAGCATACGTTCTTCGATCGCATTGGCGCGAACGCCGTGATCGTCCCCGGCGGTGGGGTCGAACCGCATGAGTTTCGCGAAGAAGTCCTGGCGGCCGGCGAACGGGCTTTCACGCGCGTGCATCGCGCTACGACGCCGTTCGTGCTGGTCCTCGGCCGCAAAACGGGTGCGAAGAATTATCGCTTGGCGATCGATGCGATGGCGAAGGTCAATGCCGAGGGTCACCGCGTCGATCTGGTGCTGATTGGGCCGGACGAGGACGGCGTGCCGATCGGCACCCCGAACGCGTTCTGCTATGGCGCGCAGGATCGCAGCGTCGTCCTCGGCGCGCTTTCCCAGGCGCTTTGTCTCGTCAACATGAGCGAAAGCGAGAGCTTCGGCATCGTCCTCCTCGAATCGTGGCTGGCCGGGCGGCCGGTGATCGCTCAGCGGAATTGCACCGCCTTTCGCGACCTTGTCGTCGACGACGAGAACGGCCTCCTCGTCGAGACGTCGGCAGAGCTCGCGGGCGCGATCGAGCGTTATCTCCGCGATCCGGCATGCGCGGATCGTCACGCGCGCGCCGGACGGCGTGTCGCCGAGCGGCATGCCTGGTCGCGGATCGCCGAGCAGATCGAGAGAATACTGATCGAGGCGAGCGGCGCTACGTGCACTGCCGCGGCCGCGACACCGTCGATCCCAGAGCCGGCACGGATCACGGCGAAATCCCGTGATGTTGTGTGAAAATCGTGCCCCCGGCGTCCAGGATCGGCCGATGACACTCTCAGAGGATCATGCGGTTGCGCGACAGGCGATCGGGACGCTGCGCGCCGACACGAGGCCGGAATCCGCGAATCCAACCGCTGGCGACGGCGCGCGCGATGGCGACGACCGCTTGCGTCCGCTGATCAGCGTCGTCGCGCCGTTCCACAACGAGGAGGCGTCTCTCGAGCGGTTGCTTGCGAGGCTTGCGGTGATTGCCGACAAGCTTGCCGGCCGCTATCGTTTCGAGTTCGTGCTGGTCGACGACGGTAGCCGCGACGGCAGCCTCGCACTCGCGCGAAGGCTCGCCGAATCCGAGCTGCGCCTGCGGGTGATCGAGCTCCGGCGCAACTATGGACAGACAGCCGCGCTGCAGGCCGGGCTCGATTGCGCGGATGGCGACGTGATCATCTCCATGGATGCCGACCTCCAGCATTTTCCCGAGGAGATCCCGCTGTTTCTCGAGCGCATCGAGGCCGGGAGCGACGTCGTGTGCGGCTGGCGAAGCCAGCGCAAAGAAGGGATCATGCGCCGCTGGCCATCGCTCGTCGCGAACTGGCTGATCCGCAAGGCGTCAGGCCTAACGATTCACGACATCGGCACGACGTTTCGCGCCTATCGCCGGGAAGTCATTCGGGATGTCCTGTTGCTCGGTGAAAGCCACCGGTTCGTTCCGGTCTTCGCGAAGGTGGCGGGCGCACGGATAGACGAGATCCCCATCGGTAACATCGAACGCCCGCACGGCGTATCAAATTACGGGCTCTCGCGCACCGTCAACGTCTTCATCGACATCTTCTTCCTGTATTTCTTCGTCCGCTACTTCGATCGTCCGATCCGAATTTTTGGCAAAGTGGCGCTCGCGACGTTTGCCGTTGCGGCGACAATCACTGCGGTGTTGCTCGATATCTGGATCGACGGCGGACAGGCCGTGGTCCGCGAGCGAAGCGGCTGGTTCATCTCGGCGCTTATCCTCTACCTCGCGTCGATTCAGTTCCTGATCGCCGGCCTGATGGGCGAGGTTCTGGCGAGGCTGTACTTCTCGGATCGAAATCGGTCCGCCTATCGGATTCGCAACGTCTGGTCGGCATCGGCGGTCGAGCGTCGCTGATGCAACGTTAGTCAGGGGAGCGCGCGCCGTGTGCGGCATCGTCGGCTGCTATTCGTTGGAGGGCGCGATTCGGGACGTCGATCCGCTGCGCGAAGCGACCAATCGACTCCTTCATCGTGGACCGGATGACGGTGCCTGGTGGTGCGACGGTCGGTTTTTTCTCGGACATCGGCGCCTGTCGATCATCGACCTCGCGCAGGGGGCGCAACCGATGGCTTCGCGTGATGGCCGTTTCGTGGTCGCGTTCAACGGGGAGATCTACAACTTCGTCGAGTTGCGCGCCGAGCTCGAGGGTCAAGGCGCGCGTTTCGATACGCATTCCGACACCGAGGTCATCCTCCATGGCTACCGTGCATGGGGCCCCGATGTCGCACGCCGGCTCGTCGGCATGTTCGCGCTTGCCATCGTCGATCGCGTCGCGAAGACGCTCTACCTCGCGCGCGATCGCTTCGGCGAAAAGCCGCTGTTCGTTCACGAATCCCCGTCTAAGATCGTGTTCGCGTCCGAGCTCGGTGCGCTGTCGAGCATGCCCGGCATCGAGCGGGCCGTAGATCCCGAGGCGCTCGGCGCGTATCTCTGCCTTAACTACGTTCCGGGGGACCGGTCGCTGCTAGTCGGGATCCGAAGGCTGATGCCCGCGACGTGGCGGCTTTATTCGCACGGTCGTGTCCGGGAAGAGCGATATTGGTCGCCACCCGCGCGGCTCGATGAAAGGATCGATGGCGACGAAGCGCTGCGCGAGCTCTCGCGGCGTCTCGACGAAGCGATCCGGATCGCGCTTCGCAGCGACGTCCCCGTGGCGCTTTTCCTGTCGGGCGGCATCGATTCGTCGGTCATTGCCGAGAGCGCGGTCCGCCAGGGAAAGCTTCGGCATGCTTACTGCCTCGATTTCGACGAGGCCGGATTCGGCGAATGGGACAACGCGTCGCTCGTCGCGACGCGGCTCGGCGTCGAATTGCGTCGCGTGGTGCTCTCTTCGAGCGCGCTCGAGGATTTCGTCGCTGTCGTCGAGCATGCCGACGATCCGCTCGCCGATTCGTCGGCGCTGGCCGTGTGGACGCTCGCGCGCGAGGTCGCGCGCGACTACAAGGTCGCGATCAGCGGCGACGGCGGCGACGAGCTCTTCGGTGGGTATCTCACCTACCAGGCGACGATGTACCAGTCGCTTCTTTGCGCGCACGTCCCATCGTTGATTCGCCGAGGAATGCGAGCGGTTGCGTCGCGGCTTCCGGCGAGCCCCGGCAAGGTCACGACAAGCTACAAGCTCGCCCGCTTCCTGCGCGCCGCGGACCTGCCGGCCGGCGAGGCGCATTTCGCATGGAACGGAAGCTTCCTGCCCGATCGCGCTGCTGCGCTGCTTCGCGATGGCGATGCTCGCGCAGCCGCCCGTCGAGCGCTGCATGAATTGGCGCAAAGGCATGAGCTCACGAAGACGCCTTCGCTTGGCGAGTTGCAGCGCGCCGACATCGGTGATTACCTCCCGAACGATATCCTCGTCAAGGTCGATCGGATGACGATGGCCCATGGGCTCGAGGTACGCGCACCGTTTCTCGTTCCGGGCGTCGCCGAGTACGCGCTTCGGCTACCCGATCGGTTCAAGCTGACGCGAGGCGGCCCGCCGAAGCGGATCCTCCGCCAGATGGCGAGGGCTTTTTATGGCGTCAGGATCTCACGCGCGAAAAAACAGGGCTTCAGCATCCCGGTCCACCAATGGTTGCGAGGACCGGCGCGTGGTCTGGTCGAGGATCTGCTGTCGGCGCCCTCGCTCGCGACGGTCGGCGTGCTCGATGCCGACGAAGTCGATCGGGTGAAGCAATCGCACATGCAGGGACGCGCGCAATGCGGCTTCGAATTGTGGGGCTTGATGGTTCTAATCGCCTGGCATCGCGCACGCGTCACCTCGACTACGCTGCCAGTGCGCCGAGAGTTGCGCAGGATCGCGGTCCCCTCGACGGGAAACGGCCAACCGGATGCGCTAGCTGCGACCGTTTGACACCGCCGACGCGCGAGCTGTCCTCGACTGCGGCCGCCCCAGCGCCAGCACCAGCATTCCCAGTACCACTTGCACGCCGACGGTGACCGCGTGTGTCGCCGTAACGACAGCCAGCGCAAGATCGAAGCGCACGTGCCATGGCGAAAGCGCAAGCACGCCGAGCGCGTGGTAGACGCCGATCGACGCGGGCGACGAGGGAACTGCGGCGCCGAGGTTCGTCACGGCAACGAGCAAAAGCGCGGCCACGATCGACGGCTGTACGCCGAACGACGCCAGGCAAAGCGCCATGGCAAGCGCGTAGCTCGACCATCCGGCGAGCCCGAGTGCGATCGCGGCCGACGTGCGCCGCGCGGCGTGCCGATCGCGCGGGAACACGACGCCGATGGCATCGACGAAATGGCGGGCCTGCGATATCAAAGGATCGTGCAATCGCGGCGCAAAACGTCGCGAGATCCCGGTGGTCACCGCCATCGCGATTTGCGGGCGCGCCGCGAGCGTAATGACGGCACCCACCGCCACGATTGCGACGATGCTTGCCGCTCTAAGTCCGACGAGGATCGTGCTCGGCAGATCGGCGTAAAGGGCGACCGTGAATGCCATGGCGAGGAGCGTCAGAACATCGAGCAGGCGCTCGAGGCCGATGCTGCTTGCGGCGCGCGTGATCCCATGGCCGCACGCCCGGCGCAGGAGCACGACGCGCAACCCATCGCCTGCGCGCATCGGGAGCGCGACGTTCGCGAGATAGCCAAGCATCAGGTAGCGAAAGAGCTGCATCGCCGGTGGTTTCGGCTCGATGCTCAGAAGCAACCGCCAGCGCAACGCGAACAGCGCATAGGTGAGGATCACCAGGGGGATCGCGGCCGCGAGCGGACGCCATGCGGCGCCGCTGAAATCGCCGATGAAGCGAGGCCAGTCGACACGCAATGCGAGCATCGCGACGCAGACGATCGAAAGACCGAATCCGAGGATGCGAACGCTTTGCCGGCTCACGTTTTACGCCAGCACGCGATGAACGTCGGAAAACACGATTTCCACGGCAGCCGGTTGTAGGCCGTCTCCAGCGCGAAGAGCGGTGGCGCGAGGTAGCGCTTGAGGGGCACCGGAATGCGGAACAGCAGGCTGTTCTGGATCAGGAAATACGCCGGTCCGCCGGCGTAATGGCATCGAAGGGGCACCAGGCCGCTCTTCGCTGCCATCCTCGCGATCCGATCATGCGCGAGCGCGTGCTCGGTTGCGGCGTCGAAATAGCGATCTCGGCGATACCAGAACTTGCGAACGCCTTCGAGAACGTACTCGCTGTTCGGCTCGTACATCAGCAACAAGCCGCCTTCGCAAAGCAGGTTGGCGATCGTGCGAAACGTCGCGTCGAGATTACTGACGCAATGGTGCAATCCGCCGACGATGATCGCAACGTCGAACGCCATCCCTGCGTCGCCGCCGCTGATCAGGTCGAACTGATATGCTTCCGCGCCAACCGTCGCCCGATACTGGCGACAGGCGGTCTCCGAGATGTCGAACCCGACGACTTCGGCACGCGGAAATCGCTGCAGGATCGCGAGGGAGTTGTGCCCGCTGCCCGATGCCAGGTCGGCGACGCGCCTGCCGTTGAGGTCGAGGCCGTCGAACATGGCATCGTAGAGGAAGCGCTCGCGGAACGCCATCGACGTGGAGTCGTAATAGTGGCGCTCGTAATCGTCATGGATGCGCTCGTAGTGCAGCCGCTGGCGAGCGCTTTCGGGCGTCATCGCGAGGGACGAAGGATTCGCGGCAGGCAGGCGAGTGACCGCGGCATGGCGGCCATTATCCGCGGGACCGCATGAGCGCGAATCGAACGATGCATGACGAGCTTGCCGCGAGAACGATCGAGGACTTCGGCGAGCAATGGACCGCGTTCAGCGACACGAGCGGATTCTTCGGCTCCAGCGAATTGCTGGCGGATTTCATCCAGCCGTTCGACATGCGGAAATTCGCCGGAGCGCGCGTAGCCGACATCGGCGCGGGCACCGGACGCCACGTCCAGGGCCTGCTCGACGCGGGGGCGCGCGAAGTCCTCGCCGTTGAGCCGTCGAGGGCGATCGAAGTCATCAGACGCCGCTTCACCGGACGAGCGAATGTCACGGCGATGAACATCGGGGGCGCGAACCTTCCTCCCGATTCCAACCTCGATTATGCGATCAGCGTCGGGGTCGTTCACCATATTCCCGAGCCTGCCCCGGTCATCAGGGCCGTGTACGAGGCGCTCAACCCGGGCGGCCAATTCGTCGTCTGGCTGTACGGCAAGGAAGGCATTCGCCTTTATCTGTTTCTCATCACGCCGCTTCGCTGGTTCTCGCGCAAGCTGCCCCGTCGCGCGCTCGATGTGATCGCGCTGATCCTCGACGTTCCGCTCGTCGCGTACATCACACTTTGCAGGCGCGCAGCGTGGCGAGGACTGCCGCTTCGCGATTACATGATCAACATCCTCGGGCGCCTGCCGCGTGCCAAACGAAGGCTCGTGATCTACGATCAACTCAATCCGCACTATGCGCGGTACTACACCCGGTCCGAGGCTGTCGCGTTGATGGCGCAGGCGCCGTTCGAGGTTGAAGCGCATCATCGGCGCGGCTATAGCTGGGTCGTGATCGGGACCAAGCCGCGCTAAGCGGTCAATCGCTTGCGCCGCGCCGCGACGACAAACGCGGCGAGCGACGCGAGCGCCGACAACGAGATCGCGAGCCCGGCGTAGAACCCCAGGGGACGATAGCGCAAGACGACGCGATGGCGACCCGCTGGCACGGGCACGCCGCGTAGCGCGTAATCGGTTCGCAGGATGCGCGCGCCGAGGCCATCGATCGACGCGCTCCAGCCCGGGTAGTCGACATCGCTGACGACCAGGAACGCATTCCGGTTCGCCCGGGTTTCGATCTCGATCTCGTCGTCTTCGAAGCGCGCGATTGTGACATCGCCCGCATTGCCCGAGCCGATGCCCTGGAGTTGAAACGGTTCCTCTACCAATGCCATCGTGTGTGGATCGTACGGACTGCCGTCCGGCGCCACCGAGGTACGGATCGCATGGAGGATCTCTTCGGGCCTCGCCGCGACCACCTTGGAAGCCAGCCACGCGCGCGGCATCGCCCGTTCGTTTCGATATATCGAGCTCGTTCCGAAATCCTCGACGGGCGTGAATCGAGTGCGATCCGCAAGGCGCGGATCGTCATCGTGCACATGCCACGCGCGCCCATCCGCCGTATCGACGAGGCTCATCCGCGAAATCCGAAGCGTTGTCGCGCCAGGGGCCAGCCAGTCGACGACGATCTCGCCGTATCGGTTCGGCTCGACATGCAACCGCGTGAGGAAACGATGCCCTTCGCACGTTGAGCCGTCGGCGCGCCTCGCATGCCAATTGTCGAAGATGTTCGCGGCTTGGTGCTTGACGAGCGCCTTCACGTCGTCGCAATCGATCGCCCATTCGGACGTGTCCTCGCCGGCGCGCAGCACGCTTGCATGCGCATGTCCTTGCGTATCGATGAGCGAAACGCGGGCGACGGCCGCACCTTGCTTGATGTTCGTCGAGCACGACATCGCGCTGACGATCGCGATCTCGTCGAATCGCATGGTGTCGGGGACGGCAAGCCGCAACTGCTCGTCGCCGCTCGCCGCACAGCCCGATCCGAGGACGACGCGAAGTCGGTCGGGACTCCACATTCCCTGTCCGGCTTCGGCGTTGATGGCCGGCGCGCCATCCGGTGCGACGATGTAGCGCGCGGAGAGCAGGTCGGGTGCGCGATCGGCGGATGCGAGGACGACGGGATCGATCCAGCCGCCGCTCGTGACGAGCGAAAGCTCCGCGTAACGTCGTTGCAGAAGCGGCCCATAGCCGCTGACGCTCGGCAGGCCGTACAACTGCGACATCATCGGCGAGAATGCCTGCCGCGGTTCCTGCCATCCCATCATCGGCATGATCCGTTGGTGCGCGGCAACGAGCTCGTCGCGATAGTGCTTCGCGTAGCGCGGCACGCGCAATGCGTCGACAGCCGTGCCGTATCGCCACTGTTGAAACCAGGCGTGACTGCCGAGGTCGATGGCGAGTGCCGCGACAAGCGCGACGCTTCGTCTGCGATCCTTGGGTGCTTTCACCCAGTAGAGCAACGCGATCGCGGAAACGACGAGCACGGCCATCGGAATGCCAAGCGCGGGGTTGGCCCATGCGCGAGGCAGCGTCTGCCGAGCGGCGGAGGCCATCGATTCGAGGCGGCCATAGGAGTACACGATCGCAAGCAGGGTGGCGGCGACGATCCCGCCAACAACGATCACTGCGCGGCGTGCGAGAAGCGGCGTCGCGTCCGGTTTCTGCAAGGTGGCTACGCCGAAGCCGGCCAATACGGCGAGCGCGAACGTACCTTCCTGCCAATGCCGGGCAGGCGCGCGGAGCTTGCCGATCGCCGGCAGGTGATACGTGATCCACAAGAGCGGCGTCTCATCGCCGAGCATCAGCAGAAGCGACGCGCCGGCTACCGCAATCCAGAACGCGACGATCGCGGAGCGCCATGTGCGAACCGCGCCGACCAGCGCAAGCATAAACGTCATCAGCCCGAGATAGCACGCCATTTCGGGCAGGTTCCATTGACCGAAGTAGGCGGGAAATGTCGGCGGGAAGCCGCCTCCGAACAGATAGGGAAAGAGAAACATCGGAAGCTGTCTGATCGGCAGCGCGTATTCCTTGAAGGCGTCGAAGCTGATTTCGCTGCGTACGCTGAGACGCGCGAGCTCGAGCATCGGCAGGATGTGCGCGGCCGCGATGGCAGCGCCCATCGCTGTCATCGCGACATAGACACCGATGGTCTTGAGCCAACCGATCGGCGCCGTGGATCCGAGAAAGAGCGCGTAGGCGCCGCCGAGATAGATCGAATAGACGAATGCCTGCGGGTGCCCGGCGAGGATTGTGAGTGCGATCGATGCGGCGCCGATCGCGAACCACGTCGCCGAGAATTGGCGACGCAGCATCTCGAGCGACCATAACGTCAGCGGCATCCAGGCGACCGCTGCGAACAGTCCGGTGTGGCCGAGGTGAGCGACCAGGTAACCGCTTGTTCCGAAGATCAATCCGGCGATCGTCGATGCGAGCTTCGAGCGCGTGACCGCATGGACGTAACCGAAGGCGAGGCTGCTAGCGAGCGCGTAGGAGAACAATACGAAGAGGTCGAAGCCGATCGCGTGCGGCAGCGCCGCGAATATCCATCGAACGGGATAAAGCTGCGCGAGGTGAGGCTCTGCGACGCCCGGCATGCCGGCGAGCGGGAGGGGGTTCCATGACCGGATCGGCGTGAAGAAGGCCGCGAGCTGGCCGTCGCTCGGGAAGAGCATCCGGCCTGCGAGAATCGGGCTGAAAAGTGCGGCGTACCAAGCGGCGTACCCGGCCGGGATCCCGAGCATTGCCATGCGCGCCGATGACACGGGTCGCCAAGCCGGAACACGTTCCTCAGCCATCGAATGGCTTCATTCGTCGGCGCTGTGCGCGACGATGCTATGTCGTCGAAGTGCGGTTTGTATCATGGCAAGCGATGAATCCCAATGATCTGCCGCTGGTGGGGGCGGTATCCAATGCCGACAAGGACTTCTTCGGACGATTTACGAGCCTCCGAGGCAAGAAGGTGCTCTGCATCGGATTCTCCCCGTCGGAAATCGACGATCTCGTCGCGAAATACGGCCCCTCCGCGATCGTTGCGCTGACGAACTGGACCGATCATCACGATGCGGCTGTTCGCAAGTATCCGCTCGTGATCGGCGACATCACGAAGCGCACGCCATTTGCCGACGACGCGTTCGACGCCGTCCTGACGTTGTCGGTGCTCGAGCACCTGCACGATCTCGGCGCTGCCTTCGACGAGATGACCAGGATCGTCAAGAACGAAGGCGAGATGATCCACATGTTCGGACCCGCCTGGTCATCGGCCTATGGGCACCACATTTACGAGAATGCGTCGGACGAGCTGTTGAATTTCTCGTTGTGGACGATGCCGGCGCACATCCACCTGCTGTGCGGTCGCAAGGAGATCGTCGACTATTACCTCGAGCGAGGCCATACGCCACATCTGGCGCACGGCGCCGTCTGGTGGTTTTATGAAGCGCCGCACATCAATCGCGTCTTCTACGACGACTACCTGGCGATCTTCGAGCAGGACAGGTTCGAGCTCGCTCGCATGGAAATCATGTACAACCTTCTGCCGCGCGACCACGTCGAGCGATTGCGAGCCGCGTATCCGGGAAGGCGGAATTTTTCCGCGTATGGAGGAAAGTATAGGCTCGTCGTCAGGAAGTAGCCGCAGCGCCGCGGGCGAAAGCGCGGGCAAAAGGCTCTACTTTCACCACATTCCGAAAACCGCGGGGATGTCGCTGCGCGAGTTTCTGGTCGAACGCGCAGGAGCGGACAACGTTGCGCCGGTGCTTCGGTCGGGCAGGTTGCGCGACGCGCTGCGCGACTACTCGCGCTTCGCGATTGTCACCGGGCATCTCGTTGCAATGCCCGGCGACACGCTTCCAACCGATCGCGTGAACGTCACGCTTGTCCGCCACCCGGTGGACCGGGTTCTGTCGAGTTTCTACTTCGAGCGAAACGCCTATACGGCTGCGCGCCGGGGTGCGGGAGGTTCCCATGGTTCGCTTGCAGATTGGGTCGCGTCTTTGTCCGATCATGCAGGGGCGCTCAATGCGCACCTAGAGGCGCTTTGGCCGCTGGCCTGCCAAGGTGCACTGCCCGTGAATGGAACGGCGAGAATCGACACGGCCAAGCGCGCGCTCGATGCGTTCGATGTCGTCGGTTTGCAATCGTCGATGGCGGATTCGCTTGCGCTCGTCGCGTTGGAGATGGGGTGGCTCCCTCCTGGCGACGTTCCTTGCGCGAACCGCACGCCGGGCAGAGCCGCACTTGACGGCGTACCCTCGACCGTGCTGCGGCGCCTCGAGCAGATCCTCGCACCGGATTTCGAGATTTATGAGCATGCGCTCACGCTGTTCGACGCGCGACGCCATCGCGCGCTATGCGTGGCTGCGGCTGCGCGAGCATCGGGCGCGTTTGCGGGCGCGACCAGGCCGCGGACCGACGACAATCAGCGCGACGCGACCGGCTCGCCGCTGCTGCAAGCAGCGGAACCGCGATCGCGCTACGTCACCGCCAGCATGAAGCGAGCCCGCTCGGCGCCCGCGCGCATCGACGCCGCCACCATACGGGGTGAAATGTCGGACGCGCATTACCTGCAATCGGGCGAACGGGCGACGCTGTCGCTAAGCATTGTCGCCTCCGGGGCCCTCACGGACGTCGACGTCGGCTTCTCGATTCGCGAAGCCACCGAGGCGCTCGTGTTCGCGACCAATACGCGCGTTCTCGGCGAGACGTTGACGATGGCGCCGGGCCGTTACATGGTCGCGTTTCGCTTCCAGAACGAACTGGGCGTGGGCCATTACCGGGTGTCGGTCGCATTGCACCAGGGAACGGATCGCGTCGAGGGACTCATCGATCATGTGAATGACATCTGCGCGTTCGACGTTGTCGATCACCTGACCGGATACTTCGAGGGCCGCGTTCGATTGCATGTCGAAGTGGACGTTTCGTCCGTCGACGGCAAGGGTCATGTTGAGTTGCTTCCGTGTGCGGATCGCGGGCAGCAGAAGTTCGCGCTGCTCGCTCGTCGAAATCCCGGATTGACGCAGTTCAATGCGACGCTTGCGCCGCTCGTCGAGATACCGCCGATGCCACGTGCTGCCGAAGCCGTCGTCAATCTGGCGATCGCCAATACGGGGTCTTTGCCATGGCCGGCGTTTGGGAAGCGCGCGGTGCTCGCGTCGTATCACTGGCGCGAGCCCGACGGATCGACGATCGTCTTCGATGGACTTCGGACGACCCTGCCGCGCGACATCATGCCGGGTGAAAGCATCGAGCTGCCATGCGTTCTGCGGGCGCCTGAAATCGCCGGCCGGATGCGGCTCGTCCTTACGCTCGTGCAGGAAGACGTCGCGTGGTTCGACGATCGAAATCCGGCATCGGCATGCGAGGTGGAAGTCGAGATTCGTTAAGTCGCGGTATCGCTCTGCACTGTCGGTACGACCGAGCGCTCGATCGTACAGACCGGCGCGACGTTATACGTTCCCGACCAGAGGATGGAGCTTCGGTTTTTCAGAACGGTGAATTTGCGCACGTCCTGCGTTCGGCTCAACGCTTCCCGAAAGAAACCTTCGAGCAGGCCGCCGTTCGCAATGCCGGTCGTGACCGAATAGTCGCCCGGCGAGAGCGCGGCTCGAAAGCGAAAACTCACCGCAACTTGATCGCGTGGGCCGACGGCATCGAGGCGCAGCCCCATGCAATGCGTATTCGTCATGAATATCGCTTCGCCGCGCGAGTTCCTGATCTGAAAGCCCACGTGCGGGTCATCGTAGGCGGCATCGAAGCGCACCATTACCTCCAACGTGACGGTGCTTTCGCTGACGAATGCCTCGACGTCCCGGCCTTCGCAGACCAGGCGGACGCCAACGATCGCCGCGCCTTCCCTCCCGAAGGAGCCCGCGCTGGGTGAGACTTCATCGACGATCGACGTGCGTGCCGGTTCATCGCCCGCGCTGGACGAGGACGCTTCATGGTGGATACGCGTCTCCGAGTCGTGCCAAGGGTCGCCCGCGATGGTCAGCGCTCGCGGGTCGCGCTCGCGAGCGCGAATCGCGAGCGCATTGAAAACGTCGATGGCTTCCTTGGCGCTGCCGTCGATCGCGACGCGGCCCTCGTGCAAGAGGAGCACGCGATCGCAAAGCGAATGCACGCTCGACATCGCGTGCGAGACGAACAGGAGCGTCGTTCCTGCGTCGCGGAATAAACGAATGCGGTCGAAGCACTTCTGCTGGAACAGCACGTCGCCGACCGCGAGCGCCTCGTCGACGATCAGAATGTCGGGACGGACCGCGGTAGCCACGCTGAACGCGAGGCGCACCTGCATGCCGCTCGAATAGGTGCGAAGCGGCTGATCGATGTAATCGCCGATGTTCGCAAAATGCTCGATGTCCGGCATCAGCGTTACCAGGTCGTCCGCATGCATGCCCTGCAGTTGACCAGCCATGAACACGTTTTCGCGGCCGGTGAAGTCGGGATGGAAGCCGAGCCCGAGCTCCAGCAGCGCGGAAACCCGACCGCCTACATGGACGCTGCCGGTCGTTGCGCGCGTCGTGCCTGCGACGATCTTGAGGAGCGTGCTCTTGCCGGCGCCATTGAAACCGATAATGCCGACGGCTTCTCCGGCGGCGATGTCGAAGTCGATCCCGCGCAACGCCCATTTGCGCTCATGGTGGACGCCTGTGCCCATCCACTCGGCAAAGCGGCCCCATTTGTGCGAATACCGCTTGTACGCCTTCCCGAGATTTCGTACGCGAATGTGATCCATCGTTCGCGGCATGGATGCCGGTCTCCTGATTCTAGCCTTCGCCTTCGCGCCTGGCCTGCAAGGCGCGCGATGATCGATCGTCGATGAAGCCGCGCAATCATTTGTATCATTCGCGAGCCGCATGAACGTCCTTGCCACCACCAGCCAGTCGCTGCTGCTCGTCAACTGCATCACGGGCGACGCACGCGTCCTGCACCGCGGCGCGGGGCTCTACTACGGCATCGCGCAAATCGGCTCGATGTATGCCGTGGCGGCGCGGCGCAGGCTCGTTTCGAGCGACGTCCCGCGCGACGACGAGCGCGGCTGCATTCTGATCTTCGATCGCGCCTTCGGATCGCCGCAGATTGTCGAGGCGCCGTTTGCGCTTCGCGACATCCATCAGATTGCATGGTTCGACGACCGGCTCTGGGTGACGTGCTCGTTCGACGATCGCATCGCGATCAGAACACGCGCGGGATGGCAGCAGTGGGTGCCGCAACCATTGGCGCCTGCGCGCGTCGAGCATGCCGAGCGCACGAATGACCGCTATCACTTCAACTCGTTCCACGTCGTTGATGACGACATCGCGCTCCTTGCCCACAACCATGGGGCGAGCGATCTCCACTTCTTCGACCGGCGTACGCGCGCGTGGCGACGATCGATCCCCCTTGGCCGGCATTCGCATAACGTGTGGCTCGACGGCGACGCCTATGTCACGTGCAGCTCGATCGAGGGGAGGCTCGTCTCGACGTCCGGGTGGACGTTGGAAACCGGAGGCTTCCCGCGTGGGGTGTGCTTCGACGGCGAGCATCGTGCGGTCGGCATTTCCGCGCTGAGCGAACGCGGACAGCGGGATTTCACGTCCGCGGCAATCGCGCTCTACGATCGCTCCTGGCGCTTGCGACACTACGTGCACCTCGAGCGCGAAGGCATGGTGCTCGATCTGCTCCACTATCCCGACGTGGCCGCGATCGATGGGCGCGCCCACGCATCTTCTTGCTTCCCGCTCCTCGCCACGCTGACCGATGCCGATCTGGTCGGCGCTCAAGGCTCGTCGGCCGATGTGTCGAGATAGCGCGCGCGAAACTTCGGACTCACGAAGATGGCATCGCCGAAGCGCAGTTGTCCGTTGCTCGCATACGGGCCCTTGAAGAGGTCGAACAGCGCGTAGCCGAAGGTGGCGAGCACAGCGATCAGATCGCCGAGCAGCGGCGCGCCGTCGTAATGCGGGATGACGAAGAATTCGGTGTAGATCGCGTCGATGGTTCCGCTTTCGAGCGCGTTGAGTGCGCCACGCAGGATCGACAATTCGGAGCCCTGCGTATCGAGCTTGAGCAGCGCGATCGACGAGGCGCCGCGCTCAGCGACGAACTGGTCGAGCGATAGCGCCGGCACGTCGATCGTCGCAAGCACGCGATCGCTATGGTGATAGTAGCGCGGCCCGTGCGTCGGTCGCGGCAGCAGCGAAGACGTTCCCGGGTCTGCATGGACATGAAGTTTTGCCGAGCCGCGGTTCTCCTGCAATGCCAGTTGCCACGCCTGCACGTTTGCATTGTCTCGAAAGCGCTGCGACACCACCTGGCAGAGTGCGGGGTCCGGTTCGAGCGCGTAAACCATCGCATCGGGAAACGCGCCGACCAGAAACGCGGTGAAATCGCCGCGGCATGCGCCGGCGTCGATGAAAGTCTTCGGTGAACCGGGCGACTTCCGAAGAAGCGAGATCAGCTTCGGCGCATACGTGGGGTCGTGGTCACTCACTTCGGATTTCGCCGCCAGAAACGTTGCCCCGGAAGCACTCTAGAAGGCGATCGGCGACGGGGCCGATGATCGCTGCTCCGTCGCCGTGTGCACCATGTCGTTACACGCCCCCGAGGGTCGTGAGCGAACCTCCTACCACGCCATTCTGCGAGAAGTTCAAGACGTTGTTTCCCAGCGTGAATACCGTACCGCCGCTCATGTTGATTGCCGTCGTATTGTTCTGCATGACATTGCTGTCGAGCGTCACGGCCGCGTCTCCGGATGCCGCTTCAACGTCGAGTCCGGTCGGGTTGTGAGAAAGCGTCGTCCGACTGAGCGTCACGCGCACCTTGTCGGCCGCAGTCGGCGACGAGACACTAACTCCCGTGGTGCTTGCCCGGATGACGGAATCGGTGATCGTTACTCGGGTTCCCGAGCCACCCGATTCGGTCGCAGTGACACCGGTATTGGTGTTGTTGATGAGACTCTCGTTGAGCGTCACGGAGGTGCTGCTCGCGGCAACGACACCCATGTTGTTGGAGACGAACGTCACGTGGTCGAGCCCGGCGCTGGCGTTGGCGATGAAAACACCAGCACCGGCGATGTTATGGATCGAGCTGTTCTTGACGACAACGCCGGCGCCTGCGGCAGTCACGTGAATGGCGTCTTGCGGAATGCCGTTGATCTCGCATTCCTCGACAATTAGGCGCGTGCCGTTGCTGAAGTTGATCCCGTGCACACCTGCGTTGAACTCGATCACGACGAGATTGCGCAACGTGACGCGAACATTGGCGGTTGCTATATCGATCGCATCACCGCCGCTCGCGACGATGCTGCCAAGCGCTCCCGGGATGGCGAGGATCGTGACCGACTTGGTGATCGATACGGGCGCCGTGTTGTAGTTGGCGGAATCGATCATCCAGATCTCGCCGCCGTCGTTGATGGCTGCGAGTGCAGCAGGCAGCAGTCGGCACGGCGACAAAACAGTGCAGGGATTGGCATCGTTGCCGCTTTGCGAAAGATAGGCGCGAAAGAGCCCGGCGTTCGCGTGCGACGCGGCGAGCAACGAGATCGCGCATCCGCAGGCCAGCACAAGCGGGCGCAAGCGACGTCCGTTCATGGTCCCTCCTTGTGAAGAATCGGCCCGTCGTCGAAAGCGGGCCGATGGTTGTGCCCCCGGGGCAAGCATCGTATTACCACGGCATTCGCGCGTCGCGCTTGACCGGCATCGAGCGGACGTCGTATAATCGCGCCTCTTTGCTGCCGAAAAGTCGAGCCGGTTCGCTCGGCACGTTTCAGGCGGCCTCGTTCTTTAACAATTGGCAATCGATAGGTGTGGGTGCTGAGGCTTTGCTTCGGCGCGGGCGGTTTGGCGTTTTGCGACGCGAGCCGTCGGTGGCCGGGGATTCCAAGCTTCGAGTCGCTCACACGACGCTAGTG
>DATGGP010000044.1:0-66842 GCA_035308425.1 Casimicrobiaceae bacterium | reverse complement strand
CGATCTGCTCTGCGCCGATGCGCAAGGCATCCAGCGCGGCGAAGTCATGCAGGCGGGTATCGGCCAGGTGTCCCGGCGCCACATTGCGCAGCGCCGCAAAGATAGTCTGCACGCGCCCCGGGAACTCGCGCTCCCAGGCGGCCAGCATCCGCTTGACCTGCAGCCGCTGCAGGTTCTGCTGCGAGCCGCACAGCGTGCAGGGAATGATCGGAAACTCGCGCGCCGTCGCATAGCGGGCGATCTGTGCCTCGCTGACATAGGCCAGGGGGCGAATGACGATATGGCGCGCGTCATCGGACAGCAGCTTCGGCGCCATGGCCTTCAGGCGCCCGCCGAAGAACAGATTCAGAAAGAAGGTTTCCAGGATGTCATCGCGGTGGTGGCCGAGCGCAATGCGGGTGATGCCGTTTTCCGCGGCGTAGCGATACAGCGCACCGCGGCGCAGGCGCGAACACAGGCCACACATGGTCCGGCCCTCGGGCACCACCCTTTTGACGACGCTGTACGTGTCCTGCTCGATGATGTGGTACGGCATGCCCAGCCGCCGCAGATACGCGGGCAGCACGTCCGCAGGAAATCCTGGTTGCTTCTGGTCCAGGTTGACGGCCACCAGGCTGAAGTCCACCGGCGCGCTGCGCTGCAACGACAGCAGAATATCGAGCAGCGTGTAGGAGTCCTTGCCGCCGGACAGGCACACCATCACGCGATCGTTCGCCTCGATCATCGCGTAATCGGCAATTGCCTGGCCCACGAGCCTGCGCAGGCGCTTGCGCAGCTTCGCGAGCTCGAACTCGGCCTTGCGCGGGTCGCGCTCTCGCGGCGCCGTGGGCGGCCTGACGAGGGTTACGGCGGCTTCTTCCATCCGCGGATTTTACGGGCGAGCCGTTCTCTGAACTCAGTCGCGCGTAAACGCGATGTCGACGGTCGTCGTGCGGTTGGGGGCGCCTGGCTCGAAACGCCATCGTGAAAGCGTCTCGCGCACCGCGCGGTTGAAGGCGCGATGCGACGCCTCGACGATCGTCACGTCGGTGACGTTGCCCTTTGCATCGATCGCAAGCTGCGCCTTGACATCGCCGCGCGACAGACCCGCTCCGACGGCCTCGCGCGGAAATGCCGGCGACTCGCGCACGATCGGCACGAGCGCGACGGAAGACGCCGGCGCCGGATGGAGCACGCCGGCCGGGGGCGCGAGGCTCGCGACCTGCACGCCGTGCTGCCCGCCTTGCGAAGATGCGGGAGGTCGAGGTGCGCTTGCCGGCGTCGGCTCCGGTACGGGCACGGTGCCGGGCGTCGGCGCAGCACTTGGCATGGGCGCGAGCTCGACAGACGGGCTGCGATGCTCGATCGGCAGAACGGGCGAAAGCTTCTCGCTGGCTATTGGGGGTGTCGTGCGGGGCTCGGTTTCACGCGCCGGCTTCGCGGCATCGCTGCTCGCGCGACCGTCATTGGTCTTCGTCGCTGCGCGCGCGTCCTTCGACGCATCGCGCGGCCGCTCGGGATCGCCTTTGAGCACGCGCGTGGCGATTGGCGTGACATCGAGATCCGCCGGCTGCGCGCCAGCGCCCACATTCTTCGCGGGCTGCGAAGCGCGTGCGCGCAATGGGTCTCCGAGCGTCGGCGCCGACGACGATTGCCAGATGGCCCACGCGGTGATGAGGACGGCGACGGGAATCAGCGTCCATGCGATTCGCCGGCCGCGCGAACTGCCTATACGAGCGATGTGTTGCGGTGCGGGTTCTTCGTGTGGAGACCTGGGCTCGCCGGCAAGCGAATCGTTGGCCGCGACGTCCTCGGGTTGCGTCGCATCGTTTGCCGCGTGGTCGCAGACGACGAGGCCGAGATCGACCAGGCGCGAGACGTCGCGCTCGAGCTTCTCTGCCGCAGCCGGATGCCGCAGCGCGAGCTCCTCCAGCGTGCATGAAGTGTCGAGCAGCGTCAGAAAGCGGCGCTGAGTGAGGGAGAGCCCGTGCGCCGGAACGGCGAGCTCCGCCGAGCCGGCTTCGCTGCGGATGACGACAATCGACGAACGCACGTTTCGATCGTCCGTTTGAAATGAGGGTGGTTGCGACGAGCGCGCCTCGCGGCGCTCCCGTGCCGCGCGGATCGGTTGGCGGCGCGCGTCGACGCAACCGGACGGGACCGTGCAACAGCAATGCCAATGTCATGAACGCGCCGACAAGCGCGGGCGTTGGGCCGGCCCATCGAAACGGGGCCTTCGGGGGTCAGAGCCGACTTTCGAGTCGCGCTCGAGGCGCCTTGGCGAATCGTGGCGAAAGTCGTCTCTTACCCCATGATGGTTGCTGCCTACTTCTTCGCAGCGTCCTTGGCGGCTTCGTTCGCCTTCATCGCTGCGTCGCCCGCCTTCTGGGCGGCTTCCTTGCTCGCGTCGGCTGCCTGCGCGGCCGCTTCCTTCGTCGCGTCGGCGGCGCTCTTCGTCGCGTCGGCCGCGTTTTTCGCGACATCCGCGGCGGCGGCGCTGGCATCCTTCGCCGCCGCCTGAGCGGCCGTCGCCGCGTCCTTCGCTGCGACGCTGGCCGATTCCTTCGCCTTGTCGACCGCCTGCTGCGTCTGCTGGCCACAGGCGGCGAGGCCAAGAGCAAGCGCCATGGCGGCGAGCGGGATCCAAGTGTTCGCCTTCATCGATTCTCCGTAAGGTATTGTCGGGGGTTCGCCGGTGCTTTGGACGTACACAGTTCGCCCCGCGATCGGCAATTTTAACCGATTTTTTGCGGTGCAGCAACAACAGCGGCGCGCGAAGACTTACGGCGCGATTGCTCGGGTGTTCAACGCCGCGTGATGGCGCTTCGCTCCCACAACGCGAGACCCACGCCACTCACGACGATGACTGCCATCCCCACCCCGGAGAGCGCATCGGGATGCTGGCCGAACAGTAAGTACCCGAATGCCGTCGCCCAGAGCATCTGCAGGTAGGTGAAGGGCGTCAGCAGTGACGCGGGCGCCGACAGGTACGCCTGCGTCATGCACCAGTGGCCGGTGCCCGCGAAGACGCCGAGCAGCACGAGCGGGCCAATGCCAACGGCGAGCAGATGCTCGAAATTCGTCGCGAACGGCAGCGCGAGGGTCAGCATGAGGGTGCCGACGCTCGCACTGTAGAAAAGCGTCGCGTGCGCCGATTCGTCGAGGAGCCTGCGCGTCAGCAGTTGATAGAGCGCGTTCGACAGCGCCGCACCGATCAAAAGCAGCACCGCCGGATGCATCACCGCGGAGCCCGGCCGCAGCAGGACCAGGATGCCGATGAACCCGACGATCGATGCGACACGCCGCGCGTGCGTCGCACGCTCGTGCAGAAGCGGCCACGAGAGCAGCACGACAAAGATCGGCGCGAGGAACGTGACCGCGGACGCCTCCGCGAGCGGCAGGTAGCGAAGCCCGCCCCAGAAGCCGAGGGTCGCAAGCAAAAGGAACAGCGAACGCAGCAGTTGCAGGCGCGGCTTGCGCGTGTGCCAGAAATTCGGCCCCGCGCGATGCCACGCGAACGGCGTGACGACGATCATCTGTCCGACGTAACGCGCCCAGCCGACGACCCACAGCGAATGATCGCGAACGAGATATTTCGCGGTCGCGTCGAGCGCCGAGAAGCAGAGACCCGCGAAGAGAAAGAGCGCGAGCGCGTGGCGAAACGGATGCGCAACGCGCGTTTCCCCGAAAGGGCGCGCGCCGGGCGCCGCGCTCAAGCGGCCGGCTGCAACAGGTCGCGCAACACGAACGGCAGGATCCCGCCGTGCCGGTAGTAATCGACCTCGATCGGCGTATCGATGCGACAGATGACCGGAATGTCGCGCGTCGTGCCGTTGCTACTTCGCATCGTCACGCTCAGCCGCTGCTGCGGCTTGATGTCCTTCGGCACGGAGATGTCGAACGTCTCGTCGCCCTTGATGCGGAGTGTCTCGGCACCGTCGCCCTGCATGAATTGCAGCGGCAGCACGCCCATGCCGACGAGATTCGAGCGATGGATGCGCTCGAAGCTCTTCGCGATCACCGCCTTGATGCCGAGGAGCTGCGTGCCCTTTGCCGCCCAGTCGCGCGAGCTGCCGGTGCCGTATTCCTCGCCCCCGAAGACCACGCTTGGAATGCCCTGCTTCTGGTAGCGCATCGCGGCATCGTAGATTGGCATCTGCTCGGCCGCCCCGTTCTTGCCGTAATAGAGCGTTACGCCACCTTCGATCCGCGTGCCATCGTTGCGCGCCGGCAGCATCAGATTCTTGATGCGCACGTTGCCGAACGTGCCGCGCAGCATCACCTCGTGATTGCCGCGGCGCGCGCCGTAGCTGTTGAAGTTCGCGACCGACACGTCCTTCTCCTGCAGGTAGATGCCTGCGGGGGACGTCGGCTTGATCGATCCTGCCGGCGAGATGTGATCCGTGGTGACCGAATCGCCGAAGATGCCGAGCACGCGCGCGCCGCGAATGTCGGACATCGGCGGCGACGTCATCGTGAAGCCCTCGAAGAAGGGCGGCTTCGCGATGTAGGTCGATGGCGGCCAGTCGTACACCTGTCCGGTGGAGCCCGAAATCGTGGCCCACATCGGGTTCGCATTCACAACGTCGCCGTACAGCCGCCTGAACGTCGCGGGATCGCGCGCATAGCTTAAGAGCGCGTCGACTTCCTGCGAAGTCGGCCAGATGTCGCGCAGGAACACCGGACCGTCGCGGCCCTGGCCGAGCGGTTCGTGGACGATATCGCGCAGCACGCTGCCCGCGATCGCATACGCGACGACGAGCGGCGGCGACATCAGGAAGTTGGCCTTCAGGTTCGGATGAATGCGCGCCTCGAAGTTGCGATTGCCGGAGAGCACGGCCGCGCAGACGAGATCGTGGCTCGCGATTGCATCGTTGATCTCGGGCGCGAGATCGCCCGCGTTGCCGATGCACGTCGTGCAGCCGTACGCCGCGACGTCGAAGCCGAGCTTGTCGAGGTAGGGCAAAAGTTCCGTCTTCGTGAGGTAATCGGTGACGACGCGCGAGCCGGGCGCAAGCGATGTCTTGATGTGCGGCTTGACGGTCAATCCCTTTTCGACGGCCTTTTTCGCGAGCAGTCCGGCGGCCAGCAGCACGCTCGGATTCGACGTGTTCGTGCACGACGTGATCGCGGCGATCAGCACGTCGCCGTTGCCGATGTCGATCTGCTGGGGCGTGGATTGGGTCGCGATGCGGTCCGTTGTCGGACGGTTGTTGACCATCTCGACGTAATCGAGCGGCAGCCCGCTTCGCGGCAGTTGCTGCTCCGTATCGCTGATCTGGCCGCGTCCCGGCACCATCGGCAGCGTCTTGTGGCGTTGGCGCAAACGATCGGCGGGCTGCGAGAAGCCGTTCTCGCTGCCGGGCTTGCTGAAAAGCTCCGCGAAGCGCGTGGAAAGATCGGGCAATGCAATGCGATCCTGCGGGCGCTTGGGTCCCGCGACCGAGGGCACGACGCTCGCGAGATCGAGCCGCAGCATCTTCGTGTAATCGATGTCGCCTGCGCGCGGCATGCCGAAGAGGTTCTGCGATTTGAAATACCGCTCGAACGCGTCGAGCGCGTCCTCGCTGCGCCCCGTTGCGCGCAAATACGCCACGGTTTTGTCGTCGACGGGGAAGAAGCCCATCGTTGCGCCGTATTCGGGTGACATGTTGCCGATCGTCGCGCGATCGGGCACCGAGAGCGACGCGGTTCCCTCGCCGAAGAACTCGACGAACTTGCCGACGACCTTTTCCCTGCGCAGCATCTCGGTGACGGTCAGCACGAGATCGGTGGCTGTCGCGCCTTCGGGCAGGCGTCCCGCGAGCTCGACGCCCACCACGTCCGGCGTCAGGAAGTACACCGGCTGGCCGAGCATGCCCGCTTCCGCTTCGATGCCGCCGACACCCCAGCCGACGACGCCGATGCCGTTGATCATCGTCGTGTGACTGTCGGTGCCGACGAGCGTGTCAGGATAGTAGAGGCCGTCCTTCACGTGCACGCCGGGCGCCAGGTATTCGAGGTTCACCTGGTGGACGATGCCGATGCCGGGCGGCACGACCTTGAATGTGTCGAACGCCTGCATGCCCCATTTCATGAACTGGTAGCGCTCGGCGTTGCGGTCGAACTCGCGCTTCATGTTGAGATCGAGCGCCGCGTGCGAGCCGTAGTAGTCGATCATCACCGAGTGATCGACGACGAGGTCGACCGGCACGAGCGGCTCGAGCAGCTTCGGATCGCGGCCGAGATCGGCAGCGACGTTGCGCATCGCCGCGAGATCGCACAGAAGCGGCACGCCGGTGAAGTCCTGCAGCACGACACGCGAGACGACGAAGGGAATCTCGTCGGTGCGCTCGGCCGTCGGCGACCAGTTCGCGAGCCTTCGCACGTGCTCCTCGGTGATCTTTTTGCCGTCGCAATTGCGAAGCACGCTTTCGAGCACGATGCGAATCGAGACCGGAAGCCGCGAGATGCGGCCGATGCCGGCGCGCTCGAGCGCGGGAAGCGCGTAATAGCGTCCGCGCGCGCCCGACGCGAGCTCGAATTCCTTCAGCGATTCGAAGAGATTGTGTGCCATTGTCCTTCGTCCTATTGACTCGTCTTCGGCGGCACGCTTCCCTGCGCGCCGCGCGCACCGTTCATGATGTCGCGCATGTTCATCGTGCGTCCGTTCGGCATGACGAAATCGCCGGGGCGCTGACCGGGCTTGCAGGGTCCGATGTTGCGTGCAGTGAGCACCGTCTTCGATTGCGAGCGGCCCATAAAGGGCGGGTCGTAGGTGGTGTCGATCTCGGTGCGGTAGGCGTGATCGCCGTCGAGCACCATCACCGACTTCGAATGCATCGTCGTGCCGCCGAGATCGCACACGAGATCGCCCGTCATGCGATTGCCGGTGAGCTTGAAGTCGTGCTTGCTGCAGCGGCCGCTCATCTCGCCCATCGCCATGTTGAACATGTCGCGCTCGACCGATTCGTCGAGACACATCGTCGTACGGCTTGACGAGGCCGGCGCAGGATTGCTCGCGCTGCCCGGCGGGCGATCGACCGCACGGTCCATTTCCCACAGGCCGGGCTCGAGCCTGGGGAAGTCCTGGGCGAGCGCCGCCATCGTGATCACTGCGAGCAACAGCGCAAGAAGAGCGGGACAAGGGACGAGGGGCGAGGGACGAGAGTGCCTTCGTTGGACACTTCGTTTGGCCACTCTCACCCCTCGTCCTTCGTCCCGGTTTTGAATTTCCATCATCCCACCATCAAATCCACGAACTCGTTCACCGCCATCGCCGACAGCCGCTCGCGATCGAGCGCGACGCCGAGGATCGCGGCTTGCTGCTTTTGCGCGAAGCGGCGCGCGAGATTGACGCGAAACTTCTCGATCAGAAGCGGGATGCCTTCGCGACGCCGCCTCCGATGTCCGATCGGGTATTCGACCGCGACTTCGGGCGTTTTCGTGCCGTCGTCGAATTCGATCGTGATCGCGTTGGCGATCGAGCGCTTCTCGGGATCCAGATAGTCTTTCGAATACTGCGGATCCTCGACGCACACCGTCCTCTCACGCAGCGTATCGATCCGCGGATCGGCGGCCACGTCGTCCTCGTAGTCGGCGGCGACGAGATGGCCGAAAATCAGCGGCACCGCGACCATGTATTGGATGCAGTGATCGCGGTCGGCGGGGTTCGCGAGCGGACCCTGCTTGTCGATGATGCGGATCGCCGATTCATGCGTGCTGATGGTGATCCGGCGGACCTCGTCAAGCCGGTCGCGCACGAGCGGATGGAGCTGCATTGCACATTCGACCGCGGTCTGGCCGTGGAATTCGGCCGGAAAGCTGATCTTGAAGAGCACGTTCTCCATCACATAGCTGCCGTACGGCCGGTCGGAGCGAAACGGCTGGCCCTTGAACAACACGTCATAGAAGCCCCAGGTCTTCGCGGTGAGCGCCGACGGATAGCCCATCTCGCCCGTCTTCGCGATCAGCGCAAGGCGCACGCCGCGCGCAGTGGCATCGCCGGCCGCCCAGCTCTTGCGCGAGCCGGTGTTCGGCGCATGGCGATACGTGCGAAGGCTTTGTCCGTCGACGAACGCGAGCGACAGCGCGTCGACGATCTCGTCGCGCGAAAGCCCGAGCATGTTGGCAACGACGGCGGTCGTAGCGACCTTCACGAGCACGACGTGATCGAGGCCCACGCGGTTGAAGCTGTTGCGAAGCGCAATCACGCCCTGGATTTCGTGCGCCTTGATCATGGCGGTCAGGACGTGCGCCATCGTGAGCGGCGGACGGCCGCTCGCGACGGCCGTACGCGAAAGCCAGTCTGCGGTCATGAGGAGGCCGCCGAGGTTGTCGGAGGGATGGCCCCACTCGGCCGCGAGCCAGGTGTCGTTGAAATCGAGCCAGCGAATGATCGTGCCAAGATTGAACGCCGCCTGCACGGGATCGAGCTCGAACGACGTGCCGGGCACCTTCGCGCCGTTCGGAACGATCGTGCCCGGCACGATCGGGCCGAGCAGCTTCGTGCACGCGGGATAGTCGAGCGCCTCGAATCCGCAGCCGAGCGTATCGAGCAGGCAGTAGTGCGCGGTCTCGTACGCTTCGTCGCTTCGGATTTCGTAGTTCGCGGCGTAGTCCGCGATGTCGACCAGGAACTGGTCGGGTGGGGGGCGGACG
This sequence comes from Casimicrobiaceae bacterium, assembly GCA_035308425.1. GTDB lineage: Bacteria > Pseudomonadota > Gammaproteobacteria > Burkholderiales > Casimicrobiaceae > VBCG01. Next base: position 58,223 of record DATGGP010000044.1, on the reverse strand, counting down.
GCGCTGTGGGGGGCTGTAGCCATAGGGGCTCGGGGCTGGGGACCAGGAGCTAGGGAGCGTGTGTGCTAGCGAATGATAGGGGCTTGCGGCGCGAGAAAGGGCAGATCGTGCTTTGCGCGCAGCGAGACGGCTCATATCCGAACACTGCTTCCAGCCCCTAGCCCCCAGTCCCTAGCCCCTCCGATCGATCGGCACAAACTTCCTATCCTCCGGGCCCACGTAATTCGCCGACGGGCGGATGATCTTGCCGTCCTCGCGCTGCTCGATCGCATGAGCGGCCCAACCGGACGTACGCGATATCACGAACAGCGGCGTGAACATCGACGTAGGCACGCCCATCATGTGATAGCTCACCGCCGAGTACCAGTCGAGATTCGCGAACATCTTCTTGGCGTCGTGCATCACCGTCTCGATCCGCTCGGCGACGTCATACATCTTCGTATCACCCGCAGCGACCGACAACTCGCGTGCGACCTCCTTGATCATCTTGTTGCGCGGGTCCGCGATCGTGTACACGGGATGCCCGAAGCCGATCACGACCTCGCGCGCGGCAATGCGACGACGGATGTCAGCCTCGGCTTCGTCGGGCGTCGCGTAGCGCTTCTGCACCTCGAACGAGAACTCGTTCGCGCCGCCGTGCTTCGGCCCGCGCAGCGCGCCGATCGCGCCGGTGATGGCCGAATACATATCCGAACCGGTACCCGCGATGACGCGCGCGGTGAACGTCGACGCATTGAACTCGTGCTCGGCATAGAGATTGAGCGAGGTATGCATCGCGCGCACCCAAGCAGGCGAAGGAGGCTGGCCGTGCAGAAGATGCAGGAAATGCGCGCCGATCGACGCGTCGTCGGTCTCGACGTCGATGCGCTTGCCTTCGCGTCCGTAGTGATACCAGTAGAGCAGCATCGACCCGAGCGACGCCATCAGCCGGTCGGCGATGTCGCGCGCACCTTGCGGATGATGCCGATCGCTTTCGGGTACGAGGCTGCCGAGCGTCGACACGCCGGTGCGCATCACATCCATCGGATGCGCGGACGCGGGAATCTGCTCGAGCACCTTCTGCAGAGGGCCGGGAAGGCCGCGCATCGATCGAAGTTTTTTGTGGTAGGCGTCGAGCTCGGCACGCGTCGGGAGCTTGCCGTGCACGAGCAGGTACGCGATCTCCTCGAACTCGCAGCGCTCCGCCATGTCGAGGATGTCGTAGCCGCGATAGTGCAGGTCGTTGCCGGTGCGCCCGACGGTGCAAAGGGCGGTATTGCCGGCTGTGACGCCGGAGAGCGCGACGGATTTCTTCGGCTTGATCGTCGTTGCGGGCGAGGCGGAGTCGGTCGTCATCATGGGGCGGTGGCGTCGTCGCTTTGTTGAGCAAAGAGCCGGTCGAGCCTTTGCTCGTACTCGTGATAGCCGAGGAAATCGTAAAGCTCGTCGCGCGTCTGCATCCGATCGACCACAGCCTTTTGCGTGCCGTCGCGACGCAGCGTCTCGTAGACATCGAGCGCCGCCGCGTTCATCGCACGGAACGCGGACAGCGGGTAGAGCGCGATCGCGACGCCCGCGCTCGCGACTTCGCGCGTGGTGAAGAGCGGCGTCTTGCCGAACTCGGTCAGATTCGCGAGGATCGGTACCTTCACCGCGTCGGCGAAGCGGCGATACATCGAAAGCTCTGTGATCGCCTCGGGAAAGATCATGTCGGCGCCGGCCTCGACGCATGCGCATGCGCGATCGATCGCCGCGTCGAGACCTTCGACGGCGAGCGCATCCGTTCGCGCCATCACGACAAAGCCTGCATCGGTACGCGAATCGACAGCGGCCTTGATGCGGTCGACCATCTCCTGCTTGCTGACGAGCGCCTTCCCGGGGCGATGGCCGCAGCGCTTCGCGTCGACCTGGTCTTCGATGTGCATCGCGGCCGCGCCGAACTTGATCAGCGATTTGACCGTGCGCGCGATGTTGAACGCCGACGTGCCGAAGCCGGTGTCGGCATCGACGAGCAGCGGCAACGAGCAGGCGTCGGTGATGCGGCGAACGTCGGTCAGAACGTCGTCGAGCGTGCTGATGGCAAGATCGGGGATGGCCAGCGATGCAGCGGCGACGCCACCCCCCGACAGGTAGATCGCACGATAACCGCAGCGCTGCGCTAGGATCGCGTGATAGGCGCAAATGGCGCCGGGCACCTGCAGCGGCCGCTCTTCGTCGACCGCGGCGCGAAACCGAGACCCGGCGGCGCTCATCATTTCCCGAGCAAAGACGCTACGCCGGCGCGCTCTTCCTCGAGCTCGGCGAGCGTCGCGTTCATCTTTTCGCGCGAAAAGTCATCGATCGGCAGCCCGGTGACACGCGCGTACCCGCCATTCTGCGTCGTCACCGGCACGCCGTACACAACGTCCTGCGGGATGCCGTAGCTGCCATCCGAGGGCACGCCCATCGTCACCCACTTCCCGCGACTTCCCAGCATCCAGTCGCGCATATGGTCGACCGCCGCGTTCGCCGCCGACGCCGCCGACGAGAGCCCCCGCGCTGCGATCACCGCTGCGCCACGCTTGCCGACCGTCGGGATGAACACGTCGCGATTCCACTTCTCGTCATTGATCAGCGCGGCGAGCGGCCGACCATCCGCGCTAGCGAAGCGGAAATCGGGATACATCGTCGGCGAATGATTGCCCCAGACGATCAGCTTCTCGATCGACGAGACCGGCTTGCCGCTTTTCTGCGCGAGCTGCGTGAGCGCGCGGTTGTGATCGAGACGCATCATCGACGTGAAGCGATGCGCAGGCAGCGACGGCGCCGATTTCATCGCGATGTACGCGTTCGTATTCGCCGGATTGCCGACGACGAGGATGCGCACGTGGCGCGATGCCACCTTGTCGAGCGCGTTGCCCTGCTCGATGAATATCTTCGCGTTTTCGAGCAGCAGGTCCTTGCGCTCCATGCCGGGACCCCGCGGGCGGGCACCGACGAGCATCGCGATGTCGGCGTCGCGGAACGCGACGTTCGGATCGGCGGTGCCGCTCATTCCCGCGAGCAGCGGGAACGCACAGTCCTCCATCTCCATCATCACGCCTTTCAATGCCGCCTGCGCCCTGTCGAGCGGAAGCTCCAGCAATTGCAGGATGACCGGCTGGTCGGCGCCCAGCATGTCGCCCGACGCGATGCGGGGGAGGAGGCTGTAGCCGATCTGGCCGGCGGCGCCGGTGACCGCGATGCGGACGGGTTCTTTCATAACGACTCCCGGAAAACGTGGAGTTTCGTGGAGGAAGGACGAGCGCTCGGCAGCCCGGAGCAGGCGCTGCGGACGCTGCGGTCTTTGCCCAATGGTAGGCCCGGCGCGGGCTCGCGTCAATGTCCTATAACTGATATAAGATACAAGAATGAAGCCCGCGCCCACGTTTCGTCCGCTCTACGCGCAGGTGCGCGCGATGCTTACGCGTGCGCTCGAGACGGGCGAATGGGGGCCCGGCGAGCCGATTCCCTCCGAGCCCGCGCTTGCCTCGCGCTACGGGGTGTCGCAGGGCACCGTGCGCAAGGCCATCCAGGCGCTTGCGAGCGACAACCTCGTCGTCCGTCGGCAGGGCAAAGGCACGTTCGTAGCGACGCATACCGAGGAGAAGGCGTCGAACTTCCGTTTTCTGCGCATCGTGCGCGACGACGGCAAGCCCGAGTACCCGCGAAGCCGGCTGATCGATCTTCGCCGTGTCCGCGCGAGCGCGGATGTCGCGCGAATGCTGGCGCTGCGCTCCGGCGACGCACTCTACGTTCTGCGGCGTGTGCTCGATTACGGCGGCATCCCGGCCGTGCTCGATGAGATCACGTTGCCGGCCGCGCTCTTTCGCGGCCTTACGCTCGATCGCTGCGCGTCGTACACAGGCTCGATGTACGGATTCTTCGAGACGCAGTTCGGCGTTCGCATGCTGCGCGCCGACGAGCGTCTGCGCGCGGTTGCCGCCGACGCGCGAAGTGCGCCCCTTCTGCGCGTCGCCATCGGCACGCCGCTTCTCGCCGTCGACCGTGTCACGTACACGTTCGGCGATCGTTCCGTCGAGCTTCGTCGCGGCTTGTGCGTGACGCGGCACGAGCACTACTGGAACGCATTGACCTGAGCGATCGTGGGAACGGGCGATGCGTCGCGCGGCGCTATAATTTGATGCGGTGAAAAAATCAGGAGACAAGAAACGAAGACGGCGGACAGAAGCGCCGTCAATATCCTGCATCGGCCAGACGTCGACAGGCGCAGCGGCCCATGCCGCGCCACCGAAAACTGCGCCGCGTCTGGCAACTGTCGACTGACAACTGACTCCTGATGCCGCGCCCCGTCTACCTCAATCTCTTCCAGATCCGCCAGCCGCTGCCGGCGATCGTTTCGATCCTGCATCGGATCAGCGGCGCGCTTCTGTTTCTCGTCGGCATTCCGCTCGGGCTGTGGTTGGCGCAGCGCGCGCTCGTCTCCGAACAGGCGTACGCGGCGGCGATCGCGCCGTTCGTCGCGCCGGTCGGCAAGATCGTCCTGCTCGTGCTCGCCTGGTGTTATCTGTATCACCTGCTTGCGGGGCTTCGGCACCTTGCGCTTGACCTGCACATAGGAATTCAACTCGCGCCCGCGCGCGCCTCGGCGGCCGTCGTGCTCGTGCTGTCGGTGTTGCTCGCGCTGATCGTCGCGGTGCGCCTGTGGTAGCCGGCGTCGACAAGCTGCCTGTCGGCGCGCATTACGGACTTCGCGATTGGCTCGTGCAGCGGGTGACGGCAATCGTCATCACGCTCTACACAGCGCTCCTGCTTGGCATCATGCTGTGGAACGGCGGCATCGACTACGCGATCTGGAAAGCGCTTCTCGCCGGCAATGCGTTCCGGGTCGCGACGTTCCTGTTCATGGCGTCGCTTCTGTGGCACGCATGGGTCGGCGTGCGCAACATCCTGATGGACTACGCGAAGCCGATGGGTCCGCGCCTGTTCCTCGAGATCGTCGTTGTGTGCGTGCTCGTCGCGTACGCCGGCTGGACGATCCAGATCCTCTGGGGCGGCGCATGAAGGCTTGCTCGAACGCGCGGCAAGCGGGGATTGCGTGAAGCTCCCCACGCGGCGCTTCGACGCACTCATCGTCGGCGCCGGCGGAGCGGGCATGCGCGCGTCGCTTCAACTCTCCGCCGCGGGCCTGACCGTCTGCGTGCTGTCGAAGGTCTTCCCGACGCGCTCGCACACGGTCGCAGCGCAGGGCGGCATCGGCGCGTCGCTCGGCAACATGTCCGACGATAGTTGGCTGTGGCACATGTACGACACGGTCAAAGGATCCGATTGGCTCGGCGACCAGGACGCGATCGAATATATGTGCCGGATGGCGCCGCAGGTCGTCTACGAGCTCGAGCACATGGGGATGCCGTTCGATCGCAACGAGAACGGCACGATCTATCAGCGACCGTTCGGCGGTCATTCGATGAATTTCGGCGAGAAATCGGTGCGCCGCGCATGCGCGTCGGCGGATCGCACCGGCCACGCGATGCTGCATACGCTCTATCAGCAGAATGTGCGCGTGAAAACGCAATTCTTCGTCGAATGGATGGCGCTCGATTTGATACGCGACGACGAAGGTCACGTGCTCGGTGTGACCGCGCTCGAGATGGAGACCGGCGAGGTCTACGTGCTCGAAGCGAAGGCCACGATCCTCGCGACCGGCGGCGCGGGACGCATCTTCGCCGCATCGACGAACGCGTTCATCAACACCGGCGATGGCCTCGGCATGGCCGCGCGGGCCGGCGTGCCGCTCGAGGACATGGAATTCTGGCAATTCCACCCGACCGGCGTCGCGGGCGCCGGCGTGCTGATCACGGAAGGCGTGCGCGGCGAAGGCGGCATCCTGCTCAATTGCAACGGCGAGCGCTTCATGGAGCGCTATGCGCCGAACCTCAAGGATCTCGCGTCGCGCGACGTCGTCAGCCGCTCGATGGACCAGGAGATCAAGGAAGGGCGCGGCTGCGGTCCGCACAAGGATTACGTGCTTTTGAAGCTCGACCATCTCGGTCCCGACGTGATCACGAAGCGGCTGCCGTCGATCCGCGAGATCGCGATCAAGTTCGCCAACGTCGATCCGATCAAGGAGCCGATCCCGGTCGTGCCGACGATCCACTACATGATGGGCGGCGTGCCGACGAACATGCATGGGCAGGTGGTCGCGCCCAAAGACGGCAATCCGGAGACGGTCGTCGAAGGCCTCTACGCGGTGGGCGAATGCGCGTGCGTGTCGGTGCACGGTGCAAATCGGCTCGGCACGAATTCGCTGCTCGACCTGCTCGTGTTCGGTCGCGCGGCCGGCGATTTCATCGTGACCCAGGGCCTTCCGTCGCGCCAACAAAAGGCGCTGCCTCCGAACGTGGGCGAAGCCTCGCTCGCGCGCCTCGCGCGGCTTAATGCGGCTAACCGCGGCGAGCGCGTGGCCGAGGTCGGCAAGGAGATCCAGCGCACGATGCAGTCGCATTGCGGCGTCTTTCGCAATGGGACGCTTCTCGCCGAAGGCGTCGCGAAGATCATCGAGCTCGAAGGGCGCGTCGCGCGCACGTCGATCGACGACAAGAGCCGCGTTTTCAACACCGCGCGCGTGGAGGCGCTCGAGCTCGACAATCTGATCGAGGTCGCGAAGGCGTCGATCGTCTCGGCGCAGGCGCGGCTCGAATCGCGCGGCGCGCAGGCGCGAAGCGACCATCCGAGCCGCGACGACGCGCACTGGCTCAAGCATTCTCTCTGGTATCGCGAAGGCAATCGGCTCGACTACAAACCCGTGCACCTGACGCCGCTGACGGTCGAGTCCTTCCCACCCAAGGCCCGCACCTACTGACCCTCTATCCGCATGAAATTCCGCATCTACCGCTACGACCCCGAGAAAGACGCGAAGCCGCGCATGCAGGAATACGACATTCCGCTCGATCCGCACGATCGGATGCTGCTCGATGCGCTGATCCGGCTCAAGACTGTCGACGACTCGCTCGCCTTCCGGCGAAGCTGCCGCGAAGGCGTCTGCGGATCGGACGCGATGAACATCAACGGGAAAAACGGCCTGGCGTGCATCACGAACCTGCGTACGCTGAAGGAGCCGGTCACGCTGCGGCCGCTGCCCGGTCTGCCGGTGATCCGCGACCTGATCGTCGACATGAGCCAGTTCTTCAAGCAATACCACTCGGTGCGTCCCTACCTCGTCAACGACGAGCCGCCGCCCGAGCGCGAGCGGCTGCAGTCACCGGCCGAGCGCGAGGAGCTGAATGGCCTCTACGAATGCATCCTGTGCGCGTGCTGCTCGACGTCGTGCCCGTCGTGGTGGTGGAATCCGGACAAGTTCGTCGGACCGGCCGGATTGTTGCAGGCGTACCGATTCATCGTCGACAGCCGCGACCGCGACCTGAACCAGCGCCTCGACAATCTCGATGATCCGTACCGGCTGTTCCGCTGTCACACGATCATGAACTGCGTCGACGTCTGTCCGAAGAACCTGAACCCGACGCTCGCAATCGAGAAGACGAAGGATCTGCTGGTGAAGCGGACGGTATAGGGTCAGACACCATACTCGGCGAAATGGGCCAGGCTCGATTTATTGGAGCGACGACCGCAGCGGCTTCCCAATCCGGTTCGAATGAATCGAGCCTGGTCCCATTTCGCTATTTTTGCGAGCCTTTACCCCTATTGACTGGCACGGAATGATCGACGCCGCGCGACTTCGCAGGATCCGCTGGCGCTGCCGACGCGGCATGCTGGAAAACGACCTGGTGCTGTCGCGCTTTCTCGATGCCCGCGGCGATACGCTGACCGAGGGCGACATTGCAAAACTCGACGCGCTTCTCCATATGACAGACAACGAGCTGTGGGATTTCGTGTGCGGGCGCATGGTGCCCGCCGATCCGGCGCTCGCGTCCTTCGTATCCGAGCTCTCGCCGCGCGTAAAGAAAGGTGAAGACGCCGGGGGCGACGAAGGAGGATGATCGGGGCAAGCCCCGATGCTTTGGAAGGAACATCCGATGACCGAGCAAACCGCCACCCTGCAGTTCTCCGACGGATCGCCTTCCGTCACGTTCCCGATCCTCCGCGGCACGATGGGCCCCGAAGTGATCGACATCCGCACGCTCTACGCCAAAACCGGCAAGTTCACCTACGACCCCGGCTTCCTTTCGACGGCCGCGTGCAGCTCGGCGATCACCTACATCGACGGCGACAAGGGCGAGCTGCTCTACCGCGGCTATCCGATCGAGGAGCTGGCGGTCAAGTGCGACTACCTCGAGGTCTGCTACCTGCTGCTCTACGGCGAGCTGCCCAACGTCGAGGAGAAGCGTCGCTTCGTCGACGTCGTCACGCATCACACGATGGTCAACGAGCAGATGCAGTTCTTCCTGCGCGGCTTTCGCCGCGACGCGCATCCTATGGCGGTGCTGACGGGCCTCGTCGGCGCGATGAGCGCGTTTTATCCCGATTCGATCAATCTCGACGACGCGCATCAGCGCGACATCTCGGCGCACCGTCTGATCGCCAAGATGCCGACGCTCGTCGCGATGGCGTACAAGTACTCGGTCGGCCAACCGTACGTGTACCCACGGAACGAGCTCTCGTACGCGGCGAACTTCATGCGGATGATGTTCGCCACGCCGTGCGAGGACTACAAGGTCAACGACGTGCTCGTGCGCGCACTCGACCGCATTTTCATCTTGCATGCCGATCACGAGCAGAACGCATCGACGTCGACGGTTCGGCTCTGCGCTTCATCGGGGACGAATCCGTTCGCGGCGATCGCGGCGGGTGTCGCGTGCCTGTGGGGACCGGCGCACGGCGGCGCCAACGAGGCGGCGCTCAACATGCTCTACGACCTGCAGGCGAAGGGCGGCGTCGCGAAGATCGGCGAGTTCATCACGCAGGTCAAGGACAAGCATTCGAGCGCGCGGCTGATGGGCTTCGGCCATCGCGTCTACAAGAACTACGATCCACGCGCGAAGCTCATGCGCGAGACCTGCTACGAGGTGCTGAACGCGCTCGGCCTGCACGACGACCCGCTGTTCAAGCTCGCGATGTCGCTCGAAAAGATCGCGCTCGAGGACGACTACTTCCTTTCGCGCAAGCTCTACCCGAACGTCGACTTCTATTCCGGCATCGTGCAGAAGGCGATCGGCATCCCGGTACAGCTTTTCACGGCGATCTTCGCGCTCGCGCGAACCGTCGGCTGGATCGCACAGTTGAACGAGATGGTGTCCGATCCCGAGTACAAGATCGGCCGTCCGCGGCAGCTTTTCACCGGCGCGAAGCGCAGGGACGTAAAAGCCATCCCCGAACGGGAATAGGTTGGAACCGGGCCGCGCAGCGGCCCCGACTTGAGGTTTTCTATGGGAACAATGAGGGAGTTCGAATCCACGAGTACGCTCTTCGGCAGCAACGCGCCGTTCATCGAGGAGCTGTACGAGTCGTATCTCGCCGACCCGGAAAGCGTCTCGCCCGAATGGCGTAGCTACTTCGACGAGATCAAGGGCGATGCCGCCGACGTGCCGCACGCGTCGGTCGTCGAATCGTTTCGCGAGCTTGCGCGCAACCGCCGCGTTGCCGGCGCGATGGTCGACGAGACCACGATGCACAAGCAGGTGCTCGTGCTGCGGCTCATCAGCAAGTACCGCACGCTCGGCATGCTGCACGCCGACCTCGATCCGCTGAAACGCCACGAGCCGCCGTACATCCCCGACCTCGACCTTCGCATGTACGGCTTCACCGACACCGACCTCGACACGCCGTTCGACGTCGGCTCGTTCAAGGCGGGCCCGGCGCGAATGCGCCTTCGCGACATTATCAAGGCGCTCGAGGAGACCTACACCGGCACGTTGGGCGCCGAGTACATGTACATTTCGGACACGCCGACGAAGCGCTTCGTTCAGGAGCGTCTCGAGCCGATCCGCTCGCATCCGAAGTTCAGCGCCGAGGAGCGCCGGCACATCCTCGAGCGAATCACGGCCGCGGAGACGCTCGAACGCTACCTGCACACCAAATACGTCGGCCAGAAGCGCTTCTCGGGCGAAGGCGGCGATTCGATGATCCCGATGCTCGACCTTTTGATCCAGCGCGCGGGCGCCGCCGGGGTCGGCGAGCTCGTGCTCGGCATGGCGCATCGCGGTCGGCTCAACGTGCTTGTCAACACGCTCGGCAAGATGCCAAGCGACCTATTCTCCGAATTCGAGGGCAAGGCGCCGCAGGACCTGCCGGCCGGTGACGTCAAGTATCACCAGGGCTTCTCGTCCGACGTGTCGACCCCGGGCGGTCCGGTGCACGTGACGCTCGCGTTCAATCCGTCGCATCTCGAGATCGTCGATCCGGTCGTCGAGGGAAGCGTCCGCGCGCGCCAGCATCGTCGCAAGGACCCGCGCGGCGACCAGGTGCTGCCGGTGCTGCTGCACGGCGATGCGTCCATCGCGGGGCAAGGCGTCGTGCAGGAGTGCCTCAACATGGCGCAGACGCGCGGCTTCTATACCGGCGGCACGATCCATATCGTCATCAACAACCAGATCGGTTTCACCACGTCCGACCCGCGCGACGTGCGCGGCACGCTTTACTGCACCGACGTCGCGAAGATGGTCGAGGCGCCGATCCTCCATGTAAACGGCGACGATCCCGAAGCTTGCCTGCTCGCGACGGAGATCGCGCTCGACTATCGGCAGAAGTTTCACAAGGACGTTTTCGTCGATCTCGTCTGCTTCCGTCGTCTCGGCCACAACGAAGCCGACGAGCCGATGATCACGCAGCCTTTGATGTACAAGAAGATCAATCAGCATCCCGGAACGCGCAAGCTCTACGCCGATCGGCTCATCGCCGAGGGCGTGATCACGGCCGAGGAGGCCGACGCGATGATCGCGACCTATCGCGCCGCGATGGACAAGGGCTATCACACGAATACGACGGTGCTGTCGAACTACAAGCCGCCGTTCATCGTCGACTGGTCGCCGTACACGAATCGCCACTGGACCGATCCGACCGACACGGCGGTGCCGATGGCGCGCCTGAAGGAGCTCGGCATCAAGGCGACGAGCGTGCCGGAGCACTTCAAGCTGCATCCGCGCGTCGAGAAAATCATGGCCGATCGGCGCGCGATGGTCGAAGGCAAGCAGCCGATCGACTGGGGGATGGGCGAGATCCTCGCGTACGCGACGCTGCTCGACCAGAGCTTCGGCGTGCGCATCTCCGGCGAAGACGTCGGCCGCGGCACGTTCTCGCATCGGCATGCGGTGCTGCACGACCAGAACCGGGAGAAGTGGGACCTCGGCACATGGATTCCGCTCCAGCATCTGCGCGAGGGACAGCCGGACTTCGAGATCATCGATTCGGTGTTGACCGAGTCGGCGGTGCTCGCCTTCGAATACGGCTACACGACGTCGGAGCCGAATCAGCTCGTGATCTGGGAAGCGCAGTTCGGTGATTTCGCGAACGGCGCGCAGGTCGTGATCGATCAGTTCATCAGCGCAGGCGAAGTGAAGTGGGGGCGCATCTGCGATCTCGTCCTGTACCTGCCGCACGGCTACGAAGGCCAGGGCCCCGAGCATTCGTCGGCGCGTCCCGAGCGCTATTTGCAGCTTTGCGCGCAGCACAACATGCAGGTCGTCGTGCCGACGACGCCCGCGCAGATCTTCCATCTTCTGCGCCGGCAGATGATTCGCCTGTTCCGAAAGCCGCTGATCGTGTTCACGCCGAAGAGCCTGCTACGGCACAAGGAAGCGGTGTCGACGCTCGACGAGCTCGCGAACGGGCACTTCCAGAACGTGATCGGCGAATCGGAGCCGCTCGATTCGAAGAAGGTGCGCCGCGTGATCGTCTGCTCCGGCAAGGTCTATTACGAGCTGCTCGCGTTTCGCCGCGAGCAGAAGATCGACGACGTCGCGATCCTGCGCCTCGAGCAGCAGTATCCGTTTCCGCACGAGGACTACAAGCGCGAGGTCGGCAAGTTCAAGGCGGCGAAGGAAGTCGTCTGGTGCCAGGAGGAGCCGCAGAACCAGGGCGCGTGGTATCGGCTCAACTCGTACCTTCGCGCCGACATCGACAAAGACAAGGTGCTCGCGTACGCGGGGCGGCCCGTGTCCGCGTCGACGGCGGTCGGCTACTACGCGAAGCACAACGCCGAGCAGAGAAAGCTCGTCGAGGATGCGTTCGCCGCGAAGCTGCGCTCGGGCGAGATGCTGCTTGCGCGATGAGAACAGCGACAACGAGGGCGATCCGATGAGAATCGAGGTCAAGGTCCCGCAGTTGCCCGAGTCGATCACCGAGGCGACGCTCGTCAACTGGCACAAGAAACCGGGTGATGCCGTCAAGCGCGACGAGAACCTGATCGACATCGAAACCGACAAGGTCGTGCTCGAATTGCCGGCGCCGGGCGATGGCGTGCTCGCCGAGATCACGCGTCAGGATGGCGCGACGGTCACCTCGAACGACGTGATCGCGGTTATCGACACCGATGCGAAGGCAAGCGCGGGCACCGCGCAAGCGCCGGCAACTGAGCCAGCGCCGATCGCGACAGCGAAAGCACCGTCGACACGACCGGCCGCATCGGCATCGACGCCACCGGCCACCGGCGCGACCGTAACCGCGCTGCCAGCCGCACGCAAGATGATGGCCGAGCAGGGAGTCGATCCGGGCACGGTGGCGGGAACCGGCCGCGGCGGACGCATTACGAAAAGCGACGTGGCCGAGGCGATGGGCACGCGCGCGAGCGCTTCTTCGACACCGAGTCAGCCCACGGGGCCGTCGCCCTCGACGAAGTTATCGCCGCCACCCTCCGCGAAGGCGCCTTCCCCCGAACCCAGGCCACCCACTCCGTCGCCGACACCGGCCACGTCGATCACGCAGGGCGCGCGTCCCGAGCAACGCGTGCCGATGTCGCGGCTTCGCGCGCGCATCGCCGAGCGTCTCGTCGAGTCGCAATCGACCGCCGCGATCCTGACGACGTTCAACGAAGTGAACATGCAGGCGGTCATCGATCTTCGCAATCGCTACAAGGAGCGCTTCGAGAAGGAGCACGGCGTCAAGCTCGGCTTCATGGGCTTCTTCGTGAAAGCCGCCGTGCATGCGCTCAGGAAATTCCCGCTCGTCAACGCGTCGATCGACGGCAACGACATCGTCTACCACGGTTACTACGACATCGGCATCGCCGTCGGCAGCCCGCGCGGCCTCGTCGTGCCGATCCTGCGCGACGCCGATCAGCTCTCGATCGCGGACATCGAAAAGCAGATCGCCGATTTCGGCAAGCGCGCTCAGGAGGGCAAGCTCACCGTCGAGGAATTGACCGGCGGCACGTACACGATCAGCAACGGCGGCATATTCGGCTCGATGTTGTCGACGCCGATCATCAATCCGCCGCAATCGGCGATTCTCGGTGTACACGCCACGCGCGAACGACCCGTCGTCGAGAACGGGCAGATCGTCATTCGGCCGATCAACTATCTCGCGCAGTCGTATGACCACCGCATCATCGACGGGCGCGAGGCGGTGCTGTCGCTGATGGCGATCAAGGAGGCGCTCGAGGATCCGTCGCGGATGTTGCTGGACCTGTGAGCGCGAAAGGCCGCTCCGAGCGCGAATTGCTCCCCCTCAGGGGGCAGCGCAGCGACGAAGTCGCAAGCGTGGGGGTCCCATGAGCGTCTCCGCGCATGGCTGACGCGCAGCGGTTCGATGTCGTCGTGATCGGCGGCGGCCCCGGCGGTTACATCGCCGCGATCCGCGCTGCGCAACTCGGCTTCGCAACCGCGTGCATCGACGACTGGACACGGGCAGGAAACAAGCCCGCGCTCGGCGGCACGTGCACCAACGTGGGCTGCATTCCGTCGAAGGCCCTCTTGCAATCGTCCGAAAACTACGCGCTCGCCGGCCACGCGTTCGCCGACCATGGCATCGAGATCGGTCAACTCGCGATCAGCGTGAAGACGATGCTCGCGCGAAAGGACAAGGTCGTCTCGCAGAACAACGACGGCATCGCGTATCTCTTCCGCAAGAACAACATCGCGTTCTTCCACGGCAAAGGCGCGTTTGCGGGCAAGAACGGCGACGACTGGATGATCGGGATCGACGGAGCGAATGCGACAACGATTGGCGCGCGCCATGTGATCGTCGCGACCGGTTCGACCCCGCGCGCGCTTCCGGGCGTGCCATTCGACAACGTGCGCGTGCTCGACAACGCGGGCGCGCTCGCGATGCCCGACGTGCCGAAGCGTCTCGGCGTGATCGGCGCCGGCGTCGTCGGCCTCGAGCTCGGCAGCGTCTGGCGGCGGCTCGGCTCGGAGGTCGCAATCCTCGAAGCGCTGCCGACCTTCCTTGGCGCCGCCGATCAGGCCATCGCGAAGGAAGCGCAGAAGCAATTCTCAAAGCAGGGACTCGCGATCACGCTCGGCGCGAACGTGACCGCGGTGAACGTCGGTGACGACGACGTGACGGTCGATTACACCGACGCGAACGGCAAGGCGCAGAACGCGACCTTCGATCGGCTGATCGTGTCGATCGGGCGTCACCCGTTCACGAACGGGCTCGGCGCCGACAGGGTCGGCCTGGCGATCGACGCGCGCGGATTCATCGAGGTCGACGACGAATGCCGGACGAACCTGCCGAACGTCTTCGCGATCGGCGACGTGGTGCGCGGGCCGATGCTCGCGCACAAGGCGGAGGAGGAGGGCGCTGCCGTCGCGGAGCGCATCGCCGGCCAGAAGCCGCACGTCGACTTCGACACCGTTCCGTGGGTCATTTACACGTCACCCGAAATCGCATGGGTCGGCAGGACCGAGCAGCAGTTGCGCGTTGAGGGGATCGACTTCCGCGCCGGGATGTTTCCATTTTCGGCGAACGGCCGTGCGCGCGCGCTCGGCGATACGGTCGGTTTCATCAAGTTCGTGGCTGACGCGAAGACCGATCGAATCCTCGGCATGCATGCCATAGGTCCGTGGGTCAGCGAGCTGATCGCGGAAGGCGTCGTTGCGATGGAGTTCGGCGCGTCTTCGGAAGACATCGGGCGCATCTGCCACGCGCATCCGACGCTGTCCGAAGTGACGCGCGAGGCGGCGCTCGCCGTGGACCGGCGCACGCTCAACCTTTAAAGCCTTCGATGATCCGGGCCGACGATCCCGGCCAGATCTCGCGCCGCCGCGGCGGCCTGATCGACTACCTCGAACCGCTTCTCGACAACCGCCGCTCGACGCTTGACCACGCGCAGGTGGCGGCGCTCGATCGCCTGCAGCAACTCGCCGACGATCTTGCGGCGCATCAAGCCGCGCGGTCGTCGACGCTTCGCCGCATCTTCGGCGCGGTCTCGGTGCCGCGCGGCGTCTACCTTTATGGCGGCGTCGGCCGCGGCAAGAGCTTCCTGATGGACGCGTTCTATGCGACGGTCGCGATCCGTCGCAAGACGCGCGTGCATTTCCACGCATTCATGCGCGACGTGCACGAAGCACTGGCCGGTCTGAAGGACGAGGATGATCCGCTGCATGCGGTCGCCGCGCGGATCGCGAATCGTTATCGCCTCATCTGCTTCGATGAATTCCATGTCGACGAGATCGCCGATGCGATGATCCTCGGCCGCCTTCTCGAAGGATTGTTCGCCCGCGGGGCCGTGCTCGTCATGACGTCGAACTACGCGCCCGACGACCTTTGGCCGAACGGCCTTTTGCGCGAGCGGTTCCTGCCGGCCATCGCGCGGATCAAGGAGCATCTCGACGTGATCGAGGTCGAGGGCGGCGTCGACTATCGGCTGCGCGCGCTCGAGCAGGTGCAGACATTTCACGTGCCGGCGGGTCCGGTCGCCGATGCGGCGATGTCGCGTGCCTACGAGGCGATGCGCGGCGGACCGGAGGAGTCGACGCACATCACGATCGATGGCCGTATGCTGACCGCGAGGCGGCGGGCGGGCAGCGTCGTCTGGTTCGACTTCGCCGCGCTTTGCGACGGACCTCGCTCGCAGCGCGACTACCTCGAGCTCGCGCGGCGCTTCTCGGTTCTCTTTCTCTCGGACATCCCGACGTTCACGGCCGAATCGGCCGACCTCGCCCGACGCTTCACGTGGCTCGTCGACATCCTGTACGATCATCGCGTGAAGCTCGTCGCATCCGCGGCCGTGCTCCCCGGCGCGCTGTACGCCGGCGGACCCAACGGCGCGGAGCTCTCGCGCACCGAAAGCCGTCTCGCCGAAATGCGCACGCGCGCTTACATGGCGCTGCCGCACGTGACGGACGGGACGGATGCACGATTCCCATGAGCGCTGCCGGGCCGCCCCAAAGCGCGAATTGCGCCCCCTTGGGGCAGCGAGCGGCACGGACGCGAGCGTGGGGGATCATATGAGCGACCATCGATTCAATCCCGCCCGATCAAGGAGACTCCGGTGCAGACATTCAAGGCTTACCGCACATTCGAGCAGGACAAGGCCGTGTCCAGCCGTTTCGTCGATCTGACGCTCGACGAGCTCGACCCCGGCGAGGTCGTGATCCGCACGAAATATTCGACCATCAACTACAAGGATGCGCTCTCGTACAACGGCACCGGCAAGATCATGCGCAAGTTTCCCACGGTCGCAGGCATCGATCTCGCCGGCACCGTCGAGTCGAGCAGCGATGCGCGGTTCAAGCGCGGCGACAAGGTAATCGTCACCGGCTACGATCTTGGCGTTTCGCACGACGGCGGCTATTCCGAATACGCGCGCGTGCCGGCCGACTGGGTCGTGCGCCGGCCCGAGAGCATGACCGCGTTCGATGCGATGACGCTCGGCACGGCGGGCTTCACCGCTGCCCTTGCGATTCACAGAATGCAGCACAACAGCCTTACGCCCGACGCGGGCCGCGTTGCGGTGACGGGCGCCACAGGGGGCGTCGGATCGGTGGCGATCGAGATCCTGTCGAAACTCGGTTATCAGGTCGTCGCGATCACCGGCAAGGCGCGCGAGGCCGATTACCTCCGCGACATCGGCGCGAGCGAGGTGATGCTGCGCTCATCGCTCGATTTGTCGAAGATTCGGCCGCTCGAAAAATCGACGTGGGCCGGTGCGATCGACAATCTCGGCGGCGACATGCTCGCGTGGCTGCTCGCGACGTCGCAGATCGCAGGCACCGTTGCAGCAGTCGGCCTCGCCGCCGACATGAAGCTCAACACGAGCGTCGCGCCGTTCATTCTGCGCGGCGTGCAGTTGATCGGCGTCGACAGCGCGAATACGACGATGGCGCTGCGGCAGACGCTGTGGAACAAGCTCGCCGTCGAATGGCGGCCCGATCGCGTTCATGACAAGGTGTCGACGATCGACTTCGACGAGTTGCCGATGCACTTCGACGCGTATCTGAAGGGGATGGCGCGCGGACGGACCGTGGTGAGAGTGGGGGCGGACACGCATCCGTGAACTTTCAAAAACGGGATGGGGCGAGCGATGAGGGAGGAGAGGGGCTGCGCACGCGATTGACTGATCCCCGCAGACACAGCGCCTTTGCGGCCGGCACTCTCATCCCTGATCCCTCGCCCCGCTTTTCAACTGTTCCACCATGAATACCTACGCCCAATTCCACCGCCGCTCCATCGCCGATCGCGAAGCGTTCTGGCGCGACGAAGCGCAGCTCGTCGACTGGCACGCGCCCTTTGCGCAAGTGCTCGACTATTCGCGCCCGCCATTCGCGAAATGGTTCGTCGGCGGCGAGATCAATCTCTGCCACAACGCCGTCGATCGCCACGTGCCCGCGCGCGGCGACCAGCCGGCGCTGATCTACATCTCGACCGAGACGAACCAGTCGAAGACATACACGTACGCGCAACTCTTCGACGAGGTCAACGCCTTCGCGTCGATGATGAAGGCGCAGGGTGTGGGCCGCGGTGATCGCGTGCTGATCTACATGCCGATGATCGCCGAAGCGGTGTTCGCGATGCTCGCGTGCACGCGCGTCGGCGCCATCCATTCGGTGGTGTTCGGCGGTTTCGCCGCGGCGAGCCTTGCAACGCGCATCGACGACGCGAAGCCGTCGCTGCTGATCACCGCCGATGCCGGCATGCGGGCGTGGAAGGCCATTCCCTACAAGCCGCTGGTCGACGAGGCGCTTCGCATCGCGCGCCATCCGCCGCGCAAGGTGATCATCGTCGACCGCGGCATCGATCGCGGCTTCGCGCGAACCGAGGGACGCGATCTCGATTACGCGCAGTTGCGTCGTGAGAATGAAGGCGCGCGCATCGGTTGCGAATGGCTCGAATCTTCCGAGGCGTCGTACATTCTCTTTACGTCGGGCACGACCGGACAACCGAAGGGCGTGCAGCGCGACACCGGGGGCTACGCGGTCGCGCTCGCCTCGTCGATGCGGCGCATCTTCTGCCTCGACCCCGGCGAAACGATGTTCACCACGAGCGACATCGGCTGGGTCGTCGGCCACTCGTACATCGTCTACGGCCCGCTCATCAACGGCTCGCCGACGATCATGTACGAAGGATTGCCAATCCAGCCCGATCCCGGCATCTGGTGGAAGATCGTCGAGGAGCACGGCGTCAAGACGATGTTCAGCTCGCCCACCGCAACGCGCGTTTTGAAGAAGCACGATCCGTCGTTCATCAAGCGACACGATCTCACGTGCCTCGAGTACCTGTTCCTCGCCGGCGAGCCGCTCGACGAGCCGACCGCGCGCTGGGCGAACGACTCGCTTGGCGTAGCAATCGTCGACAACTACTGGCAGACGGAATCCGGCTGGCCGATTCTTGCCGCGCAACTCGGCGTCGAGGAAACCCCGCGCAAGTTCGGCTCGCCGTCGTTTCCGGTCTACGGCTACGACGTGAAGCTCGTCGACAGCGCGACCGGCGTCGACGTCAAGGATGGCGAGAAAGGCGTGCTCGCAATCGCGCCGCCGCTTCCGCCCGGCTGCATGACCACCGTGTGGGGCAACGACGAGCGCTTCGTGTCGACGTACTTCTCGACGGTGCCCGGACGCGAGCTTTACTCGACGTTCGACTGGGCGACGCGCGACGGCGACGGCTACTACTTCGTCCTCGGCCGCACCGACGACGTGATCAACGTCGCGGGCCATCGAATCGGCACGCGCGAAATCGAGGAAGCGGTGCAGGCGCATAGCGGGATTGCGGAAGTCGCGGTCGTCGGCGTCAACGACGAGGTCAAGGGGCAGGTGCCGGTCGCGTTCGCCGTCGCGAAGGACGCGACACGGGTCGCCGACGCGGCAGGTTGCGAGGCGATGGCGGCGGAGGTGATGAAGACCGTCGACCGCGAGCTCGGCGCCATCGCTCGGCCGGCGCGCGTCCACTTCGTATCGCTGTTGCCCAAGACGCGCTCGGGCAAGCTTTTGCGTCGCTCGATCCAGGCTCTCGCCGAAGGGCGCGATCCCGGCGATCTGACGACGATCGAGGATCCCTCCGCGCTCGAGCAGGTGCGGCGCGCACTCGCAACGCCGCGCGGATAGCGCGACCGAAGAATCACTGCGGCGGCTTCCCGTGCAACGGCGCGGCGAGGCGCGTGGGTCGATCGGCGATAATGTGCGTTTATCCGCATCCGCCCGAATGCCCGAATCTCGCGCCGCCTCCGCCGTCGCTCCGCTTGCCGAAGTCGTGCGGGGAAATGCGGTCGAGAGCGTTCACTTCGGGGCCGTCGCCGTCGTCGATCGCGCGGGAAACGTCGTCCATGCTGCCGGCGATCCGTACGCGCTCACGTTCACGCGCAGCGCGCTAAAACCCTTGCAGGCGCTGCCGTTCGTTGCCGGCGACGGTGTTGCGCGCTTCGGCTTCTCGGAGGCGCAGCTCGCGCTGATTTGCGCGAGCCACTCGGGAGAGCCGCGCCATGTCGCAGCCGTCGCCGACATGCTCGCGCGCTGCGGGCTTTCGCAGGAGGCGCTCCAATGCGGCACGCATGCGCCCGGCTTCTACGAGGCGCGCGGCGAGTTGCCGCCGCCCCCGCCGTACTCGCCGCTCGCGCACAACTGCTCAGGCAAGCATGCCGGCATGCTCGCGTGGTGCGTCCAGCACGACGAGCCCGTGGGCGACTACCTCGCCGTCGATCATCCGCTTCAGGTCGCGATCCGCCAGGCGGTATCGAGGTTCACGGGCGTCGCACCCAATCGGCTCGTGGCGGGAATAGACGGCTGCTCGGCGCCGAACTACGCGGTGCCGCTTGCGGCGCTTGCCGCGGCGTTTGCCCGACTCGCCACGGCGGATGATGTGGACTACGGCCGTGCCCCGCGCGCGATCGCCGATGCGATGACGGCGCACCCCGAGATGGTGTCGGGCGAGTTTCGCAGCGACCTCGCCCTCATGCAGGCGGGCCGCGGCAACTGGGTGACGAAAATCGGCGCGGAGGGCGTTCAGGCAATCGGCATCCGCAGCGAGGGCTTGGGCATTGCCATCAAGGTCGCCGACGGACAGAAGCGCGGCCTCTACCCCGCGATCGTGGCCGTCCTGTCGCAGCTCGGCCTCGTCGATGCGGCGGCGCAGGAGGCGCTCTCGCCCTGGGCGCGCCGTCCCGTCACCAACTACCGGGGCCTGCTGACAGGCGAGGTTCGGCCGGCTGTTGCGCTTTCGGCCTGGCGCCCGCAACTATCGGCGCTTGCCGATGCGTGATCCGCTGAACTTGCCAGACGCGCAACGGTCTGTTGCACCAAGCGTGCGCCACGTGCCGGCCGCCGCGTCCCCCGAGGACCAGATGGACCGGCATCGCAGGCAGCCGCACCCGCCGTTCGGCGGGCATAACAACGACGCAAATCAGGGACTGCCCGCGGATGGGTGATCGCGAAGTCGATCATGAGCTCGTATTGCGCGCGCAACGAGGTGACAAGCACGCATTCGAGCTTCTGGTCGCCAAATACCAGCGCAAGCTGGGGCGACTCCTATCCCGGTTGGTGCGCGACCCGGCGGAGGTCGAGGACGTGACGCAGGAAGCCTTCATCAAGGCCTACCGCGCGCTGCCGAGTTTCCGCGGGGACAGCGCGTTTTATACGTGGCTTTACAGGATCGCGATCAACACCGCCAAGAACTACCTGGTCGCGATGGGTCGGCGAGCGCCGACGTCGACCGGCTTCGACCATGAGGATGCCGAAAGCTTCGAGGATGCCGAGCAGCTTCGCGATTCGGCCACGCCCGAGGCCGAGCTCCTGGGCAAGCAAATTGCAGCCACGGTGAATCGCGCGATGGAGCAGTTGCCCGACGATCTGCGCACCGCGATAACGCTGCGCGAGATCGAAGGGTTGAGTTACGAGGAGATTGCAAGCGTGATGAATTGCCCGATCGGAACCGTTCGATCGCGCATTTTTCGCGCTCGGGAGTCGATCGCGGCAGAATTGCGGCCGTTGCTCGGCACCGACGAGAACCGGAGATGGTGATGAACGAGCATATTTCGCGTCTGATGGATGGTGAGATCGACGCGACCGAAATGGAGAGCGTTTGCGCGGCGCTTCGCGGCGACGAGGCGATGATCACGTGGAACTGCTACCACGCGATCGGAGACGCGCTTCGCAGCGAGACGGCAGTCACGCGCAACCTGGCGCGCGTGATATCGCAGCGGCTCGCGAGCGAGCCTGCGATCGTTGCCGCCGCCCGGCCCCGGCGAAGCGGCGGACCCGCCGCATGGGCATGGGCCGCCGCCGCGACGCTCGCCGCGATGACGGTCGTCGGCTGGACCGCGTATTCGATCGTCGACGCGGCCCCGGCCGGCTTGGCAAAGGCGCGCGAGGCGGGCACCATGAGCGCCGCGCAAATGCGCCCGACAACCGTGCTTCCCGCCGACTACCTGATCGCGCACCAGGAATACGCGCCCGCGAACGCGCTGCAGGGCGTCGGCCCGTATCTGCGCGACGTCGCGGCGAGCACCCCGGCACGCCAGGCACCCAGGCAATGAGCCGTAAGACGCACCCATAGACGATGCGGCATCGGGCACGTCGCCTTCGGGTAATCCGCGGCCGGCTCGCTCCGGCCGTATTCGTATTCGTGCTCGCAACGTCGGTCGCGCATGCCGACGACGCGATGCAATGGCTCGCGCGCGCGGCGCATGCCGCGCGTCAGCTCGATTACGCGGGCACGATCGTCTACCAGATCGGCCCGCGCGTCGAATCGTCGCGAATCACGCATCTGAACGACGGCGGCCACGAGTACGCGAAGCTCGTCAATCTCGACGGTCCTGCGCGCGAAGTCGTGCGAAGCGATGGACAACTGCGCTGCTACTATCCCGACGCGAAGCTGATGCGCATCGAGCCCGGCACGTTTCGCAACGTGTTCCCGTCGCTTCTGCCCGAGCAGCAGCAATCGCTTTCGCGCTTCTACGACTTTCGCGTCCTCGGCGACGACCGCGTCGGCGGCAGGCCGGTGCAGGTCGTCGTGTTCGAGCCGAAGGACGACCTTCGCTACGGACATCGCTTCTGGTCGGATATCAACACGGGCTTGCTGCTCAAGGCGCGCGTCGTCAACGAGCGCGGCGACGGCGTCGAGCAGTTCGCGTTCAGCGACCTTACGATCAACGCGCCGATCGACCGCGCGATGGTCGAGCCGTCTTGGCCGACGCTGCCGCCCGACTGGCAGGTGCTCGAGAACGCGGGCGGCGATGTCGTGCCCGAGGACACCGGTTGGGTCGTGACGCGCGTGCCGCCGGGATTCGCGAAGATCGTCGAGGGGTATCGCAAGCTTCGCGGCCGCCGGGAGCGCGTCGCGCACCTCGTGTTTTCCGACGGGCTCGTGTCGGTGAGCGTGTTCGTCGAGCCTGTCGGCACGTCGATGTCGCCGGCCGGGTTCCTGCATCAGGGCGGCCTCAATGTCTATCGCCTGCGGCAGGACGATCATCTGATCACCGTGATGGGCGAAACGCCCGGCGCGACCGTTCGCCAGATCGCGAGCTCCGTCGTGCACCGGTAAATCGCCGGTCGGCTGCCGCGCGCACGCCTTACACCCATTCTCCGCATTGGACGACAATGTCGTCTGGCGCCACCTCAAAACCAGACCCGAGGAACACCATGTACTCGAAGTCGATGCGGCCGGCCGTCGTCCTCGCCGCAGCAGTCGTGCTGTCGATGCCGTTGTTGGGAACGCCTCCCGCGATCGCGCAGCAGATGCCGGCGCGCGCCGCGGCACTTCCCGATTTCACCGATCTCTATGTGCGACAAGGGCCGTCGGTCGTATCGATCGACGTCACGCAAAAGGCGCGTCGCCAGCGCTTCCCCGATATCTCCGAAGACGATCCGTTCTACGAGTTCTTTCGCCGCTTCGGCCAGATTCCGCGCAACGGCCCGGGAGGGCAGCAGCGCGAGTTCGAGACGCAGTCGACCGGCTCCGGCTTCATCATTTCGCCCGACGGCTACATCGTCACCAACGCGCACGTCGTCGACGACGCGAACGAGGTGACGGTGCGCCTTTCCGACAAGCGCGAGTTCGTCGCGAAGGTGATCGGCAGCGACGAGCGCACCGACACGTCGCTGCTCAAGATCGACGCGACGGACCTGCCGCGCGTGGCGATCGGCGACCCTGACAAGCTGCGCGTCGGCGAATGGGTGGTCGCGATCGGCAAGCCGTTCGGCCTCGAAAACACGATGACGGCCGGCATCGTGAGCGCGAAGGGTCGCGATCTGCCACAGGAAAACCTGGTGCCGTTCATCCAGACCGACGTCGCGATCAATCCCGGCAATTCCGGCGGACCGCTCTTCAACATGAAAGGCGAGGTCGTCGGCATCAACTCGCTCATCTACTCGCGCACCGGCGGCTACATGGGCCTCGCGTTCGCCGTGCCGATCGACGTCGCGATGAACGCGGTGACGCAGCTTCGCGAGAAAGGTCGCGTCACGCGCGGACGCATCGGCGTGCAGATCCAGGAGATGACGAAGGAGACTGCGGATGCGTTCGGCCTTGCGCAGGCAAACGGCGCGCTCGTCAACAACGTCGAGCGCGACGGGCCTGCCGGCAAAGCAGGCGTGCAGTCGGGCGACATCATCCTGAAGGTCGAGGGCCACGACGTTCATTCGTCGACCGAGCTGCCGCGGATCATCACGCAGATTCGTCCGGGGACGAAAGTGACGCTCACCGTCTGGCGCAAGGGCGCGGCGAAGGAGGTTCCCGTCGTCGTCGCGGAAATGAAGGAGGACACGGCGAACGCATCGCCGCGCCGCGCGAACCCGGCGCCCAAGGAGAAGGCGAAGCCCAACAAGATGGGCCTCGTGCTCTCGGACCTGAACGACGAGCAGCGCAAGACGCTCGACCTTCCCGCGGGCGGCGCGCTGATCGAGGACGTCGTCGGCGTCGTGCGCGGCAACGTGCAGCCGGGCGACGTGATCCTCTCGATCATCCAGCACGGCTCGCCGATCGACGTGAAATCGCCGTCGCAGGTGAACGACTATCTCGCGAAGCTCGACAAGTCGGCGCCGGTCACGTTCCAGCTTCGGCGCGGCGACCAGACGTTCTACGCGACGTTGAAGGCCGGCGAAGCGGGGTAGCAATCGCTGCGCCGACGCTCACGCTGCTGACGCGCGCGTATTGCCATCTCTGCGACGAGATGCGATCGGCGCTCGCGCCGATCGTCGTGCAATCGCGCGCGACCATTATCGAGATCGACGTCGATGCCGATGCCTCGCTCGAAGCGCGCTTCGGCGATCGCGTGCCTGTGCTCATCGTCGGCGACGTCGACGGCGTCGAGCTTTGCCGGTATCGGCTTGATGCGGCGCGCGTGATGGACGCGCTCGGACTGCGCGCTTAATCTTAATTCGGCTTCCAGCCCCATTCGCCTAGCGTCGGTATCGGCTCGTCGCGCGCGATGTCCCTGATGTACGTCGGCTGTGCGAGCGCGGGCACGGCACGGTCGAGCGCCGAAGGCAGCACCGCTTCGAGCGCCGCACGCGTATCGACATCGGCGATCGCCTTCGCCAGGCCTTCCCGGTCGGCCTCGACCGGCGTGCCGCCGACCACGCGCAGGTAGATGCGCCCGCTCGCCTGATCGGCTAGATTGATATCGCGAAAGCGTGCCATGCAGGCGCGAAGGAAGCCGACGTTGACCGCCGGCTCGAGCATTGCCTTGTTCGGATAGAGCGATTCGGCGTTCGTCGCGTCGATGTCGACGCGGCGAAAGCGTTCGACGTCGAGCAGGCCGCCGACGTCGAGGATGTTGATCGTCTGGTTCCAGCCGAACGCGACACTGCGCGGCCGCGCGGGCAGGCGCACGCTGTTGTCGAGAAACTCGAAATGCACGCGCTTGTCGCGCCGCGCGATCCAGGTGAAGAAGAACTCGGGCATCCCCACGTACGCCTCGATGCCGTGTGCGAGCGTGTCGTCGACCGCCTTGTAGCGCCCGACGTCAAGACCGCGGTTCCATGCGCGCTCGACGAGCGAGGCGGGCGGCGTCATCATGAAGAACAGATAGAGAATGCGCCCGAAGCGCGTCAGAAGATTGCTGCCCGCCTCGTCGGAGTGGGGCGCGAAGCTATCGAATCGGAAGCGGTCGATCAGAAGGTGCGGCATCTCGCCGCGCGCGCCCTTGCGCGCCATGTAGCGGTCGAGCTTCTGGTCGACGATGCGAAGCTCCTCACCGCTGAACGCGCCCGCGTACTTGTAGTGCGGCCCGAGTGACGCGTAGTCGAGCAATTGCTTGCGCCAGATGTCGGGACTGATGAGCGCGAACTCGCGCCAGTCGACGCCGATCTCGCTCGCGAGGCGACGCTGCAGCGGGCGAAGTGTGCTCTTGCCCGACGCCGACGCGCCCTTCGTGTTCATCACCACCGGCTCGGCTTGCCGCGGCAGGCGAAGATAGCGCTCGGCCTGCGCGGCCTCGGCGATCCAGGGCTCGATCAGCCGTCCGATCGCATCGCTTGCGCAGTCGTTCGCCGCGATATCGGTCGCGAGACGCGACACGAGCGCCGGATTTCCCCATGCGCGGCCATGGCGCACGAGGAGCGCCGCGAGCACACGTGAAAGCGCGCGGTAGGCGGTCCTCGGGATTCGATCGTCGCTCGCGCGGGCGCGCGTGTCCCATTCCGTGGCGAGCCGGGCTTCGCGCGCACCGTTGACCTCGTCGTGCGCAGCGTGGTCGCGGCCGCCAAAGAGGAATGAGAATGGATTGCGCTTTCGCGAAATTGCAGCATTGCCGGGTCGCGCTGGCTCGAACAGGCGATCGACTTCGCGCTCCACGATCGTTGCGACTTCGCCGCGCACGCGATCGTAGAGCGCAATCACCTGCGACATCCTCGGCTCCACGTGATTCGCGAGGATCGTTCGCGTCATATGGCGGAAGTTGATGCCGAGGTCTTCGATCCGCGTGCCATCCGGCACGGACAGGTCGGCGGTGACGCGGATCAACAACTCGTGCAGCGCGAGGCGATCCGGCCGAAACGCGACGACGTCGGCAAGCGGGAGGCCGGTCAAGTCGCGCAACTCGCTCGCGTCGAGCGCACTCGTGAAGACGTTCGATGGGCGCAGGAACGTCGACAAATGCCGGATCTCGTCGGGAATCTCCGATGCAACGCCCGGGTTCCAGGGACCGTACGCCTCGTGCTCCGCCGTTGCGACGAGCGCCGACTGCATGCCATCGAACGCGTCCATCCGGATATCGTTATCCCCTTTCCGCTAAAATTCAACTGCAACGAGCCTGGCGCTGCGAGGCTCGACATATCGGTGCCAGAGATTCATTTCCCGGCGAGGCTGCCGCGAATCGCAGCGATCGTTTCCGGAAACGCATCTCTGGCATCGTGCGTTTCGACCCCTCATGCAGAACATCCGCAACTTCTCGATCATCGCGCACATCGACCACGGCAAGTCGACGCTCGCCGATCGCTTCATCGAGCGCTGCGGGGGCCTGTCAGGGCGCGAGATGGAAGCGCAGGTGCTCGATTCGATGGAGCTCGAACGCGAGCGCGGCATCACGATCAAGGCGCAGACCGCGGCGCTTTCGTACACGGCGCGCGACGGGCAAACCTACCGGCTGAACCTGATCGACACCCCGGGCCACGTCGATTTCGCCTACGAGGTGTCGCGCTCGCTTGCCGCGTGCGAGGGCGCGCTGCTCGTCGTCGACGCGTCCCAGGGTGTCGAAGCGCAGACCGTCGCGAATTGCTACACGGCGATCGAACAGGGCGTCGACGTCGTGCCGGTGCTGAACAAGATCGATCTTCCGTCGGCCGATCCCGCGCGCGTCATCAACGAGATCGAGGACATCATCGGCATCGAGGCCGACGACGCGATACGCGCGAGCGCGAAGACCGGCGAGGGCATCGACGACATTCTCGAAGCGGTCATTGCGCGCATTCCGCCGCCAGGCGGCAACCCGCAAGCGCCGCTGCAGGCGCTTCTGATCGACGCATGGTTCGACAATTACCTCGGCGTCGTCATGCTCGTGCGCGTGATGCAAGGGACCATCAAGCCGCGCGACCGAATCCTGCTGATGGCATCCGGTGCGGGGTACATGTGCGAGCAGGTCGGCGTGTTCACGCCGCGCTCGGCGAGTCGCGATTCGCTCGCCGCGGGGGAGGTCGGGTTCGTCACCGCCGGCATCAAGGAGCTCAAAGCCGCGCAGGTCGGCGACACGATCACGCACGCGTCGCATCCCGCGAAGACGCCGCTGCCGGGCTTCAAGAAGGTAAAGCCGCAGGTGTTCGCCGGTCTCTATCCGGTCGAGGCGAACCAGTACGAGGCGCTGCGCGACGCGCTCGACAAGCTGTCGCTCAACGACGCGTCGCTGCGTTACGAGCCGGAAGTGTCGCAGGCGCTCGGCTTCGGCTTCCGCTGCGGCTTCCTGGGCTTGCTGCACATGGATATCGTCCAGGAGCGGCTCGAGCGCGAATACGACATGGACCTCGTGACGACGGCGCCCACCGTCGTCTACCAGGTGCTGCTTCGCGACGGCACGCTGATCGAGATCGAGAATCCGTCGAAGCTTCCCGACGCATCGAAGGTCGAGGAGATCCGGGAGCCGATCATCACCGCGACGATTCTGATGCCGCAGGATTATGTCGGGCCCGTGCTCACGCTTTGCACCGAGCGGCGCGGCGTGCAGAAGAACATGCAATACGTGGGTCGACAGGTGCTGCTCACCTACGAGCTGCCGATGGCCGAAGTGGTGATGGACTTTTTCGACCGGCTGAAATCGGTCTCGCGCGGCTACGCGTCGCTCGATTACGAATTCAAGCAATTTCGCGCGACCGACGTCGTAAAGCTCGACATCCTGATCAACGGCGAGCGCGTCGATGCGTTGTCGGTGATGGTCCATCGGTCGAACGCGATTTACCGCGGCCGCGAGGTCGCCGCGAGGATGCGATCGCTGATTCCGCGACAGATGTTCGACGTTGCCGTGCAGGCGGCGATCGGGGCGCAGGTGATCGCGCGCGAGAACATCAAGGCGTTGCGCAAGAACGTGCTCGCCAAGTGCTACGGCGGCGACGTCACGCGCAAGAAGAAGCTGCTCGAGAAGCAGAAGGCGGGCAAGAAGCGGATGAAGGCCGTCGGTAGCGTCGAGATTCCGCAGGAGGCCTTCCTCGCGATCCTGTCGGTCGGCGACAAGTAAATCGGTGCCAGAGATGTATTTCGAAATTGGTGCCAGAGATGCATTTCCCGAACGACTGTCACGATCCCCGGCGTTAGCACCGGGAATTGCACCTCTGGTACCAATTTCCGCGACCATTGCCAGCGTCCTCGCCAATGGCGACGGAAATACATCTCTGGCACCGATTTGCCCCGTGCGACAATGCCGCGCGCCGCCGGCCCGTCCCTCCTGACCGCGGCTTCCCATCCCTTTCCACTCGCGCTCGATGAATTTCGCCCTGATCCTTTTCGTCCTGACGGCCGTGACCGGCGTCGTCTGGCTGCTCGATCGGCTCTTCTTTGCCTCGCGCCGCGCACCGGACGCGGCCGAACCGGTATGGGTCGAGTACTCGAAGTCGTTCTTCCCGGTCCTGCTCGTCGTCTTCCTGCTGCGAAGCTTTCTGGCCGAGCCCTTCAAGATCCCGTCGTCGTCGATGCGGCCGACGCTCGAGGTCGGCGACTTCATCCTCGTCAACAAATTCATTTATGGCATCCGGCTGCCGGTCATCGAGCAGAAGATCATCCCGATCTCCGATCCCAGGCGCGGCGACGTCGTCGTATTCCGCTACCCGCTCAATCCATCCCAGGACTTCATCAAGCGCGTCATCGGCGTCGGCGGGGACGTCGTCGAATACCAGGACAAGAAGCTGACGGTGAACGGCAAGCCGTGGCCGCAGATGGCCGACGGTTCGTACAGCTATCTGGAGGGCCTCCGGTTCGAGACGCTCGAACGGCGCAAGGAGGAAACCGACGGCAATCCGGCGCTTGCGCACACGATCGGCATCAACGCCCAGGCCCAGCCGGTGTACCCGTCCAACGTACGGGCGTTCGCCGGGCGCGAAAATTGCGGCTACAATGAGCGCGGCTTCAAATGTCGGGTCCCGGCCGGCCATTACTTCATGATGGGCGATAACCGCGACAACAGCGACGACAGCCGCTATTGGGGATTCGTCCCGGACGACCACCTGCGAGGCAGGGCCTTCTTCATCTGGTTCAACTGGGACGACATCGCTTCGTTCGCATTCAAGCGCATCGGCAGCTCGATCCACTGACCGCAGGCGCGAGGGAGAAGGACCGTGGCTCGAAACGCGCGTGGGCTGTCGATGATCGGCTTCCTGTTCACGACCATCGTCGTCGTCATCTTCGCGCTCGTCGCGTTCCGCGTCGCCCCCTCGTACCTCGAGTATTTCACCGTCCAGAAGGCACTGGATCAGACGATGCTCGACGTGCAGACGCCGACGATCGCCGAAATCCGCCGCTCGATGGATCGCAAGCTCTCGGCCGACTATGTCGATTCGGTGAACGCCGGGGACGTTTATGTCGGACGCGAGGGCAACGCGATCGTCGCCACGCTGTCATGGCAGAAGGTCCTGCACATGATCGGCAATGCGAGCATCCTCCTCGAGTTCGAAGCGCGCTCCTCCCGCGGCTGAGGAGGTTCCCGCCGGTGGTGGTCGAGCGCCGCTCGGCATCGACCTCGATCACGCGTTCACCAATCCTGACCTGCTACGGCAGGCGCTGACGCATCGCAGCCACGGCGCGCTCCACAACGAGCGGCTGGAGTTCATCGGCGATGCGGTGCTGAACTGCATCGTCGCGCTGGCGCTTTTCGAGCGCTTCCCCGACATCGCCGAAGGCGACCTGTCGCGGGCGCGCGCCCATCTCGTCAACCGCGATACGCTCGCTCAGGTCGCGCGGCGCCTGAAGCTCGGCGATGCCATTCGGCTCGGCGAGGGCGAGCTTCGAAGCGGTGGCAACGAACGTGCGTCGATTCTTGCCGACGCGATGGAGGCGGTGTTCGGCGCGGTGTTCCTGGACGGCGGCTTCCAGGCGGCGCGCCGCGCGGTCGACGCCGCGTACGCCGACGTGCTGCGCGACGCCGATCCGCACGTTCTCGGCAAGGACCCGAAAACGCGCTTGCAGGAATGGTTGCAGGCACGGAAGCTGCCGGTGCCGGAGTACGCGATCGTTGCGACGACCGGCGAGGCGCATGCGCAAAGCTTCGCCGTCGAATGCAGGATCCCCCAGCTTGCCGTCGTTGCGACCGGCACGGGCTCGAGTCGCCGCACGGCCGAGCAGGAGGCGGCGCGCGCCGCATTCGACGAGGCGATGAAGACACGGCGTGGCTGACGGCGAGTCGGCGCACCGGACGGGCTTCGTCGCCATCGTCGGCCGTCCTTCGGTCGGCAAGTCGACGCTTCTGAACGCACTTGTCGGCACGCGGATCAGCATCACGTCGAAGAAGCCCCAGACGACGCGCCATCGCATTACCGGAATCGTGACGACGCGCGATGCGCAGATCGCGTTCGTCGATACGCCGGGATTCCAGACACGTTATCGGTCGCGGCTCAACGACCGGCTCAATCGCAGCGTGCGCGACGCGCTCGAAGGCGTCGATGCCATCGTGTGGGTTGTCGATGCGGCGCGTCTTTCGCAGGGGGATCGTGACGTGCTCGCATTGCTGCCACGCGATGTGCGGACCATCGTCGCGCTGAACAAGATCGACGCGATCGCCGATAAATCGGCACTGTTGCCGCGCATTGCGGAGATCGCCGCGTTTCGCGATTTCGCCGCGATCGTTCCGGTCTCGGCGGAGAAGGGTGTCGATCTCGACGCGCTGACGCGCGAGATCGTGCGCACGTTGCCGGAAGGGCCGGCGCTCTATCCCGAAACGGAGGTCACCGATCGCGACGAGCGCTTTCTCGCCGCGGAATTCATTCGCGAGAAGCTGTTCCGGCTGCTCGGCGAGGAGGTGCCGTATGGATCGGCGGTCGTCGTCGACAGCTTCGAGCACGAAGGTGACCTTCGGCGCATCCATGCGACGATCGTCGTCGAGAAGGCGAGCCAGCGCGCGATCGTGATCGGCGACAGCGGCGGGCGGATGAAGTCGATCGCGTCGCAAGCGCGCGCCGACATGGAGCGTCTGTTCGGCGGCAAGGTGTTCCTCGAGGTGTGGGTGCGCGTCAAGCGCGGCTGGTCGAGCGACGAGCGAATGCTGACCCGACTGGGATATTGAGGCGGGATGCACTGACATGCGCCAATTTCGCGAACGCCACGACGACGAGCCGGCGTTCGTCCTCCACACGTATCCGTACAAGGAGACGAGCGTCATCCTCGAAACGTTCACCGAGCGCTTCGGGCGCATCGGCATGGTGGCGAAGGGCGCGAAGCGCCCGCGCTCCGAGCTTCGCGGCATGCTGCAGGCGTTTCAGCCGCTGACGCTGTCGTGGGCCGGGTCGGCCGAGCTGAAGACCTTGATCAAGGCCGAATGGCATGGCGGGTTGCCGCTTCCGACCGGCGCCGCGCTGCTGTGCGGCTTCTATCTGAACGAGCTCCTGATGAAGCTCCTCGCACGCGAGGATCCGCATCCTGGTCTGTGGCACGAATACGCATCGGCGCTGCGCGCGCTCACCGACGACGCGACGCCCACGGCGCAGGCGGCAACGCTTCGGCATTTCGAGCTGCGTCTTCTGGCCGAGCTCGGTTATGCGCCCACGTTGACGCATGACGCGGCGAGCGGGGCAGCCATCGAGCCGAACGAGCGATACCATTACGCATTCGATCGCGGACCGCAGCTCGCCGCGGCAGAACCGCATGAGGCATGGCCGGTCGTTCGCGGTGCAACGCTGATCGCCCTCGCGACCGAGCGCTATCCGAGCGCGGAGATCGCCACCGAAGCGAAGCGGCTGATGCGCGGCATGCTCGACCATCGTCTCGAGGCGCGAAGTATCGTGAGCCGCCGGGTGGTGCAGGATCTCGCGGCGCTCGAGGATGACCGGGAAGCGGTGCGCGAAGAGCGCGCGATGCGAGGGGCGCCAACCGAGGAAAGGAAACCAGCGTGATCGAGCTCGGCGTCAACATCGACCATGTCGCGACGATTCGACAGGCGCGGCGCACGTACGAGCCCGACCCCGTCTGGGCCGCCGTCGAGGCGCATCTCGGCGGGGCGGACGGCATCACCGTCCACTTGCGCGAGGATCGGCGACACATCCAGGACGCCGACGTGCGGCGCTTGCGCGATCTCGTCCACATCAAGCTCAACCTCGAGATGGCGGCGACCGACGAGATGGTCGACATCGCATCCACGCTGAAGCCCGAGATGGCGATGCTCGTGCCGGAAGGGCGCCAGGAGGTGACGACCGAAGGCGGTCTCGACGTGGTCGCGCACGAGGACAAGCTCAAGGTCGCGATCGCGCGGTTGTCGGACGCCGGTATCGTGACGTCGGTGTTCATCGACGCCGAGCTGCCGCAGGTCGAGGCCGCTGCGCGCGTCGGCGCACGCGTCTGCGAAGTTCATACCGGCCCGTACGCACACGCATTCCACGCGAAGGGGCGCGACGCGGAGAGCCGCGCGGTCGTCGCGGAGCTCGACCGCATTCACATCGCGGGCCGCGCGATTCGCGACCTCGGCATGCGCTTCAACGCGGGGCATGCGCTCAACTACTTCAACGTGCAGCCGGTCGCCGCATTGCCTGGCGTGCGCGAGCTGCACATCGGCCACGCGATCGTCTCCCGCAGCGTGTTCGTCGGGTTGCGCGAAGCGGTGCGCGAGATGAAGGCGCTGATGCGCCAGGCCGCGAAGTAGAAAGTCGCCGATGCGCGGCCCTGCGATGCTCGGCGTGGAAGGTTTCGCGCTCACCGCGTCCGATAGCGCCCGACTCGCCGATCCGCGCGTCGGCGGCGCGATACTGTTCGCGCGCAATTTCGAATCGTCCTCGCAACTGCGCGCGTTGACCGAGTCGATACGCGCGCTTCGACCGGAGCTGGTGATCGGTGTCGATCATGAAGGCGGGCGGGTACAGCGCTTTCGCACCGACGAATTCACCGCCCTTCCGGCGATGCGCACACTCGGTGCGCGCTTCGACGCCGATCCCGCCGCCGCGGACGACGAGGCGTTCGCGCACGGCGCGACGATCGCATGCGAGCTTCGCGCGCACGGCGTCGATTTCAGCTTCGCGCCGGTGGTCGATCTCGATTACGGCGCGAGCGCGGTGATCGGTGATCGCGCGTTTCACGCCGATCCGGTGATCGTCGCCGATCTCGCCGGCGCGCTGGTGCGCGGGCTCGCTTCCGGCGGCGTCGCCGCGGTCGCCAAGCATTTCCCCGGACACGGTTACATCGCCGTCGACTCGCATGTCGATACGCCGGTCGATCTGCGTTCGCTCGACGAAATCCTGCGCGCCGACGTGCTGCCGTTCGCTGCGTTGATCGGGCAGGGCATCGCGGCCATCATGCCGGCGCACGTCGTTTATCCTGCCGTGGATTCGCGGCCGGCCGGATTCTCGCGCGTATGGATCGACGACATCCTTCGCCGCAAACTTCGCTTCGACGGTCTCGTCTTCTCCGACGACCTGGAGATGGCCGGCGCGCATCGGGCCGGCGACATCGTCGCGCGCGCGGACGCGGCGCTCGCCGCCGGATGCGACGTCGCGCTCGTCTGCAACGACTTCGCCGCGATGGACGAATTGCTCCAGCGCTGGCAACCGTCGCCGTCGTCCGACCTTGCGCGTCGATGGGCGCCGATGGCGGGCCGGCATCCGCGCTAGCGAATCCAGTTCTCGCAGCGCAGACGCGACACGCGTCGGAATTCGCCGGTGTTGTTCGTGACGAGCGTGGCGCCGAGGGCGATTGCGTGCGCCGCGATCAGCATGTCCAGCGGTCCGATGACTTCGCCGCGGCGTTCCAGCCGTGCTCGAAGCTCGCCGTACTCGGCCGCGGCCTGCGGTCCGTAGGGCGCGATCTCCAAGGGCAGCGTGAATCGTTCGAGCGCCGCGCGATTACGCGCCGAGCCGGTTTTAGCTACGCGATACGCGAGCTCGGATGCGGTGACCGCCGAAATGCCGACATCTCCGATGACCTCCTTCTCGAACCGGACACGGACATCCTGCGATCGCTCGTTGATGATGTAGATGCAGATGTTGGTGTCGAGAAGGTATTTCACTCGAGCGTCGTTCGCTTCTGCTGCGCCTTCGGTTGCGCGCGCGTAAGCTTGAGACTTGGCTCGAACAGATCGATGGCCTCGAACAGGGTGTCCTGCCGCCCGTGTGCTGACGCATCTGCAGGATTTGCGCGTGTACGAGGACAGCGGCGATAGCCCCTACATTCACCTCGTCGACGGCGGCCTTTCCGACAATCTCGGACGCGGCGCTTGGCAACGACGACTGGGGTTGGGACCGTCGTTCGTCGTTCTGCATCTCACGCACGGCGATCCATGGGTTTACGGTGTTCTGGTGAACAACGTCTGGTCGCTGACGAGCAGAACGGTCCATCAGGCGCGCACGCTCTCGCGCGTCGGTTCGGCGAGTCCGGGCATCGCGAAGTCGAGCGTTGTCAGTGAATCGACCAGTTGCGTGCGCTGCTCGGCCGTCAGCGCGACGAGCGGCGGACGCATGCGCTTCCACGCGTCGTCGTTCGCGACATGTGCGATGACCGTCTTCAGCGCGGCCGGCATCGGAAAGCGGATGAACGCTGCGCGCACGCGATCGACCGCGTCCTGCTGCGCTCGTGCATCCGGTCGTTGCCATTCGCGCGCCAATCGCGCGATCGCGGCGGCATTGACGTTCGCAACCGCGCTGATGCATCCTGCGCCGCCGCCTTGCAGCGTCGCGAGGAGGAAGCTTTCGCTGCCGGCGAACACGTCGAAGCCCTGCGGCTGGAATCGCTCGAGCATCGCGCGCGTGTTCGCGAAATCGCCCGAGCTGTCCTTGATGCCGGCGATCGTTCCCGGATAACGCGCGAGCAGCCGCTCGATCAGCAACAGCGTGATCGGCACCTGCGACACCTGCGGAATGTGATAGAGGTAGATCCGAAGGCGCGCATCGCCGACGCGCTCGATCACCTCCGCATAGCTTGCGAACAGGCCGTCGTCGGTGACGTTCTTGTAGTAGAACGGCGGCAGCATCAGCACGCCCGCGCATCGGTGGCGCATCGCGCGCCGCGTCAACTCGACCGTGTCCGGAAACGCGCAGCAGCCGGTGCCCGGCATCAGCCGCGAAGGCGGTAATCCCGCCTCGACGAGCGCGTCGAGGAGTTCGATCTTCTCGGCGACCGAAAGGGAATTTGCCTCGGAGTTCGTGCCGAACACCGCGAGTCCGACGTCCTGATCGAGAAGCCAGCGGCAGTGGCGCACGAGCCTTCCCGCATCGGGTGCGAGGTCGTCGGTGAACGGCGTGACGACGGGCGCCAGGACGCCGCGAGGATGATCAGTGGATGTCATGATGAGCTTCGAGGTCGGAAGAGGTTTTCGTCAGCGCGGATGCGGCCAGCGTCCGCCGACCCGGCCGGTGATCTCCTCCGCGATGTGCGACACGAGCGGTCCCAGTTGCTTGATCCGCGCGTCCGACAGTCGCGACGATGGTCCGGCGAGCGAGATCGCGCCGAGCGGCTCGGCGTGCTCGTCGTAGATCGGCGCCGCAACACAGCGCGTTCCGGGCAAATGCTCTTCGTCATCGAACGACCATCCGCGCTGGCGAATCACGCGAATGCTCGCCCACATCGTCTCGGGCGACGTGATCGTGTTCTCGGTGATCCGCGGCAGGCCCTTCACCTTGATGAGCGCATCGATCTGATCGTCCGGAAGGGACGCGAAGATCGCCTTGCCGACGCCCGACGCGTGCAGCGGCACGCGGCTTCCCAGCTTGACGATCGTGCGCATCGTCTCGCGGCATTGCACCTGGTCGATGAACACCGCGTCGGTGCCGTCGAGGATCGCGAGGTTCGCGGTCTCGCCGCATTGCTCCATCAACCGTCGCATGTACGCGTGGCTGTGCGCGGCGAAATCGCGGTTCGCCAGAAAACTCGAGCCGACCTGGAACGCCTGCAAGCCCACGTACCAGCGACCGAGATCGCCCATCTGGTAGACGTAGCCGGTCTTTTCGAGCGTCGCGAGCAACCGATGCGTCGTCGACGCGGGAAGCGTGACGCGCTGCGCGATGTCGGTGAGCGTCAAGCCGCCTTCGCTTCGCGCGAGGCATTCGAGAATCGATAAGCCCCGCGTCAGGCTTTGCACCTGGCCGGTTTCCCCGGCGGGACGCGACGACGTGCGACCGCGCACGGGCGTCGGCAGGCGATGGATCGTGCTCACGTATCGCGCAGGGACGAAGCGCGACGCTTCATCCCTTCGGATAGCGGCTCGGGAACGTGACCCGGAATGTCGTTCCCTGGCCGGGATGTGTATGCAGGTCGAGCCGCGCGTCGAGAAGCTCGCAAAGTCGCTTGACGATCGAAAGACCGACGCCTTCGCCCGTGTGCTCGGCCACGTCGGCCGACGCCGATGGCAACGTCGGCGCCGACGCGTCGCTCGGCGACGACGCACCGGGCGTCGCGTTGCTCGCTACGGCGAGGCCATCGCGCGTCGCAGTCTCGAGCGCCGCCGCGAGCGGTTCGAGCGCATCGCTCGCAAGGCCGGGGCCGGTGTCCTGTACGCTCAGGCTCCAGCGCGCGAGGTCGGCGTCCGCGGTCTCCCACGTGAGCTTGACGCCGCCTTGCGGCGTGTACTTGAGCGCGTTCAGCAGCAGGTTCTGCGCGATGCGGTGCACCTTCACTTCGTCGCCGTCGACGACCAGAGACTCCGGACCTTCGGTGACGAGGTAGAGGCCGCGCTGGGTCGCGACGAGTTGCAGATTCGCCGCGAGCTGGCTCAGCAGGGCGCCGGCATCGAAACGATGGATCGCGCGCCTTTCCTGGCCGGCGTCGAGGCGCGCCTGCGTCGTCAGGTCATCGAGCAGTGCATGGAGCGACGCGACGCCGCGTCCGAGCATCTGCAGGAATTTCTCGCTCGGCCCCGTCTTCTCCATGACGGCGGCGACGTTGCGCACCAGGTCGACGTTCCCGCGAAGGTCGTGCGCGGCCTGCCGCCACGCTTCGGCACGTTGCTTCTCGAGCTCGCCGACCTGTGCGATCGCCTGCTCGAGCGCGCTGACGCGGTTCGCCGCTTCGGCGCGCGTGAGGCGAGTGTACTGCGCGACGCTTTCGCTCATGCCGTTGATCGTCAGATCGGCGACGCGACGCCACCCTTCGGCGATGCTCGACGGCGGCATTTGCGCATGCGCATCGGCGAACGCGGCCATCTCGTCGCCGAGGCAGGCGTTGAGCGCGATCCACTCGCGCATGACTTCGGCGTCGTCGTAGCCCTGCTGCCAGCGCTGCAGGCCGTGACCCTCGGCGCTCTCGTTCTCCTCCCTCTTCGCTTCGAGCGATTCGCGCAAGTGCTCGGCGACGAGGCGATGGTCGAGCGCGTCGAGCAGGCCCGGGATGTGATCGTAGAACTGCGCCCGCGACAGTGCCGTCGACGTCGTGATCTCGGGATCGCGCTGCGCCGCCCGACGCCACGCTTCGAGAATGCTCGGGCGGCGCGCGCGAAGGTGCTCCGCGATGGCTGCGAGGTCGCGTGCGAGGTCGCCGTTCATCGCGGCATTATAGGCGTCGCATCCACCTCCATTCCCGCGATGTCGATCGCGTAACGAGCACCGGCGATCATCGCGTCGGTGAGTGGAGTATCGCCGCGCGACTTGGCGTACGCGAACGCGATGCTTCGTCCGAGCTTTCGGCTGTATCCGGCCGACGTGACCTCGGATACCGGCCGTCCGTCCATCAGCAGCGGCTCGCCGCCCCATGCAAACGCGTCGGGATCGTCGATCGTGAAGCGGACCAGGCGTCGCGAAACGCCATGCTCGCGTTGCACCAGCAGCGCGTCGCGTCCGATGAAGTCGTGTTTATCGAACGCGACGGCGAACGCGAGCCCGGCCTCGATCGGCGTTTCGTCCGGCGAAAGATCCGCGCCCCAAGCGCGTTTTCCCGCCTCGATGCGAAGCGCATCGATGGTGTAGTAGCCCGCATCGCGCAATCCGAAGCGCGCGCCTTCACTCCACAGCGCGTCGTAGAGCGTTGCGCATTGATCGGTGGGTACGCAAAGCTCGTAACCGTGGCCGCCGACGTAACTTACCCGCGCCGCGCGAATGCGCGCATGGCCGACGTCGATCATGCGCACGACGCCGGGCAGCGCTTCGATCGCAGTCTCGTCGAGCGAGAGTGCGGCGAGAAGCGGCTCTGCGCGCGGGCCCATCAGCGACAGGATCGACCAGCCGCTCGTCACGTCGACGAGCGACGCATGTTCGTCATCGCCAATATGTCGCGTGATCCAGGCGAAGTCGCGTGTGGCCTGCGCCGTGCCGGTCAGGATGAGAAACTGGTCGTGCGCGATGCGCGTGACCGTCAGATCGCTTTCGAAACCGCCGCGCACATTGAGTAGCGCCGTGTAGACGATCCGTCCGACCGGCACGTCGATGCGGTTCGCACAGAGGCGTTCGAGCACGCGAATCGCGTCGCGGCCTGTCAGCACGAATTTAGCGAACGACGTCTGATCGAAGACGACGACCTCTTCGCGGCACGCGCGCTGCTCGTCGAGCACGAACGGCAACCAGCCGGGCTTGCCGAGCGTCGGCGACGGTTCCGACGCGCCGGGCGGCAGGAAGTAATTCGCGCGCTCCCAATTGTTCTTCGTGCCGAACACGGCCCGCTTGTCTTTCAGACGATCGTAGAGCGGCGAGCGGCGTAGTGGTCGCGCCGTTTGCAACTCTTCGCGCGGCCATCGCATCGCGTAATGCAGGCCCAGGGTCTCGACCGTGCGATCGACGAGAAGACGCCGATTGACGTGAATCGGCGCGAAGCGGCGGATGTCGACGTCCCAAACGTCGAATGGCGGCTCGCCGGCGACGAGCCATTCGGCGACGAGGCGCCCGGCACCGCCCGCGTTCGCGATGCCTGCCGAATTGAAGCCGGCGCAGACGAAATAACCGCGAAGCTCCGGTGCTTCGCCGAGCAGGAAATTGCCGTCGAGCGTGAAGCTCTCGGGTCCGTTCAGAAGCAGCTTCACCGGCGCGCGCTCGAGGCACGGCATCCGATGCAGCGCGTTATGCATCAGGATCTCGAAGTGATCCCAATCCTCGGGCAGCAACTGGAACTCGAAGCCGTCGGGAATGCGCGGCACTTTCCATGGCTTGGCGACCGGCTCGAAGCCGCCCATCACCACACCGCCGACTTCCTCCTTGAAGTAGATATAGCCGTCGGGATCGCGGATCACCGGCATGTCGAGCGTGACGCCTTCGATCGGCTCGGTGACGAGATAGAAATGCTCGGCGGGCTGTAACGGAATCGCGACGTTCGCGAGTGCGCCGAGCTCGCGTGCCCACTGTCCGGCGCAGTTGACGACGAATTCGCAGGCAACGCTGCCTCGTTGGTCAGCAGAGGCGAACTGCACGCCGATGACGCGTCCGTTGTGCGTGTCGATGCCCGTTACGCGGACGCCTTCGATGATTCCCGCGCCGCGCATGCGTGCACCTTTCGCGAGCGACTGCGTGAGGTCGGTCGGGTTCGCCTTGCCGTCGCCGGGAATCCACACGCCGCCTTCGAGGTCGTCGGTGCGAAGAAGCGGCGTGCGTTTCGCGATGTCGGCCGGCGACAGCCACTCGAATTCGACGCCGAAGCTTCGCGCGCGCGCCATCTGGCGGCGCATCAGCGTCATCCGCTCCTGTGTCTTCGCGACGTTCACGCTGCCGCATTGCTTCCAGCCGGTCGCGAGTCCCGTTTCCTGCTCGAGCGTCGAATAAAGCTCGATGCCGTAACGACTCATGCGCGTCGCGTTGCGCGTGGCGCGCATCTGGCCGATGAGACCCGCCGCGTGCCACGTCGTGCCGCAGGTGAGACGGCCCTGTTCGAGCAGCAGCACGTCGGCGATGCCGAGCTTCGCGAGGTGATACGCGACCGATGCGCCGGCGATGCCACCGCCGATGATGACGGTATGTGCGTGCGAGGGGAGGGGCATGCTACAACTTCAATGCCGCCACGCCCATGACCACGCTTGCGGCGCCCGCCAGCCGCATCGCGCCGAAGCCTTCCTTGAGCCATACACCGCCGATCAAGGCCGCGAACAGCACCGACGTCTCGCGTAGTGCGGCAACCGCGGCGATCGGCGCGCGCGTCATCGCGAACAACACGATCCCGTACGCGGCGAGGCTCGCTGCGCCGCCGAGCAAGCCGCGACGCCAGCCGCGGCGCACGTACGAGAGTGCGTCCGCGCCGCGACGCAGGGCGATCCATGCGAGAAACGGCAGGCCTTCGATCGCGATCAGCCAGGTGACGTACGCGACCGAATTGCCCGAGACCCGCGCGCCGGTGCCGTCGACGAGCGTGTACGAGGCGATAACGGCGGCGTTCGCAAACGCCCAGGACGCGGCGGCGGGCGGATGATGCTCGCGCCGCACGAACGCGATACTGACGATGCCCGCGCAGATCAGCAGGATGCCGAGGCCGCCGTGCAACGTCGGCAGCTCGTGCAGAAATGCGATGCCGAGCACGGCGACGATCAGCGGCGCAGTGCCGCGCATCAGAGGATACGCGAACGACAGGTCGCCCGTTCGATACGCGTGCGCGAGTGTCGTGTAGTAGGCGAAATGGATCACCGTCGACGCGGCGATGAACTTCCACGCCGCTGCGTCGGGCAACGGCAGGAACGGCAGCACGACGAACGCGCAGACGCACGAGCCGGCGACCACCGATGCGGTGTCGAGCATCGGATCGCCGCCGGGCGCCCCCTTGACGAGCGCGTTCCATCCGGCGTGCAGCATGCCCGCGAGGAGAACGGCGAGCGTGATGCCGAGCGTCAGCTCCTGGGCGGGCACGACCGTCTCGGGCGCCTCCTCATGCGGTCTTGGGCTTGCGCTTCTGCCAGGCGCCGCTGTCGCCGAGCGGCGGAACGAGATCGGCCTGCGGTACGGCGGGCGCCGCGATCGTCTGGTCGGTCTTGAGGCGCGTCCGCGCGAGCACGCCGGCTTCCTCGAGGATCGGGTAGGCGATCGAGCAGATGTGCGAATTGATCCGGCGCAGATCGGAGATCAGGTCGAGATGCAGCGACGACGTCTCGATGCTTTCGACGGTGTTGCCCGCAAGGCGTCCGAGGTGCGAGTTCGCGTAAGCGCGCTCGAGATCACGGAACAGCACCTTCTGCGCGAGCAGTTCCTGCGATTGCTTGAGATCGCCGTTGAGGAACACCGAAAGCCCGAGCCGCAGGTTCGCGATCAATCGCGCATGCAGATCGCAGATCTCCGCCATGCCGGCCTCGGAGAAGTTGCGCCCCTTGTCGATCTTCTTGTCTTCGAGATCGGTCAGGATGCGCTCGATGATGTCGCCGACCTGTTCCATGTTGATCGTGAACGAGACGATGTCGGCCCAGCGCCGGCCTTCGCGCTGCTCGAGCGCTTCGCGCGGAATCTGCGCGAGATAGAGCTTTACCGCCGTGTAGAGCTCGTCGACGACGTCGTCCATCTTGCGCAGCCGCTCGGCGAGCGTGCGATCGTTCGTGCGCAGCACGCGCAGCATCCCCGCGAGCATTTGCTCGACCACGTCGCCGATGCGCATCGCTTCGCGCGCGGCGCACGAGATCGCGAGACTCGGCGTGTCGAGCGCCGATGGATCGAGATGACGCGGCTTCGCCGGGTCCTCCGACGCCGGGCGCGCGGGGAGCAGTTGCTCCGCGATCTTCGCGATCTTCTCGGTCCAGTAGAGCAGCAGGACCGCGATCGCGACGTTGAAGCCCAGGTGGAACAGCACGACCTCGCGCGCCGGATCGAGACCGAGGCCGCCGATCCACTCGTCGAGATGGCCAGCGAGCGGAACCGCGAGCATGCAGCCGATCACGCGGAAAAGGAAATTGCCGAGCGTGACGCGGCGCGCCTCGGGCGCCGCGCGAAGCGTCGACAGCATGCCGAGGACCCCGCTGCCGAGGTTCGCGCCCAGCACGAGACCGAGCGCGACTGGCAGCGCGATGACGTGCAGCGAAGCAAATGTCGCGACGAGCAGCACGACGGCGAGGCTCGAAT
Source organism: Casimicrobiaceae bacterium (assembly GCA_035308425.1). Taxonomy (GTDB): domain Bacteria; phylum Pseudomonadota; class Gammaproteobacteria; order Burkholderiales; family Casimicrobiaceae; genus VBCG01. Next base: position 15,888 of record DATGGP010000044.1, on the reverse strand, counting down.
AGCAGAGCACCGTGAAGAGCGCCGCGACCAGCATGTCGAGCATGACGTCGCCGGTGAGCGAAGCGAAAATCACCTTGACACCTGCCGCCTGCACGATCGGATGCGCGGCGACGCCGATCCATTGCAGTGCGAACATGATGAGCCCGAGGCCGATCAGGATGCGGCCGAAGCGGCCGCCCGCGCTCGCCTGTGCGGACAGATAAAGAACGATCCCGCTGAAGATGAGTAGCGGCGCGAGCCACGACAGGTCGAACGAGAGCAGGACCGTGACGACGGCGGTGCCTACGTCGGCGCCGAGCATCACGGCGAGCGCGGGCGCAGTGCCGATCAGGCCCTGGCCCGCGAACGACGCGACGATCAGCGCCGCGGCGGTGCTGCTCTGGAGCAGCGCGGTGACCCCGAGCCCCGCGAAGAACGCAGAGACGCGCTTCGACACGCTCCGCCGAAGCACGCGCCGGAGCTCGCCGCCGTACATGCGCAGGATGCCGCCGCGCACGATGTGCGTGCCCCAGACGAGCAGGGAGACGCCGGCGAGGAGGTTTAGTAGCGTTTGCATAAACCCGGGACGGGGGGCGAGGGGCGAGGGATGAGAGTGCCTACGCGAGCGTCCGTCTGGCCACGCTCATCCCTCGTCCCTCGCCTCCCGTCCCGCCTTTCCTACCACGGCAGTGAATAAGTCTTGACGTTCGTGAAGCTCTTCATCGCCTCCTGCACGCCTTCCTTGTACCCGAGTCCTGAATCCTTGATGCCCCCGAAGGGCGTGAGCTCGAGGCGATAGCCCGGCACTTCGCGCACGTTGACGGTGCCGACCTGAAGCTCGCGTACGAAGCGCGTGATGTAGTCGAGCCGATTGGTGCACACCGACGACGAGAGGCCATACGCCGTCGAATTGGAAATGCGGATCGCGTCGTCGATATCGCGGAAGCGGACCACCGGCGACACCGGCCCGAATGTTTCGGTGAGCACGACATCCATTTCCGGGGTCACACGGTCGAGCACCGTGGGCGAATAGAGCGCGCCTTCGCGCTTGTTGCCGTACAAGAGGCGCGCGCCTCGCGCGACGGCCGCATCGACCTTGTCTTCGAACTGCTTCGCGGCCGCCTCGTCGATCACCGTGCCCATGTCGACCTTCGGATCGAACGGGTCGCCGTACGTCCATGTACGCGTTCGTGCAAGCAGCTTCTCGACGAATTCGTCGGCGACCGCTTCGTGCACGAGCATCCGCTTTACGGCGGTGCAGCGCTGCCCTGAATTTTTGTACGAGCCGGTCGCCGCGAGCGTCGCCGCCTCGTCGAGGTCGGCGTCTTCCATGACGATGATGGGGTCGTTGCCGCCGAGTTCCAGCACCTGCCGCTTGTAGACTGCCTTGGCCGCGATGTACTTGCCGACCGCGACGCCGCCCGTAAACGTGATGAGATCGGCGTCGGCGTTCGTCAGCATTTCGTCGGCGATCTCGCGTGGGTCACCGGTGACGACGGAGAACATCGGCGGCGGCAGGCCCGCCTCGTAGAGGATGTCCGCGAGCGCGAGCGCCGACAGCGGCGTCTTCTCGGTCGGCTTCAGCACCATCCGATTGTTGGTCGCGATCGACGGAGCGATCTTGTGCGCGACCTGGTTCAGCGGATGGTTGAACGGCGTGATCGCCGAGATGACGCCCAGCAAGGGCTCACGCAGCGTGTAGACCTTGCGCGACTTGCCGTGCGGGGTCAGGTCGCACGAGAAGATCTGACCGTCGTCCTGCAACGCCGCGTTGCCGGCGAACGTGAACACGTCGCGCGCGCGGCCCGCTTCGTAGAGCGAGTCCTTCTTGCAGATGCCGCACTCGGCGGTGATCAGGTCCGAAAGCTGCGCCTGCCGCGCGGCGATGATTTCCGCCGCTTTGCGGCAGATCTCGTAGCGCTCGAAGCGCGTGAGCGTCGGCTTGTACGCGCGTGCGATCGAAAACGCGCGGCGGATGTCGTCGACGCTCGCGCGTGGCACGGTGCCGACGACCTCCCCGGTGAAAGGATTGTGGACTTCGAGCTTGCGCGCGCTACGCACGCGTTCGCCGGCAATGCGCATGCTTTCGTCGAGCGGGGCGGGAGCGGAAGAGGCCTTGGTGGCGGTCAGCATTTCGAAAGGACCTTCAAGCAGGGAGTGTGCGAGCGCGAAGTTGCTCAGGCCAGATGATTGAGCCCGAGATCGAACGCGTCGAAATTGCGCCAGCGGCGCTCGGGAAGATCGGGTGCGGGTCGATTCGCGATCAGCGGCACGCGCTGCTCCGAGAGCCCGCCGTGCGAGCGCAGCGGCGCGTCGAGGCCGGACAGATCGTGACGTGTCCTTCGGCTGCCGATGGCCGTCAGCCGTTCGGAGATGACGACGAAATCGCCGACGCGGTTTTCCGGCAGCTCGAACCGGTCGCAGGCTTCTTTGCGCGACAGCACCAGGTCGATGCCGCGCAGGCCGGCGATGCGCGCGCGAACATCGTCGAGGCCGAGCCGACCATTGATGTACACCGTGGCGAACGACCCGAGCGCACCGTGGTGAACGACGTAAGGATCGGTGATCGGCAGGATCACGCGGGTCGCGTCCTCGCCGTAGGCCGCGTCCAGGATGTCCTGCAGGAAGACGATGTTCGGGCGACCGAGCGCATCGGTCTTCGGGTTCATCCCGTGATCCGCGGTGACGACGACGGTGGCGCCCACCGCGTCGAGCCGCGCGAGATAGCGGTCGAGCATGCCGGTGAAGGCGTTCGCGGCTGGCGTTCCCGGCGCGTGCTTGTGCTGGACGTAGTCGGTCGTCGACAGGTACATGATGTCGGGTCGTTCGCGCTCCATCAGCGCGCAGCCGGCGGCGAACACGAACTCGGACAGCTCGGCGCTATAGACGGACGGAAGCGCCATGCCGGCGAGGCCGAGCGCGTCGTCGATGCCGTTGTCCGCGCGCGTCACCTTGTCGGCGCGCTCGGCCGAAAAGCAGAGGCCGTTCAGGCGATGGCCGAGGAGCGCCCGAAGCTTGTCCTTGGCGGTGACGACCGCGACGCTCGCGCCCGCATCGGCGAAAGCGGCGAGGATGCTGCCGGCCCGAAGATATTTCGGGTCGTTCATCATCACCTCGGCGCCGGCGTCGGGATCGTAGAAATAGTTGCCGCAGATCCCGTGCACCGACGGCGGAGCACCGGTGACGATCGACAGGTTGTTCGGGTTCGTGAATGACGGCACGACGCAGTCGGCCGTAAGGCACGTGCCGCGGCCGTCGAGGCTCGCGAACCACGGCGCACTGCCGGCCTCGATCGCTTCCGTCACGTAGTCGGGCTCGCAGCCGTCGACGCAGACGACGACGAGCGGGCGCGAAGGCCAGCGATAGCGGCGTCCGTTGACTTCCACCGTTTCCTTCGGTGAACGCTCGCTCATCGTGCCGATTTCCTCGCGCGCGAAAGCGGCGCCGCGCCGGTATGGTGAACGCGCTCGCGGCTCGCCATGACGTGCTGATAAAGCGCGCGGCCGGCGGCCGCGGGCTGACGCGCCGCGATGTGATTGACGATCGTCCGATGCTCATTCATCGAGACGGGAAGGATGCCGGTCTGCGCCAGCGCGGCGCGCCGGTGCAGGTGCAATTCGTTGACGAGCCGCCGGTAGACGAACGTCAGCTTGGGATTGCCGGCGAGTTCGATGATGCGGTCGTGAAACGCGACGTTGGTCGCGTGATAGGTATCGACGTCGCCGCGCGCGACGGCCTTTTCCATCCGCTCGACGAGCGCGCGAAGCTCGCCGACCTGGGCGGGCGTGGCCTTCTGCGCCGCGCGCCGACCGGCAAATTCGTCGAGCACGGCGCGAAGCTCGAAGATCTCGTCGGCCTCGTCGATCGTGATCTGCCGTACGAACACGCCGCGATTCTTCTCGAGGCGAACGAGGCCCGATTCCTCGAGCGCGCGAAACGCTTCGCGCACCGGCCCGCGGGAGACGCCGAGCATTGTCGCGACCTCGGTTTCGCGAAGCTGCGAGCCGGCGGGCAGGTCGCCCGCGAGGATCATCCGTTCGAGCTCGCGCTGCACGAGCGCCGGCAGCGAGTTCGACTGGATCAGCGCGATCGGATGGTCGTCGCCGACAGTGCGACGGCGGGCGCCGTCGGCGCGCGGAAGCGGGGCGTTGGCCGCGCTGGTCACGGCCCGCGAGGCGTCGCGCATGAGCCGCGCTTCGCTCGTAGCCCGCGCGCCGTCCCGCGGCGCGTCGGAATCGGACTTGAACATCGTTGCGATTATTGACTGTTGGTTGTAGATTGTCAACAATCTGCAACCGCGGGGCCCGAGAAACGTCGCTCGGACGACGACACTCGGACGACGAAACTCGACCGCGACAGGATGGGCTTGCAAGACCTCGCGCGCTTTGCGCGATAAGATGCACGCCGCGTTTTGCAAACGATGTCCGTGGCCTCGATGGATAGGCGCTGCGGGCGACCTTACCCACACTCGATGATTTTCGGGAGGAGATCCATGAAGTCGACATTGACGATGATCGTCGCGATCGCGCTTGGCGCTTTCGGCGGCGCCGCGCTCGCGCAGCAGGTGGTGACGATCTACGCAGCCGACGGGCTGCACGACGGCAATCCGAGCTGGTTCGGCGACCAGTTCGACGCGTTCACGAAGGCGACCGGCATCAAGGTGCAGTACATCGAGGCCGGGTCGAGCGGCGTCGCCGACCGCATCGCGAAGGAGAAATCGAACACGCAGGCCGACGTGCTCGTCACGCTGCCGCCGTTCATGCAGCGCGCCGCGGCCGACGGGCTGCTGCAAGCCTACACGCCGAAGGAAGCGGACAAGATCGGCACGGGCGACAAGGATCCGAAAGGCCTCTACGTCGTGCTGATGAACAACTATCCGAACTTCATCTACAACAAGGCGGCGCTCAAGGATGCCCCGAAAACCTACGAGGATCTGCTCGATCCGAAATTCCGCAAGAAGATCCAGTACTCGACGCCAGGCCAGGCCGGTGACGGGACGGCGCTCATGCTGCAGGCATTCCATGCGTTCGGCAGCAAGCAGGCAGGCCTCGATTACCTGCGCAAGCTCCAGGTCAACAACCTCGGGCCTTCAGCGTCCACCGGCAAGCTGACCGCGCTCGTGAACAAGGGCGAGATCTACGTCGCCAATGGCGACATGCAGATGAATCTCGCGCAGATGCGCAGCAACCCGAACGTGCAGGTGTTCTTCCCCGCCGGCCCGAACGGAAAGAAATCGGTGTTCGCGCTGCCGTACTACATCGGCCTCGTCGCCAACGCGCCGCACGCCGAGAACGGCAGGAAGCTGATCGACTTCCTGCTCTCCAAGCCCGCGCAGGAGGAAGTGAGCTCGGTCGCGCAGGGCTTCCCGGTGCGTACCGACGTGCATCCGACCGACGAGAACTTCAAGAAGCTGAACGCAATGCTCGAAGGCGTCGAGATCTGGCAACCGGACTGGGCGCAGGTGCTTTCCGATCTTCAAAGCGACGTCGCCGCGTACAACAAGGCCATCTCGAGCAACTGATTTTCGCGCTTAAACCGATGCCGGCCGAACTCGTCGGTACGGCCGCCGCGATAGCGACGCCATCTCGCGCGGGCGCGACCCTCGCGAGCCGCGAAGCGAACAGCAGCGGCATCGGTTTCGACGACGTGACCGTCGCCTACGGCGGTCTCGTCGTTCTCGATGCGCTGTCGCTCGTCGTCAATCCCGGCGAGATCGTCGCGCTGATTGGTCCGTCGGGCTCCGGCAAGACGACGGCGCTTCGTGCAGTCGCGGGATTCGTGCGGCCGATTCGGGGCCGCATCACGATCGGTACGCGCGACGTGACGAACGTCGCGCCGCATGCGCGCAACATCGGCATGGTCGTGCAGAACTATGCGCTGTTCCCGCATATGCGTGCGGAGGAGAACGTCGCGTTCGGCCTTCGCGCGCGCGGCGTCAGGGCAGAGGTTATCCGGGAACGCGTGCCGGAATGCCTGCGGCTCGTCGGCATGGCGAGCTATGCGAAACGTTTCCCGCGCGAGCTATCCGGCGGGCAGCAGCAGCGGGTGGCGATCGCACGCGCGCTCGCGATCCGCCCGCAGGTGCTCTTGCTCGACGAGCCGCTGTCCGCGCTCGACGCGCAGATCCGACGCTCGATGCTCGACGAGCTCGCGCGGCTGCATCGCGATCTGCCGACGCTGACCGTCCTCTACGTGACGCACGATCAGACCGAAGCGCTGACGCTCGCCGATCACATCGGCATCATGCGCGACGGCAGGCTGTGCGCATTCGGCGACGCGCAATCGCTGTATCGCTATCCGCCCAATCGCTTTTCCGCCGAATTCCTCGGTCGCGCGAATTTGCTGCCCGTGGAAGCGCTTTCGCCCGTTGGCGACGGCATGGCGCGCGTGCGCTTCGGCGACGGCGCGCTCATGGCGCGAAATCACCATGGCCTGCCGGACGGCGGCGCGTGTCTTCTGTGCGTGCGCCCGCACGAGCTCAGGTTGTCGCCGACAGAGGAGGCGAGCAATATGCTCGCTGCCATCGTGAAGAGCGTTCAGTGGCAGGGCGACATGCAGAACGTCGAGCTCGACGTGCTCGGCAACGTGGTGCGGCTGTCCTGTCCGCCGATGCACGAGCCACCCGCGCCCGGTGCGCGACTCACCGTGCATTTCAGCGCGACGCACGCAACGCTCGTTCCGGAGACCGCCGTTCGTGGCTGATCTCGCGATCGGCGCGCCCACGCGTGCCGGCGTGGAATGGAACGCGAAAGGATTGTGGATCGCGCCGCCGCTTCTGATCCTCGCGGCGCTGTTTTTCTTCCCGCTCGCGCTCATCGCGCGCCAGGCGCTCGGCGGTGACGCCGGCGCGCTGTCGTTCGCCAAATTCGCGGCGGTGATGTCATCCGCCGAATTCCGGCACGCGATCCGCAACACGCTGACGATCGCGCTTTCCGCGACCGCCGGATGCCTTGTGCTCGGTTTCGTGTTATCGGTGCTGATCGCGTTCACGCCGTTCCCCGGGAGCCGCTTCCTTGCGCGGATGATCGACACGTTCATCGCGCTGCCGACGTTTCTCGTCGCGCTCGCGTTCACGTTCATCTACGGCTCGGCCGGCATGCTGAACGAATCGCTGATGGCGCTCATGCATCGCGACCTTCCGCCGGTCGATTTCCTCTATTCGCAGTGGGGCGTCATCCTGTCGGAGGTTACCGTTTACACGCCGTTCGTGATGCGCCCGCTGCTCGCCGCGTTCTCGCTGATCGATGCATCGCAGATCGAGGTCGCCGCGAGCCTCGGTGCGCGGCCGCTTCGCATCGTGAGCAGGATCATCCTGCCGGCGGCGCTGCCCGCGCTCGTCGCGGGCGGCAGCCTGTGCCTGCTGTTGACCGTCAACGAATTCGGCATCGTGCTCTTCATCGGCGCGAAGGACGTGATCACGCTGCCGCTTCTGATCTACGACAAGGCGATCCAGCAGTTCGATTACACGACGGCATGCGTGATCGCCGTCGTCAACGTCGCGCTGTCGATCGCCCTCTATTCGCTTTATCGCTACGTCGTGGCGACGTTCGGAGGCCGCCGTGCTGGTCTGGTCTAACGGCGGGCGCGCGTTGACGTGGACGCTCGCGTTGGCGCTCTTCGCGCTGCTTTACGGGCTGCCGATCGGGGTGATCGCGCTCGCGAGCATCGCCGGACAATGGAACGGTGTGTTGCCGACTCTCCTCACGTTCGAGCATTACGCGAACGCGCTCCGCGGCGATTCGTTCGACCAGTTGCGCGTGAGCCTCGCGACCGCGTTCGCGGCGAGCGCCGTCGCGCTCGTAAGCGGCACCTGGGCGGCGCTCGCGCTGCGGCGACATCGCCGCGTGTCGAAGCGCTTCCTCGACGCCGTGTTCTTCATCCCGAGCGCGGTGCCGTCGGTGTCGGTGGGGCTCGGGCTCCTGGTTGCGTTCAGCCGACCGCCGGTGCTTCTGAACGGCACGACGCTGATCGTGCTGACCGCGCACTTCGTGCTCGTGTCCGCGTTCACGTATGGCAACGTTTCGGCGGGGCTCGCGCGCCTGCCGGTCGATTTCGAGCAGGTGGCCGAAAGCCTCGGTGCGCGTCCGTTCTATCGACTCCGGCGCGTGACACTCCCGCTCGTTACGCCTTACCTGATCGCCGCGTTCAGCTTGAGCATCGCGCTTTCGATGGGCGAGCTCGGGGCTACGGTGATGGTCTATCCGCCCGGCTGGGTGACGATGCCCGTCGGCATCTTCGCGTTGTCCGATCGCGGCGCGATCTTCGACGCGGCCGCGCTGACGATGGTCCTCGCGGCCAGCACGGCGATCGTGCTCGTCGGACTGTCGCACATTCCGACGCGCGCGTCGGTGAGATGAGCCGGAACCGAAGATCTAGACACGAGGAACATCACCATGCCCAACGTAAGCCGCGATCCGATCCTCCTGACGCCCGGGCCGCTCACGACATCGTTGCCGACGAAGGTCGCGATGCTGCGGGATTGGGGCTCGTGGGATTCGGCGTTCAATTCGATCACCGCGACGGTGCGCGGGCAACTGCTCGACATCGTCTCCGCGCAACAATCGCACGTCTGCGTGCCGATGCAGGGAAGCGGCACGTTCTCGGTCGAAGCGGCCGTCAACACGCTCGTGCCGCGCGACGGTCATCTGCTCGTGCTGATCAACGGCGCATACGGCAAGCGGCTCGCGAAGCTCGCGCAGATGATGGGTCGGCGCGTCTCGGTGTTCGAGACGGCCGAGGACGTGCAAACGAAGGCGGCCGATGTTGAGCGTTTGCTCACCGACGATCCTTCGGTCACGCACGTCGGTCTCGTTCATTGCGAGACGTCGACGGGCATCCTCAATCCGCTCGCCGACATCGCGGCGGTCATCGCCCGGCATGGCAAGCGGCTGATCGTCGATGCGATGAGCTCGTTCGGTGCATTGCCGATCGACGCGCAGGCAATTCCGTTCGAGGCGCTGGTCGCCGCGTCGGGGAAGTGCATCGAAGGGCCGCCGGGCATGGGCTTCGTGATCGCGCGGCGCGCGGCGCTCGAGGAGAGCGCGGGCAACTGCTCGTCGCTGTCGCTCGACTTGCACGACCAGTGGCAATACATGGAGAAGACGACGCAGTGGCGCTACACGCCGCCAACGCACGTCGTCGCCGCGTTCGCAGCCGCGCTCGACGCGCACGCAGCCGAGGGCGGCTCGCCCGCCCGGCTTTTGCGTTACACGCGCAATTGCGACATGCTCGTCGCGGGCATGAAGGAGCTCGGCTTCCGGCCGTTCCTCGATCCGGCGATCCAGGCGCCCATCATCGTCACGTTGCATGCGCCGGCCGATTCGCGCTACACCTTCCGCGAGTTCTACGACCGCGTGCGCGACAAGGGTTTCATCCTCTATCCGGGCAAGCTCACGCGGGTCGAGACTTTCCGCGTCGGCTGCATCGGCGCCATCGGGCCCGAGGAGATTCGGCAGGCAGTGAACGCCGTGCGCGATACGCTGCGCGAGATGCGGATCGAGCGGGTGATGCCCGCGGCGGCTGCCGCAAGCGCCGCGGCATAGCGATCTCGTCGGCCGATGGCCGACACCCTTTTCGGCTGCCGCTCGCTACCCCGTGCCACGCCGGGAATGCATAGTGACCTCGTCACGTTGAAAGCGCGGCCAACGATGGTTGCGCGCGTTACGGAGGTCTTCGATGAAGCGAACGGCAAAATGGCTGCTTTGTGCGATACTCGCGGCGAACCTTGCTGCATGCGCGGGGATGAGCGAGCGCGATCGCGACACGGTCGTCGGCGCGGGAGTGGGCACCGCGCTTGGCGCGGGCGTGACCGGGGATGTCGGCGGTGCCGCGGTCGGTGGGGTCGTGGGCGGCGTGATCGGCAACCAGGTCGGTCGGCACTGACGTCGTAGCCCCCAGTTCAGAGGTGCTGGTGCAAAAGCCCCGCCAGCCGCACATAGTGCGGTTGATCGGGGCGAATTTCTCCTTGACGGATGAGGTAGTCGAGCACTGCGAGGCTTGATTCGACGGTGACCTCGTTGTCGCCGGTATCGACGGCGATCGTCCGCGCCGCATCCTCCAGCGTCACGAGGCGATGCTCGATCGCTTCACCGTCCTGATTTTGCGGCACGAAATCCACAGGGAGCGTGAGGTCGTGCACGAACAGGACCTCGCGCTGCAGGCCGTCGAACATCGGCCGGCGCGAACACACTAGGCCCGCGGGCCGCGCGCAACGGGCGAGCGATGCCGGGATGCCCGCTTCTTCCCATGCCTCCTTGACCACGGTTTGGTCGACGCGAAGCGTCGCCGCGATACCGCCGCCGACGAGATTGTCCAGGAGTCCCGGATCAACCGCCTTGTTATGGCTGCGCTTCGCAAGCCACATCATCGTGGTTGCGCCGTCGCGCATGATGCCGTTGACGTGCGCGGCGTAGGTGACGACGCCGAAATAGCGCGCGGCGCCGCGCTCGATCAGGAATAGCGGCGTCTCGCCAAACGCGCCGGCCACGGCATAAGCTTCATCGCGCCACGCCGGCAACGCACCCTCGCTTCGTAACGTCGCGGCAACGTCGGCCATCGCCTTCGTGCGCGCATCCTGCGTCGCAAGCCGCGCATCGAGAGAAACGGCGCCCCGGGAAACGTCGAAGCAGTCGAAGCGCGCGAGTCGCTCGACGCGGCGATCATCGATGACGCCGACGGTGACGCCGCCTGCCACGAAGCGCCGAAAGCCGTCGTCGGGCACGGCGCCCGCGCGCGCAAGCCGCGCCTCGATTGCCGCTAGAATAGCGTCGCCGATCACCGGTCCGATTCTAACCGGGCGATCCTTGAAATCCTCGCGATGCCCGCGCGCATTCTCGACGGCAAGCTCACCGCCTCACGCGTGACCGACGACATTCGGGCGCGCGTTGCCGCACGCGCCGAGGGGGGGCGGCCGGCGCCGGGGCTCGCCGTGGTGCTGGTCGGCGAAAACGCGGCGTCGCAAATCTACGTACGCAACAAGCGCAGGACGACCGAAGCGGTCGGCATGCGTTCGTTCGCGACCGATCTTCCGCCGACCGCGTCACAGGACGAACTTTTGCGGACCATCGATCGTCTCAACGCGGACCGGGCCGTGAGCGGCATCCTCGTGCAGTTGCCGTTGCCGTCGCAAATCGCGGCCGAGCGCGTGATCGAGCGGATCGATCCGCGAAAGGATGTCGATGGCTTCCATCCGTACAACGTCGGACGGCTCGTTCTGCGCATGCCCACGCTTCGTCCGTGCACGCCGTACGGATGCATGCAGCTCCTCGCGACCACCGGCGAATTGCTCGCGGGCAAGCACGCGGTCATCATCGGGCAATCGAACATCGTCGGGCGCCCGATGGCGCTCGAGCTATTGATGGCCCGCTGCACGGTGACGATTTGCCATTCGGCAACGCGCGACCTGCCGGGCCTCGTCCGGCAGGCGGACATCGTGGTCGCGGCGATGGGCAAGCCGAAATTCGTGCAGGGCGACTGGATCCGCGAAGGCGCGATCGTCATCGACGTCGGCATCAATCGCGGCGATGACGGCACACTGGTCGGCGACGTCGATTTCGAGAGCGCGCGCGAACGCGCGTCGTGGATCACGCCGGTGCCGGGCGGTGTCGGACCGATGACGATCGCCACGCTTCTCGCCAATACGCTGCATGCGGCCGAACTGCAAGACCTGACCACCGGATGAAACGACCCCCACGCTCGCTCGGCTCGCTGCCCCCGGAGGGAGAGCAGTCATTCGCTTGGGGCGGCCCGGCGCGAACGACATGAAATTCCTCTGGCCGCAGATGCTGTGGCTGTTGCTCGCGGTGCCGCTGCTCCTCGGCTTGTATGTCGTCTGGCTGCGACGGCGCAAGAAGGGCGCGGTCACGTATTCGAGCCTCGACGTCGTCAAGGCGGCGCTCGGACCGGCCGATCGCATCCGCCGTCACCTTCCGCCGGCGCTTCTTCTGCTGTCGCTGATCGTAATGATCGTCGCGCTCGCGCGGCCGACGGCGCTCGTCACGCTGCCGTCGCAGCAGCAGACGATCATTCTCGCGATCGACGTCTCGCTCAGCATGGGCGCGACCGACGTCGATCCCAATCGAATGACGGCGGCACAGATCGCCGCGAAATCGTTTGTCGAGGAGCGGCCGCCCAATGCGCGGATTGGCATCGTCGCGTTCGGAGGTAACGCCGCGCTCGTGCAACCGCCGACCGACGACAAGGAGAAGCTGCTCGAGGCGATCGATCGCTTCGAGCTGCAGCGGGGGACGGCTACCGGCAGCGCGCTTTACGTCGCGCTCGCAACGCTCTTTCCCGATGCTGGCATCGACCTCGAAGCGCTGACGTTTCCCGGCGGCTTCTATGGCGGCCCCGGCAATTCGCGCAGGCTCGATCCGCGGCCCAAGGCGCCGCCGAAGCCGTTCAAGCCAGTCGCCCCCGGCTCGAACACGAACTCGGTGATCATCCTGATGAGCGATGGCCGGCGCACCACCGGGCCCGACCCGCTCGACGCGGCGAAGCTCGCGGCCGATCGCGGTGTGCGCGTCTTCACGGTCGGCTTCGGCACCGCGGCAGGGGGCCTGATCGGTTTCGAGGGCTGGTCGGTTTACGTGCGCCTCGACGAGGAGACGCTGAAGGCCGTGGCCGACGTCACGCGCGCGGAATACTTCAACGCGTCGACGGCGGCGGATTTGCGCAAGGTGTACCGCAATCTGAACACGAAATTCGTGCTCGAGCGCAAGAACGTCGAGGTGACCTCGCTCATGACGATGGTCGCGGCGTGTTTGGTCGTGGTCGCACTCGGCCTGTCGCTATGGTGGTCGAGCCGCAATCTGCGTTGAACGTCTCGCGAAGATCTTCACCGCCGCGGAGACCTCGTGCGGATGGGCGCTCGGCCTCGCGCGGTTCCTGGGCTTCGAGGAACGAATCGATCAAGGCATTCGCGATTACGTCGCGCGTTTCTAGCAGCGCCCCGCGTTTCAGCGAGCGATGGCGAAGCGGCAAGCGCCGTCAGGCGAGACAGGCGGCCGCGCGGGCGGCTGGATCCGGGTTCCGGGGAAGCGCGCCCGTTAGGTCGGGCACTTGTTGTCGCGGATGAACGCGTTGAGCTTCGCGCGCTCACGCGCCCGCGCGTCGTCATCCATGATCTCGCGCTCGCCCTTTTCGTTGTAGCGGTAGAGCGCGAGCTGGCTTTCCGCGAGTTGCTTCAGGTTGCCGCGCGCCTGCGCGCAACTCTCCTTGCGCTGCTCGCTCGTCGCCTGCTCCCTGGCGACTTTCGCGTTCGCGGCTTCGGCGTCGGCCTTTCGCTTCTTGAAGTCGGCGTCGCGCTGCGCAAGCTCCTTGGCGGCGTTCGGATTGGCGGGTGGCGGCGCACCGCGCAACTGCTCGGTTTTGACGTCGGCGTTCGGCGGCTGATCGGAATAGACCACGCGCCCCTGCGCATCGGTCCACTTGTAGAGCGCGGCGGAGGCGGCTGCCGCGTAGCCGATGGCAACCAACGCAAGGGCGAACGCCAACAGCGAGGGGCGTGACATAGCCTGTCCTGGTGCTTTTATGACATTGGCAAGTTACCCGGCGCTTGTGCGCCCGTCAATCTAACATGTGGCCGAGCCCGTGCCGACACGGCCAGTTGTCGCGCGATCGGTACGGCGGCCGCAATCGCGGGCCGATTCGCCCGCATGGGGAGCAGGAGGACGCCAGATCGCGTAACGAGCCCCGGTATAATCCATTTTTGCGACAAGGAGAAATCGATGCGCGTCGCCCGCAAGGCGTTGACTTTCGACGACGTCCTGCTCGTTCCCGCCCACTCCAGCGTCGTTCCCCGCGACGTTTCCCTCGCAACCCGCGCAACCCGTTCGATTTCGCTCAACATTCCGCTGCTTTCTGCGGCGATGGACACGGTCACCGAAGCGCGCCTCGCGATTGCGATCGCGCAGGAGGGCGGGCTCGGCATCGTGCACAAGAACATGCCGCCCGCGCGCCAGGCGGCCGAGGTCGCGAAGGTCAAGCGCTTCGAGAGCGGCGTCGTGAAGGACCCGATCACGATTCCGCCGTCGATGTCGGTGCGGCAGGTGCTTGCGCTCACCCAGCAGTATCGGATCTCCGGGTTGCCGGTCGTCGAAGGACGCAAGGTCGTCGGCATCGTCACCAACCGGGACCTGCGCTTCGAGACGAATCTCGACCAGCCGGTCGCCGAGATCATGACGCGCGCGGAGAAGCTCGTTACGGTTCCGGAGGGCACCGATCTCGAAGCCGCGAAAGCGCTGATGCACCGCCATCGACTCGAGCGCGTTCTCGTCATCAATCGAGAGCACGAATTGCGCGGGCTCATCACGGTGAAGGACATTCTGAAATCGACCGAGCATCCGATCGCGTGCAAGGATGACCTCGGTCGATTGCGCGTCGGCGCCGCCGTCGGCACGGGCGACGACACCGATGCGCGCGTCGAAGCGCTCGTCGGAGCGGGCGTGGACGTGATCGTCGTCGACACGTCGCATGGTCATTCGCAGGGCGTGCTCGACCGCGTGCAGGCGGTGAAGAAGCGTTATCCGCAGGTGCAGGTGATCGGCGGCAACGTCGCGACGGCGGCAGGCGCGAAAGCGCTCGTCGATCACGGCGCGGATGGCGTGAAGATTGGCATTGGTCCCGGCTCGATCTGCACGACCCGCATCGTCGCGGGCGTGGGCGTGCCGCAGATTTCCGCGATTCAGGATGCACTCGCGGGCATCTCGCCGGGCGACGTTCCGGTGATCGCCGACGGCGGCATCCGCTATTCGGGCGACATCGCGAAGGCGATCGCCGCCGGCGCTTCCGGCGTCATGCTCGGCAGTCTCTTTGCGGGCACCGAAGAGTCGCCCGGCGAAATCGAGCTCTACCAGGGCCGGTCATACAAGAGCTATCGCGGCATGGGCTCGATCGGCGCGATGCAAACGGGCAGCGCCGATCGCTATTTCCAGGATTCGGAGGGCGAGGGCGCTGCGGAAAAGCTCGTTCCGGAAGGCATCGAGGGGCGCGTGCCGTACAAGGGATCGCTCGCGAACGTGATCCAGCAATTGATGGGGGGCGTGCGTGCCGCGATGGGGTATTGCGGCTGTCCGACGATCCGCGAGCTTTCGACGCGCGCCGAGTTCGTCGAGATCACGTCGGCCGGAATGCGCGAGTCGCACGTACACGACGTGCAGATCGTGAAGGAGGCGCCGAATTACCGCGTCGAATAGAAAAAAGGGGCCAGGCTCGATTTTCGGACGAACGAAAATCGAGCGTGGCCCCTTTTTTCGACGGTGAACGCGCCATGACCGTTGCATCACACTGCACAATCCTGATTCTCGACTTCGGCGCGCAGTACACGCAGCTCATCGCCCGTCGCGTACGCGAGCTCGGCGTTTACTGCGAGATCCATCCCTCGGACATCACCGATGCGCAAGTCCGCGATTTTCGGCCGCGGGGAGTGATCCTCTCCGGCGGCCCGGAATCGGTTACCGACGCGAATCCGCCGAAGGCTCCCGAGGCGGTGTTCACGCTCGGCGTCCCCGTACTCGGCATCTGCTACGGCATGCAGACCATGGCACAGCAGCTCGGCGGCGAGGTCATCGGCTCGAGCGAAAGCGAGTTCGGCTACGCGGAGGTCATCGTCAATGCCAGCACGCGACTTCTCGATGGGCTGGCCGATCGCAGAAACCCCTCAGGACAGGCACTGCTGGATGTCTGGATGAGCCACGGCGATAGCGTGGCGCGGCTGCCACCGGGATTCACCGCGACCGCCGCCACCCCTGCCATTCCCTACGCGGCCATGAGCGATGAGCAGCGTCGCTTCTACGGTGTGCAGTTCCATCCCGAGGTGACCCATACCACGCAGGGAACGCAGCTCCTGGAGCGCTTCGTGCGCGAGATCTGTGGTTCGGACGCGCTCTGGAGCACCGGCAACATCATCGA
>DATGGP010000043.1:0-4094 GCA_035308425.1 Casimicrobiaceae bacterium | reverse complement strand
TCGCGACAAGGCGGCCGTGCGCGGCATGCTCGGCTATCTGCCGCAGGATTTCGGCGTTTATCCGAAGGTATCCGCGCTTGACCTGCTCGATCATCTCGCGCGGCTCAAGGGCATCGCCGACGCGCGCGAGCGACGCGACGTAGTGACGACGCTCCTTCGCCAGACGAACCTCTACGACGTGCGCAAGAAGGCGCTCGGCGGATTCTCGGGCGGCATGCGACAACGCTTCGGCATCGCGCAGGCGCTGCTCGGCAATCCGCGGCTCGTCATCGTCGACGAGCCGACCGCGGGACTCGATCCCGAAGAGCGTGTGCGCTTTCACAACCTGCTCGCCGAAATCGGCGAGAACGTGATCGTCATCCTGTCGACGCACATCGTGTCGGACGTCTCCGATCTTTGCGGGCGCATGGCGATCATCGACAAGGGACGCGTGCTGTTGACCGGCGGGCCGCCCGAGCTCACGCGAACGCTCGACGCACGCGTATGGCAGAAGGCGATCGCGCGCGCCGATCTCGCCGCGGCGAAGGCCACCTGGCCGGTCATATCGATGCGTCTCGTTGGCGGCAGAACGCTTGTCAACGTCGTGGCCGACACGTCGCCCGGCGAAGGCTTCTCGCTGGTCGCGCCGACGCTCGAGGACGTTTATTTCGCCGCGATCGCCGGCCGCCTCGATGCGCGCGCGCCGGCGCTCGAGCCCGCGTGATGCGCACATTCGCGGCGATCGCCGCGTTCGAATTCAGGACGCGGCTTTCAAGGATTTCGACGTGGGTCTATTTCGCGATCTTCGGCGCGGTCGCGATGTTCTGGACCGCCGCGGCGGGCGGCGCGATTGCGCAGGCCCACGTCTCGTTCGGCAGCGCGAAAATCTGGATCGACTCGCCATACGCGCTGCTGCAGATGTTCGGCTTTCTCGGCATGTTTGCGCTGACGGTGATCGCGGCGGTCATGGGCCGTGCGATTCAGCAGGATTTCGAGCATCGAACCGAGGCGTTCTTCTTCGCTTCGCCGATCGTCAAGGCCGACTATCTCGGCGGACGGTTCGTCGCGGCGGTCGGCGTGCTGATCGTCGTTCTTTCGAGCATTCCGATCGGGAGCGCGCTGGCGCTCCTCTTGCCAGGCATCGATTCGGATCGCGTCGGTCCCGTCCGTCCGATCGCCTACCTGTTGCCATACGCAACGACGCTCGTCCCCAATCTCCTCGTGCTCGGCGGTTTCTTCTTCTGCCTCGCGGCGCTGACGCGAAGGATGCTGCCGGTCTACGTCGTCAGCATCGTGCTGCTGGTCGGCTATCTCGCCGCGCAAGGGCTTCTGCGCGACATGGACAACAAGACGCTCGCCGTCATGATCGATCCATTTGGCGTGACCGCGGCGGCGAAACTCACCGAATACTGGCCGATCAGCGAGCGCAACACGCGCCTCGTGCCGCTCGCCGGCTACCTGCTCTGGAATCGTCTCCTCTGGCTTGCTATTGGTGCGCTCGTCATCGGCGCCTGCGTGCATCGCTTTCGCTTTTCGGAACCTGCGTCGTCGCGACGACGCGCGCAAGACGTTCCCGAGGATCTGCTGGCCGCGCCCCTCGCGACTTCGTTCAGGTTTCTTCCGACCGCGGCAACCGCGCACGTGCGCGCGCTCGCGCTGCTGCCGCGCATGGTATGGCTCAATTTCCGCGAGACGGTCAAGAACGTGTATTTCGGCGTCATCGCGCTCGCTGGCGTGCTGTTCTGCATCACGGTCAGCACGACGTCGGGAAGCATCTTCGGCACGAATACGTGGCCGGTGACGTATCAGATGCTCGAGCTCGTGTCGGGCACCTTCTCGGTGTTCATGCTCGTGATCGTCACGTTCTACGCGGGCGAGCTCGCATGGCGCGAGCGCGATGCGCGGCTCGATCAGATTCACGACGCCCTGCCGATTCCGACGTGGCTGCCGTTCACCGCGAAGCTTTTCGCGCTGATGCTTGTTCCCGTCGTGCTGCAAGCCGTGCTGATGGCAACCGGCATCGGCATCCAGACGGCCGAGGGGTATCACCACTACGAACTCGGGCTCTATGTCGAATGGCTCTTCGGCGTGCAGCTCGTCGACTACTGGCTTGTCTGCGTGCTCGCGCTCGCCGTGCACTCGATCGTCAACCAGAAGTACCTCGGTCATTTCGTGATGATCGTCTACTTCATCATCGTGTCGTTCGCAAGCCTGCTCGGCTTCGAGCACAACCTCTACAAGTACGCGTCGACGGGCGATTTCACGTACTCGGACATGAACGGCTTCGGTCCCTTCCTCGTTCGCGTGCGATTCTTCCAGGCGTACTGGGCGGCGGCAGCGCTTTTGCTCGCACTGGCTGCGTATCTGTTCTGGCCGCGCGGCACGAACGTCGGCTGGCGAAACCGGGTGGCGGTGGCATGGCGTCGCTTCACTCCCCGCATAGCCGCCGTCGGCGCCGCGGGCGCCTGCGCGATGGCCGTGCTCGGAGGCTTCATCTTCTACAACACCAACGTGTTGAACACCTACGTCACCGCCTACGACATGCAGGCACGTCAGGCCGCGTACGAGAAGCGCTACAAGGCCCTCGCGAGCGCACGCCAGCCGAAGATCACCGCCGTCAACGTCGTCGTTGACCTGTATCCGTCGGAGCAACGGGTGCGGATGAAAGGCCACTACACGCTCGACAACCGGACCACCGAGCCGATCGACACGATCCACCTCTCGTTCCTGCGCGGCGACGATCTCGTGATTCACGCGCTCGACTTCGGCGCGCCGGCAACGCTCGTCACCGACGACCTGAAGAACGGCATGCGAAGCTACAAGCTCGCGAAGGCGCTATCGCCGGGCGAAAAGATCGACTTCGCGTTCGACCTAGAGCGGCCGACGCGCGGTTTCAGGAACAGCGGCGCGACGACCGATGTCGTTGCGAACGGCTCGTTCATCAATGGCAACGCGGTGTTGCCGTACATCGGCTATCAGGAGCAAGGCGAGCTCGTATCGGATAGTGATCGCAAGAAATTCGGCCTCGCGCCCAAGGAGCGGATGCGCACGCGCGCGGATCCTGTGGGCCTCGCCGAGAACGGCATTTCGACCAGCGCCGACTTCATCGCGTTCGAGGCCACGATCGGCACGGATGCGGATCAATACGCGATTGCGCCCGGCTATCTGCAGCGCGAGTGGACCGAAGGCGGCCGTCGCTATTTCACCTACCGGATGGATGCGCCGATTCTCGATTTCTTCGCGTTCCAGTCGGCGCGCTACGCGGTGAAAAAGGATCGCTGGCACGATGTCGCGATCGAGGTGTACCACCAGCCGGGCCACGAGTACAACCTCGGGCGGATGATCGCAGCGACGAAGGCCGGCCTGGACTACTTCACGACCAACTTCGGTCCCTATCAGTATCGGCAGTTTCGCATCATCGAATTTCCCCGCTACGCGACGTTCGCGCAGTCGTTTCCGAATACAGTCCCGTATTCGGAAGGGATCGGGTTCATCGCGCGCGTGCGCGAGGACGACCCGGAGGACATCGACTATCCGTACTACGTGACCGCGCACGAGCTTGCGCACCAGTGGTGGGGGCATCAGGTGCCGGGGGCGAACGTGCAGGGCAACACGATGCTCGTCGAAACACTTGCCCAGTATTCGGCGCTGATGGTGATGAAGAAGAAGTACGGTGAAGCGAAGATGCAGCGGTTCCTGCGCTACGAGCTCGATCGCTACCTGATCGGCCGCACGACCGAGCAGAAGAAGGAGCTGCCGCTCGCGCGCGTCGAGAACCAGGACTACATCCACTACCGCAAGGGAAGCCTCGTCATGTACGCGCTTGCCGACTACATCGGCGAGGACAACCTCGATCGCGCGCTTCGCGCCTATCGCGACAAGTGGGCGTTCAAGGGGCCGCCGTACTCGACGACGAACGATTTGCTCGCCGAGATCCGTGCGGCGACGCCTGCGAGATACGCCTACGTGATCGACGATTTCTTCGACGCGATCACGCTCTACGACAACCGTGCCGTGTCGGCCACGGCGAAGGCGCTGCTCGATGGGCGCTACGAGGTGACGCTCGACGTGGCGGCCAGGAAGGTGACCGCGGATGACCTCGGCAAGGAGACCGA
>DATGGP010000042.1:0-9735 GCA_035308425.1 Casimicrobiaceae bacterium | reverse complement strand
GCGACCAGTAGATCGGTCCCCGCGATCGCATCGACACCACCGGCCGCGATGCTGCTCGTGATGACCGGAACGCCGGCGGCCATCGCTTCCAGGATCTTGTTCTGCGTGCCGCGCGCTATGCCAAGCGGCGCCACCATCGCCGCCGACCGGCGTAGATACGGGCGCACGTCGTCCACGGATCCCGTGACCGTCGCGCCGGGCAACTCGCCGAGCGCGCGGATCGATGGGTCGGGCTCCGCGCCGACGATGACAAGCTTCGCGTGCGGCCGCGCTTGGCGTATGCGTGGAAAGACTTCGCGGCAGAAATCGCGCACGCACGCCTGGTTCGGGTAGTAATCCATCCGTCCGACGAAGCAAAGCGTGTCCGCATCGTAGTCGCTGCCGTCCGGCGCGAAGTAATCGCTGTCGACGCCGTTCGGAAACCAGTCCGTGGCGACACCGGTCGCGTACCGTTCGAGCGTTTCCCATTCGGCGCGCGTCGTCGCCGTGCACAGATCGAAGGCGCGTGCGAGACGCTTCTCCTCCGCTTCGAGCTTGATGCCTTCGAGCCGGTAACCAACGCTCAACGGAAACGGCTTGTGCCGTGCGTACGCAAGCCACTTCTGCGAATCCATGTCGCCGAAATCGAGGATCTTGCGAATGCTCGGGACTTTCGCAACGTAGTGCGCGACCGACGAGCAATGGACGAAGATCAGGTCGAACGACTCGGTCGCGATCAGACGGCGAATGTTTCGCGCGAGCGTCGACGAATGGAAGTAGCCGATCGATGAAGGCGTAGCTGTCGGCAGCCGCGCAATCATTCGCGCAACCTGGATGGATTCTCGCACGCGCGCCATCTCGAAATGCGCGCAGTGCGCACGCAATCCCTGCCCCTCGTCCGCCTCTTTTTCCGAGCGCACGAGAGACGCGACCGTCACATCATGATGGCGACTCAGGTGCCGGATCATGTTGAACGGCCGGATCTTGCCGCCGCGCCGCGGAGGAAACGGAAAGCGATGGCAGACGTAGAGGATCTTCATGCGGCAACCCGGAGCTCGTCCACGACGTCCTCGGGAGCGCGCGCATCGAGGTAGAGGCGCGCCCAGATTTCGAAATTGACGAGCGCGAGCAGCCGATCGGTGCCATCGATTCGGTTCGCATCGTGCGCCGCGATCAGCGCGGCGACCGCCGGATAGTGGAACAGGCCGCGACGCGCGACGCTTTCGGCGGACAGCAGTTGACGCAAAAGCGGCGCGAGCGCGCCCTTGAACCACGCGCCCATCGGCGTGCCGAATCCGCGCTTTTTTCGCTCGAGAATGTCGGCCGGCAGCGTGTCGCGAAGCGCCGCCTTCATCAGGTGCTTGAGACGTCCACCGCGAAGCTTCACGTCCTCGGGAATCGCCGCGGCAAGCTCGAAGAGCTCGTG
Source organism: Casimicrobiaceae bacterium (assembly GCA_035308425.1). GTDB lineage: Bacteria > Pseudomonadota > Gammaproteobacteria > Burkholderiales > Casimicrobiaceae > VBCG01. The sequence goes on along the minus strand of DATGGP010000042.1, from coordinate 8,330 downwards.
GTCGAGCAGCGGCACGCGGCATTCGAGCGACACCGCCATGCTCATCTTGTCGGTCAGAAGCAAAAGGTCGTCCGGCAGTTGCGTTTGCGCATCGACAGCGAGCATCCGGTTCAGCGCATCGTCGCCCTCCGCCGCGGCGAACGCCTGCGTCAATGCATCGTGCCGGGCACCGATCGGTGCGGCGAGAAGCTCGGCGGCGGCGCCTTCGTCGAACACCTCGACGTACGAGCGATAGCGCTCCTCCAGCGGCAAACCGGCGGTCGCAAGAAAGCCGCGCGCAAGGCGCATCGTGTTGAGCAGCGGCGAATGGCGATCGCTCGGAAGCCTCGCGCCGAGCGCGGCGATCGCGCGGCGCAGTCGGGAAGGCAACCGCTCGAAGCGCTGCTGGTAGTGATTGCCGAGATAACGCCGGTAGCCGGCAAAGAGCTCGTCGCCGCCCACACCGGAGAGGATCACCGTCACATCGCCCCGCGCGAATTCGGAGACCAGATACGTCGTCACGAACGCCGAATCGGCGATCGGCTCGTCCATGTGCCAGAGGAGCTTCGGCAGCAGCGCGACGACGTCGGGACGCACCAGGATTTCGTGATGATCGGTGCCGAACAGATTCGCCACGCGGCGCGCGTACGGCAATTCGTTGTAGAACGCCTCGGCGTCGCCACCGTCGAAGCCGATCGCGTACGTCTTGACGGGCCGGTCGCTGTGCGCGGCCATGAACGCGACGACGGCGCTCGAATCGATGCCGCCCGAAAGGAACGCGCCGATCGGGACATCGCTCACCATCTGCCGCGCGACGGCCTCCTCGAGCTTCGCGCGCACCGCGTCGATGCGCGAGGCTTCGTCGTAAGTCGCATCGATGCGAGCAGGAAAGCGCCAATAGCGACGCTCGACGACGCGACCGGCTTCGGCGATCAGCATCGTCGCGGGCGGCAGCTTGCGGATCCCGGTGAAGATCGACTGCGGCGCCGGCACGTAGCCGAGCGACAGGTACGAACCGAGCGCATCGCGATCGACGTCGGTCGCGATTCCCGGGACTTGCAAGATCGCCTTCGCTTCACTGGCAAAAACGAGCCGCCTGCCGTCGTTGGCGACGTAAAGCGGCTTGACGCCGAGCCGGTCACGGGCGATGACGAGGCGCTGCCGCGTCGCATCCCACAGCGCGAAGGCGAACATGCCGTTGACGTTCGCGAGGAAGTCGTCGCCGTACTGCTCGTAGAGATGCAGAAGCGTTTCGCAATCGGATGCGGTGCGAAAGCGGTGTCCCTGCGCGATCAGCTCGCGCGAAAGCTCGCGATAGTTGTAGATCTCGCCGTTCGCGATGAGCCACAGCGTGCCGTCCTCGTTGCAAAGCGGCTGATGGCCGCCCGCGACGTCGATGATCGAAAGGCGGCGCATGCCCATCGCGAGCGCACGATCGGCGTGCACGCCCTCGTCGTCGGGTCCGCGGTGGCGCGTGATGCGTCCCATCCGGGCAAGGATGTCCAGCGATGGCGGCGCGCCGCGCAGATCGAGGATCCCGTAAATTCCGCACATTGACGTTAACTCAGCACGCGCCGTGCCTGTACCGCGCGCCCTGCATCGACGAGCGACCCGTATACGTCGCGGTAGCGGCGAACGCTTCGTGCCCACGTTCGCTCGGATTCGACGTACCTGCGTGCCGTATCGGCGATTTGCGGCCACCGATCGCGAGCGTCGAGGAGCGATGCGATGGCGTCGGCGAGCGCCTGCGCGTCGCCGGCCGGAAACAGGAACCCGGTCTCGCCATCCCTCACGAGCTCGCGGTGCCCGCCGACGTCGGAGGCGACGAACATCTTTCCCTGCGCCATCGCCTCGAGCGGTTTGAGCGGCGTGACGAGCTCGGTCAGACGCATGCGCCGACGCGGGAACGCCAGGATGTCGATGAGGCCGTAGTAGCGCTGCACGTCGGCGTGCGGAACGCGGCCTGCGAAATGCACGCGCTCGCCGAGTCCGGACGCGGCGACGCGCTCGCGAAGCGCCGATTCCTGCGGCCCGCCACCGACCAGAAGCGCATGCAGGTTCGGTACACGTGATCGCAGCTTCGCTACGGCGTCGATCAGAAGATCGAGGCCTTCGTAACCGTAGAACGATCCGGCGAAGCCGACGACGACCGCCCCTTCCAGGCGCCATTGCGCGCGAAGCGCGGGATCGGACGGCGCCGCGAAGAGGAATTCGTGCGTGTCGACCGCGTTCGGAATCACGGTGACGCGATCCTTGGCGATGCCCCGCGACACGATGTCGCCCTCGAGTCCCTCGCAGATCGTCGTGACGTGGCTCGCGCGACGCAGCGCGTACGTTTCGAGCGCGCGCGACATCCGGTAGCGCCACGAGCCTTCACGCGTCGTTCCATGATCGACCGCCGCGTCCTCCCACAGCGCCCGCACTTCGTAGACGACAGGGAGGCGATCACGACGCGACGCCTTGAAGGCGGGCAGCGCGTTCAGGACCGGCGAATGCGCATGAATAACATCCGGGCGAAACGCGCCGATCAACTCGTCGATGCGGCGCGCGGTGGCGAAGACTTCGTGCGCATAGCGCGCCATCGGTAGCGGCAATCCGCGCGCGAGCGGCGTGCGGTGAAAGCGCAGTCCGTCGACGTCTTCGACGAGGTCGCGGCCGCTGTTCTGGCGCGGGGTCGTGACCTGCAGCGTCTCGTATCCCTGCAGGCGCTGCTCTCGCAGGATGGCCGCGGTCCGGAATGCGTAGCCACTCTGCAGAGGCAGCGAGTGGTCGAGCACATGGAGGATCCGCATCGTATGCCTGATCTAGTCACGCCGCTTGCGACAGCGGGTGCGCGACGCTTTCCTCGGTCAGCACGTTGCGCATGAACGCCTCGAACATCAGCAGCGTCCAGATCGGCGTGCTGTGGTCGCGCACACCGGACAGGTGCTCGTCGCCGATGCGCGCGAGCGTCGACGCGTTGAAAAGCTCGCAGTCCGGCAACGCGCCGCTCTCGAGCGCGCGCTTGACGCGCGATCGCAACGGGCCGCGAAACCAGCGCGCCAGCGGCACGGCGAAGCCCATCTTCGGTCGATGGAGGAGTTCGCTCGAAAGCCGATCCTCCATCGTCTTCTTCAACAGGAATTTCGATTCGCCGCCGCGAACCTTGAGGTCGGACGGCAGGCTCGCGAGCCACTCGACGAGCGGATGATCCATCAGCGGCTCGCGCACTTCGAGCGAGTGCGCCATGCTCGCGCGGTCGACTTTCGTGTTTATGTCGCCGACGAGATAAGTCTTGAGGTCGAGGTACTGGATCAGCGCGAGCGGATCGTCGCTGGCCGCATCGCGCGCGTGCCGATGAAACACCTCGCGCGCGTGGTAGCCCGAAAGGTCGGAACGGAGCTTGCCGCTGAAAAGCTGTGCGCGTAGCGGATCGCGCAGATAGCAGACGCTGTTGAAATACGCGTCGACCGAATCGCGCGCGAGCGACTCGAATGTCGTCTTGGCGCGAAAGACCCGCGGCGCCCAGTCGAGCTTCGGGTACGCGCGCCCGAGGAGCCCGAACACCGGTCGGCGAAGCGAAAGCGGCATGGCGGCGCGCAATCGCTCTTCGGCGAGATGCAGTCGATAGCGCCGGTAGCCGCCGAAGCTTTCGTCGCCGCCATCGCCGGATAAAGCAACCGTCACGTGCTGCCGCGCGAGCTGGCACACGCGATAGGTGGGAATCGCCGAGCTGTCGGCGTAGGGCTCGTCGTAGAGCGTCGCGAGTGTGTCGATCAGGTCGAAGTCGTCGCTTTCGACGCGATCGACGCGATGGCGCGTGCGATAGCGCTTCGCGACCTCCTCGGCATAACGGGATTCGTCGAATGCAGGGTCCGAGAACGCGATCGAGCACGTGTTCACCGGAGCCTCGGATAGCCCCGCCATTGTCGCGACGACCGCGCTCGAGTCGACGCCGCCAGACAGGAACGCGCCGAGCGGCACCTCGGCGATCATGCGAAGCCGCACCGATTCGGCGAGCCGGCGCGAAAGCTCCTCGCAAGCTTCGCCCACGCCGATCCGCGCATCGCAGGTGAAGCGCACGTTCCAGTATTGCCTGGGCTGCGGCAACGGCTGCCCGCGCCGCATCGCGAGCGTATGAGCAGGCGGAAGCTTCCACACGCCGCGAAAGATCGTCCTCGGCTCGGCGACGTAACCGAGCGCAAAGTATTCCTCGATCGCGCACGGATCGACGTCGCGACGAAGGCCGCCGTGCGCCAGCAGCGACTTCAATTCCGAGCCGAACAGAAGCTCGCCGCTGTCGAGCAGCGCGTAGTGAAGCGGCTTGACGCCGATACGGTCGCGCGCGAGGAACAGCGTTTCGCGATTGCGATCCCACAGCGCGAACGCGAACATGCCGCGCAGTCGCGTGACGCAATCCTCGCCCCAGCTCTCCCAGGCGTGGACGATTGTCTCGGTGTCGCTTTTGGTACGGAAGCTGTGGCCGAGGCGCGTCAGCTCGGGGATCAGTTCCTGGTAGTTGTAGATCTCGCCGTTGAAAATGATGCAGACGCTGCCGTCCTCGTTGTAGAGCGGCTGCTGTCCCGTCGAAAGATCGATGATCGACAGGCGCCGGTGGCCAAGTCCGATACCCGGCTCGACGTGCAGCCCGACCTCGTCCGGGCCGCGGTGGTGCTGCGACTCGTTCATTCGAACGAGTACGTCGCGATCGATCTCGCGCCGGCCGCGTGCGTCGAATATGCCTGTGATCCCGCACATGGTTCAGTGGCCTTCGATCGTCGCGCGATCTGTCTGCCGCTCGCGTTGCCGGCCGCGTGGCGCGATGCGACCCGCCAGCAAACGCTCGTAGAGCGCGGCGTAGCGAGCCGCCATGCCATCGAGACCGTGCACGCGTTCTACGCGAATGCGCCCCGCACGGCCTGCCGCTTTCGCGGCCGTGCGAGCGCGTGCGTAGTACAACAGCCCGTTCGCGAGCGCATCGACGTCGTCCGGCGCGACGAGCATGCCTGTTTCATGCACGACGAGCTCCCGATTGCCGCCGACATCGGTCGCGAGCACCGGCAGGCCGCTCGCCATGGCTTCGAGAATCGTGTTCGAGATGCCTTCTGCGCGCGAAGGCAGCACGAATACGTCGAGCGCGCGCATGACCTCGGCAACGTCGTTGCGCTCGCCCGGAAGCCAGGCGAGCCCGGTCGCTTTGCCCTCGGCAAGGATTGCCTGCACGTCCGCTCGAAGCGGCCCGTCGCCGACGATCACCAGCCTCGCGCTGTCGCGAAGCCCGGGCTCGATGGCAAGCGCGCGTACGAACGCGCGCGCGAGATGCGTCTGGTTCTTGACGGCCTGCAATCGCCCGACCGTGCCGAAGACCCATAGATCGCAACCGGCGAATGGCGACCCGGGAAGAATCGCGCGCTCGGGAGCGGGCGTGAACGATGAAGTGTCGACGCCGTTGACGATGTGCTCGACGATGGCGGGCGACACGCCGATCGCGTCGATCAGGTAACGAACGAGATCCTGCGACAGCGCAACGTACTGATCCACGAACGGACGATGCATCCGGCGCACGAGCCGGTATTTGCGGTTGCTGCCATCGAGATCGTCGACGTCGCGTCCATGCTCGCCGTGGATTCGGATCGGGACGCCTGCAAGCCATGCCGGAAACGTCGCTTCGAGCGCCGCGAGATTGCGGGTGTGCACGATCGCGGGTCGCAAGCGCCGGAAAACGCGAAAGAGCGCCGGAAAGACCTTCGCGCCGTGGCCCGTGGGCTTGTGCAACTCGAAGAACGCGACGTCGTCGCGCGTCACGCGCTGCCGAAAGTCGGTGACGTCGGTGAGCGAGATGACTGCGTGACGAAAGCGATCGGCCGGAAGACGGTTCAGCAGATTGACGACGCCGTTCTCCAAGCCCCCGATCGCAAAGCGGTAGACGACATGCACGACGAGCGGGCGCGGATCATCGCCCGGAAGCGCGGCTCCCGATGCGGCGAAATCGGGAAGGTCGCGCGCCGCCATCTATCGCTCCGCGCTTTCGTGCGCGAGCGCCGCCGCTATCGGCGGCCACGCGCTGGCGGCGAGGTCGCGCAATGCGTCGTTCGCATGCGTTGGGTCGACGTTCTCGACGTACATGACGACCGCCGCGGAATCGTCGCGGCGACCCGTCAAGCGCAGCCATGCGACGAGCGCCTTGGCGATCGCATCGCTCGCCGTCACCGTCCCGTTGATCCAGTACCACTGCGACGCCACGACGCTCGCGCCGCCCGGCCCGCGCAACGCGGCCGTCGGAACGATCGTTGGCGTACCGTCGAGCGCGACCCGTGCCGCACCCGCCACGGTGCGAATCCACGTTCGATCGTCGCGGCTTGTAAGGCGGTTGTTGGAGTTGGCGACCTTCCGTTGCGCGTCCTGATTGCGGTAGTAGGCGACGTAGACGCCGCCGCGCGTTCCGCCGTTCGATACGAGCTCGTGCAACGTTGCCGACGGGTTTTGGAAATACGGCGCATAGTCCGAATCGCCTTGCGCGATCTTCGACCAGCCCGGGATGTCGACCGCGGCAAGCGCGATGCGTGCGCCGTCATGACGTGTCGTCGCGTACTCGAATCCCGGCCAGACGGCAGCGAGCAGCGCGATCGCCGCCACGACGGCTGCGCGAAGACGCGAAGACGATTCCGTCACGTTGAAGCCAGGCGGATCAGTAACCGTCGTACGGACGGGCTCGAGCGGTTCGCGCCATTTCGCGCCGATCCAGAACATGACGAGCATCACGAATCCGAAGAAGAGCCAGCCGTAGATGATGTGATCGATGCCGACGGCGAGGCGATTGCTCGACAGGTAACCGAGCAGCACGATCAGGTACGCGCGGATCCAGTTCGCGAGGATCGGGACGATGATCGAAACGCCGACGAATGCGAATCGCCGCCACATCGATCTGTACGTGAGATAGGCGAAGAGCGTACCGACCATCACCGATGCGATCAGGTAGCGAACGCCGCTGCAGGCTTCGACGATCGACCACTGACCGTTGGGGACGACGAGCAGCAAGCCCTCGCGATAGACGGGTACGCCGGTCACGCGCAGCGCGGCAACGGTGAAGTCCGCGGTGTGGTCCATCAGCGTCGGCAGCAGGAAATCGCCGATCGGCACCGAGAAGAACAGGAAGCCGAGTGGGAACAGCATCGCGCGCGCGACGTGCACGCCGAGCACGGCGGGCACGGTCAGCACGAGCATTGTGACGAATGCGAAGTGCATCAAGGCGTTGACGGCGCCGACGCTGCCGACGAGCCACGCGAACCCTGCCGCGGCGAACAGCGGAAGCACGAGCGGCGAAGGTCGCGGCGTCAGTGTCCGCAATTTGCCGCGCATCCGATACACGAGCCAAAGCGTGATCGGAAGCACGACGAATCCGTGCGCGTACGTCTCCGAGCTCGTCCATATGTCGACGATCGACGCGACGGTTCGAAAGAAGCACGCGCAGACGATCGCCAGCGTGATGCCGAGGGCAACGAGCGACGAACGCCACGCCGCGACATGCTCGAGCGCCGACGCGTCGACGGTGACGGCAACCGGAAGCGGATCGCGTTTCAACGGTTCATCCCAGATGCCGCACGATCATCGGACCGAGCGCGTTGACGAGCGGACGCGGCAGCTTTCGCCACACGCCGATGAACGCCCTGTACTTCGGATTCAGCGGATTGCGCTGCGGAATCGACTGGCCGGCGTAGAGCATGTGCTCATAGGCGAGCGGCGATGGCTCGAAACCCCAGTTCTTCTTGAAGTCGTACGATCCCGTCCCTCGCTTGCTGCGGCCGTAGTCGAAGACGCGAACCCCGCGCTCGCACGCGCGGCGCATCAGCTCCCAGTACTTGAAATCGTTCGCGGCCAATTCGCGCGCGCGCGACGTGTCGCCAGCGTAATAGGGCAACACCTCGTCTCGGAAATAGAACGACATCACGCCGCTCACAGGACGGCCGGATGCGTCGACGACGATCAGCGCCTCGCAATCGTCGCCGAACGTCTCGATCAGCCGGGCGAAGTAGCGCCGCGAAAGCGGCGGTGTGCCGTGACGGTGCACGTTGTCGGCATAGAGCGAAAAGAAGCGATCGGCATCGCGATCGATCTCGCCGCGCAGTCCGTGCGACATGCCTTTTCTCACCATCGCGCGCTGCTTCCGCGGAATCGCCTTCATGTTCGCGTCGGCGTCGGCCTCGATCCGCTTTCGGAACGTGACGTAGAGATCCTGACGCGGCCACGACGCACGAATCGGCCGGCGATTCCGAAGCTCGAGCTGCTCCACGCGAAGGTCACGGCCGAGCTCCACTGCGGCGTCGATCAGCGCATCTTCGGCTTTGCGATCGCGTGCGAGCGGGCCGCCGTAG
>DATGGP010000041.1:0-48765 GCA_035308425.1 Casimicrobiaceae bacterium | reverse complement strand
GCAAAGAAGCGCGGCTGGACGCCCGAGCAGGTCTACCAGGAGTACGTCGACGACATGGCGTTGCGGCGCGTGACCGAGCCCGACGATGTCGCGAACGCCGTGCTGTTCCTCGCCACCGACGACAGCCGACAATTGACCGGCCACGAGATCGCGGTCGACGGGGGCTGGGACGTGTAGACACGGAAACGCGCAGCGATTCGCAAGGAGGCGCGATGACACAGATCAGCGAGCGACGCTACGAGCAGGATCTTCGCGACATTCCGCGGCGCATTGTCATCGGCGGCGAGAAGGTCGCCGCGGCGAGCGGTCGCACGTTCGCGACGCTCGATCCCGCGACCGGACGCGCGATCGCCGAAGTTCCGCGAGGCGATGCCGAGGATGTCGATCGCGCCATAAGCGCCGCGCGCACCGCATTGCGGAGCGAATGGCGATCGGTGCTGCCCGCCGAGCGCGGCCGCATTCTGCAGCGTACGGCGGCGCTGATCCGTCGCGACGCCGCCCGGCTTGCGCGCATCGAGACACTCGATTGCGGCAAGCCGCTGCGCGAGTCGAAAGGGGACATCGAGACCGCGGCGCGCTACTTCGAGTACTACGCGGGCATCGCCGACAAGATGCAGGGCGACACGATTCCGCTCGGCCCCGATTACGTGTCGTTCACGCTGCACGAGCCGATCGGCGTGACCGCGCACATCATTCCCTGGAATTTTCCGCTCGTGACGACGGCGCGCGGCATCGCACCGGCGCTCGCCTGCGGCTGCACGGCCGTGGTCAAGCCTGCGGAGCAGACGCCGATCACCGCGCTGATGCTCGCCGACATCCTGCGCGAGGCGGGACTGCCGAATGGCGTGTACAACGTCGTGACCGGCTACGGCGAGGAGGCCGGCGCTGCGCTCGTACGCCATGCCAACGTGTCGCACGTGACGTTTACCGGATCGGTCGAGACCGGCAAGCTCGTCATGAAGTCCGCGGCCGATCACATCGCATCGGTGACGCTCGAGCTCGGCGGCAAGTCGCCGGTCGTCGTGCTTGCCGATGCCGACATCGACGCCGCCGTGCAGGGAACGCTGAAAGCGATCTACATGAACGCCGGGCAGGTGTGCTCGGCGGGCTCGCGGCTCGTCGTCGAGCGTCGGGTGCACGATGTGATGCGATCGAAGCTCGCGCAGGCGGCATCGGGGCTCGCGCTCGGTCACGGTCTCGACGACGCCGACCTCGGACCCCTCGTATCGGCCGAGCAGCTCGATCGCGTCGCAGGCTATGTGGCGGATGCGAAGCGGCGCGGTCTCGAGGTTGTCGTTGGCGGCGCACCGGCAACCGTTTCCGGCCTCGAAGGAGGATGGTTCTACCCGGCAACGATCCTCGAAGGCGCAAAGGCGAGCGATCCGGTCGTCCAGGAGGAGATCTTCGGACCGGTATTGACCGTGCAGGTGGCTGATGACGCCGAAGAAGCGCTCGCGCTCGCGAACGGCACCGCATACGGTCTCGTCGCGGGCATCTACACGCGCGATATCACGCGCGCGCTGCGCCTCGCGCGCGACGTCGAAGCGGGACAGGTCTTCATCAACCAGTTCTTCGCCGGCGGTGTCGAGACGCCGTTCGGCGGCGTCAAGCAGAGCGGATTCGGGCGCGAGAAGGGACTCGACGCGCTCAAGTCCTACTATCGCGTCAAGTGCGTGACCGCGCGGATCTAAAGCGCGCGATCAATACGAGGAGCGACCCGGTCATGAAGAATATCGACGCGGTTACCGAGCGCGCACTGCAATACCGCTGGGCGCCGTTCACGCGCACACGCTACGTCGAGCAGCACGGATTGCTTTCGATCGTGCGGGGCGAAGGTGCGAAGGTCTATGACGCGAACGGTCGCGAATACGTGGACGCGCACGCATCGCTTTGGCTCGTCAACGTCGGGTACGGGCGGCAGGAGATCGTCGACGCCGTGCACCGGCAGATGCAGAAGCTGCCGTGGTTCTCGTGCTTCGAGGGCTACACGAACCTGCCGTCGATCGATCTCGCGGAGAAACTCGTCGGGATGCTGAAGCCGGAGGGGATGGACAAGGTGTTCTTCTCGGGCGGAGGCTCCGAGGCTGTCGAGACCGCGCTCAAGATCGTTCGCCAGTACTGGAAACTTCGCGGGAAACCGGAAAAGTACAAGATCGTCTCGCGCAATCGGGCCTATCACGGCGTGACGTTCGGTGGTTTGAGCGCCACCGGCATGCCGGCTAATCGAACGATGTTCGAGCCGCTGCTGCCGGGCTTTCTTCATGCGCCGTGTCCCGATCCGTATCTGCGCGAGGTCGATGCGCCCGACGATCGCTTCGCGCTCGCGTGTGCGCAGGCGCTTGAACGCGTGATCGAATCCGAGGACCCGCGAAGCGTCGCGGCGATCATCGTCGAGCCGGTGCAGGGCGCGGGCGGCGTGATCATTCCGCCCGATGGTTACCTGCGCGCATTGCGGGAAATCGCGACGCGTCACGATGTTCTGCTCGTCTTCGACGAGGTGATCACCGGTTTCGGTCGCACCGGCGAGATGTTCGGCGCGCGCTGCTTCGACGTACGTCCCGACATCATGACGTTCGCCAAAGGCATCACGAGCGGCTACCTGCCGCTCGGCGCGACCGCGGTGAGCCGCAATGTGTTCGAGACTTTCTACGAGAACGAGCAGAAGGGCGCGTTTCGCCACGGGAACACGTACAGCGGCCATCCGGCCGCGTGCGCGGCGGCGCTTGCGAATCTCGACATCATCGAGCGCGAGGACCTTGCCGGCAACGCGCGGAAGATCGGTGCGCGCCTGCTCGAAGGCCTGCGCACGCTATCGAAGCACGAAATCGTCGGCTTCGTCGACGGCGTGGGTTTGCTCGCGCGCGTGCAGCTCGTGCGCGATCGCAAGACGCGTGCGCTCTTTGCCCCCGAGCTAGGTGTCGCTGATCGCGTTGCGCGACGTGTTCGCGAACTGGGCGTCATCATGCGGCCGCTGCCGAACGATGCACTGTCGTTCTCGCCGCCGCTGTGCCTGACGGCGTTGGAGGCCGATACGATCGTCGCGGCGGTGGATCGCTCGATAGGCGAGGTGGCCGGGACCGTTTGAAATTAACGGCCGAGTCGTCGCTACGGCTGCGTGCCCGCCGGCTTGCGACCGTCAGGGCTGGCCGACTACCAGCGGGACGCCCGTAATGCCGAGATGGAAGTCCGTAGACCAGCACACCGGGATCCGTTGCACGCGCATGACATGCAGGCCGACGGCGTCGGCAAATGTGAGATCTTGATCCGAGTACCGGCGCAAAATTTCGGCGGCGTTCTCCTGCTCGGCCACGCCGACGCTGGTCACGCGCAATGGCGTCATGTCCTCGATCATGGCCAAGAACTGCAGGGCGCGAGTGCGATCGTATCGACGAAGAAACCAGGCGTGACCCTCGGCGATCACCAGGGTGGTCGTAACAAGCGATGGAGGATCAGCAAACAACCGGCGAAACGTGACGTGATGCGTGTCGGAGCGGTCTGCGAAGGCGATCAGCGCCGACGTGTCGACGTAGCCGTCAATCTTTTTGGCCATAGACGATGTCGTCGATGTGCTTGCTCGACTCGCGATCGCCGGATTCCACCATGCCGGCGTAGCGCATCCATGGTTTGCTCTCGTCTACTGGAAGCATGGTCCGTAGCGAGCGGCGAAGCAGCTCGGCCAGCGAGATGCCCAAACGCTCGGCTTCACGCTTCGCCGCCGCATACTCCGCCTCGCTCAAGCTGATCTGCGTTCGAATCATGATAACATCATATCACGATTTGTTATCACAGACAAACGATGTGGCTCATCCACGATTTCCAATGCGGCCAGACCGCCACCCTAGAAAAGTTCGGCTTTCCGCCGACCGACTTGGGTGTGCCCCTTCACTTTCGAACTGCGACGCATTGCATCGAATTGCTTTTGCAACCGAGGCATTAACTGCACGAGGTCAGATTCAGGCACCGCATCCATAACCTCTATGCCATGCAGGCGTCGCACTGTGCATCCGGCGGAACTTTGGGCAAGCCGCCACACCTCTTTGGATCATCGCGCCAACCTTCCCTGGCGCGTCGGCTTGCGCGTCGTAGCCGTGCCGCAGGAAGGCATGCCTGATAACGTCCACACCCCACACGGCCTGTGTGATCGCATGATCGCCTTTCTCCCCTAGAAGCCCCGCGGCGTTGCTAATGCGCGATGCCAACACATCGAGCGGATGCATCACCGTTACGGCGAAATCTCCGCCGAGCTTGACCCGTACCGGCACGTTGAACAACGTGAGCGGTGAATTCGGCTGATTTGCGTACGCCACCCACGTCGTACAGTTGGTGAATGACTTCGACTCTGTGCTCTTGGGCAGGCTCGCCTTCGGCGGGGGGCATGAGTCGGGCCACAAGCGCGGTACGTTCGTTAGCAGCGGTTTGGTGAGGCGACCGCCCAGCAACTTGTGCAATGCCTCGGCGTCCGTCGCTTTGCCGAGAAAGTCAACATCGCCGGTGATCTGCGCCTGCTGGCGGAGTCCGAGGGGCCAAACCGTAGCGCAGCATCCAAAACGCCAGCGCTTGGCCGCCGACCAGAATCACCGTAATAACGCATCGTTCAAGGCCAGCGATTGTCCGAAAGCCGCTGCAAAGTGAATGCACAGTCTTCCAGTGGCGAATCGACCAGCACGTAGACGACCTCAACGCAGGTTCCGTTGCCCCTCCCGGTCTCTCTCCCGCACCTCGATCCGAAAATCCCGTCCTTCCCATCGATCCGTTCGCGTCCACCGCAGCGTAAGGTCGACATGCTGACCGTGGCGTAGCCCGCTCGTCGCGACGTCGGCGACGTGCAGCCCGAGGCTGACTTCGCGCGTCGCAATGTCGTCGACGTTCTGCCATCCGTCGATGCCGACATGGACGAGCGCCGGCTCGGGCACACAAACACGAAGCCGTTCGCCGACCCGCAGCACCGCGGCGGGAAATCGCAGCGTCCAGACGAGCACGCGTGCGTCCGGACGCTGCCCGTGGTAGCGGTCCCATACGGCTTGCGGACGATCGCACGGCCGGCCGAGCGCGATGCTCGTCGCGAGCTTGATGAATTCCGCGTGCGCCCATACGAGCGGCATCGCGCTGCCGCTCGGCTTGCCCGGAAAGAGCCCACGCTCGGGAATCGGCTTCGCGTCCCACACCTGCTCGGGGATGAGACCGGCGCGACCGGTCATCGCGGCCATCGAGCGAAGGTAGGGCATGGGATCCTCGCCGGCGAGCAACGCATGGTGTCCGCGCTCGCCCGCGAGTAGCGGCCACGCACGGCCGATGCCCGAGCCGTCGAAGGCGCTGCCGTCGGCGTGCTCGCCATACCCGTCACCGGTATACCGCCGCCAGGCGACGCCCGTCGGCAGCTCGGCCTTGAGCACGCTGTCGACGATCCTGATCGTGTCGACGATCAGCGGATCGTGCGCATCGCGAAGCCCGAAGCGCACGAGCTGCAGAAAATCGGTCGCCACCTGCTCGTCCGCGCGAAGCCCCGGGTCGCATCCCTGGTTCTTGATCGGAAGGATGCACGCGAGGATGCGATCGTCGGACAGCGGCGAGGAAGGCGCGATCCGAACGTAATAGCCCGAAACGCCCATCGATCGCGCCAGCGGCGTGTCGCAAACGCTCGTCCAATCCTCGATCCGAGAATTCCAGCAGTCGGCGACGTCGAGCGCGAGCATGCGAGAGGGCTCGTCGAGAAACGCGGCGCCGCAGACGAGCGCGGCGATGCACACGGCGAGGGTGAATGCGTTGAGCCCGCCGTCCTCTTCCCAGCGATCCTGCGCCGTTGCAGGACCGGTTTGCACGATGAATCGAAGCGCGCGACGCACCATGTCGAACACCTCGATGCCTTCGAGCGATCCGCGCTCGGCCAGTGCCGCGGCGAGCAGCACCGGGAACGCGCATTCGTCGAGTTGCTGTCCGCGCCAGAACGGCTTGCCGCCGAGCCACTGGTTCTGCGACCAGTCGCCTTCGGCGTGTTGCGTGGCGATCAGGTAGCGAAGGATATCCGACGCTTCCTGAGTCGCGCCGAGCGCGAGCAGGCCGCCGGCGCTTTCGACGAGATCGCGTGGCCACACGAGGTGATACCCGCCGATGTCGTCGCGGCTTTGACCCCACGGGACGCTGAGGCTCGCGACCATCGCGCCGCGATACGTCTTGTCCTGGTGCACGCGAAGGACCGTCGCCGATGTCGCAATCGCATTTCTGATCGGCGATGGCAGCTTGCGCGTGATGCGAAGCTTCGCCGACCATGATTTCCACTGCGCGACATGGCGATCCCATGCATCGGCGAAGGGTTGCATCAGCGCGCTCAACGCGAGCGTCGCGGCGGACTCGCGGCTCGAGCCGAACGCCAGCGCGAGCGTGGCTTGTGTCGCCAGCTCCCCGATCAGCGCGACGTTGCCGGGACCTGCGCTGTCGAAGCGCCAGGCGAGCGCACCGTTGTGCGCGAAATCCTGCCAGCCATCGCTCGCGCCGACGTAGCCGACGCTGGTCGCGCCCCATGCATCGGCCTGGTCGGCGTTCGCCGCGGCAAGCGCCAACCCGAATGGTCCCTGTTCGGCCCAGAGAATCGTGCGGCCCGCCTGTGCGCCGATCTCCGCAACGTTGTCGTATCCGGTGCCGCCAAGATGCGGCGCGAGCAGAGCGTAAGGACGAAGACCCGCATCTCCCGTGAGCGAGACCTCGAGCAGAAGAACGTCGCGCTCGGGATCGGGCACGATTCGCAGCGAAAGCGTGAAGCGCGCGTGCTCGTGCACGAACTCGGCGGCCGGAATGCCCGGCGCCGGCAGGCGCACGCGATACGAACCGATGCGCTTGACCTCGACCCAGAAGCCATTGCCATCGGCCACGATGAATCCGAGATCGCGAATCTGCGGAATGTCGGTGCGCGGGTAGTAGACCTCGTTGAGAATGCCGTAGCCGGTGGTGAACCAGAGACGGCTCGCACCGAGCGCGCAACCGACGACATCCTTTGCGCTGCTCGTCCAGGTGGGCGAGATACCGGGTTGGCCGAAGGCGTGCATGCGTGCGGGCGTTCGAAGGTTCTCGCGGCTCCGCGTTCAGCTTCGCGGATTCGCCTCGTCGCCCGAATTCGACGACGATCGATCGCTCAACTGATTGAGCGACGTTACGAAGCCGACCAGCACGCTTCCTGTCCATCCGAACGTGAACAAACCCGAGATGGAAATGATCGGGGACATCATGTTCCACTCCTGGGGGAGCACGAATTTTCCATAGCCTACGGTCGTGTAGGTGTTGGCGGCGAAGAATGCCGCCGTGCGCCAATCAGTGACGAGGCGCGAGTACACGAGCGCGGCGGTCCAGAACACGACCTCGGCAAGATGAAGCGCGAGCAGGAGGAAAATGACGACGCCGAGAAGTGCATCGAGCCGCAGCGACGCATGCGCGCGTCGCGCAACGAGGTTGCTCCGCTTGCGAAAGTGACCACTGACGAGGCGAATGCCGACGCCATGGATCAGCACGACGGCGACGAGCAGCGCGCCACCGAGAAGCAGATCGGGGAACGGAATGATCGACCCGAGCGGGAGCACGCCTGCGAGACGGTCGATATCGTTGGTTGCATCCATCGCTTTTCCTACAGTCGCTTCAATGGCGGCGAATCATAGCAATGCGCAACGCGAGAGCAACCGGCAGGATCACATCGCACAGCGCTATGCGCGCGCCTCGCCTCGCGGAACCTTCATGATCACGATCGTGACGTCGTCCTCGAACCGGTCCGTGCCGGCGAAATGACGAAGCTCGGCCAGCACCCGATCGGCGAGCGCTTGCGGATCCTCGTCGCGATGCGCGGTGATCGCGTCGGCGAGGCGTTCCGCGCCGAAGAGCTTTTTGTCAGCGTTGCTGACTTCGGTGACACCGTCGGTATAGAACGCGACGATGTCGTCGTCGCGCAATTGCACACGCAACTCACCGAACGCCGTGTCGCGCTCGATGCCGAGCAGCAGGCCGTCCGCTTTCAGCAACTGCGCGCGATGCCCGTCCGCTCGGAGCAGGATCGCCGGCGGATGCCCGGCATTGGCATAGCAGAGCTCGCCGGTTTTCGCGTCGAACGTCGCGCAGCATGCGCTCATGAACTGTCCGGCGCGATCGAGATCATCGTAGAGAAGTCGGTTGAGCTTGCCGAGGATCGTGCCCGCGCTCGCGGCGACGAGCCGCTCGGCCAGGAAGGTCGTACGCGCTTCGGCCATCAGCAACGCCGCGCCTACGCCGTGGCCGGACACGTCGCCCAGGAAGCTGTCGATGCCGCTCGCGCCGCGCGGGAAATAGCCGAAGTAGTCGCCTCCGACATCCGCCGCCGGTATGCATCGGCCGGCCATCGCGACGCCACGCACGACGAGCGGGTCCTCGGGCAGCATCGAGCGCTGAATCTGTCTCGCGATGTCCATGTGCGCGCGCGCTACGGCGAGCTCGACTTGCGCGAGGCGCCGGTTCTCTTCGGCGATCCGCAGTTCGCGATCGCGCTGTTCGAGCGTCGCGGCCATCGCGTTGAACGCGCGGGCGAGGAGGCCCAGTTCGCCGCGTTGACCGAGCGACGGGACGCGCACGTCGAGCCTTCCCGATGCGAGCTTTTTCGTGGCGGCCACGAGCGCGCCAACGGGTCGAAGAACGAAGAACTCCGCGCCGAACCACGCCACGCCGAGCGCGACGAGCGTCACGATGCCGAGCGCGATCAGATTTCGAGCAAGCCGGCGGTTCACGTCGGCCAGCGCGATCGATTTCGGAACGCCGATCGCGGCGCGCAGGCTCACGTCGGATAGAAGCGGCGCGTGGGCCCACAGTCGTGCATTCCCTTGCGCGTCGTCGGCCTCGAACACGCCGCCGTTGTTTTGTGTGGCGAAGGTTTCGAGCAGGCCGGGTTCCGCAAGACGAGCGCCGATCGCGCCATCGGCCGTCGGCATTCGGGCGAGCACGGTGCCATTGCGATCGACGACGACCAGGATGGCGCCAATCGGAAACGCGAGCTTCGAAAGCGCCGCGGTAAGCCAGTTCAGGCTTTGCGCCGCGAACGCAATGCCCTTGATGTCACCGGTCCCGTCGATCACCGGATACGCATAGTTGATTGCCGGAACGTTCGTGACGCGCCCCACCTGATAGTCGCCGATGGCGAAGTCGCGCGAGGCAAGCGCTCGCTTGAAATAGGCGCGATCCGCGATGTTGACCGACGCAGGCATGGCGCGCGCACTGCACGTCATCGTCCCGTCCGGTTCGGCGAGCGCGAAGTTGAGATAGAGCGGATAGGCCGGCAGCAACTCGGCGAGAAAGCGGCTGCACTCGCCCCGGCTGGGGTCGCGCAATTGCGGCATGCGCGCGAACGCGGTCAGGAGTTGGCGCGCCGCTTCGATCTGGGCGGCCTGATTGCTGCTCACGATGCGGATCAGGCGCATCGCGTCCGCGTCGACGTTGGCGATCGCGTGCCTGCGCTCGTCCGCGGTCGTGTAGAGCAAGAGCGCGAGCCACGGAACGAGCACCAACACGACGAGGCCCAGCAACCGCAGCCGCAGGCCCAATCCACGCGGTCCCGCAGCGCTCATCGGCGCGTTCCTTGTCGGGACGGCGATCTTTCGTCGCCGAGATCGTAGAAGAGTCCCGTCATGATCGCGAGCCCTTCGCGCGCGACCGAGGCCAGCATATGCTCGTTGGGCGCATGCTGCGAGCAGCCGGGATACGAATGGGGTATCCACACCGTCGGAAGCCCGAGCACCTCGGCGAAGCAATCGTTCGGTAGCGAGCCGCCGATGTTCGGCAGGATCGCGGGTCGCATTCCTGTCGTGTGCTCGATCGATGCCGCGACGTAGCGGACGAACGCATTGTCGGGATCGAGACGCGTCGCGCGCATCGGCTCCATGGAGGACGCCGCGACATGGACAGCGCCAAAACCGCGTGCATCGAGATGCGCGTGAATCGCATCGATGAACGTCTCGTGATCGCAGCCGGCAACGAAGCGAACCTGCAAATGGCCGATCGCGCGCGGCGGAATCGCGTTGACCGGGTTTTCGGGGTTGCCGGTACGGAAAGCCAATACTTCGAGCGCGTTCCACGCGAAGACGCGCTCGGCAGGTGAGAGCCCAGGCTCCCCCCAATCCCGATCGATCGAAGGGCCACTTGGTTCGCCGGGATCGATATCGCGAAGCGCGTCGCGCACGGACTCGGCGATAGGCGGCGGACGAAGCCCATCGACGAGGATACGACCGCGCGCATCGCAAAGCGACGCGATCGCGTTCGCGAGAATCGTCCCCGGATTGGCGAGAAGGCCGCCGAAGTTGCCGGAGTGATGCGCGCCCTCGCGCAGATCGACGCGCAATTCGAAGTTGAGAACGCCGCGCGAGCCCAGGAAAAGCGTCGGGCGCGTCGCCGTGAGCCGCGGTCCGTCGGAGGCGACAAAGAGGTCGGCGCGAAGCAGTGTCTTCTCTCGCTCGCACAGCGCACGAAGACCCGGCGAGCCGACTTCCTCGCCGACTTCGAGAAGGAGCTTCATGTTGAAGCCCAGCTTGCCGCGCGCGCGAAGCACCTGGGACAGTGCCGCGAGATTAATCGTATGCTGGCCCTTGTTGTCGGCGCTTCCGCGGCCATACCACCGATCGCCGTCGACGACGATGTGCCAGGGCGAGAGTCCTGCGCGCCATTGCGCGTCGTAGCCGAGCACGACATCGCCGTGGCCGTAGGTGAGAAGCGTCGGCCGATCCGGGTCTTCGTGCCGCTCCGCGAACAGGAACGGGGCGGGTCCCGCCGGATTCTCGATGAGACGCCACTCGAATTCCATCGCGGCGACCGACGGCCCGATTTCGCGCTCGAGATATGCGACGAGGTCCGGGCGCGAGTCAGCGCGCTGGCTTTCGGTGCGATAAGCAACTCGCCGATCGAGCTCGGCGCGCAAATGTCCTTCGTCGAACCATTCGCGCGCTGCCGAGATGGCTTCGGTTCGCGTCATCATTGCCTTGTCGTCGGCGTGCCGGCGGCTATCGCGACATGCACGGGCTCAATTGTCGCAATTCGTCAGGCCGCAAGCTACCGCAACCTGTCGACGCACGAATGGCGGATGTCGAAGTTCCGGTGCACCCTTCGATCCGAAGGTTCACAATGGCGCTCCCCGAGTCGATCCGTATCACGCCACGCGATGAGCGCTGTTTCGTCGTCCGCACGTCGCACCATTCCGGCCCTCGCCGAGATGGCGCGCGCGCGGGAACCGATCGCGATGCTCACGTGCTACGACGCGAGCTTCGCGTCGCTGCTCGATCGCGCCGGCGTCGATGTCCTTCTGGTCGGTGATTCGCTCGGGATGGTGATCGGCGGGCACGCGTCGACGCTGCCCGTTACGATGGATCAGATGCTCTATCACGTGCGCGCCGTTGCCGCGGGTGCGGCCCGCGCGCTGATCGTCGCGGACCTGCCGTGGGGCAGCTACCAGGAGTCGCCGTCGCAGGCGTACGCCAACGCTGCGCGACTGATGGCGTCCGGCGCGCAGATGGTGAAGACCGAGGGCGGCGCGTGGCTTGCGCCGACGGTCGAATTCCTCGTCGCGCGCGGCATTCCCGTGTGCGGCCATCTCGGCTTGCAGCCGCAATCGGTCCATCGCCTCGGCGGTTACCGGGCGCAAGGCAGGACCGACGCGTCGGCGCGGCAGATCGCCCACGACGCGCGCATGCTCGTAGGGTCCGGCATCGATCTGCTGGTGCTCGAAATGGTGCCGGCGACGTTGGGAGCGACGCTCAGCTCCGAGCTTTCGATCCCGACGATCGGCATCGGCGCGGGTCCCGACTGCGCGGGTCAGGTGCTCGTGCTCTACGACATGCTCGGCATCTATCCGGGAAAACCGGCGCGGTTCGTGCGCAACTTCATGACGGGAAACGCGAGCATCGAGGCGGCGGTCGAAGCCTACGTTCGCGCCGTGAAGGATCGAAGCTTTCCTGCGCCAGAGCATTCTTTTTGACGGGACGACATGGATTCCATTGCACCGAAAGACGCTTCGAGCTCGGATGCCCTCGTATTCTTCGGGGCGACGGGGGATCTGGCGTACAAGCAGATATTTCCCGCATTGCAGGCGCTCGTCCAACGCGAACATCTGCGCATTCCGATCATCGGCGTTGCCCGCTCGGGGTGGGATATCGAGCGTCTGCGCGCGCGTGCGCTCGACAGCGTGCAGCACCACGGCGGCGCGGATCCCGCCGCGTTCGCCGAGCTTTCGGCGCTCATGCGTTACGTCGACGGCGATTACAACGACGACGCGACATACGTGCGGATTCGGCAGGCGCTCGGCAACGCGAGCCGGCCGCTGCATTACCTCGCCATTCCTCCGAGCATGTTCGCGAAGGTTGCCGAGGGACTTGCGAAGTCGGGATGTGCCGATCACGCGCGCGTCGTGGTCGAAAAGCCGTTCGGGCGCGATCTTCAATCGGCGCGCGAGCTCAATACGATCCTGCATCGCTTCTTCCCCGAGTCCGCGATCTATCGCATCGATCACTTCCTCGGTCGCGAACCGGTCCAGAACATCCTGTACACGCGCTTCGGTAACGCGATTCTCGAGCCGCTGTGGAATCGCAATTACGTTCGCAGCGTGCAGATCAATCTCGTCGAGAATTTCGGTGTGCAGGGTCGCGGCCGTTTCTACGAGGAAGCCGGCTGCATACGCGATGTCGTGCAGAACCATCTGCTGCAGGTGCTGGCATGTCTCGCGATGGATCCTCCTGCGGGCGGCGAAGATGCGGTGCGTGGCGAGAAGACGCGCGTGCTCGACGCCGTGCGGCCGCTCGCGCCCGCGGACGTCGTGCGCGGCCAGTTTCTCGGCTACCGCAACGAGCCGGGTGTCGCACCGGATTCGCACGTCGAAACATTCGCCGCCGTGCGGCTGCACATCGACTCATGGCGCTGGGCCGGCGTGCCCTTCTACATCCGCAGCGGCAAGTGCCTGCCGGTCACCGTGGACGAAGTGGTCGTCGAATTCCGCCAGCCGCCGCGCGATACGTTCGGCGAAGGCGTGATTGGATCATCCAATCATCTTCGCTTGCGGCTTTCTCCCGACGTCGTGATCGCGCTCGGCCTTCGCGTCAAGCGCCCGGGCGAGCGAATGATCGGCGAGGATGTCGAGCTCGTCGCCAAGCACGAGCGCAAGGACGAGATGGCGCCGTATCAGCGGCTGCTCGGCGACGCCCTGCGCGGCGATTCGTCGCTCTTTGCGCGACAGGACGCGGTCGAGGCGCAGTGGCGAATCGTCGATCCGGTGGTAGGCGACGTAACGCCGGTCCACGAATACGGGCCGAACACCTGGGGGCCGCCGGAAGCCGATCGCGTGCTCGCCGAAGGGGATGGCTGGATCAACCCGAGCGCGGCGCCGACGGGCCGATGAGGCGGGCGATGGGCCTGGCCCGCCCATGAACGACTCCATCCGCGCCGCCCTTCGCACCGCGCGCAGTAATCGCGAACGAAGCGTCGACGAGTTGCGCCGGCTCGTGCGGATTCCGAGTCCGACCGGCGAAGAAGGCGAAGCGCAAGCGCACGTCGCGACGACGCTGCGTGCGCTCGGCGCAGAAACGATCGTCGAGGAACCGGACATCGAGGCGCTCTTCGCGCGCTTTCCGCGCGTGGCCCAGTATCCGACGCATTGGCAGCACGATTTGATCCTGCCTTACGACGAGCTGCCGACCTTCGAGCAATTGCGCGACAGCGGGCTTTCAGGCGTGCTGAATTACGACGGCCGCCCGAACGTCGTGGCGATCTTCAAGGGAACGGGCGGCGGACGCTCGCTCCTCCTGAACGGCCATATCGACACCGTGACCGTCGAGCCACGTCGCGAGTGGAACCGCGATCCATATGGTGCCGACATCGAAGGCGGTCGAATGTACGGGCGCGGCACGTCGGACATGAAGGGCGGCCTGATGGCCGCAACGCTCGCCATTGCGTATCTGCGCGAAGCGGGCGTCCCGTTACGCGGCGACGTGATGCTGCAAAGCGTGGTCAACGAGGAGCACGCAGGCAACGGCACGCTCGATCTCGTCCGTCGCGGCTTTCGTGCCGATGCGGCGATCGTCCTCGAGCCGACCGGCAACCTCGTCGGTGTCAGTCACTACGGCGGCCTCTATTGGCAGGTCACGGTGCCGGGCACCGCTCGCGCGCCGGGGGCGCGCTGGGAGCGCGGCGTGCAGCAAGGCGTGAGTGCGATCGAGAAGCTTCCGCGCGTGATAGACGGCCTCGTCGCGATGGAATCGCGCTACAACGCGAATCCGGAGAATTCGATCGATCCGTCGATGGCGTCGTTTTCGCTGGTGATCGGCAAGGTCGCCGGGGGACACTACGAGACCGTGACAGCGAACGAAGCGGTGCTGCGCGGCGGCGCATACTTCGCGCCGACCGTCGGTGACGTCCACGAGGTGATGGGGGAATTCCGGGCAACGATCGCGCGCGCATGCGACAACGATTCGTTCCTCCGCGACCATCGCGCCGCACTGCGTTTCCTGCATCACGACGACAGCACGCATCAGAGCGCCGATATCGGTGTCGCGGTCGCCATGGCGAAGCTGCTTGCCGAGCACGGCGCGGACGCCCACGTCGGCCTCGGACCATTCGCGTGCGACATGCGGCACCTCGTCAATCAGGGCAGCATTCCGACGATCGTGTTCGGGCCCGGCAGCGTCGCGCAAATCCACAAGCCGAACGAGTCGATCGAGATCGCGCAGTACCTCGACTGCATCGACTACCTGGTCGAGTTCGTCTGCGGGTGGTGCAACGGCCCGGCGCAATAGGATCGACCCGGTCTACGCCGCTTCCGCCTGCCTGTTCTGCGCGCGAAGCGCCGCCAGTTCCAGGTCCTCCTGCTCGCGCCTGCGCAAATGCGGGTCCTTTCGCTCGACCTGCAACTGCGTGATCCCTTCCTGCTCGATTTCGCGCTTGCGTTCCTGCTGCTTGGCGAGCTCGTCCTGCCGAATCTTCGTCAACTCTTCGCCGCTCGGCGCGTCATCGATCGAGAGCGATAGCCCACTGGCCGTCGACGGCTCGCCGCGCGCGCTCTTGAGCTTGATCGCAAGCCGCAGCTCGTTCGCCGAATCGGCGTTCCGGATCGCTTCCTCGTAGCCGATGTGGCCGTCGTTGTAGAGCTCGAACAGCGCCCAGTCGAACGTGCGCATGCCGAGCTCGCGCGATTTGGCCATGATCGCCTTGAGCTCGTGGAAATCCCCCTTGAATATCCGATCCGCGATCGTCGGCGTGTTGATCAGGATCTCGATCGCCGCCTTTCGCCCTTCTCCGTCGGCCGTACGTATCAGCCGCTGCGAAATGATCGCGCGAAGATTCGCCGAAAGATCCATCAGGAGCTGGTTGCGGCGCTCCTCCGGGAAGAAGTTGACGATCCGGTCGAGCGTCTGGTTGGCGTTGTTCGCGTGCAGCGTACCGAGGCAGAGGTGCCCGGTTTCGGCGAAGGTGATCGCATGCTCCATCGTCTCGGCGTCGCGAATTTCACCGATCAGGATCACGTCGGGCGCCTGGCGCAGCGTGTTCTTGAGCGCGCCGTGCCACGAATGCGTGTCGACCCCGACCTCGCGGTGCGTCACGAGCGAGCTCTTCGATGCGTGCACGTATTCGACGGGATCCTCGATCGTGATGATGTGGCCCGACGAGGTCGCGTTGCGGTGATCGATCATCGCCGCGAGCGAGGTCGATTTGCCGGAGCCGGTGGCGCCGACCACCAGCACGAGGCCGCGCTTTTGCATCACGATGTCGTTCAACGTGTCGGGCAGCCCGAGTTTTTCGACCGTCGGGATTTCCGACGCGATCGTGCGGATCACCATGCCGACCTGCTGCTGCTGTACGAACACGTTCACCCGAAACCGCGACACGCCCGGGACGGAGATCGCGAAATTGGATTCGAGGTCGCGCGCGAACTCCTCGCGCTGGCGCTCGTTCATCAACGCGTTCGCGAACGTGCGCGTGAGCTGGCCGTTGAGCTTCTGCCCGGTGAGCGGTTGCATGTGCCCGTGCGCCTTCATGCTCGGCGGGAAGTCGGCCGCGATGAAGAGGTCGGAGCCGCCGGCGGCCTTCATGGCCGCAAGCAGCTTGTGCATATGAGCGCGGGCTTGCTCGTCGCTTGCATTCGACATTGGATCGTCCTTGCGGGGCTTTCGCTTCTTTGTGGAATCGGGAGTCGCCCGCATTGTGCCGACGGGACCGCGGTTCGCGTATGCACGAATCGATCCAGCACGATCATCGGATCACAGGAATAACCGTCGCGCGCATCTGTTTCATACAACGCGTCGATGACGACGCACGTTTCCTGCGGCCGGCGCCGTCGAATTTCGACCGCGTGCGTGGCCGTTTGGACGCGAGCGAAAAGCTCGTCCGGGTCGACACCTGTCCCTCTCAATGTTTGGACGAAGGAGGCCTTTCATGATCGGATCATTCGACATCGCGCCGCGCGCGTGCGCGCTGGCGCTCGCCATGCCCGCGCTTGCGGACAACGACGCGGAAAATGGCGGCAACCAAGGCAACAACGGCCGCTACCAGGTGACCGATCTCGTCGCCGACGTGCCGGGCGTTGCGCCGAACACCGATTCCAATCTTCGCAATGGCTGGGGCATCGCGATGCGACCGACAAGTCCTATCTGGGTCTCCGACAATGCCACCGGAAAGTCGACGCTCTACAACGGGCTCGGAATCCAGATCTCCCCGCCTTCGCCGGTCGCCCGGCGGCACGGGCCAGGGCGCACCGACGGGTATCGTGGCCAACCCGTCGACGACCGATTTTCTGCTCGTCGGCGCGGGGACGGCGGCGCTATTCATCTGGAGCACCGAGGACGGCACGATCGCCGCGTGGAACGGCGGTCCCAGCGCGACGATCAAGTTCAATGCAACCGACGCCGCCGTCTACAAGGGACTCGCACTGGCGGGTGACGGCAGCGCGTTTCACCTGTACGCGGCCGATTTCCACAATGGCAAGATCGAAGTTCTGGACAACACGTTCACGCCGACGAGCGTGCCGGGAGGATTTGCCGATCCGCGCATTCCGGCAGGCTTCGCGCCGTTCAACGTCATGAACCTGCAGGGTGACCTGTACGGGTCGTATGCGAAGCAGCAGCAGGGCAGCAACGACGAGGCGCACGGTGTCGGACTCGGCATCGTCGACGTCTTCGACGCCGACGGATTCCTGATCGCACGCGTCGCCACGCGTGGCAAGCTCAATGCGCCGTGGGGCATGGCCATCGCGCCGGCGGGTTTCGGCCGCTTTGGCGACGATTTGCTGGTGGGCAATTTCGGCGACGGCAAGGTCAACGCGTACGAGGGCCGGACGACGAAAACCACGGTCTCTTCGGCAAGATCGAGCCTGTCGACTGAACCTGAAGACCGGGCGCCGCCGCGCGCGGCGCCCCCCGGTTGCACGGGGATTGCATGAAACGCGACTAGGGCCTGTTAACAGGCCCTAATTTAGGTGCGCGTCGCGGGTACGGCTTCGACGCCGCGCGTGCCCGCGTCGGTCACCGATTGCACGGCACGGCGAAACGCGAGCGGTCCCTGGATGTTCGCGAACGTCTCCTCGGTCCCGCCGCTTCCCGTGACCACGATGTCGCCATAGCCGAACATCCGGCCGCCGAGCGTCTGGTTCACGGCGATCGCTTCGATCTTGCCGAGTAGAAGCTCGACGGAACGAGTGCTGAACACGCCGACCTTCATCATCACGCGCTTGTTCGTTACGACGAAATCCGAGCTCTGGCGCTTGACGATCGCGGCGAGGAGAACGAGCACGCCAATGGCCGGCGCGATCAGGATCCAGTTGGTCCACGTTCCCTGCCGGTACAGCCAGGCGACGGGTACGCACATCGCGAGCAGGAAGACGATCGGGGCGATCAAAAGCTTCCAGTGAAGATGCGTGCGGAATACGACGTGCTCGCCTTCGAGCAGGTTGCCGTCGATGTAGCTCATGAAGCGGCCCGATCCGGTTCTCGAAGGGCCGTACTATACGGGACTATCCCTTCATCCCGCCCGCGGTAAGTCCCCCGACGACCCGTTCCTGGAAGAGCGCGATCAGGACGGCGATCGGCACGATCGCGACGATGAGCGCCGCGGAGATGATGTGCCATGGGAACGTGAATTCGCCCTGGTAGAGCGCGACGCCGACCGGGAGCGTGCGCATCCGCACCGCCGAGTTGAGCGACAGCGCGAGCAGGAACTCGTCCCACGAATTGACGAACGCGAGGATGCCTGCGGTGAACACCCCCGGCGCGGCGAGTGGAATCACGACGCGCCACAGCGCGCCGAAGCGCGTCGCGCCGTCGATCATCGCCGCGTTCTCGAGGTCGCGCGGAATGCTCTGGAAGAAGCTCACCAGCACGAGCGTGCACACGGGCAGGCTCAGCACGACGTACGGCAGCACGAGCGCCGGATAAGTGTTCAGGATGCCGAGCGCGCGCATGGTCTCGAAGATCGGCACGAGCAGCGTGACGAGCGGAAAGGTCGACGATGCGATGATCGCGGACAGAATCAAGTCGCGGTATCGCAGGCGCAGTCTCGCGATCGCATAGGCGGCGCACGCGGACACTGTCAGCGTGAGCACCGTCGACGCGGCCGCGACGATCGCGCTGTTCGCGATATAAAGCGCGAGCGGTTGCTGGCGGAACACCTGCACGTAATTCTGCAGCGTGAAATCATGCGGAAGGTATGTGATCGGCTTCTGGACGAGCTCGACCTCGGGCTTGAAGGACGTCAGCAGAATCCAGGCCGCCGGGAAGAAGCCGTTCAGCACGACGATCGCCGCGGCAATCAGGCGGAGCCGCTCCGGCGTAAAAAGCGCGTCGCCTTTCACCGCGGCCATTCAGTCGCGTTGGATGCGGCGCAGATACAGCGCCGTGACCGCCATCGAGACGATGAACATCAGCACGGCGAGCGTCGAGCCGTAACCGATGTCGCCGTAGTCGATCGTCGTCGAATGAATCAGCATCGCGAGCGTCTCGGTCGCGCGCGCGGGGCCGCCCTTCGTCATCGTGTACGGGATGTCGAACGTCTGCAATGCCGTGATCGTGCGGAAGATCAGCGCGACGATCATCGACGGCGCGAGCAGCGGAAGCGTGATCTCGCGAAACTGCTGAAAGCGCGTTGCGCCGTCGACCTCGGCCGCTTCGTAGAGCGAGCGCGGAATCATCTGCAGGCCCGCGAGGAGGATCAGGCCGATGAACGACGACGATTTCCAGATGATCGCGATGCAGACGGCGGCGAACGCGGTGCCCGGAGAAAGCAGCCATTGCCGAGGCGCAAGGCCGATCCGCATCAGCCAGTCGTTGACGACGCCATAGTCGGTATTGAAGAACCACGCGAAGATCAGCCCCGCGAACGCGAGCGGCATCGCCCAGGGAAGAAGCAGAGCGAGCCGCACGGGCCATTTCCTGCGAAAGGGCAGGTTCGCGAGCAGCGCAAGAGCGAGTCCGATGATCAGCGCGCCGATCACCGTGATGATCGTGAAAAGCGCCGTGTTCCAGAGCGCGTTCCAGAACTGCGAGTCGGTCAGCGCGGATTGGTAGTTGTCGAACGCGACGAACGGCGCGCGCTGGCCGCCCGACAGGCGCAGATCGAAGAACGAGTTGTAAACGAGCTTGGCGATCGGGTAGACAACGATCAGGCCGAGCAGAAGCGCGGCTGGCGCGAGCAGCAAAATCGCTTGCACGCGCTCGCTCGGATCGGCGAGGCGTTCGAGGAGACGCGCAACGCGCGGTCGCGGCGGTGCATCCTTGGTCGAAGCGAGCAGCGTCGTCATGGCGGGTCGCGCATCGATCGCTGCATTGCCAGAAAAACGCGATCGTCGTGCGCGCTATCGCATCACGCGGCGCAACCGATTGTCGATCTCGTCGACGGTCGCCTCCGGCTTCGTCACGCCCGCGAGCGCGGCGCTCGTCTGCGTGCGCACCACGTCGGACACTTCCGCGTAGCGCTCGCTGACCGGCCGCGACTTCGCCGACTCGACGACCGGCAACGCGAAGTCGTACCACGGATTGGCCTTGAGCACGTCCGGGTCCGAATAGACCTTCGCGTAGACCGGGAGAAGCGAGCCGTTGATCGCCATGAATTTCGATACGTCCGGTGACGACATGAACTTGACCAGCCTCGCCGCCTCGGCCTTGTTCTTCGAGAACGCAGACACGGACCACTGCCAGCCGCCGATGCACGTCGCCGATTGGCCGCCGCGCATCGCGGGAAGCGTGGCGACGCCGACGTTGCCCTTCACCTTCGAGTGCGGATCGGACTGGAACAGATCCCACGCGAAGCCCCAGTTGATCGCGAACACGACGTTGCCTGCCATGAACTCGTTCACCGTATCGCCGGTCTTCACTTCGGCGATGTTCTTCTTCGCGACACCCTTGTCGACCATGCCGAGCCACATGTCGAGGCCGGTGACCGCCGCTTTCTTATCGAGCGGCACGCCCTTTTGATAGTCCTTGCCCTGGCTCCAGTATGGAAGAAGGAACGTGCACACCGCGCCCTCGATCGGCGCTCCCTGGAACGAGAGGCCCTGCAGGTTGGGATTGTTCTCGCCCTTCTGGATCTTCTCCGACTCGGTGGCGAGATCGTCCCATGTCGCGGGCGGCTTCACGCCGTACTTGTCGAGGAGGTCCTTGCGGTAGTAGAGGAACATCGCATCTGCGAAATCGGGTAGCGCGACGATCTTGTTGTCGATGACGTCGGCCGTCGCGTACGCCGGAAGATATTGACTCATGTAGCTCTTCGCATCCTTGGCGCCGAGATACCTGTCGAGCGGCTCGATCCATCCCGCCGCGTAGTACTGCGCCGGATTGATGATGTCGAGGATCAGGACATCGAGCGACGAATCCTTAGCGCCGAGCAGTGTCGACAGGTATTGGCGCTGAAGCTCGGAGGTGGCGCCACCCGATTCGAGCGTGATTTTCACACCGGGATTCTGCTTCTCGAACGCGTCGAACATCTTGCGCGCGAGGTCGGTCCGCTGCTGCGATCCGCCCGCGAACACGCGAAGCACCGTTTCGCCATGCGCGAGCGGCAGTGCCGCCATGGCCGACCATCCGACGATGATCGCCGCGAAACACGAGAGCTTGCCCATGATTGCTCCTCCTTTGGCTGAAAAGATCGACTCGAGTTGTCACGCGAGCTGACCGGTCAGGGCCGAAGCGCCTGCCCCGTTTGCACGTCGAACAAATGCATTTTGGACAGGTCGAGCCGAAGCTGCACGGCATCGTCGGGACGAAGCGCGATGCCGGGCGCGAAGCGACCCGTCAAATCTCCGCCCGCCGTGCCGAACGTCACCAGATTCTCGGCGCCGAGCGGCTCGGTGACGATGACCTGCGAGGGGATTTCCGCCGTGTCGGCACTACGTGCGACGACGCCGATGTCTTCCGGCCGGATGCCGAAGTCGAGCTCGCGTCCGGCGAGCATTTCCCAAAGCGGCTGCCAGTGCGCAGGCAGGGCGAAGCGGTCGCGGCCGTCGCCGAGTTCGATCAGCGCGATGCCGTTCGGCCGCGCGACGCGCGCTCGCAGGAAATTCATCGGCGGCGATCCGGTGAAGCCCGCGACGAATCGCGATGCCGGGCGGTGATAGATGTCGTCGGGCGAGCCGAGCTGCATAAGGCGGCCGCCGGAAAGCACCGCGATACGATCGGCGAGCGTCATCGCCTCGACCTGATCGTGCGTGACATACACGGACGTTGCGCGAAGCCGTCGGTGCAGCTTCTTGATCTCGGTGCGCATCTCGTTTCGGAGCAGCGCGTCGAGATTCGACAGCGGCTCGTCGAACAGGAAGAGCTGCGGATGGCGCACGATCGCGCGTCCCATCGCGACCCGCTGCCGCTGACCTCCTGAAAGCGAACGTGGATAGCGATCGAGAAGCGGCGCGATTTGCAGGATGTCGGCTGCTTCCCTGACGCGCCGATCGATTTCCGGTGCAGGCATCCTTCTAAGCCGCAACCCGAAGCAGATGTTGTCGTACACCGACTTGTGCGGATAGAGCGCGTAGTCCTGGAACACCATCGCGATGTCGCGCGCACGCGGCGGCAGATCGTTGACGATCGCGTCGCCGATTCTGATCGTGCCTTCGGTGACCGTCTCGAGTCCGGCGATCATCCGAAGCAGCGTCGACTTCCCGCACCCGGAGGGCCCGACGAACACGACGAACTCGCCATCTTCCACGACGAGGTCGATGCCGTGAATGACACGGTTCTGGCCGAACGTCTTCGCGACTCCGTTAAGCTCGACGCGTGCCATGCAAGCTCAGGTCTGATCAGTTCTGCGTCAGGCCGGCGTCGACGATGAAATTCGCCCCGGTGCAACCGCGCGCCTCGTCGGAAGCGATGAAGAGCGCGACGCGGGCGACGTCGCTCTCGACCAGGCGGAACTTGAGCGCCTGCAGGTCGAGGAACTGCTGGCTCAGTTCGGGCGTGATCCAGAGCTCGCCCTGGCGCTTGGTCACGACCGCGCCGGGCACGAGCGAATTGACGCGGATGTTCATCGGCCCGAGCTCGCGCGCGAGCGTGCGCGTGAGGCCGTTGATCGCGGCCTTCGCCGTCGTGTAGCCGACCATGCCCGGACGCCCGCGCATCCACGATACCGAGCCGAGATTGATGATCGAGCCGCCGCCCTTGCGCTGCATGCCGGGCACGACGGCTTGCGTCGCGAAGACGTGATGGCGCAGGTTGACCGCGATCGCTTCGTCGAAGTATTCGACCGTTGCTGTCGCGAATGCCTGCCGATCGTCGCGCGCCGCGTTGTTGACGAGGACGTCGACATCGCCGTGGTCGGCCTCGACGTCGCGTATCGTGCGCCGCAGCGCGTCGACGTCGGTGAGATTGCATTGCCGGTACGAGACGCGCCTGCCTTCTTTGCGGAGCGATGCTTCGAGCGCGCGCGAGGGCTCTTCGGCGATGTCGATGAATGCGACGTTGCAATGCTGCTCGCAAAACAGCAGCGTCATCGCGGCGCCGATGCCCGAGCCGCCGCCGGTGATCAGCACGGTCTTGTCGACGAGACTCGGATAGCGCGCTAGATTAGCGGGTCGCATTGCAAACAATCATAATGCAACTGCTTCCCACGCGTTTTGCCCCCGCGACGCGGATGTCGCCATGTGGCGGCAATCGTACGCGCGCGCTGTTCGACGTCGCGTTTTCAGACGGGCGAAGCGCGCCGGCGCTTGTCGAGTGCTACGGTGACGGCGTGTTTCGCTTTCGTGTTGGCGCGTCGACGCTTCCCGACTACGGGCTGGTGCTCGGCAAGCCCGAGCCCGTTTCCGTCGATACCGATCACCCCGAATGCGTCGTCGCTCAGGCCGGGGACGCGAAGCTCGTCTTCGAGCACAACCCGTTGCGGGTCCGCGTCGAGCGCGCCGGCGAGCCGGTGCTGAGGTCGATCACCGACGAGCACTTCCGCGGCTTTTCGCGCTTTCCGGCATTCGGCTTCGACGGCGAGCGCTGGATCGCGTCGTTCGCGCTTGGTTCGGACGAGCCGGTGTACGGCCTGGGCGAGAAATTCTCTACGCTCGATCGGCGCGGACAACTGCTGCATTCGCGCGTCGAGGATGCGCTCGGCGTCAACACCGGACTCTCGTACAAGAACGTGCCGTTCTGCTGGAGCCCGGAAGGATGGGGCGTTTTCGTCAATACGCCCGCGTCGGTATCGCATGGCGTCGGCCATCCCGAATGGTCGCATCGCTCGTACATCGCCGTCGTTCCGGACGAAGCGCTCGACCTGTTCCTGCTCACTGCCGATTCGCCCGGAGCGATCCTCGAACGTTACACGGCCCTCACCGGCCGCGCACCCGAGGTGCCGCTCTGGGGTCTCGGGCTGTGGGTTTCGCGCGCGTATTACAAGACGGCCGACGAAGCGGTCGATGCGGCGGCGCGTCTTCGCGAGCGCGAAATTCCTTGCGACGTGCTGACGCTCGACGGACGCGCGGCATGGGACGTTCGCACGCGCTTCGATTTCTGCTGGGACGAAGGCCGCTATCCGCATCCGAAGGTGGCGCTCGATCGCGTCCGCGCGCACGGACTTCGTGTTTGCGTCTGGCTCTACCCGTACGTCTCGATTCACAGTCCACGCTATGCCGAGCTCGCCGAACGCGGCTATTTCCTGAAGCACGAGGACGGGCGGCCCTATGTGTTCGACTGGGACGCCGATCCCGCGACATCGCCGTTCGGCAACGTTCTGACGCCGCTATCGCCGTCGTCGATCGTCGATTTCACGAACCCCGACGCATTCGCGTTCTGGCGCGATGAGCACAAGGCGCTGTTCGACGCGGGCGTTGCCGTCATCAAGTCGGATTTCGGCGAGCACGTTCCGGACGATTGTGTGGCCTTCAACGGCGACCGCGGCGGGCGTCTGCACAACGTCTATCCGCTGCTCTACAACCAATGCGAATACGAGGCGACCGTGCGCCATGCGAAAGCGCCCGCGATGGTGTGGGGACGCTCGGGTTGGACGGGCGCGCAGCGCTATCCGATCCAATGGGGCGGCGATCCGCAATCCGATTGGGAAGGCATGCGCGCATCGATTCGGGGCGCGCTTGCGTGGGGATTGTCGGGCGCGCCGTTCTATGCGACCGACATCGGCGGATTCTACGGATCGCGACAGCCGGACGCCGAGCTGTATCTGCGCTGGCTCCAGTGGAGCGTCTTCTCGTCGCACATTCGCGTGCACGGCGTTGGCGCGCGCGAGCCGTGGGCGTTCGGTCGCGAAGCGGAAGACATTGCCCGGCGCTGGCTGCGCTTTCGCTACCGTCTGCTTCCGTACCTGAAGGCGATGTGCGACGAGGCGTCGCGATCGGGTTTGCCGGTGATGCGCGCGATGTGCCTCGCGTTTCCCGGCGATCGTCTTTCGTGGCGCTTCGAGGAGCAGTTCATGTGCGGCGATTGCGTGCTCGTCGCGCCGGTGACGCGCACCGGCGGCCGGGTCGATGCGTACCTCCCCCGAGGAGCGGAGTGGATCGATCTCGCGAGCGGCGTTCGACATCGCGGCGGCGAGCTTCTTTCGCGCGGGGAAGGGCTCGAGACGCTACCGCATTTCGGACGCGTCGGTTACGCGCTTCCACTCGGGCGTGAGGTACGACGCGCCGACGACATCGATCGATCGGCGCCGCTCGACGAAGCCTGGCTGTTCGGCGAGCAAAGCGTCGAGCGGCAGGGTTTCGCGCAACTTCGTTACGTGCATGGCGATGGCATGCTTCGCGCCTCGTGCGCCGGCGGCAGGATACGCGAGTTCGCATGACATCGGTCGAGTCGCCGAACGACGCACGCGAGACGAAGCGAGCGACGCCGGTGCACGTCGTGCTTCGCTACGCGGCGTTCGTCATTTTGCTCGGCGGGCTGCTCGCCGCCATTGCGATCTATCTGCTCGCCGGCAGCGATTCCGAGGCGAATGTCGCGGCGGACATCACGCGCCAGAAAATGTACGAGCACAACATCGCGCTGATCGGTGGAAAGGGGGCGATCTACGCGGTGAGGTTGAACGAATGGCTCTCGAGCTTGTGGCACGGCACCACGCTCGCGTACATGATCGCGGTGCTGTCGCTGGTGCTCGCGGCGGCGTGTTTCGCCCTCGCCTGGCTGATGGCCATGCCACCGCAAAGCGACGGGATAACGGGCGACGCCGACAAGCGCTGAAGTCGCGCAGCTCGCAGCGCAGCGCGCGGCACCGGTCGAGCTCGATTACTGGCTCGCTTGACGCTTCGGCGCCTGTTGCGCGGAATTCTTCTCTTTTTGCGCGTTCGTCGCGGATGCGGCGGGCGCTTTTGCCTCGGCGTTCGGATGCTGTCGCGCACCTGGATACAGTGGAGCGCGGTCAGGACGAATCGTGCCCTGCTCGCCAAGGTTGTGCCCGCCGTGGAAATAGGCGTACGAGTCGCCGGTGAACGGGTTCATGCTGCTGTCGCCGTTGTCGCCGCCGCCGCGATCCGCGAGCGCGGCGCCTGAAGCGAACAGCATTGCAGCAGCGACCGCCGTGAAGGAGGCAGCGCGCCGTTTGATCGTTCGGTCCATGTCGATCTCCGAAACAAAAAATTACAGATGGGGCGTTTTCGTGTCGCGTCCCGCACGACGCAGGCGCATCGCGACATCGAAAATTCGATCGCCACGGCGCCGGTACGTTCAATGCATGCGAGCACGCGAGCCTGCGAGGATGCAAACAGTCGAAGCATCGCGCCTATTGCAAAGGCCTGCCCGTCGCGCCGGCGTACCGCGTCGGGCTCCCACCGACAAGGATTGGACGCCGCCGCAGCGCACGGTCCGCTGCAGACGCCGCCCATCGGCTTCGTCGAGGGACTCCCGCGCGATTTGATGCGAAGATGGCGGGCGGAACGATCAGGCGAGGAACGATCAGCGTGAAAGGATCGAGCGGCCGCATGGAAGGCCCTGTCGACGTTCTCATCCGCACCGCCGGCGGGCGCCCGGCGCTGCTCGCGCGCGCGATCGCGAGCGTCGTCGCCCAGCAGTGCGTCAGCGCGCGAGCGATCGTCGTCGCGGTCGGCGGCGCGCCGGATCCCGCGCGCGAGGCCGCTTCGGGCGAGCGCCTGACCGTCCATCGTCTCGGCCATTCGGCGTCTCCCGGACGCGCGCTCGGCCTTGCGCGCCAACTGGTCGAGGCGCCCTTCTACGCGTTTCTCGATGATGACGACGAGCTCCTTCCGAACGCGCTTTCGATACGATTGAAACGCCTCGTCGACGAGGGTGCCGACGCTGTCGTGACCACCGGCTACTGGATTTCGCCCGAAACGCAGCGTATCCACATTCCGGATATCGGACGCCATCAGGACGATCTCCTGGGCGGCATCATCGAGCGTTGCTGGCTTGCCTCGTGCGGCGGCCTTTTTCGCACGTCTTCGGTGGGCGCCCGCCATTTCGACAATCTGCCCGACCTTTGCGAGTGGACATGCGTGGCGTTTCGTCTCGCGCTCGCCGGTGCGAAACTGCGCCTTCTCGACGTTCCCACGTATAACGTGCACGACACGGCCGGGTCACTGTCGAAGAGCGACGCATTCGAGGATGCGACGCTGCGGTTGCTTGCCGCGATGCGCGCCGAGCGGCTTCCGTCGTCGGTGCGTGAGAAGCTCGAGCGCAAGTACCGCGCGGCGTTGCACGACGCGGCCGAACGCTACCGGCGTGCGCGCAACCTGCGCAAGGCATGGCATTGCCACCTGCGCAGCATCAAGCCGCCGCATACGCTGCGTTACGGCGCGTATACGCGGAAGCTGCTATGGCGCGCCGGAGGCGCCGCCGATTGATCGAACGCGGTTTTCCGGAAACGCGATGCATGATCGGCGTCGTCGTTTGCACGCGCAATCGCGCCGAGCGCCTCGATCGCTGCCTCGCGAGCTTCGCGCCGGGCGATGGCAACTACGAAATCGTCATCGTCGACAATGGATCCGAGGACGCGACGAAATCGGTCGTCGCGCGGCACGCCAAGCGTCTTCCGCTGGCGTACGTGTTCGAGCCCGCGCGGGGACTCTCCAGCGCGCGCAACCGCGGCATCGCGCAGTTGCAGCATCCTGTGATCGCGTTCACCGATGACGATTGCCTCGTCGCCGCCGACTGGCTTTCCGCGATCACGGCGGCCTTCGATGCGCACCCCGATGTCGCGATCGTCGGCGGCAAGGTCGAGCCGGCGAGCGCGATCGAGGCCCGCGTGTCGACACGAATGCACGACGCATTCGAGCGCGTCGCGACGGCCGAGCGGGTCCTGTCGCTGATGAGCGGCTGCAACATGGCGTTCCGCCGCGAGGTGTTCGTGCGCGTCGGGACGTTCGATCCGGGCTTCGGCAAAGGGCGGCCGATCGGCTCCGGCGAGGACCTCGACATCATGTATCGAGCGCTACGCGCCGGCCTGGCGATCGTCTACACCCCGGATGTCGTCGTTCGCCATGCGCACGGCCGCGATAACTCGGATGCCGTCGCGGCGGTGGGTCGCGATTACGTTCGTGGTCGCGGCGCCTTCTACTGCAAATTCATCGCCGATCGACACATCGCGCGGATGGCGTACTGGGAAACAGCGGCGCTGCTGCGGCAGGCGTTCAAGGACGCGAACGCGCGTGCAGTGCTGCTCGGGCTTGCCGCCGGCGCGCTTCATCAATCGATCAACGCCATGCGCGCCGCGCATCGCGCGAGATAGGAAGCGCCGATGCAGCCGAAGATCCTCTTCCTCGCAATTGATGCCGGCAATCGTCACCTGTTGTGCCGATGGGCCGAGGAGGGCGCACTTCCGACGCTGCGCGGCTTACTCGCGAAGGGCCTTCGCGGGAAGACGATGAGCCTGCCGGGCCTTTTCACCGGCGCCACGTGGCCGTCGTTTCACACGGGCGTCAATCCGGCGAAAAGCGGTGTCTATTCGTGGATGCAGTTGCGGCCCGGCTCTTACGAGATGTTTCGCTGCCTCGCAGGCAGCGAATTGAAGCGCAGGCCCTTCTGGGCTTTCTTAAGCGACGCGGGGCGCCGCGTCGCGGTTCTCGACATGCCGCTGTCCGCCTTGACCGAGCAACTGAACGGCGTGCAGACGGTCGAGTGGGGCGCGCACGACGCGCAGTACGGATTCTCGACATGGCCGCGCACGCTGGCGGGCGAAATCGCCGCGCGGTTCGGACGCCATCCGTTGAACGACATCTGCAATGCCGATCGCGACACCGAGGGGTTCATCCGGTTTCGCGACGACCTCGTGCAGGGCACGCGCATCCGCGCGGAGATCACGAAGCATTTCGTTCGCGACCGCGGCTTCGATTTCGTCGGCCAGGTGTGGAGCGAAAGCCACTGCATCGGCCATCAGTGCTGGCATATCCATGATCGCGCGCATCCGAGGCACGACGCCACGCAGGCGGCGCGCGTCGGCGATCCGATGAAGGATGTTTACATCGCGGTCGATCGGGCGATCGGTGACGTGCTGCGCCATGTCGACGACGATACGACGGTGATCGTGCTCGCGAGCCACGGCATGGGCTACAAGTACGGCCCGCAAATCCTGCTCGAACGAATCCTGCTGAAGCTGGGCGTCTCTGCGCCGGCGCCGCAGCCACCGCAGATGCCGCCCGCATCGCGGCTTCGCGATCGTTTCGACCCGCTGCTGACAAGGGGCTGGCGGCACACGCCGCAGGCGCTTCGCGCGCTGTTGGAGCCGATCCGAAAGCCGCTGCGCAATTACATGCTGCCCGAAGGCAAGCCACGCGCGCCGCTGATCGATCCCGCGCGAAGTCGCTGCTTCGTCGTCGAGAATAACCACGCGCACGGCGGCATCCGCGTGAATCTCGCCGGCCGCGAGCCGAACGGACTCGTCGCGCCGGGTGACGAGCTCGATCGCTTCTGCGACACGCTTTCACGCGAGCTTCTTGCGATCGTCGATCTCGATCGCGGCGAGCGCGTCGTCGGCCGTGTCCTGCGCACCGATGATCTGTACCGCGGCGAGCACCGGGCGCTTCTCCCGGATCTCCTCGTCGAGTGGTCGAGCTACGCGCCGATCTCGAAGATTCGCCTCGGCTCGTCCGCGATCGGCGAACTCGCAGGCGAATACACGTTCTGCAGGACCGGCGACCATTTTCCGGGCGGCATGTTCGTTGCGGCCGGACCGGGCATCGTGCACGGTGTGCTGGATCGCACCGTATCGATCATGGATTTTGCGCCGACGTTTTGCGCGATGCTTGGCGTCGATCTCAACGATGTCGATGGCGCGCCGATTCGCGAGATCGTCTCCTCGGTGGCAGCGGCGGCGTGAGCGAAAACACTCGCCGCGGCGATCAGCGACACGGCGTCCAGGACGTCATGTCGTAGATCGCTCGCTCGACGAGCTCGCCCCGATCGTCGGCGATCGCCTGTGCGTACGGCGATCCGGGCGTCGGGGCGTAGGCATGCGCACCCGGTGCCTTGCGCCATCGCGCGATGCAGCCGCAGGGCTCGCCATCCCAATCGCGTTCGCGCAATCCCTTGCCCTGGAAAACGAGCTCGACATAACAGCCCGCCGGCAGAACGCCGTGGTCCTGCCCGGTGCACCATGCGCGCTCCGACCCCGGGACGACATGGAGATCATGGGCAACGAAGAATCCCGCCGCGCCGTCTCGGTATCCCTTGGCGGGAAGGAGGGCGAGCGCCGCGCGATCGCTACGATTCAATCGCGCCTCGAGCTCCTTGTCCTGGGTGTACCCGGAAGCCGTCGATGCGATCAGGCCGACGAGCACGAGTGCGAACGCGGCGACGCGTCGCGTGCGCGGCCCGCGCGCCACGGCGTCAGTGCCGCGTGCCCTTGGAACGCCCGGTCGAAACCGCTTCGACCGTCAGCGTGAACGTGCAGCCGTCGTTGCCGTTCATCGCGCCGACGCCGACGAGCTTGCGCGCGACTTCCCGTCCGCGACCGTCGTGCACGGACACGACGACCGTGTATTCCCAGGGCTCGCTGTCGGGCGGGTGGCGGATCGCCCCCTCGATCCGAAGCGGCGTAATCGCCTGCGCTGGCGCTGCCTCGGCCTCGGCGTCGAAGCGCAAATAGTGCCGGCACGCCGGGCAGACGCGAGCGCTTTCGAGAATCGTCTCGCGACAATGCGGACAGGTTCGCGTCGCTCCCGGCGTTCCCGGACGCAAAGCGGTCACTGAACCCCCACGCTTGCGGCTTCGCCGCTGCGCGCGCTGCCCTTAAGGGGTAGCAGTTCGCCCCGGTCACGTCTTCTCGCCGTCATGGAGTTTGCGCGACCCCGGCGCAAAACGGCTCAAGCATGCCGGTTGAGCTTCGGACCCTTGCCGTCATCCCAGCCGAACTCCGCCTGCCCGCGCAATCGCGCGCCGGCGGCAACGGTGAGCGAGCCGGCCTTCACATCGCCCACGACGACACCGCTCTGCTGCAATTCGACGAGCGATGCCTGCTCGACGTTGCCCTCGAGTTCGCCCGCGATCGTCACCCGGTCGGCGCGAACGGCACCGGTCAGCTTGGCGCCGGCTTCGATGGTGAGGTCGCCCTGGACATTGACGTCGCCCTTGAACTTGCCGGCGATGCGGACGCTGCCACCGCCTTCGATCTTGCCCTCGATCGTGATGTCGGCGGCAATCAGCGATTCCTTGCGCGGACCCGGGGCTTCCGAACGCGGAGACGGAGCAGACGGTGCCGGTGTCGGATTGGCCACGGTCGGCGGTCTCGGGGGCGGCTCGTAACGCGTGGGTTCCTCGGAAACGGGCGCCGGCGAGGGGCGGGTCGCCGTATTGTCTTTCCAGATCGCCATGGCGGTTGCCTTCGGGTGACGGATGGAAGCGGGAGGCTAACGCCAAATCGCGAGAGACGCAATCGGGGAAGCGAAAAAACGGTCGATTCAGGATGGTTTTATGACAAATAGGTTACGGTCGTTTGCCGCTCCTCGCTCGCGCCGGCAGCCCGTGCGTCGGGGATCGGTCGTCGCTTCGCCTCGAGATTATCAATGATATTATTGACAATAAAGGTGTAGCTTCCTACGATGCCGAGAAGCGCCGGGACGGATCGCGCAGCGCACCGCTGAGCGATTGAAAGCGTTCGGAACGAAGAGACTCTACTTCTACAAGTTCGCGCCGCTGTCGCGGGAGACCGAA
Source organism: Casimicrobiaceae bacterium (assembly GCA_035308425.1). Classification (GTDB taxonomy): domain Bacteria; phylum Pseudomonadota; class Gammaproteobacteria; order Burkholderiales; family Casimicrobiaceae; genus VBCG01. Next base: position 17,224 of record DATGGP010000041.1, on the reverse strand, counting down.
GCGCTGCTCGGCGTGCGCAACGCCGGCTCGCTCGACGCCGTACTTCGCGAGGCCGACATCGTCACGCTGCACCTTCCGCTGACAGGCGAAACGCGGGGCATGATCGACGCCGATGCGCTGGCGTCGATGAAAGCGGCGCGCGGTGGCCTTGTCGACGAGCGCGCGCTCGCGTCGGCGCTTTCATCCGGAAGGCTTGCCGCCGCCGGCTCGACGTCTTCGAGGAAGAGCCGCTTCCGCGGACGAGCCCATTCGTCGACCTGCCGAACGTCGTGCTGACACCGCACATCTCGGCCCGGACGCGGGACGCACTCGAAGCGAAGATGACAGCGATCTCGGCCAACATCGCGCGCTTCTACGCGGGCGAGCCGCTCGCCAATCGGGTCGACTCGTGATGCTCACTGTCGATTCGCATTGCCACGTCTTCGATCCACGGCGATTTCCGTTCGCGCGGGATGCCGGCTATACGCCGCCTCCGCAGGAGCAGGGAACGGCCGAGGAACTCGCGACGGTGCTCGACGCCAACGGCATGGCGCATGCGCTCATCGTGAATCCCACGAGCGGCTATGGCTATGACAATCGCTGCATGGTCGCGGCGGTTCGCGCATCGAAAGGGCGCTTCAAGGGCATTGCGCGCGTTCGCCCCGACGTTGCTGAATCCGAGCTTGCATCGCTCGCCACATCGGGTGTCATCGGCATTCGGATCGATCTGATCGGCGATGGCGTCGGTCTGTTGCAGCATGCGGCGATCAACCGATTGTTCGCGAAACTTCGCGAGATCAAATGGCAGATTCACCTTCAGTGCGAAAGGGATCAGCTCGCGGAAGCGCTGCCGATGCTTCGTCGCGCCGGCGTTCCGCTCGTCGTCGATCACTGCGGGAGGCCGGATCCGATGCGGGGAACCACGCAGGCCGGATTCCAGGCGTTGCTCGAGCTCGGGCGTGAAGGGCACGCCGTGAAGCTTTCCGGCGCGTTTCGCTTTTCGCGACAGCCGCCACCCTACGATGACCTCGACCCGTTCATCGCCGCGATCGTCGCGACGTTCACGCCGACGCAATGCGTGTTCGGCTCCGATTGGCCGTTCGTGCGCTTGCGCGATCGACCTCGATACGCCGACGTGCTCGCGCCGCTTGGGCGCTGGCTTCCCGACGAGGACGCGCGCCGACAGGTTCTTGCTGGCACGCCGGCGCGACTCTTCGGATTCCGATAAGTCATGGCTGCCAAGCAGCGTATCGGGGTCGTCGGCGCCGGCTTCGTGAGCTTCCATCACCTCGTGGCATGGCACGCGATCGACAGCGCGACGGTCGTCGCGATCGCAGATGTCGATCGGCGCAAGGTTTGGGCGCGTGCGCGCGAATTCGGCATCGACGCGATGTACGAAAGCGCCGAGGCGATGCTCGACGAGGCTCGGCTCGATGCGATCGACATCGCGTCGCCCGTCGAGACGCACGCGCATTGCTGCGCGGTCGTCGTCGAGGGCAATCCGGCGACGCCGGGATTTCCACCGACACCTGCCGACGACCTCGATGTCGTCGGCCCGAGCACGAGGATCCAGCTCCAAGGCGCTCGCCTGGAGCGGAGCGGTGCGCGCGCCGAGACAGTGCACCTCGATCTCGGCGCCGATTATCAAAGCGCGTTCACACACGCAGCCGAGCACTTCGCCACATGCATCGCCACGGATAAGCCGTTCGAGAGCGACGCCGCGGACAATCTGCGTACGCTCGCGCTCGTCGATGCCGCATATCGGTGTGCGGAGGATCGCCGATGAAAACGCTTTCGCGGATCCGCTCGACGCCGGGCGGATCGCGGAACGAGGCGAACGCGCGCGCCGCGCCGGCCCTCGCCGAAATCATCGACGCGCTGGAAACCGACATCGTCTTCGGTCGATTGCATCCGCGCGGCCGGCTGATCGAGGACGAGCTGATGGCGCGCTTCGGCGCCAAGCGACACCTGATCCGCCAGGCACTGGTGGAACTCGAGCGAATGGGACTCGTGCGGCGCGAGCGCAATCGCGGCGCGTCGGTCGCCGATTTCCTGCCCGACGAGGTCGAGCAGATCTACGGCGTGCGGCAACTGCTCGAAACCGCCGCAGCGACGCAGATCCCGATGCCGCTCGAACGCGGCGTGCTGCGGCGTTTGCAGGCGATCCAGCGGCGGCACGATCAGGCGGTGAAGGCGGGCGACACGCTTGCGGCGTTTCGCGTCAACAACGAGTTCCACCGCGCGCTCTTCTCGGCGTGCGGAAACGCATACCTCTCGGAGGGGATCGGCTACTTCGCGCAGAAGACGCACGTCATCCGGTCGCATTCGATCGCGCGTCCGGAATACCTGCGCGAGGCGCGCGCGCAGCATTGGGCGATGATCGCCGCGCTGGAGCACGGCGATCGCCGCAAGCTCGTCGCGCTTTGCGCGAGGCACCTCGATATTTCCAGGATCCCGTACATCGAGGCGCATCGCACGGCTCGATTGCAGGCGACGCGCGATCACGCCATCGGCTAGGCGGCGGCGAACGGTTGCGCCGGCGAGCTCAGTTCGTGCGCGACGCAGGATGCTGAATCGCGTGGATTCGCACCGGGCGATCGAAGCCCTTGAGCGCGACCTCGCCCAGGTCCTCGAACGCGAGCCCCTTCCCGATGCAGAGCTCGGCGATTGCGTTCGAGACGAGGCTCTGCGCGGGCAGTGCATGCGAGCAAAGGCGTGCGGCGAGTTGCACCGTCGATCCGAACAGATCGCTGTGGTCTTCGACGGGTTCGCCGGCCGCGGCGCCGATTCGTACCTTGACCAGGATTTCAGCGGCGATCGGCTCGCTTCGTGCGAGGCTTTGCTGAATGCGCGTCGCGCAGCGCACGGCCGACGCCGTCGAGACGAACGACGCCATGATCCCGTCGCCGGTGTGCTTCACTTCGCGCCCGGCGAAGGCGTGAAGCGCGTCGCGCACGATCGTGTCGTGCACCTTGAGCAACGCCATCGCTGCTTCGTCGCCGAGGCGTTGCGTCAACGCGGTCGAATCGACGATATCGGTGAAGAGCACCGTGCGAATTCCCGGATCGCGATCGTTCGCCTCGCCACCCGGGACCAGCGCCGCACCGGCTGCGTTTACCCCGGTGCCACCCAGGAATCCGTCGGCGATGTCGGGCTCGACCTCGATGATTTTCGATGCGACGAGACCGTGCGCTTCCTTGTGAACGCCGGCCGCGGCCTCGGCGCTCGGTGCGCTGCACAGGCAGAATATCTTGCCGCGCGCCTCGTTGAACCAGTACTTGTGGTACTCGACGCCGTATTTCTGCTGCGTCTTCATGTCCGCGAGGTGCGCCTTCGCGACGTCCTCGGCGGTGGCGCCGCTTACTTCGTGGATGTCCACGTACATCGGCATGTCGCCTCTCCTAAAACTGCGGCAACGCCGTTCCGGCCGCGACCTTTGCGTCCGGGAGGCGCTCGCGCTACGGCACCTCGCGTGTGGCCACGTTCATCGTGATTCTCGCCGGCGTGCGCAGCGTCTGGTAGACGACGCAATAACGCTCGGTAAGGCGCATCAATGTCGCAAGTTGCTCGTCCGATGCACCGGTTTCGAGATCGAACGCGAGCCGGATATCCTGAAATCCCACCGACACGTCCCTGGCCACGCCAAGCGTGCCGCGAAAATCGAGATCGCCTTCGGCACGGACGCTGCCGCTTCGAATCGGCACGCCGATTGCGGTGGCGACCGCGTTGAGCGTGACGCCGGCGCACGCGACGAGGGCCTGCAGCAGCATGTCGCCGGAGCAAAGCGCAAGCCCGTCGCCGCCGGTGGCCGTATGCAGTCCGGCTTTGGCAAGCGCCGCGCCGGTGCGAACATCGCAACTGATGCCTTCGCCGAGCCGCCCCTCCGCCGACAGCGTGACGAACGCGCGTTGCGGCTCGGCCTTATAGCGTTCCTTGATCGGCGCCTGCAGCGCCAGAAGCTCGCTTCGTTGCATCATCGCTTCGGTCGCCCTCGGCGCGCGATGCTTTGCTCACCGGCGCGCGGCGTCGGTCACGGTGCGAACGCTACACGCTGTCTCGGCAAACTGCAAACGGGCGCGCGCTGCATCGCGAGCGAACGGGCGCATCGATCGCAGTTGCCCGCGGCCCCGCGGAACTTCGTCGCGATCGATCGGGTCGCATCTCCTCGCCGGCATCGTCGGCGCATCGAGACGCATGAGATCACGCAAAGGGATCGGCATATGGAACGCAATCGGCAACAGCAAGGGAGCGGGCAATCGAATCAAGGCCGCGGCATGTCGCAGTGGCGCGGCGGTGAGTCACAGCAGGGCGGCGGCTCGCAGAGCGGCAGGCAGCAGTCGCAACAAGGCGGCGCACAGCCGCTTCGCGCCCGTCAGCTTCAGAGCATGGCGGAAGTGGCGGTGCGCGGCACGGCGCTTTTGTGGGACGTGCAAATGGAAACGGCGCGCAATCTGTGGCGCACGCAGGCGCGAACGGCGGCGATGTTCGGCGTCCCCGACTGCTCGCAATTCCTTCATTTCGAAGACGATCGTGCGCGGCGTCTCTTCAGCGCGAGCGCCGAGCAGATGCTGAACGCGGCGCGGCAGGCACGCGAGACGGTCGTCGAGGTGCAGCGCCAGCTCGGGCGCCTCGCCGAGCAGCAGACGATCGGCATCACCGAGCAGGTCCGAGCGCAGATGGAGCAGTTGGGGCGGAGCACGGAAGAAGGATTGCGCGAGATCGAGCAGATCGCGACCGCGGAAGCCGATCATGCGCAAGAGATCGCGCAGGAAGCGCTGGACGAGGAGGAGCAGGACGAGGATCGCGGGCATCAGTTGCGCGACATGTCCGAATCCGCCTCGAGGAACGGGGACGAGCGCGCGCATTCGGTCGAGCACGCGATGCAGTCCGCCACCAACGGCGCGCAACAGGCGAAAAACGAATCGGAAGAGCAGCAGGCGAGCGCACAACGTAACGCCAGTGGATCCCGATCGCATCGCGAGACGCGGCGCCAGGAAAAGCGGGGCCGCGCGCGGCGATGAGGTCGCCGTGATCGATCGAGCGGCACGCGAAGGATTTGTGCGGCCGCTCGGTTTTTCTAGGCCGCGCGCCTATCCGGTTCCTCGGCAAACATCGCCGACGACGTGTCGATGGCGAGCGGCAGCCGCACCGTGAAGCGCGAGCCGCGGCCGACCTCGCTTTGCACGTCCATCCGGCCGCCGTGCTTGCGCACGATCGAGTGCGACACCGACAGGCCGAGCCCGGTGCCTTGCCCGACGGGCTTCGTCGTGAAGAACGGATCGAAGATCCGGTTCATGTTCTCGGCAGGAATGCCGCAACCGGTATCTGCGATCGATACCCATGCCTCGTGCTCGTCGACACCCGTCGTGATCGTGATCGTTCCATTGCCGTCGATCGATTGGCCGGCATTGACGAGCAGGTTCAGGAACACCTGGTTGAGACGCGACGGCACGCATTCCACTTCGGGCAACGTGCCGTAGTGGCGCACGATGTCGGCCTTGTACTTGAGCTCGTTTCGCACGATGTTGAGCGTGCTGTCGAGCGCCGCGTGCAGATCGACGCGCTGGCGCAGTTCTTCGCCCGCGCCGCGCGAGAAGTCGCGAAGGTCCTGGACGATGCGCTTGACGCGCAGCAGGCCCTCGCGCGATTCGCTGACGATCTCCGCGCTGTCCTGCTTTAGAAACGCGATATCGGTCTCGTCGCGAAGCTTTCGCGCATGCGAAAGCTCGGCCGCCTTGGGTTGCAATGCATCGTCTCCCGCGACGTAGGCATCGAGCAGCTCGAAGAGCCTCGACAGGTGCGATGAAAGCGAGCCCAGGTTCGACAAGGCGAACGCGAGCGGATTGTTGATTTCGTGTGCCACGCCGGCAGCCATCTGTCCGATCGACGCGAGCTTCTCGGATTGGATCACCTGGTTTTGCGCATCCTCGAGCATTGCGTTGATCCGCTGCATCGTTGCGTTCAGCGTCGAAAGTTCGAGGATCCGGTTCTCGCGCTCGACGTGCATCCGGTGGTTGGCCATCACCAGCGCGAGCAACCCGGTCACCGCCTGTCCATGGTCGAGATCGCCGCGCGTGTAGCGCGGCCTGCTTTCCGCGCGATTGACCGCGAGCGCACCGATCGTGCGTCCCGCGACGCGAAGAGGCCAGCACATCGCCGAGTGTGTCGTGCGCTGCCGCTCCTTCGAGCCGCGAAGAGGCAGGCCCGTTTCGGCGGCATTGCCGTTGACGAGCACCGGCTGGCCGGTTTCGACGACGTGGCCGAACACGCCGGTTCCGCGCGGCAGCATGCTGCGGATCAATCCGGGCGGAAGATCGGTTCCCGCCGCGAGCTCGAGTTGATCGGTGGTCCCGTCGAGGATCAGCGCGATCGAGCCGCTTTCGGCATCGAAGCCCCGCACGATGTGCTCGAGGATCTCCTGCAGCACGAGCTGTGAATCGGCGCCGTTGGCCGCCTTGTGCCCGAATTCGTAGAGGGCCGAGATCCAGGCGAGGTCGGTGATCCTGCCGCCGTCGCTCGCGCTGGAATCGATCGTCGTGTCCTTGCCGTCCGTGGGGTTCAAGACGTGGCTCCTAGTCTTCGAGCAGCACGCCGCCATCCTCGGTCCAGCGGACCTTCGTGAGCCCCGGCGATTCGCGCTCGAGGCGTTCGAGCTCGAGCTTCTGGCGAACGATGACATCGCGTTGCGACCGCACTTCGTCGGCAAGCAGCCGATTTTCGAGCAGCAGCCTGCGGTGGGCGAGCACCTCGAGGATCGCGGCCTTGAGATCCGGATCCGACCATGGCTTGCTCACGAAACGAAAGATGCCCGCGTGGTTGACGGCGCGAACGATCCCGTCGATGTCCGAGCACGCGCTCATGATGATCCGGGCTGTGTCGGGCTGACGTTCCCTGACGCGCGCAAGGAAGGATGCACCGTCCATCTCCGGCATCCGATAGTCGGAAATCACGACGTCGACGTTCGCGCGTTCGAGCCAGACCAGCGCTTGGAGCGGCGACGTGAAAGTCGTGATCGTCGGCTCGGGGATCGCGGGAAGAATCGACGCGTTCTGGCACAGCCTCCGCATGGCGGATAGCACGTTCGGTTCGTCGTCGACGATCAATAGCGAAGCCATGTCGTTAGCTCCAGTGCACGGGGTGCGCGGTCAGCCCATCGCTGCAAGGTGCGTGCCTGATCCTTGAGGCGGTTCGTCCAGTACAGGTTCTATGCGACGAATCGATCGGGTCGGCGGATTCCTACGTCAAGCGCCGAGGTAAACCGATTCGATCTCGCTCGAACGTCCGATATACAGCGCGTGCCGTGTCCGCTGAAATTGCGACGCGCCCGTCGCTTGGCGCGTGGGCGCCGCATGAGGTCTGCCATGCCACGCGCTGTCCGAAAGTTTTCGCCGCTTTTGTGTGCCGTTGCCGTGGCATGCGGTGCGCTATGGGGATCGACCGCACACGCTACGGCCGCCAAAGAGACCGTTTGCACGATTACGGTCAACTCGTCGGACGAAAAGCGCGCGTTCGAGCGCTATCTTCCGCCGTCGCGCTTTGATTACGCCGAGTTGGTCGAGCGCGGCCGGCCCGATTGGCTCGAATCGGCGCTTCGCAAGCAGGTCCGCTGCGACATCCTCGTCATTTCCGGTCATTACGACGGCGGCGATTACGCGGGTGGCAACGAGTTCTTCTCGGAGCACGTCGATGCGCGCGAATACCTGCCGGTCGACGAGATGGAACGCGTTGCGTGCAGTAACCCCGACGACGGGCCGTTCGCGCACCTGAAAGCGGTCTTTCTGTTCGGCTGCAACACGCTCAATTCGGTCGCGCTTCGCAGCTCGCCCGAGGAAATCGCGCGAACGCTCGTGGCGTCGGGACACTCATCGGAGGAGGCTTCCCGCCTCGCACGTGCGATGAGTCCTCGCCTCGCGGACAGCAGCCGCGATCGGATGCGTCATATCTTTCGCAACGTGCCGGCGATTTACGGATTCTCGTCGGTCGCGCCGCTCGGTCCGCTCGCGGCTACTTATCTGGACCGCTATTTCCGTGCCGGCGGTGCGCGCGAGGTCGCATCCGGCGTGCCTTCGACGAAGCTTCTTTCCTACTTTCCCGGGCATTCCCTCACGGTCACGCGAGGATCGACCGACGCCGATCGTGATGCCGGCTTTCGTCGCGACACCTGCCAGTTCCTCGACGACAGGGTTTCGCCGGTCGCGCGCGCACAGTTCGTGCATGCGCTCCTTCACCGCGACATGGCGGAAGTGCGCCTGTTTCTCGATCGCCTGGAGCGATACGCGAAAGGAGCAAACGAGCGCGGCCCGGCAAGCCCCGAGCTTTCCGCTGCGTTTGACGCGACCGCACACGATACAGATGCGCGCGACCGCTATCTGCGCTTCATGCGCGCCCTCGACGATCCGTCGCTTGCGGTTCGCATGATCGACCTCGCGCACGATTTGCGGTGGCTTTCGGACGACGAGCGGCGCGCCGAGCTCGGAAGTCTGATCGCGCAGCGCTACGATCGATCGATGCTGACGGCCGCCGACGTCGATTTCGCCTGCAGGCTTGATGCGGCTCACGCGCTCGACGGCACACGCGCGACGCTTGCGCCGGCGACAGACGTCGGCCAGGCGGCGATTCGCGGATGCCTCGGCGACGATGCGCAACGCACCACGCTGCTCGACGCACTGACGAGCACGGACCCGGCCGACGTGCAAATCGCGCAGGTATATCTCGGCTACCACCCGATCGCCGGCGTGAGCGAGCTGCGCGAAATCGCGAGCGCGATCGGCACGATGCGCGACGCGCACGCGCAAGTCCGCGCGCTCGACACGCTTGCCGACCATCGCGTCTCGGATCTTGAAACACTCGTCGATATCGCGCGTCTTTTCGCACAAACCCGGTCGATCGACGTGCAACGCGCGATCGCCGGCGTGTTGTTGCGATCCGACTTCCAGCTCCTGGCGATGCCGACGCTCGCCCGCACGCTGCGTGAACATCGCCTCCTGTCGCACGAAGGCCGCGATCTGATCGACGTCCTGATCGACCGGCTCGATAGGTCGGCCTGATATTGGCCGTCGGTCCGTCGAAAACCGCCGCATAGCGTCGCTTCTCGGCGACGATCCGCAACACTCTTTCCCGCGAACGCGCTCGCGTGCAATACTTCGGCGCTTTGTTGGCGCCGGTTTTCATCGTCATGCGATCTGCACGCACGTTCGTTCTCGCGGCCGCGATGGTCGCGCTCGTCTCGATGCAGGACGCGCATGCGGCGCGGAAGACCGTATGCACGATCACGGTCAATTCCGCGGATGAGCGCGATACGTTTCGCCGCTATCTGCCGAAGGACGAGTACGACTTCGTCGAGCTCGTCGAACGCGGGCGGCCGGACTGGCTCGCGTCGGCTTGCCATAAGGGCATCCAGTGCGACGTGCTGCTGATTTCCGGCCATTTCGACGGCGGTGACGAGTTCTACTCCGACCGTGTCGACGCTCGCGAATCGCTTCCGACCGACGAGCTTTTGCGCGTGTCGTGCAGCGATGCGTGCCCGGGGCTTTTCTCGAAGCTCGAGGAGGTTTACCTCTTCGGTTGCAATACGCTGAACGCCGACCACGCTTCCGATCCGGCGGCGCTCGTGCGGGATCTCGTGCGCGCGGGTCGCTTGCCCGCGGATGCCGAGCAACTCGCGCAGCGCCTCGACGCCGAGCGCGTCGACACGAACCGGGACCGGATGCGCATGATCTTCAAGGACGTGCCGGTGATCTACGGCTTTTCGTCGAAGGCGCCGCTTGGCGCATCGGCGGCGCCGGTCCTCGAACGCTATTTCCGATCGGGAGGCGCGGCGGAAGTGGCGAGCGGCAACCCGAGCGGGAACCTTCTCGCGCTTTTCGCGCCGGTATCGATGGCCGTTACGCGCGGGGAAACGAGCAGCGACCCGCAGGGCGCCTACCGGCGCAACGTATGCATGTTCGCCGACGATCGCGTCTCGGCCGCGAAGCGCGCCGATTTCGTACACGCGCTTCTTCGCCGCGATGCCGCTGAAGCGCGCATTCTTATCGACCCGCTCGAGAAGTACGCATCGACGCTGGGTGACGCCGATCAGCGCCCGCCGGAGGTGTCCAAGCCGCTCGCGGAAATCGCCCACGACGCCGATGCGAAGGGGCGCTGGCTCATGCTGGCCCGGGCGACCGAAGATGGAACGCTGCGCGCCCGGATGATCGCATTGGCAGCGCGCCTCGGATGGCTCACGCCATCGCAAAAGCTCGACGAGCTCGGCGCGATGATCGCCGAACGCATCGCGCGAAGCGATCTCGATGTCCCCGACGTCGAGCTCGTTTGCACGTTGAATGCCGACGCTTCGCTCGACGCGACGCTCGCTCGCGTTGCGGTGGCCGCGGGCGATGCGCGCGATCCTGCGCGCTCGGCGATGCTCGCCTGCCTCGGTAGCGGAAGCGCTCGCGCGCGCGTGATCGGCGACCTCACAGGCGCACGCGAACGCGACGTGCGCATCGCGCAGGTATATCTGCGCCACCATCCGATCGTCGACGTCGCCGACGTGCGCGGCGTCGCCTCGCGCATCCCGCGAATGCGCGACGTCGAAGGGCAGGTCCGCGCGCTCGACACGCTCGCATTCCAGCGCGTGTCGGATCGCGAAAGTCTCGAGTCGCTCGCGCAGCTCTTTACGATCGCGCGCACGATCAACGTCCAGCGCGCGATCGCTGGTGTTCTGATCCGTTCCGATTACGAATCGATCGCGAAACCGGAGCTCGTGCGCGCGCTGCGCGACAAGCGCAAGAAGTCGCCCGACGGCCACGACCTGATCGACGTGCTGATTCGCAGGATGCAGGCATCGCTCGATCGCGCGGCCTGAAGAAGCCGCGCACCGTGGCGCGGCGTCAGAAGGTCGCTTCGACGGCGCGAAGAAGCTCTGGCGTGATGTCGGGCATCACGCCGAACCATGCGTGGAACGCCGGCCGCGCCTGGTTGAGCAGCATGCCGAGACCGTTCACCGTCGGATTGCCGCGCATGCGCGCTGCCCGAAGCAAGTGTGTCTCCTGCGGCACGTAGATCACGTCGGCGACGATCGCCTTCGGCGCAAGGCGCGAAAGACTCAGATCGAGCGGCGGCTGTCCCGCCATTCCCTGATTGGTCGCGTTGACGAGGAGCGCGATGTCATCGATGACGCGCTCGCGTTCGTCGAAGCGCACTGCCGCAACTGGCGGCCCGAATGCATCGGCGAGCGTGCTGGCGCGCTCGTAGGTGCGATTGACGACGCGAATCTCGTGCGCGCCCTGGACCGCAAGGCCCGCGATCACCGCACGTGCCGCGCCACCCGCGCCGATGATCGCGATGGGTCCGGAATCCGGACGCCAATCGGGGTGCGCGTCGCGGACGCTTTGCACGAAACCGTTGCCGTCGTTGTTGAATCCACGAAGCGAGCCGTCCTCGCGCACGACGATCGTGTTGATCGCGCCGATCCGTTTGGCGAGCGGATCGATTTCGTCGATCAGCGGCATCACCGCCTGCTTGTGCGGCGTGGTGACGTTGCAGCCGCGCATTCCGAGCACCGAAAGGCCTCGAAGCGCCGCCGCGAGATCGGGCGGCTGCACGCCGAACAGGACATAGCGGCCGAGCAGGCCGTAGCGGGCGATCCAGTGGTTGTGGATCACCGGCGAGCGCGAGTGCGCGACCGGCCAGCCGAGAAGGCCCGCGATGCCGAATGAAGCCGTCGTCACTGGAGCCGCTGGCCGCCGCTCGCAACCGTCAATTCGCGCCTGCGGCCGGCAGCGTCGCCGTCACGACCTGCTTGCCGTTGACGACGGTCGTCATGAAGCTTTCGCGGTCGAGGTCGCCCTTCTGATCGAAGGTGACATCGAGCAGGACGCCCGGATATTCCCTGGCTGAAAGATGCAGCCCGTGCATCGCCTTCGCGAACGCTTTCTGGTCGAACTTGCCGATCCTTTCGGTCACGGCCTTGACGATGTACATCGCGCTGTAGCCCTTCATGCCGTTGTGATCGGACTTCGTGTGGTATTCCGTCTGGAACGCTTCGTCGAACTTCTTGATCGTCGGCTGCGGCGCATCCGCGGTCAACCCGACGTGCGCGGTGGCGCCGTTCGCGGCGTCGCCGGCGAGCTCGATCACCTTCTGGCTCGTGAGCACCGTCTCGCCGACGATCGGCTTGTCATATCCCTGCTTGCGCAATTCCCGTAGCGCGCGCGCCGCTTCCTCCTCGTTTGTGTAGACGAAGAGCGCGTCCGCGTTCGCCTGCCTGGCCTTGAGCACGGCGCCGGAGAAATCGAGCTGCCCGGGATCGGTCGAGAGTTCCGCCGCGACCTTGATGCCCTGTGCGTCGAGCGCCTTCTTCATCACGTCGAGGCCGCCCTTGCCGAAGTCGTTGTTGACCCAGATGATGGCAACGCTTTTCGCCTTGACGTTGTCCTTGAGATAGCGCGCGACCTTCGGCATTGCCGCCGTCTGCGTGAACGACGTACGGAAGATGTACGGATCGCCCTTCTGCGTGATGGCCGCGGCCTCGCCGCCGGTGAAGTTCGGCACTTCGGCGCGCTGCGTTTCCGCCATGCTGACGAGGATCGAGCCCGAGAAGACCGGTCCCATCACGACGTACGCGCCCTGGTCGATCGCCTTTTGCGCGAGCGCCTTCGCGACCTGCGGCTGCGATTGCGTGTCGAGCGAGGTGTACTCGACCTTGCGCCCGAGTATGCCGCCGCTCGCATTGATTTCCTTCACCGCGAGCTTGACGCCGTCGTCGAACATCGTGCCGGACGTCGTGCCGGTGCCGGAAAGCTCGACGAGCCCGAAGATCGGAACGGGTCCTTGCTGCGCGAAGCCGAGCGGCGCGGCAAGCGTGAACGCGAGCGCGAAAAGCCAGCGCGTTGTCTTCATCGGAACCCTCCTTGCGATTGGCCGGTCGAAGAGCGCGGAATCTACCACGCATCATCGAACGGAAGGCCGACGTAATTCTCGGCCATGGCCGTCGATGCTGCTTTCGACGAGACGAGGTAGTCAAGCTCGGCACGTTGCAGCTTGCGGCCGATGGCGCCGGTTTCGGGGAACCGGTGCGTCAGCGACGTGAACCACCACGAAAACCGCTCCGCTTTCCAGATCCTTCGCAGGCACACGTCGGAATAGTGATCGATGCCCGCGGTGCTTTGCGTCGTCAGTGCGTCGATCAGCGCACGCGAGAGGAAGCGCACGTCCGACGCCGCGAGATTCAGGCCCTTCGCGCCCGTCGGAGGCACGATATGGGCAGCATCCCCGGCGAGAAAGAGCCGCCCGAAGCGCATCGGCTCGGCCACGAAGCTTCGCAGCGGTGCAATGATCTTCTCGCGCGACGGGCCGACGACGAGCGTCTCCGCCGCTTCGGGATCGAGGCGCATGCGCAACTCGTCGAAGAACGCGGCGTCGCTCCACTGCTCGACGCGATCGTCGAGCGAGCACTGCACGTAGTACCGCGAGCGTGCCATCGAGCGCATCGAGCAGAGCGCGAAGCCGCGCTCGTGGTTCGAGTAGATAAGCTCCGGCGATACGGGCGGCGTGTCGGTGAGGACGCCGAGCCAGCCGAACGGATACACGCGCTCGTACGTCGTCACGCTGCCTTCGGGCAGGCTTGCGCGGCAGACGCCGTGATAGCCGTCACAACCGGCAATGTAATCGCACGCCAGTGTGTGCGTCGTGCCGTTCTGTCGCCACGTGACGCTCGGCGAGTTGCCATCGAAGCCGTGCGGCTCGACGTCCTGCGCTTCGTAAATCGACGTACCGCCGAACGCGCGGCGCGCGTCCATCAGGTCGTGCGTCACCTCGGTCTGGCCGTAGATCATCACCTGCTGGCCGGTGAGACCACGAAAGTCGATGCGATGGCGTGCGCCGCCGAAGGACACCTCGACCCCATCGTGCGGCAGGCCTTCGTGTCGCATGCGCGCGCCGACGCCCGCGGCGTCGAGCAGGTCGGCGGTCGTCTGCTCCAGTACACCGGCGCGCACGCGACCGAGCACGTATTCAGCGCTGCGACGCTCGAGGATGACGTTGTCGATGCCCGCGTTGCGCAGGAGATGGCCGAGCAGCAGGCCCGAGGGGCCGGCGCCGATGATCGCCACCTGCGTGCGGGTTGGAACCATCGAGGCGGGATCGAATCAGCGCAACGCCGCGCCGGTTTGGCGATCGTCGACGATCGCAAGCGAGCATCGCGGACGGTTCACGGCCGACATGATGACGTGACAGCCGCGACCCGACAAGCCGCGCGAGCCCTGAACGGCCGACATGCCGAGCTCGTGCCGCGCGTGCGACACTTGAGGCATCTGCATTGCGTTCCGACGAGGCGTCCATGCATCGCTCGCTTCTCTTCGTGCCCGGCAATCGTCCCGACCGCTATGCGAAGGCATGCGCGACCAGGGCTGACGCCGTCATCGTCGACCTCGAGGACGCCGTCGCACCTGTCGACAAGGCGAACGCCCGCAAATCGCTGGTCGCGGCATTGCACGGCGGGATGCGCGTGATGGTGAGAGTCAATGCGACGGGCAGCGAATGGTTCCGGGACGACCTTCGGGCCTGTGCGCACGAGTCCGTGCTCGCGATCGTGCTCCCCAAGGCCGAGCGCGCCGATGACATTGCGGAGGTGGCGTCGGTCTGCGGCGAGCGGCCGGTGCTTCCGCTCGTCGAGACGGCGCTCGGCCTATGGAACGCGCTCGACATCGCGCGTGCGCGCAACGTGAAGGCGCTGCTCTTCGGCGCGCTCGACTTTCAGGCCGATCTAGGCGCAAGCGACGAGGATCTCTTCCATGCCCGCTCGCAACTCGTGCTCGTCTCACGCGTCGCGGGCATCGCGGCGCCGATCGATGGCATCACCCAGGCGGTTCACGACACCGAGCTGCTGCGGCGGGATTGCCTTCGCGCGCGTCGACTTGGCTTCGGGGGCAAGCTTTGCATTCATCCGAAGCAGGTCGATATCGTCAACGCGTGTTTCTCGCCATCGCCCGAGGAGGTGGCATGGGCCCGGCGTGTCGTCGAAGCGTTCGCGCAAAGCGCCGGCAACGCCGCGCTGCTCGACGACCGGATGATCGATCGGCCCGTGCTGACCAGAGCGCAGGCGATTCTCGCGCAAGCGGACGAGACGCAAGGCGATTCCCGAGCGGTGTAGCGCTTCCTAGGCGATGCGTGGGACGTTCACGCTCGCCAGAGCGCGACCGTTGCAACGTGATCGCCGGGCACTTGTGCCGCATGAAGTATCCATGCCGAGGGCGCGTACATGCCGGGACCCGCGC
This sequence comes from Casimicrobiaceae bacterium, assembly GCA_035308425.1. Classification (GTDB taxonomy): domain Bacteria; phylum Pseudomonadota; class Gammaproteobacteria; order Burkholderiales; family Casimicrobiaceae; genus VBCG01. Next base: position 1,988 of record DATGGP010000041.1, on the reverse strand, counting down.
GCAGATGCGGTCCTTGCCGAAGGTCGACATCGATCGATGCGAACGGTGCCGACAGCGCATCGCCGGTGGCCTTGCTCATCGCTTCCTTGCATGTCCAAAGCGTCAGAACGTGCACGCGCCTGGCATCGTCGTCGAGCGGATCGAGAGCGTCGCGCTCCCCCGCGGTGAGGAATTTGCGCGCGAGGCCCTCGACGTTGATCTGTCGATCGCGCCGCTCTACGTCCACGCCGATGCGCGCATCGGTGGACACGCCGACAAGCGCGCAGTCGCCGGTATGCGAGACGTTGAAGTCGATGCCGACCGCATCGTTGACGTGCGGACGCCCGCGCGTTCCGCGAACGATGCAAACATCCGCGGGGGCGATGTCGAGGATCATGCCGAGGACACGCCGGAGCGCCACGCGACCGGTCACGTAGCGGTCACGCAGCAATGCCATGCCGAAGCGTGCTGCGCGCCGACGCTCGTCGTCCGAGAGTATCGCTTCGAACGATTCAGCATCCGAACCGTCCGCGCGTAACCTGCACCACCACAGGCGCACGGATGAGGTGGGCGATGGCAGCGCGCGCACGTTCGGACTGTCGTTCATCGCGCGTCTGGATTTCGTCCTCGCAAGCGGGGTCCATTGCCGGCCGCTTCGTTCTCGTCTAAGCTCGCCGACACATCGCGTTCCTGCTTCGCGCCCGCTTTCACGCGGGCGCATTCATGTAGGACGCGCGACGATTGCATGCAACGAATCCTCGAGTTTCTCACGCATCTGCCGCTCCCGCTGCTCTACGGGCTCGGCCGATTCGCGTACTTCGTGGCATTTCACGTGCTGCGATGGCATCGCGAGCTCGCGGCACGAAATCTCGCCAATGCGTTTCCGGAGAAATCCCCCGAGGAGCGCGCGCGGCTTCTGCGCCAATCGTTCGTCAACCTCGGCCAGACCCTGGCCGAGACGTTCTGGGGTTACGGCGCGAGCGCGGAGGCGTTGACGAAGCGGGTCGTGATCGAGAATGTCGACCTGATCGAGCGATTCGTGCGCGAGGGGCGTCCGGTCGTGCTGTTGACCGCGCACGTCTGCAACTGGGAGTGGCTGCTGCCGGCGGCTGGTGCGCGGTTCGGCGTCCCCATCGACGCCGTCTATAAGCCCTTGCGCGTGGCGAGCCTCGATGCGTTCATCCGCGAGACGCGCAGCCGCTTTGGCGGCAAGCCGATCCCGATCCAGTCCTTCGTGTTCGAGCTCATGCGACGTGCGGGTCAGCCGCGCGCGTATGCGATGGTCGCGGATCAGACGCCGCCGAGGAACATGGACAAGCATTGGACGCGATTTCTGAATCAGGATACGGCGTTTTTCACCGGCGCCGATCGGATCGCCAAGTTTCTCGATGCGCCGGTCGTCTACGTGGCGATGCGAAGGACCGGCAAGGGACATTACAGCGTGCGGCTGCATGTTCTCGTCGAGCCGCCGTACGAGGTGAGCGACGAGCTCGACGTGGTCGAGCGCTACGCGAGGCGGCTCGAGGCCGAGATTCGCAGCAGTCCGGCGGATTGGCTGTGGGTGCACAACAAATGGAAATATCCTCGCCCCACCGCCACATCCGAACGGAGCACGCGCACCCGCCGGCGAGTGCCGAGCGAGACGACCGGGCGCTGAGCGATTGGCGTGGCGCGCCGGCAGGCCCTTGAAATTTTACTGGTCGCCGCCATTTGCTTCGGACCCGGGTGGCGCATAGCCACTCGCAGCGAGAGCCGCTTCGTGGTTGCATGGCGCACCCGGAGCGCCTATAATTCCTGTCCCGCTTCGCGGGCCCTCCCCAGCAGATTGCATGTCAAGGGAGGCGGCCGCTCGAAGCGTACCGCGTCTTGCGGCCTCGTTCTTTAACAATTGGCAATCGATAGGTGTGGGTGCTGAGGCTTTGCTTCGGCGCGGGCGGTTTGGCGTTTTGCGACGCGAGCCGTCGGTGGCCGGGGATTCCAAGCTTCGAGTCGCTCACACGACGCTAGTG
>DATGGP010000040.1:0-17270 GCA_035308425.1 Casimicrobiaceae bacterium | reverse complement strand
CCGCCACATACCCTCGCGCCGCCAGAATGATCAACAGTCCATCGAACGGTATGCGATAGCGCACTTCGCCAAGCGTCAGGAAGACGGTGCCCATCAACCCAAGGAGCGGGGCGAACAGAATCCATTCTGGAAGGCTGCCTGCCTCGAGCGTAAGCATCGATGGCGCACGCATGGCGATGCGCGCGAAAGCCGCCGGCAAAACGAGCAGCCAGAACAGCCGCTGCCACAAGACGCCGAGATCGATGTTCCACAATTCGGCATGCGGCCACAGTCTCGGTCCGGCGAAGAGATCGTAAACGTGCAGGAAACTCAGGCGCAGCGCCTGCGCTGGGTGGTCGCGAATCCAATCGCGAGCCAGTGCCAGGTTGGCTGCGGCATCGTAAACGCCGAAATCGAGATCGACCGGCTCGGTGTATCCGCGGTCCACGGTGCTCGGCGACTCGTACACGAAATCGAAATTCCGGCGTCGATCGTGCCAGCGGAACGACCCCTTTTCGCCGTAGTGGCCCATCAGCACGTTGGATGCGAAATTCGTGGCCGTCGGGCAAACGCGTCCCTCGTTCAGGCGCGTGCAGCGCACGGTCATTGGCAGCGCGAGAACGCACAACCCGACGACTGCCGAAACGACGACGGCGGCGACATGCGGTCGCCGGTACTTGATGGAATACGCGACATAGACGAGGCAAAGCAACAGCAGCGGGGCAAAAAGGCTGTTCTTGAACGAGATCGCGAGCCCGGCCGCGACACCCGCGAGACCGGCGCAGGCGGCGGCGCGCAATGCATCACGCGCATCGATCGCGACAATGAACAGCCACATGGCCAGAAGAGAGAAAAAGGTGAAAGGATTCTCCGCGAGGTACAGTCCGGCGTAATGGATGAAAGGAAAGTAAACGCTGGTGATTGCAAGGGCGACGACCGCCGTTTGGGTCCCGTACAGTCGCCGCGCGATCAGCCAGACCAGCGCCATCACACCGAGCGACAGGAGCCACTGAACAAGCATCTCGGCATTCCACGTCGTGTCGAGACGATGCAGGACCGCAAGGAAGATCACCGTGCCCGGCGGGTGGATGGTGTCGTCGATCTGCTGCCGTTCCGGCCCGAAATAGCGCAGCGCGCGAAGCAGATAATCCTGCATGTCGCTGTAGACGTGATCGGTCGCGCGATGCAGCACCATGACGTACAGGAATCGAATCAGCGCGCCGCCGAGCACGCTGATCCAGACGATGCGTCGCTGCCCCGCGGTGAGCACGTCTGGCTTCGCGAAGTACCCGGGCTGGCGCGTACGTTCGATCATTGCACGCGCATTTGCGCTGCTTGCTGAGCCCATGCTAATGGCTGCACGCACACTCGCGCTCGCGCTCGTCGTATTCGCATCGTCGGCGCACGCGCAGGTGTACAAGTGCACCGATGCGGCCGGCCGAACGAGTTATGGCGACGAATCGTGCGCATCCAGTGGCAAACGGTTGAAGGTGCCGGGCAGCGAAAAGCCGACGCTCGACAATGCCACCGTCTGCAGGCAATTGCAGGATGAGATGCAAAGGCTCTCGTCGGAAGCGGCGCGCGAGGCGAAGCGTGGACGACCGAAGGACGCTTCGGTCGCGAAGCGTCGTGCCACGCTTCTCGCGCAATACCATCGACGCTGCGCGGCGATCAGCCGCTCGGCGCATTGAATCGCGATCGGTGCCGGCTTCGGGCGAAGCGCTCGCGTCTTGGCCTCGCCTCACCGCACCATCGGCAGATCGAGACGGCGCTCGCGCGCACACGCGATCGCGTCCTCGTATCCCGCATCCGCGTGGCGCATCACGCCGCTTCCCGGATCGTTCCACAGCACGCGCTCGATGCGACGCGCGGCGGCATCGGTGCCGTCGCATACGATCACCACACCCGCATGCTGCGAGAAACCCATGCCGACGCCGCCGCCATGATGGAAGCTCACCCACGTCGCGCCGCTCGCCGTATTGAGCAATGCGTTGAGGAGCGGCCAGTCCGACACGGCATCGGAGCCGTCGCGCATCGCTTCCGTTTCGCGATTCGGCGAGGCGACCGAGCCGCTGTCCAGATGATCGCGGCCGATCACGATCGGCGCCTCGAGCACGCCGTCGCGCACCATCTCGTTGAACGCGAGCCCGGCGCGGTGACGCTCGCCGAGGCCGATCCAGCAGATGCGCGCGGGCAAGCCTTGAAAGGCGATGCGCGAACCCGCCATGTCGAGCCAGCGATGAAGGTGCGTATCGTCCGGAAACAGCGACTTCATTTTCGCGTCGGTCTTGCGAATGTCCTCCGGATCGCCGGAGAGCGCGACCCAGCGGAACGGCCCCTTGCCGCGACAGAAGAGCGGACGGATGTAGGCGGGCACGAATCCGGGGAAGTCGAACGCATTCGCGACGCCGCGATCGAACGCGACCTGGCGGATGTTGTTGCCATAGTCGAACGTCGGCACGCCCATCGCCTGCATCGCGAGCAGCGCACGCACGTGCTCGGCACAACCTTTCGCGGCGGCATCGCGCAACGCGGCGTGCTGCGCCGGATCGGCTTGCGCCGCGCGCCAGCGCTCGACGCGCCATCCCGGCGGCAGGTAGCCGTTGACGAGATCGTGCGCGGAGGTCTGGTCGGTGAGGAGATCGGGACGTACGCCACGTCGCACGAGCTCGGGCAGGATCTCCGCCGCGTTGCCGAGAAGTCCGATCGAGATCGCTTTGCGCTCGGCCGTGTATCGCTGCACGCGCGCGAGCGCATCGTCGAGTTCGCGTGCCTGCTCGTCGAGATAGTGTGTGCGAAGGCGCGCATCGATCCGCGTCTGCTGGCATTCGACGATCAGCGAGCACGCACCCGCGAACGATGCGGCGAGCGGCTGCGCGCCGCCCATGCCGCCGAGGCCCGCGGTCAGGATCCAGCGTCCGGCGAGGTCGCCGCCGTAATGTTGCCGTGCCGCTTCGACGAACGTCTCGTACGTGCCCTGGATGATTCCCTGGCTGCCGATGTAGATCCATGAGCCGGCGGTCATCTGGCCGAACATCATCAGGCCCTTGCGATCGAGCTCGTCGAAGTGCTCCCACGTGGCCCATTTCGGCACGAGATTGGAATTCGCGATCAGAACGCGCGGCGCGTCGGCGTGCGTGCGAAATACGCCGACCGGCTTGCCGCTCTGGATCAGAAGCGTCTCTTCCGGCGACAGCCGCCGCAGCGTATCGACGATCGCGTCGAAGCATTCCCAGTTGCGCGCGGCCTTGCCGATGCCGCCGTAGACGACGAGCGCGTCGGGATTTTCGGCGACTTCGCGATCGAGGTTGTTCTGGATCATCCGGTACGCGGCCTCGATCAGCCAGTTCGCGCAGACGATCTTCGCGCCGCGCGGCGCGCGGACGGGACGCGCGACGTGAGGCGGCAGCGGCGAATCGTTCAAGGTCAGGCTCCGCTCGAATTCAGGCGTTCAACTCTACCGCGAAGAGGACGTTGGGGCGATGGTCAACGTGCGTGATCGCGGCGCTCGAACCCGAGACGCGCCGAGACACGATCGGCGGCGTCCTGCACGAGTTCGATCAGCGGCTGGCGTCCGTCGGCCGCGAAGCGATACATCGGCACGGTCGCGCTGATCGCCGCGATCACGGCGCCCTTGTCGTTGCGAATCGGCGCGGCCACGGCGCCGACGTCGAGCGAATACTCGCCCTCGTTGATCGCGTAGCCGTTGCGGCGGATCGTCGTGACCTCGGCGACGAGACCCGCGCGCGTGCATAGTGTGCGCGGCGTGAAACGGCGCAGCTCGCGCCGCGCGATCCGCTCGAACGTTTCGGTGGACGCATAGGCGAGCAGGAGCTTGCCCGCGGCAGTCGCGTGCGCAGGATTGCGACTGCCCGGCGCCGCATAATGCTTGACGGCCTTGCCGCCCAGCACCTGCTCGAGATTCACCGCGCCCGCGCCATCCCAGACGCTGATGCTGATCGTTTCGCCGGCGCGCTGCGCGAGCAGCGCGAGTTCGGGCATCGCGGTATCGACGATGCGCACGCAGCCGAGCAGAGGCGCCGCCAAACTCAGCAAGCCGGGACCGAGGCGCACGCACCTCGTTGCCGGATCGCGTTCGACGAGATCGTCCTCGGCGAGCGTCGCGACCATCCGCGACACGGAGCTCTTATGCAGGCCGACGCTGCTCGCGATGTCGGTGACGCCCAGGAGCGGCGTGTCGCCGGCTAGACAGCGCAGGATGTCGAGCGCGTGGCGCACCGACAGCACGCGGGCGGGCCGCGGCTGCGCCTTCGGTGACGCGGCTGGCGCGCGGCGTGGGTCTTGCCTCGCGCGCGGCCGCACGCCTTGTGTTCCGATCGGGTTGCGCATTTCGCAACGTGGTGCGTCGGTTTGGAAGCGCAGAGTATCGCAGCTCGCCGGTCGTTGTTGCACAATGCGCAACAATCGCGCGCCCGATCTCCGCACAATCGACGGACGACATACAGGACCGACGAGGCGCAGAAAGGAGTAACGTGATTCGATGAGCATCGAGCTCGCGCAGATCGCGGAGGCGATCGATCACCTGATCACCTCGCCGATGTCGAACTGGACGATCCTCAAGGGGATCCCGCTTCGCAAGTTTTATGACGCGTCGCGAAAGCAGGCGGGCAAGCCCTTGACGCTCGCCGCCGCGGAGCTTCTCGCACGAAACGTGCGTTCCGGCGATCGCGTGCTCGTCGTGAGCGGCTTCATCATGCGCGATTACGGGCTTCCGGAAACCGACGGCCCGATCGGCGCCGCGGTGCTCGCGCGTGCGCTCGCGCTGGGCCTCGGCGCCATCCCGATCGGGGTGTCCGAAGCGAGCGTCGTGCCGTGCCTGTCCGCATGCTTCGCTGCGGCGGGTCTGATTCCCGCGTCGCTCGATGCGCTCGATTGCGGGCGAAACCGCTGCGGCTTCGTCGATTTTCCGATCGATGCAGCGGCTGCCACGCAGGCCGCGCGAGAGATTCTCGAACGCTTTGCGCCGAAGGCGCTTGTTGCCATCGAGCGGCCCGGCGCTGGCCACGACGGCGAATATCACGGCGGCGGCGGCTTCGCGATCTCGTCGTTCACGGCGAAGACCGACGTGCTGTTCGCGATGGCGAAGGAGCGCGGCATCGCGACGATCGGCATCGGCGATCTCGGCAACGAGCTCGGCATGGGCGTCGTCGCTCGCGAGGTGCGCGAGCACGTTCCGCAGGGAGACCGGATTGCAGCGCGGCTCACCGCCGACGTCGCGGTCGTCGCCAACATCTCGAACTGGGGTGCGTACGGCGTGGCCGCATGCCTCGCGGCGATGCTCGGCAACGACGCCATCTTTCACGATGGCCGCGAAGAGCTGCGGTTGATCGACGCGTGCGTCGCGGCGGGCGCGATCGACCCCGTGGGCGGGCAGCGACGCGCATGGGTCGATGGCACCGACGCCAACACGAATGCCGCGATGGTCGAGCTCTTGCGCTCGGTCGTCGTGCTCGCGCAGCGCGAGAGGCTCAACATCGAGGACTATCGCGGTTCGTGGACGAAGTGAGAGGTATGCACCGAAACCCGCGTCTCGACGGCGTGCGCGTCGGATTGATCGTGCCTTCGGTCAACGCGACGATCGAGCCGGAGCTCGCATGGATCGCCCCGGCGAGCGTGTCGTTCCACTGCGCGCGGGTCATGCTGCGCGAAACGACGGCCGAGGGTTTGCGCGAGATGAACGCCGAGGTCGAATCGGCCGCGCGCCTCCTCGCATCGCTCGCGCCGAATGCCGTCGCGTACGCGTGCACGAGCGGCTCGTTCCTGGAGGGCGCCGAGCGGTTGCGCGCGCAGATCGATGCGATTTCGCGGATCGTTCGATGCCCGGTCGTCGCCACGTCGCAGGCAATGATCGATGCGCTTCGCGCGCTGCGCGTGCGGCGCATGGCGCTCGCCACGCCGTACCTCGATGCATTGACGCAAATCGAGCGCCGTTTTCTCGAGGATCAGGGCTTCGATATCGTCTCGCTGCGGAGCCTCGGCCTGTCAGGCGCGGCGATCCGCGAGGTTTCGCCCGAGCGCGTCTTCGAGCTCGCTTGCGAGGCCGATTCGCCGCACGCGGAGGCGATCTTCGTGAGCTGCACGGATCTTCGCGCGCTGGAGATCGTCGATGCGCTCGAACGTCACCTCTCGAAGCCCGTTCTCACGAGCAATCAGGTGACGTTGTGGGCGCTGCTGCGGGCGCTCGGTCGTTCGGCCCCCATCGCGGGATTCGGTCGGTTGCTCGATGGCGCGGCAGCGACGGCGGTTGCATGAGCAATCCCCGTTTTCGCAACGGTGCGCGCGTGCGACTTTACGAAGCGGAGCTCTCGCCATCGATCGCGGCCGCGCGGTTCGGCCTCGATCCCGCGGCGATCGACGACTTCTCGCTCAACGTCAATCCATTCGGTCCGTCCGCGTCTGCGGTCGCGGCGGCACGCGCGGCGCTCGATCGCTGCAACGCGTATCCCGATACGCAGCTTTCGGCGTTGCGCAAGGTGCTTGCGCATCGTCACGGCGTCGACGAGGATCAGATTCTGTTCGGCGCCGGCCTCGACGACGTCATCAAGCTCGTGCTGCACGCTTGGACGTCCGAGGGCGATCGCGTGCTCGTGCACGTGCCGACATTTCCGCGCTACGAGCTGGAAGCGCAGTTTCACGGTTGCAACGTCGTTGCCGCGCGAAGCGATCCCCCGTGGACGATCGACATCGCCGCGGTCCGGTCCGTTCTCGCGGAGCAGGCAGTCGACGTCGCATTCCTCTGCACGCCGAACAATCCGACCGGGGCGACGATCACAACCGAGGACATCGCGGCCTTCGCGCGGCGCTTTCGTGACACGATCTTCGTCGTCGACGAAGCCCTCGGCGATCCGCGCGACCAAGGCGCCACGGCGCTTGCGCGAACCGAACCGAACGTCGTCGCGCTGCGCACGTTCTCGAAGGCATTCGGCCTCGCCGGCCTTCGCATCGGCTACGCCATGGGCCCGGCCGCGCTGCTCGCGCTTGTCGAGCTCGCCCGGCCGCCGTTCAACGTCGCGGTGCCGGCCGAGGCGGCGGCGGTCGCCGCGCTCGACGATGATGCTTTTCTCGCGCGAAGCTACGAAACGTTTCACACCGAAGCGTCGCGCTTCGCGGCGGCGCTCGAAAGGATGCCGAGGTTCGCGCTGCGAGGGCAGCTTGCGAACTTGGCATTGATCGAGGACTTGTCGGGCAAGGCGGCGGCGTGCGTCGACGCCCTCGCTGCGAAGGGCCTGCTCGTCGCCGATGCGGGGTGTTTCGGCGGCCTTGATGGGCGCAGCATGATTCGCGCGTCGCTCCGCGACCCGGCCGCCAACGCGCGGCTTCTCGATGCGCTGATGAGCCTTTCATGACAGTCTCCGACACGACCGACGCGATGACGCATCCGCAGGACGCGGCCGCGTCCACCCCACGCGACGCGCGCAAGCGTTTCGCGCGCCGTGCGCTCTTCGCGCGCGCGAGTCCGCTCGTCGTCATCGTCGGCGTACTGCTGATCTGGGAGCTCGGCGTTCGCATCTTCAACGTGCCGGCGTATCTGTTGCCGCCGCCTTCGGCGATCGCGCGGCGGATCGTCGTTGACTACAAGCTCGTTGCGATCAACACCTGGGTGACGCTCGGCGAAGTGCTCGCGGGTTACGGGCTCGCGATCGTCGTCAGTATTCCGCTCGCTGCGATCCTGTCGCAGTTTCGCGTCGTCGAGAACGCGATCTACCCGACGCTCGTTGCATCGCAGACGATTCCGAAGGTCGCGATCGCGCCGATTCTCGTCGTCTGGTTCGGCTTCGGGCTCCTGCCCAAAATTCTGATCGCGTTTTTGATCTGCTTCTTTCCGATCGTCGTCGACACGATGACCGGATTTCGCAGCGTGCCGCGGGAGGTGATCTGGCTCGCGCGCTCGATGGGGGCGTCGCAATGGAAGACGTTCATCAAGATTCGCATTCCGGCGGCGCTGCCGAACATCTTCGCGGGCCTGAAGGTCGCGAGCACGCTCGCCGTCGTCGGCGCGGTCGTCGGCGAGTTCATCGGCGCCGATCGCGGGCTCGGCTACCAGCTCATCGTCGCGAACGGGCTCATGGACGTGCAGTTGTCGTTCGCGGTGCTCGTCGCGCTGAGCCTGCTCGGCATAGTGCTCTACGCGGCGATCGATCTGCTCGAGCGCCTCGCGCTGCCGTGGCACGTATCGCATCGGATGGCGGACGGCGCGAAACCGGCGGAGGCTTCGCGATGACGAGCGCGGGCCGTCACACCGCTCACCCCGACCCTCTCCCCGCACGCGGGGCGAGGGAGCAGGACGGGCCAGCCCTCGTTTTCCGGCGCGTCGGCAAGGTCTTCGAGACGCCGACCGGAAGCCTGCGTGCATTGCAGGGCATCGACTTCGAGGTGCGGCGCGGCGAATTCCTTTCGGTCCTCGGCCCGAGCGGGTGCGGCAAAAGCTCGCTTTTGGCGCTTGGCACGGGTCTCGAATTTCCCACGGAAGGGAAAGTCGAGGTTGCGGGTCGGCGCGTCGATCGCCCGGTGACCGACGTCGGCATCGTGTTCCAGAGCGACGTGCTGCTCGACTGGCGCACGGTGCTCGGCAACGTGATGCTGCAGATCGAGATGCGTGGGGTCGATGTGCGCGAATACGAGGCGCGCGCCCGGGAGCTTCTGAACACGGTCGGCCTTGCAGGTTTTGAGCGCAGGCGTCCGTACGAGCTCTCGGGTGGCATGCGCCAGCGCGTATCCATCTGCCGCGCGCTCGTGCACGATCCGGACATCCTCTTCATGGATGAGCCGTTCGGCGCGCTCGACGCAATCACGCGCGAGCAGCTCGTGATGGAGCTTCACCGCATCTGGAACGAGACGCGCAAAAGCGTGATGTTCGTCACGCACGACATCGGCGAGGCGATCTTCCTCGCCGATCGCGTGCTCGTGATGACGCCGCGCCCCGGCCGCATCGAGGAAATGGTCGACGTCGATCTTCCGCGGCCGCGCACGATCGCGATGCGCGAATCACCGCGCTTTCTCGCGCTGGTCGCACACGTACGATCGTTGTTCGTGCGCGCCGGCATTCTGCAATTGTCAGCGTAATCGCACATTCAAGGAGGGGGCATGTTCCGAAGCATCGCCAATGTTCTGCGGATCGCCACGTCGGCGGCGGCCGTCGTCGCCTGCCTCGCGGCCGGTGTCGCCGGCCCGGGCATAGCGAAGGATCTCGTGCCTGTCACGGTCCGCCTGGCCTTCAATTACAACGGCCACCGCTCGCCTTATCTGCTCGGCGTCGACAAGGGCTTCTATAAGGAGGAAGGCCTCGACGTGAAGGTCCTCGAAGGCAAGGGCGTCACGTCGTCGATGCAGCTCGTCGCGAGCAAGCAGGACACGTTCGCGATCGTCGACCCGCCGTCGCTTATGCTCGGCGTCGCGCAGGGCATGCCGCTGAAACAGGTCGTGCAGCTCTACCAGGTGAGCCCGAACGCGGTCGCGAGCTGGACGTCGACGAACATCCACAAGCCCGCGGACCTCGTCGGCAAGACCGTCGCCACGCTGCAGGGCGACACGACGACAACGATGCTCTATGCACTGCTCGCGAAGAACGGCGTCGACGCGAAACAGGTCAAGATCGTCGCCTCCGACGGCGGCACGCGCAACCAGACGTTCCTGTCGAAGCGCGCGGACGCGATCACCGGCTTTACCAACGACTCGGCGATCGGCCTCAAGGCGCTTGCCGACGCGCCGATCTCGGTCTTCGCGTATTCCGAGTTCGGCATCAACACGATGGGCGACGGGGTCGCGGCGCACGTCGACACGATCAAGGAAAGGCCGGACGTCGTGCGCGGCTTCGTGCACGCGACGATTCGCGCGTACCAATACGCGCTGCAGCACCCCGACGAGGCGATCGCGTCGCTCGCGAAGGTGGCGCCAAGCATCAAGCGCGATGTCGAGATCGAGAAACTCGAGGCGACGGCGCCGCTGCTCGTATCGGCCGACACGAACGCGCACGGCATCGGGTACTCGGCGAAGGACAAGTGGGAGGCGACGCAGAAGCTGATGCTCGAATACGGTGGCTTGTCGAAGGGCGTCGACGACGTGTCGGTGTATTACACGAATGCGTTTCTGCCGAAGTCCAAATGAAGGACAGGCTTATTGTCGGCATCAGCGGTGCGTCGGGCACCGTCTACGGCATTCGCGCGCTCGAGGCGTTGCGCGAGCTCGGCTTCGAGACGCATCTCGTGATGACGCGCTCGGCGCGGCTTGCGATGTCGTACGAGACGCCACTCAAGGGCGCCGACGTCGAGGCGCTCGCCACTATCGTTCATCGCAACGAGGACATGGCGGCGCCGATCTCGAGCGGGTCGTTTCGAACGCTCGGGATGATCGTGGCGCCGTGCTCGATCCGAAGTCTCTCCGAGATCGCGACCGGCGTCACGTCGAGTCTGCTCACGCGCGCGGCCGACGTCGTGCTGAAGGAGCGACGGCGCCTCGTGCTGATGGTGCGCGAGACGCCGCTGCATCTCGGTCATCTTCGCAGCATGGCGCAGGTAACCGAGATCGGTGCGATCGTGATGCCGCCGGTGCCGGCGCTCTATGCGCGGCCGCAATCGGTCGACGAGGTCGTCAACCACAGCGTGGGGCGAGTGCTCGACCTTTTCGGCATCGACAACGCACTCGTGCGACGCTGGGGAGAGTCGGACGGTTCACTGGCTCGCACCGAGATCATCGGGCGCAAGGCATGAAGCCGGTACGCGCATGACGTCAGGCCGCGCATTGACCGTCGGTGCACGGCCTCTGACGCCTCGCGATCTGCGCCGCATCTATCGCGGCGACGTCGACATCGCGCTCGACGAGACGGCCGTCATGCCCCGCCTTTCAGCGTCGCAGGCACTCGTGGCAAGCATCGCCGACGGTGACGACGCGGTATACGGCATCAACACCGGCTTCGGCAAGCTCGCCCAGACGCAGATACCGCGCGATCGCCTCGCGGAACTGCAGCGCAATCTCGTGCTGTCGCATAGCGCCGGTGTGGGGCCGCCGCTTGCTCCCGGTGTCGTGCGACTCGTGCTCGTCACGAAAGCGATCAGCCTCGCCCGCGGCTATTCGGGCGTTCGTCCGCAGATCGTGCGGGCGTTGCTGGCGCTCGCGAATGGCCGCGTGTTGCCGCGCATTCCGGCCAAGGGATCGGTCGGCGCATCGGGCGATCTCGCGCCGCTCGCGCATCTGTCGCTGGCGCTGATCGGCGAGGGCGACGTATCGATCGGCGATGAGGTGCTCTCGGCGGCCGAGGGTTTGCAACGAGCGGGCGTTGCACCGCTGGCGCTTGGTCCCAAGGAGGGGCTCGCGCTGCTCAACGGAACTCAGGTGTCGACGGCGCTCGCGCTCGGTGCGCTGTTCGAGGCCGAAAACGTGTTCGCCGCGGCGCTCGTCGCGAGCGCGCTGTCGCTCGAAGCGATCAAGGGCTCGATCCGGCCGCTCGATCCGCGGATCCACGAGGCGCGCGGGCAAGCGGGACAGATCGACGTCGCGGCGGCGCTTCGCACGATGCTCGACGGCAGCGAGATCGTGCCGTCGCACGCGAACTGCGGCCGCGTGCAGGACCCTTACTCGATCCGATGCGTGCCGCAGGTAATGGGCGCATGCCTCGACAACATGCGCCACGCGGCGCGCGTGCTCGAAGTCGAGGCGAATGCCGCATCGGACAATCCGCTCGTCTTCGCGGACACCGGCGAAGTCGTGTCGGGTGGAAACTTTCACGCAGAGCCGGTCGCGTTCGCCGCGGACATTCTCGCGCTCGCGATCGCCGAAATCGGTGCGATCTCCGAGCGGCGCATTGCGCTTCTGATCGACGCGACGCTCTCCGGCCTGCCGCCATTCCTGGTCGAAGAAGGCGGGCTCAACTCGGGATTCATGCTGCCGCAGGTCACCGCGGCGGCACTCGCGTCGGAGAACAAGACGCTCGCGCACCCGGCGAGCGTCGACAGCCTGCCGACGTCGGCGAACCAGGAGGACCACGTGTCGATGGCGACGTTCGCGTCGCGTCGTCTGTTCGAGATGCTCGACAATACGGCGACGATCGTCGGCATCGAGGCGATGGCCGCAGCACAAGGCATCGATTTCGTGCGACCGCTGCGAAGCTCCGAAGCCGTCGAGCGCGAGTTCGCGCAGATTCGCGAACGCGTGCCATTCGTCGCGCACGATCGCGAGTTCGCGCCGGACATCGAGGCGATGCGCACGTGGGCGACGCGTGATCGCTGGCCTGCGCCGATCGCGGCGATTTTGCCGAGCCGGGGAGAACCGTGATGGGATACACCCCTCACCCCAACCCTCTCCCCGCACGCGGGGAGAGGGAGCCGAGCGAACGCGAGGCGGGTGAGGGGTGCAGCGCCGACGGCGTCTGGCGTCACCTGCGCCTTCTGCCCGAGACGCTCGACGATCCGTCGCTCGCTGATGCATCGCAAGGCAGCGCCATCGTCGTTCGCGACAGCACGATCGCATGGCTCGGCGGCGAATCGCATCTGCCGCGTGAATTCGACGCGATGCCGCGACACGAGTGCGAGAACGCGCTCGTCACGCCGGGGCTCGTCGACTGTCACACGCATCTCGTCTACGCCGGCGATCGCGCCGGCGAATTCGCGCTCCGTCTCGCCGGCGCGAGCTACGAGGAGATCGCGGCGCGCGGCGGCGGCATCGTCTCGACGGTGCGCGCGACGCGGGAAGCGAGCGAAGACGGACTGTTCGAAGCATCGGCGCGCCGATTACAACAATTCCTCGACGAAGGCGTCTGCGCGATCGAGATCAAGTCGGGCTACGGTCTCGATCTCGCCACCGAGCGCAAGCAGTTGCGCGTCGCACGCCGACTGGGAGCAGCCTTCGGCGTGACGGTGAAAACGACCTTCCTCGGTGCCCATGCATCGCCACCCGAATTCGCGGGACGAAGCGACGCGTACATCGATCTCGTCGCGAACGAGATGCTCCCCGCGCTCGCCGAGGAAGGACTGGTCGATGCGGTCGACGTCTTCTGCGAGCGGATCGCGTTTTCGCCTTCGCAGACCGCGCGCGTGTTCGACGCTGCGAAACGCCTCGGACTGCCCGTGAAGATCCACGCCGAGCAGCTCTCGGACTCAGGCGGCGCCGCGCTCGCCGCACGCTACCACGCGCTGTCGGCCGATCATCTCGAGCATCTTTCGCCCGAAGGCATCGACGCAATGCGCGACGCCGGCACGGTCGCCGTGCTTCTTCCTGGCGCCTTTTACATGCTGCGCGAAACGAAGCGACCGCCGGTCGATGCGCTGCGTGCCGCCGGGGTTCCGATCGCGGTCGCCACCGATCACAACCCCGGCACGTCGCCGATGCTCTCGCTGCTCGACGTGATGCACATGGCCTGCACGCTGTTCGGCTTGGCAGTCGCCGAGATGCTCGCAAGCGTGACGCGGAATGCCGCACGCGCGCTCGGCCTGCAGGCCACGCACGGCAGCCTCGGCGTCGGCAGGGCCGCGAATTTCGCGCTGTGGGAGCTCGATTCGCCGGCAGGTTTCGCCTATTGGATGGGAGGGCGTCCGATCGCTCGAATCGTGCGCCAGGGAAGGATCGTGGAGGTCAATCGATGACGATGGAAACGTCGATGCGCAGCTACATGGAATCGCTGCGCGCGCGCGGCGAATTGCTGGAAGTCACGCGCGAGGTCGATCCGAAGCACGAGCTCGCCGCGGTCACGTCGGCGGCACACCGAAAATGGGACAAGCCGATCCTCTTTCACAAGGTGAAGCATACGGCGCTGCCCGTGCTGACGGACATCTACGGATCGCGCGAGCGCCTTGCCGAGATCATCGGGATCGGCCCCGACGAATTCTGTCGCAAGTGGAACGATCTCGCGACCGTTGCTTCGACGCGCGACGTCGCGCTTCGCCCTGCCGCCAAACCGACCCACGATGTCGTCGAATGCAAGCTCTCCGATCTGCCGCTCATCACGTACTCGGAGCGCGACGCCGCGCCGTATTTCACGTCGGCGATGTTCCTCGCGCACGAGCCCGAAACCGGCGTTCGCAATCTCTCGTTCCATCGCTCGATGTACGTGAGCGACAGCGAATTGCGCTGTCGCCTGGCACCGCGTCACCACCTGACGCTCTATCACGAGAAGGCCGAGAAGATGGGCAAGCCGCTCGAAGCGGCGATGCTGATCGGTCCGCCACCGACGGCATTCCTGACCGCCGCCTCACCGCTTCCGTACGACGCCGACGAGCTCGAAGTCGCCGCGAAGCTCGCGGGCGAGTCGATCGAGATGCGACCTTGCAGGCACATCGACCTGATGGTACCCGCATCGACCGAGATCGTGATCGAGGGGCGGTTCCTGCCGAACGTGCGCCGCGACGAGGGACCGTTCGGCGAGTTCATGGGCTATTACACGCCGGTCGGCCAGAACGCGGTGTTCGAGGTGCTCGGCGTCACGCGTCGCTCGGATGCGATCTTCCACAGCATCCTGTGCGGCTCGTCGGAAGAGGTGCTGACGCTCGAGCTCACCGTCGCCGCGAACATCTTCCAGCGGATCAATGCCGTGCTGCCCGGCATCGTCGATGTCACTTGCCATCCGTTCGTGCTGCATACGATCGTCAAGATCCGCCAGCAATACGAAGGCCACGGCCGCCAGGTGCTGCTCGCCGTGTTCGGCGCCGAGCCGACGTGGGCGAAGATGTGCACGGTCGTTGACGAGGACGTGAACATCTACGACATGGACGATGTCACCTGGGCAATCCTCACGCGCTCGCGCCCGGACAAGGACGTGCTGATCCTTCCGGACACGCCGTCGTTCTACCGCGATCCGCACAAGGACCACTGGGGCCGGATGGGCATCGACGCGACGGTCCCGTTCGAGCGGCGCAAGGATTTCGAGCGCAAGCGCATTCCGGGCGCCGACACCGTCGATCTAGCGGCATACTTTCCAGTCTCGCGCTGAAAACAAACGGAAGCGCGAAGCATCCACCAACGGAGGAATCGCATGAAAGTTCCGACGCTCGTTTCAGCGCTCATCGTCGCCGCCGTCGCATGCGCGAGCCCCATTGCGGCGCAGGCGCAGGGTGCGCCGCTCAAGAAGATCACGTTCCTCACGAACTACACGTTCCACGGCCGCCACTCGCCGTTCTTCGTCGGGCTCGACAAGGACTACTACAAGGAGGCGGGTTTCGATATCGAGATCCAGCCCGCGACCGGCAGCGGTTTCGTGATCACCGCGGTCGACACCGGCAAAGCGGACTACGGGATGGCCGAGGCGGCGTCGGTCGTGCAGGCGGTCGCGAAGGGCGCGAAGGTGAAGGCCTTCATGGTCTTCACGGACATCAGCACGTCCGGGCTTGCGTCGCTCGCTCCGTACAAGACGCTCAAATCCCTCGACGGCAAGAAGATAGCCGCGTCGCAGACCGACAGCGCACGCGTGATCCTGCCGATCCTCTTCGAGCGCGCGAAACTCGATCCGTCGACGATCCAGTGGCTCGCCGCCGATCCCGGCGTCTACGCGTCGCTGCTGCTCTCCGGGCAGACCGACTTGATGACCGCATCGCTCGACGGCGACGTGCCCGCGCTCGAGAAGGTGGCTGGCCCGCGCGGCAAGAAGGTGTACTTCGCGCCATTCGCCGACTGGGGCTACGACGTGTTCGGCTACTTCCTGATCGCGAAGGACACGTCGCTCGCGAGCGATCCGCAGTCGGCGAAGAAATTCGCCGAGGCGACGCGCAAGGCGGTGCAATATTCGGTCGCGCATCCCGAGGAGACCGCGCGCATCATGGTCAAGCACAATCCGGCGCTCAACTACGACACCACGCTCGCGCAGTGGCGCCAGACGATCAAGTCGATCGAGACACCCTACGTGAAGAAGCACGGCTACGGGGCGGCGACCGACGATCGCGTGCGGCGGACGATCGACCTCGTCAAGACGGCGATGAAGCTCGACACAACGCTGGCGCCGAAAGACGTCTACGTGTCGGAGCTCAAGGCGAAGTAACGCGTGTCCGTCGCAGTCGAGATCGCCGA
This sequence comes from Casimicrobiaceae bacterium, assembly GCA_035308425.1. GTDB lineage: Bacteria > Pseudomonadota > Gammaproteobacteria > Burkholderiales > Casimicrobiaceae > VBCG01. The sequence continues at coordinate 1,283 of DATGGP010000040.1, read as the reverse complement.
AGTCCGCAAGACGTTCGGCACCGGCGTCGCGATCGAGCGCGCGGGTTTCGTCGTCGAGGGCAATTCGTTCGTCTCGATCGTCGGGCCGAGCGGCTGCGGCAAGTCGACGCTTCTGCGCATGGTCGCGGGCCTCGTTCCGACCACTGCGGGACGCATCATCGTCGACGGGCGCGTCGTTCGCGGTCCGATCGACAACGTCGGCATGGTGTTCCAGTCGCCGGTGCTGCTGCCATGGCGCACGACACTCGCGAACATTCTTTTCGTCGCCGAGGTGGCGGGGAAGCGAGCGTCAGCGCATCGCAACCGCGCGCTCGAATTGATCTCGCTCGCCGGCCTCGACGGCTTCGAGCACGCGTATCCGCATCAGCTTTCGGGCGGCATGCAGCAGCGCGCGGCGATCTGCCGTGCGCTTCTGCTCGATCCTCCGCTGATCCTGATGGACGAGCCGTTCGGTGCGCTCGACGTGATGACGCGCGAGCGGATGGCGTTCGAGCTGTCGAAGATCTGGGCGGCCAATCGCAATACGGTGCTGTTCGTCACGCACAGCATCGCCGAGGCCGTGCTCTTGTCCGATACGATCGTCGTGATGTCGGCGCGCCCGAGTCGGATCCTCGACGTCGTCGTCGTCGACCTGTCGCGACCGCGCGAAATTTCGGTGCTCGAGGAACCGCGCTTCATCGAGTTGTCGGCGCGGGTGCGAAGCGGGATTCTGGGGTCGGAGACGTTGGGGTCGGAGACGAGTTTGCGTGAGCAAGGTCGCCTCTGACCCCACCTTCGTTCGCGCCGTGCCGGTCGAAACCGCCGACCGCGCGGGCCTGCGCGCCGCGCTTCGTCCTCTCCGTCCCATCGCCGCCTTCGTGCTCTTCCTGCTCGTCTGGCAGTTCGGCGCACCGCTCGCGCAGATTCCCGATTACGTGCTGCCGCTGCCGTCGGTGATCGCGAGCCGCTTCGTCGAAACCTTTCCGCTGCAGCTACGAAATCTCGGCGTGACCGCGATGACCACGCTCGCGGGGCTTGCGATCGCGCTCGTTGTCGGCGTGCTGATGGCGCTGCTCGTCGTCTACGTCGAAGCGGTGAAGAGCGTCATCATGCCGTTCCTCGCCGCGTTCAACAGCATTCCGAAGATCGCGATCGCACCGCTCTTCGTCATCTGGTTCGGGCTCGGGTTCGAGTCGAAGATCCTGCTCGCGTTCCTGCTCGCGTTGTTTCCGATTTTCGTCAACGCGATGACGGGCCTCGGCGAGATCGAGCCCGACATCCTAGACCTCTCACGCCTTGCCGGC
>DATGGP010000039.1:0-15829 GCA_035308425.1 Casimicrobiaceae bacterium | reverse complement strand
ATTCATTTGCATGGCGGCGTCGACGTTTCCGCCCTAACTGCCGTGATCGACGTGCTGTCGCGTCGATGATCGGGCTGCCGACCGGAACCCGGGTGTGGCTTGCGGCGGGCGCGACCGACATGCGCCGTGGCATGAACGGGTTGGCCGCACAAGTGCAGACCACGCTCGCCGAAAACCCGTTCTCCGGTCATGTCTTCGCCTTTCGCGGTCGCCGTGGTGATCTGGTGAAACTGCTGTGGTGGAGCGGTGATGGAATGTGCCTGTTCCACAAGCGCCTGGAACGTGGCCGCTTCGTGTGGCCACAAGCGACGAGCGGCAGTGTATCGCTAACGCCAGCGCAACTGGCCATGCTGCTGGAAGGCATCGACTGGCGAAAACCGCAACGCATGTGGCAGCCGCAACGCGCAGCGTAAATTATTGCTGTTGACGCGTGCACGAATGCGCGTGCGTGTTTTACACTTTCGCGCATGTCGCACGCGGCACTTCCCGATGACATCGAGACGCTGAAACGCTTGGTGATCGGTCGCGATGCGATGATCGCGAAGCTGATGGCGGAGATCGCGCGACTGAAGCGTTGGCGCTTTGGTCGCTCCGCCGAGCGCATGGACGCGACGCTGCAGCAATTGCAGTTGCTGCTCGACGATCTGCAGGTTCCTGCGATAAGCGAGCACAGCGAGAACGACCCCATCGTGCAGGAAGCGCTGCCGCTAGCGGAGTCGACGCAGCCATCGGCCGCACCGCGAGTAACAACGCTGCGGCGAGCGCCACGCGCGTTACCGGCGCACCTGCCGCGCGAAACGATCATGCACTCGCCGGCGAGCTGCCATTGCCCGGACTGCGGCACCGTAATGCGCAAGCTCGGCGAGGACATCTCGGAGATGCTCGACTTCGTTCCGGGCTACTTCAAAGTACTGCGGCACATCCGGCCGAAGTTCTCCTGCGCGCACTGCTCGCGGATCATTCAGTTGCCGGCGCCGGCACGGCCGATTGAGCGTGGCCTTCCGGCTCCGGGCTTGCTTGCCCAAGTGATCGTGGCGAAGTACGGCGATCACTGCCCGCTGTATCGGCAACACGCCATCTACCGGCGTTCCGGTGTCGATCTCGACCGCGCGATCCTGGCCGATTGGGTCGGCGGCGCGGCACGATTGCTCGAACCCTTGGTGGAATCGCTTGGCCGTTATGTGCGCGCTGGCGAGAAACTGCACGCCGACGATACGCCGGTACCGGTGCTCGATCCCGGACGCGGCAAGACCAAGACCGGGCGCTTGTGGACCTATGTGCGCGATGATCGGCCCGCGGCAGGCGCGGATCCGCCGGCCGTCTGGTATCGCTATTCGCCCGACCGCAAAGCTGAGCATCCGCAAGCGCACCTGCGCGGCTTTCGCGGCATCCTGCAGGCCGACGCCTATAGCGGCTTTGCCCCGCTGTATGCGACCGGCGCAATCCTCGAAGCTTCCTGCTGGGCGCATGCGCGACGCAAGTTCTACGATCTGTTCGTGGCGGATCGCTCGCCCATCGCCACCGAGGCGCTCCGGCGCATCGGCGCGCTGTACGCGGTCGAGCGGGAGATTCGTGGCTGTCCCCCGGCGCAGCGTGCGCTGGCACGGCAGCACCGGGTCGGGCCGCTGCTCGATGCATTACAGGAGTGGCTGTCGGCGACGCTGCAGACGGTATCGGCGAAATCGGAGCTTGCTGGCGCCATCCGGTATGCGTTAACACGCTGGACCTCACTGACCCGCTATCGCGACGACGGTCGCATCGAGATCGACAACAATAGCGCTGAGCGTTCGATCCGACCGCTGGTCCTCGGCCGACGCAACTACCTGTTTGCCGGCTCCGATGCCGGGGGCGAGCGCGCCGCTAACATCTATAGCTTGATCGGTACGGCGCTGCTCAATGGGATGGATCCCTATCTCTACTTGCGCCATGTGCTCGAGCGGATCGCCGAGCATCCAATCAACCGCATCGACCAACTGCTGCCGTGGAACGTCGCCGCCACGCTGCCCGAGCAAAGACGCCAAGCCGCGTAGCGGGCGCCGCGAAGACAACTGCGGCGCCGGTCGCGGCGACATACTCGGCGCTCGTCCATATCCAGGCGATCATCGACGCCGGTGGACAGATCATGGTGGGGACCGTCGCGCCGATCAAAGGTGCCGCGGTCGCACATGACGGCAAGCGAACACTGGCGATGCTACGACGGCGACCGCACGAAGGCGTTCGCGATCTGCTTGCTCGCCTCGACGCCGCAATCGCCACGGCGCAGGCCAGCGAATCTCGCGTCGACGAGATCAACACGCCGTCTTCCGATACGCGTTACGAGTACTGACGAGCGTCCGCAGTCAATGCGGCCTCCGTCAGACGCTTACCTAGGCAATGTGGCTGTCGCCCTCGCGCGTGGGCGCGACGAGCGCAGCGGTAAGGTCGGTAAGCAGAAGCGCGCCGCTGCGCGAAGTTAGTAACGGCGCCCAACATCATTGAGTAGTGCCGGCTTTCAAAATCGCGGTATAGCGAGCGATTGCTGCGCCCGAATCACCTTGTAGAGCCTGCCAATCGACGTCCACCAGTTTCATGTCCGCGAGCTTCGGCATGCCCATCGGTGACGGCACATCAGATCGAGCCGAATAGGATCCGAGGTTATCCACCAATAGCTTCTGTCCTTCCGCAGACATCAGATAATCCATCAGCAGTTGCCCCGCGTTCGGGTGTGGACCATGAGCCACTACGGCGACCGGACTCGGCACCACGGGAGAACCATCGGCGGGAAAGATGGGAGCAATTGGCAGCGAATCCTTCATCCGCATGGCGATTTCCCAGCTGTCCAGCTGCGCGGCAACCGGGCGCTCTCCCGATACAACTGAATTGGCGACCAGTGCGCTGGAATTGACGATCAGTGGCTTATTCGCAGCAAGCTTCCGGATGAAGTCAAGACCGTATTTGCGCTCCAAAAAATAGAAGGCAGCGAGTCCGGTGCCACTCGCACCGGGGTCTGATGCAATCAGCTTTCCGCTCCATTTTGGATCCAGGAGGTCCGTCCAGGTTTTGGGCGCCGTGCCGGCGGCGATCAGCTTCGGATTAATCGCTATGCCTTCGACAATCACCCGGCCAGCGACATAGTAGTTGTCCTTGTCCCGGAACTGAGCGGGGAAGGCAGATCCTTCGGAGGACGTGAACGGAGTGATACGTCCACGCGACTTTGCCTCGTTAAAAGCCGGCAGCAGGGAAGCAGTAATCAGGTCGGCTTTAACGTTGTTGGCGTCCGCTTCGGCGTTGAACCGTTGAAACAGCTGCAGTGCCGAGGCGCTGAAGTATTCACACGAAATGCCGTATTTGCTGCGAAAGGCGTTGCAGATTTTCGATGTTGCGTCCGCGGACGCCGCGGAATAGAGGACGACGGCTCCCTCCTTCTTGGCCGCTTCGACTGCTGCCTTGTCCAATGCAGCATGACTCGGCATTGAAAGGGCAAACACGGCGGAAACGAAGATTGCGCGCAGCGTCGCCTTGACCATAACGTCCTCCGTTCAATGAAATTGCTTAATGAGCCAAGGCGATCGACTGCAGATCGCCAACCGAAGCGAGCACCGGTTGCCCCGAGACGAACCGGGGTCGACCGAGTTCGCGCGCTCGCAGCTTGTGCTGAGATGCTTCAACAACGTACTCAGTGGCACCACCCAGGTATGTTGTTGCCTTCACCAACGCTCGAATGCCATTGCCATTCGACGCCTCGAGCGATTCGAGCTTCAAATCGTGAGGTCGTATCAGCACCGATACATCGGTACCGACATCGAGCGCGCGGCTTCCGGTTGCTCGGGCACGGAGCGTCCAGTCGTTCCCGATCCGCACGTGGATGCCGTCGCGATCGGTGACGATGACGCGTCCGACCAACTGATTAGCCGCGCCTACGAATTCCGCCGTGAAGCGACTGAGTGGATTCTCATAAAGCTCCAGGCCTTCTCCCATTTGCTCGAGGGCGCCGTTGTTCATCAGACACACACGATCGGATATGGCAAACGCCTCCTCCTGATCATGAGTGACGTAAACCGTCGTCAAGCTGCATCTGCGCTGCAATTCCCGAATCTCGTAGCGCATTTCTGCACGAAGCTTGGCATCTAGGTTGCTGAGCGGTTCATCGAGCAGCAGCACATCGGGTTCGTACACGATGGCCCGGGCGAGCGCAACCCGCTGTTGCTGGCCACCACTTAGTTCACCGGGGAAGCGATCCCAGAGATGCTCCAACTGAACCAGCCGTAGCGCCTCCATCACACGACCTTTGGTTTCATTGCGATCCACCTTGCGCACACGCAACGGGTGAGCAACGTTCTCCCATATGCGCTTGTGTGGCCATAGAGCATAGGACTGAAACACCATGCCGACGTTGCGTTGGGCAGCGGGAATGTGAACGTCGGCCTCCGGCGCTGTGACGACACGCGAGCCGATGACAATTCTTCCAGCATTCGGTACTTCGAGGCCAGCGATGAGCCGCAGCAGCGTCGTCTTCCCGCATCCACTCGGGCCGAGGAGAGTAACAAAGCTTGACTGCTCGACGGTTAAGGAAATGCTGTGGAGTACCGCCACCGTCCCGAAGTTCTTGCTGACTGCATCTACGCTCACAGCGGACATCGCGCGGCTCGCCTAAGCTGAAGGTGCAAACTCGGACCGCAGCAATTTCTGAAATCCGAAGACGATCGCCGCAGCAAGGACGACGAGAATATTGGCGTAGGCACTCATCGCCCCAATGTTTCCGCTATCGAGTAGGTCAAATAGGACGACCGCCGGGACTTCATGACCGAACGAGTAGAGGAGAACAGACGTCCCTAGCTCGCGCATCATCGACACGAAGAGAAGGATCCAAGCACCGACCAAGGCGGGGCGGATGAGCGGTAGAAGCACCGTTCGCCAAGTGGTGAACCAGCCGGCCCCACAAACTGATGATGCATCTTCTAGGCTGGGGTCGATCTGTTGCAGTGCGGCTGAGCTCGCCTGCTCTCCGAAGGGCAGAAACCGTGTTATGTAGCTGACCACCAAGATCCAAAGCGTTCCATAAAGCAGAAGCGGTGGACGGATGTAGGCGAGCAGCAGCCCTGTGCCGATCACAATCCCGGGCAACACGAGCGGAAAGAGGATCAGCGCGCGCAGAGTGGAAGTGAGCGCGCTACGGTGCCGGGCGATAAAGTAGGCACTGAGTGCGGCCAAGGCGAGCGCCACGGTCGACCCAATCACCGAGTAGATGAAGCCGTTGATCAGCGATCGTGTCGTTGCCGGATAGGCGGTGAACAAATAAACGTAGTGTTGAAGCGTCAATGTATTGCCAGCCAGGGAAAACGTGCCGGCAGCGAGCACCGAACTCAGCCCCAATGCGGCGATCGGCAACACGACGGCGACCATCGCATACGAGACAACAATGGCATAAGCCGCGTAACGCCAACGGCCAAGTGCGAAGCGGCGCTGGCGGAACCCCTTCCCAGTGACCGTGACGTAACTGCGTCGCTCGAGTAGTCTTCGCTGGAGCGTTATGGGAATGGTCGACAAGGCGAGCAGTAGTATTGCTGCCGACGACGCCTGCGAGGTATCGGGGGGTAGCCGATTCATGAGCGAATAGATCTCGGTCGGCAGGACGAAGATGTTCGCAGGGCGTCCGAGGATGGCCGGGATACCGAACTGCTCCGCGGAATTGAGGAAGGCGACCAACGCGGCTGCCGCGATTCCCGGAATGGCGAGCGGAAGTACGACCGAGCGGATGATGTCCGGCGCCCGGCTCCCAGAAACCGCCGCCGCCTCTTCCAGGGTCGGATCAATGGCGCCCAGTACCGCCGACGTAAGGACAAACACGTAGGGCGACATGTAGACCCCGAGCGTGAAGACCATGCCGGAAAGGCTGTACATGTTGAGCCAGGGTCCACCTAGGCCAAGCCACTGGCCGGCAACGTTGAGCAGGCCCGTTCGCGGTGCTCCAAGGACGGTCCAGGCCAAGCCACCAATGAAGGCCGGGGTGATAAAGGGAATCATTGCGAACAGTGCAATCAAGCCGCGGTACTTCAAGTCGGTACGCACCGCGATGAAGGCGAGTGGCACTCCGAACAGCAGCGCAATCACCGATGCAGCGACGGAAACGCCGATGGAGTTGGCAAAAGAGCTTAGCAGCGAGCGTTCCGAAAACAACTGGACGTAGGATTGGATCGAAAACGCGCCACCTCGTGTCAAGCTGATGAACAAGATCCATGCGACCGGATAGAGCACGAGCACGGCCACGACCGCTATGAGTACCGATTGGAGATACGACTCCGAGCGTGTTCTAATCATTGCAGGAGCACGTTGCTACGTTCATTCACGATGGGAGGAATACGGCGGTGCCAATCGGTGACAACCTGATACGCGTGAGCTACCTGCAGCAAAAGCGATTCCGAATAAGGCCTGCCAACCAATTGAAAGCCAATGGGCAAGCCGCTCGCGGAGAATCCGCAAGGCACCGAGATCGCGGGAAGCCCTAGATAATTTATCGGTCGAGTGTAGGTCGTGATCTTGGAGATGAGTGCTGGAACTTGCTTCGGTACATTGATATCGGTCTCGGCGATCGTGGGTACGGAAAACGGAAGTGTCGGCAGAAGGAGCACGTCCACCGAACCAAACACTTGGTCGACGAAGTGCGCTAGAGCGCGCCCTCTTGTTGCCAGCGCTTGAGCGTATTGCGCTGCCGGAATGTGAAACCCAGCCTCGAGCCGGCTACGCACGAAAACGGAGTAATCGGCGAAGTTGGTTCGCATCCAGCGCTCGTGAATGGCCGCCGCTTCGCATTTGGTAATCGCGTCTGCGACGACGGCGAATTGAGTGAAGTCCGGTAACCTCAGTTCGACAACCTCCGCTCCAGTGTCGCCAAACTGACGGATGCTCTCTACCAGTGCATCTTGCATATCTGCGTCGAGCGCAGGAAGGGCGGGATCGTTCGCTACGCCGAGTTTGATGTTTGGCGGCGACTCTTGCAGGAGTGCCGAATAGTCGGGAACGGGCAATGCCGAGGTTGTCGCATCGCGGGGATCGGGCCCCGCTACCACTTGAGCGACTACCGCACAGTCTTCCACGGTCCTGGCTATGATGCCTACCGTATCGATCGACCAGGCGCGCGGCATGATGTGAGCCCGGCTAATTCGTCCATAGGTCGGCTTGAGGCCACAGACTCCGCACATTGCAGCTGGTACGCGCACGGAGCCCCCCGTATCCGACCCCAACGCTGCGTAACAGGTACGGGCACCGACCGCAGCCGCGGAGCCGCTGGAAGAGCCACCCGTTATATGGGCTACGTTCCATGGGTTTCGGCAATCCCCGTAATGCACGTTGTGACCCGTGGGGTTGGCGGCGAACTCGGACATGTTGAGGCTTCCGAGATAAACTGCTCCAGCATCGCGCAAGCGCTCGAGTACGGTCGCTGTGTGCCGCTGGACTTGATTGCGTAGGATCTTGGATCCGCCGGTAGACACCTTGCCCGCGCGGTAGAACATATCCTTGTGCGCAAGCGGTACACCGTGGAGGGGTCCGCGGTAACGTCCATGAGCGCGTTCTTCATCGGCCCGTTTGGCCATGGCTAGAGCATCGTCGCGCTCGATACTGATGTAGCAGTTGAGCTGCGGCTGGAGTACAGCGATGGCATCCAGGCAAGCACGCGTGACTTCAACGGACGATACCTTTCCCGCACGAATCAGCTGTGCCATCTCGGTCAGCGAGTAATCAGTCAGCCTCATCTTCATCGTCCCGAGCGCGCGGACGGGACAGCTGCCAGTCGAACGAGCGCTTCGAAGAAAGATCTCGGCTCCTCTTCGAAACCTCGACCTTGATCAAGCGCTGAAATGGCCTGTTCGTAACGCACGACTTCAGCGAGCAATTCTTGCGCTCGCTCGCTGGAAACCGTTCGGCCATACAAACGGCGCGCTTCTGCCTGAATTTGCACGACGCGCGCGCTTAGCTCATCAGAATTATTTTCCATAGGTGCAGCCCTGCGGAGACCAGGACCGCTACTTCTCCGCGCCTTCCTTGAGAAGCGTTCGGTAATGAGCAATCGATTCCGGTGCCGATTTCTGGAGTTTCGCCCAGTCGAGATCGATGAGCTTCAAGTGATCGAGAGGGGGCATGCCACTTAACGGGGGCATGTCGGTACGCGCCGAATAGGTTCCGACTTCATCCATCAGCAGCTTTTGCCCATCCGCTGAGATGATGTAATGCATGAGCAATTGTGCGGCGTTCGGATGCGGTGAGTGTGCAGCGACAGCGACTGGACTCGGCACGACAGGCACGCCTTCGGCCGGAAAGAGCGCTGCAATGGGGACATTCGCGCGTTCCCGCACTAGAACCTCCCAGCTGTCTAATCCAGCTCCTACTGGACGTTCACCGGAGACAACTGCGTTGGCGACTGCAGGTGTGGCGCTGACCACAAGCGGCTGATTCTTTGCGAGTCGCTCGATATAACTTAGGCCGAGATGACTCTCCCAAAAATAGTAGACCGCGAGCCCCGTCCCGCTCGACGTTGGATCTGCAGTGGTTAGCTTGCCTCGCCATTTCGGGTCAAGTAGATCCTGCCATGTCTTCGGACGGTCGGCCTCAGCCACGAGACGAGGGTTATAGGCGATTGCCATGGGGATAACGTAGGCGGAGACAAAATATCCGTCGGGATCGCTAAAGGCCTTCAGGTATTTCGTGCCTTCTGGAGACGTGTACTTGGCCAGCCAACCCTTGGCCTTCGCCTCCTGGAAGGCCGTCAGCACGGAGGCCTGCAAGACATCGGCTTTGAGATTGCCGGACATCGCCTCCGTACGAAAGCGATCCATCAAAGGAATCCCCGGCGCCCGATAGTACTCACACTTGACGCCGAATTTGCTTTCGAATCCAGCACAAAGTTTCGCCGTCGATTCGATCGAAAGCGCGGAATAGAGGGTGACCGATCCCTCCCGACGAGCCGATTCGACATCAACGCCACCAACGAGCGGTGCGGCGAATGCAGCGGTCGTGACCAGCAGCAGTACCGAAACGCCGATATGAGCGATGCGCATGCTCTGCCTCCTTAACGAGTTATCGGGTAGGACTCGATACGGTCCGCGATGCTTGACGGTGAAGGTCAACCAACGGTTTTCAGACTTGGAACGGGAAGCGATGGTACCGACTTGAGTCCCGAGCCGGTGCTGATAAGAACCACGCTCTCTCCCTTTGAAACCAGCCCGCGCTCTAACGCCATGGTCAATCCTGCAAGGGTCGTCGCCGACTCCGGACAGGCAAAAACGCCTTCTTCGCGCGCCAACCGCGCTACCGCGTCGAGGGCTTGAGCTGTGCTTACGGCGAGGGCGCCACCACCGGTTCCTCGTATCAGGCGCAACACTTGCTTCCCGCCGGGCGGGTTAGGCGACTTCAATCCACCTGGAGGAATATTAATGTTGCGCCATGGCGTGCAATCCTCGGCTTCCTCTTGAAACGCCCTGACTACCGGTGCGCAGCCTTCGTATTGCGTGATGAAGAGGCGCGGCACACGACCATGAACCCATCCAAGCGCTTGCAGTTCTTCAAAAGCTTTCCAGATGGCGATAGCGCCTGTTCCACCACCAAGTGGATAGAAAATGACGTCGGGCATCTTCCAGCCGAGTTGCTCGGCCAGTTCATAGCCAATGGTCTTCTTGCCTTCTATCCGGTAGGGCTCTTTCAACGTACCAACGTTGAGCCAGCCGTGTTCCGCAGCGAGTTCCGCGACTACGCTTCCGGATCGATGCCAATCCTCAATGACATACGTTTCAGCACCTGCTAGCGCGCACTGACTGAGGCTTGCCGGCTGAATATCGCGCGGAACGATCGACACGCAATGCATGCCGGCTCTGGCCGAATACACACTCCAGGCTGCACCTGCGTTCCCGGAGCTGTTCAGGATGACGGCGTCGATGCCGAGCTCGCGATAGCGACTTACCCCGACAGTTGCTCCGCGATCCTTGAAGGATCCGGTCGGATTGCGCCCCTCATCCTTGATGTACAGCACGGCGCAGCCCAGGAGGTCCCCCAAGCGCGCCGCATTGACAAGTGGAGTCCAGCCTTCCACGAGTGACACGGCGTGGCGCACATCCTTGACGGGTAAGAGAGACGCGTAGCGCCAGAGCGAAGACGGACCCGTTCCGATCTCCTCGCGGTTGATTTCACGCGCCGCGGCAGCGAGGTCGTAGCGTGCGAGCAATGTCCCGCGGGGGTGGCACGTCGCAGCTCCGACAAAATCTGCAGGAAACGCGCCGCCGCACTCTGTACACTCCAAGCGCGACAGATATGAGCGCGCCATTTGCATCTCTTTTTCGATCATCAGCGCAGGTTGGTGAGGATATGGAGCCGGGACTCTAAGCCTGAGGCAAGATGTGCAACCATGCGCTCGCGCGCCTCGGAAGCGTCTCGGCGCTCAATGGCGTCAAGGATTGAAAGGTGCTCAGCAATTGATAAGCGCACCCGCTCCGGATCGTGCTTGAGCGCCATATTTAAGGTCAGCACGATTTGCGTACGCAGCGATTCTGCAATCGCGAGCAGTTTGGCGTTGCCGGAAATTTCGATAATCGCGGTATGAAAGGCTGCTCCCGTCTGTTGACTCTTGCGGAGAGCGGCTGCGGTCGTGCGCGGAAGCTCCGAAAAAAGCGCCCTAAAGGGAGCGAGCTTGGATGCTCCACCACCTCTTGCGGCGAGGAAGGCCGCCATCCCTTCAACAGCCTGGCGGACCTCGTAGATGTCACGCACCTCCGCAGCGGTCAACTTTCGAATGAAGGCTCCCCGAAAGGGAACGATATCCAAAAGTCCGTCGTGTTGCAGCTTCCTCAACGCCTCTCGTACCGGCATCCGGCTAACCTTGAGCTTGGCCGCCAGCTCACGCTCCGACAGGGATTCTCCTGAACGCCAGGTGCCGTTGAGAACCATGTCGCGAAGTCGACTGTAGGTGTGCTCGGAAAGAACGCTAGCGGTAGGCATATTGGTATCCTAGTGGTATACCAAACCAGCCGTCAAGCGATGGTGACGGGGAGGCGATAGCCAGCATTGGTCAAGTGAGACTCAGGCGCCAGCTAAGCTTCGCCAGGTTCGCGTTAGCTTAGCGGCACAGGGAAGTCACATTACTACAGGGCCGACGCGATTTTCGACCGCACGCAAGATCGAAAGCGCGGCAAGGGCAGAGGTCTTGGGATTTGTCGGCAGGGTTTCCGCCGCGATGGTGACGTCAAGCTGCCCGAAGTCGCCGGAAACATGCACCGTGTGCGTATTTCTGGTGACGTTCGGGTCCGCGATCAGCGATACGCACGTTCGTTCCATGCCGATGCCGGCAAGGGCAATCATCGCCGCAACGTTTGCGTTCTTCGGGTAGAGTCGGGCAGCCTCTCGCGCGTTGCCCTCAAACACCACGGTTGCGTCGCGAATCGATGCGAGATCGGCGCGGTCCTCGGCTGGAGTGCCGAACCAACCGCGTGGAGGCTTGCGCCCGGTGTAGCTGACAGTATCGATTGACCTAATCTTCGCTGCGCAAAGCGCATCGATTCCTGCAATGGCCCCGGGAACCAGCACAAGCTGTGCGTTGCCGTACAGCGCAGCGTGTTCCAAGCGTTCGGGAAGTCCCGGTTCCGCTAGGGCACCGACCGAAGCTATGATGGTATCGATTCCGCGCCGAAGTAGTTCGGGTACATACGTCGCTACAGCGTCGTGCCCGGCGCACTCGAGGGCGAGATCGAAATCGTTGGCGAGTCCCTCAACTGTCGATAAAACGTCGACTTCACCGTCCAGTTGCTGCCGAAGGACCTCGCATCGCTCCCTTCTCTCGATAACGCACTTCACTCGCGCGTAGCGGTTATCTCTAAGGGTCTTATGGACTTCGCGACCCATCGCGCCATAGCCGAGCAGCAGAAGGGACTTCATGGCGCCTATCACCTGATCATTGGATTCGCGCTCGGGAAGCTTACATGAGAGAAATGGGAAACGACGGCGAGCTCACCATCTTTCTCGAAGGTCTGGGAGCGAGGGAGGGAAATCTGACGGCTCGCTTGGTGCCCATTATGCGAACAGGGAGCGCGCGAGGACGGTCGGACGGAAGGACCGAGGCGCGAAGCAGCTGAGCAACCATGCCATGAAGAGGAAACACAGAAGCAGCAAAATGGCGCAGCGATGTGTACGCTGGGAGTTAACATGTAATCGGCCGCCTGCGCGATATGCGGTCGCCGAGTCGGACGGATATCGTCAAGGTAAGTCCTTGATTCAGTGATGTTGCTAAGACAAGATGCGGGCCCCCGCAACTCCGATTTCCGATCAAGGGCTTACGTCGAACCGTAAGCCCTTTTTGCTTCCGCCCCGCAACCATCTTCGTCGGGCATGCTCGTCGTACGTTGTGCGACGGAGCGCTTTGCTTCGATCCACGGATGTTTAATGCTGTACTGCACGAGTCGAGCTAAGCAGGACGAACGGTAGCAATCGGGCATAAGTGGTCGTCTGTTGATCTCACGGAACGTCATTGGGCCGACACGACCGGCGGGTGAAACGGCCGGCTAAGCGCGTGAGCAGTGGCCAGCAGTCCCGTCGGCGCGCAAGATGCTGCTGCGTGGTGGTGGGTGCCTAGTGGATGCGGGTCCATTGAACGCTCAACCTGCAAGCGCCAATCGACATGCGTCGTGTTCGGTCATCGTTGCGCCTTGGGCCATGAGCGCCGCGCGCTCGTTGGCGTCCAGCCGGTCGTGTAACAGTCGATCGAGGCGGGCGCGTGCTCTTGCTTCATTCACCTGACGCACGATTCCTCTTGACTCGAACACAGCGTCGATGAACCCGACCAGACGGGCGGCGTCCTTGCATCGGCCCACCAGCGCGGCTCTCAGCGCGAGATGGTCGAGCGCGCCACTGATATCCCCTACCGCTTTGCGCAACTCAAGGCCTTCACGCGCCGCTGTCAAGGCCTCGTCGAATTCACCGCCCTCGACGAGCACACCAGCCAAGTTGGTGAGGGTTACGCCAAGGGTGATGTTGGTGCTCATATTCGACCCACGCATCAGCGCGATCGTCTCGCGAAATCCGGCGACCGCCGCATCGAGTTCGCCGAGCGCCCAGTTCGTGTCGGCGAGACTTCCGAGTATCTCGACGGCTAGGCGCTCCGAGCCGGCGGAGCGAAAGAGCGAAAGAGACTTCTCGTAGTGCATTCGTGCGCCGGCCAGGTCGCCGGCCAGCTTGCGCACGAATCCTGCCGTGTTGAAATACGGCGCCATGACGCCCGGCATGGCGCTGTCCGCGAGCAGTGGCCGGGCCGCCTCGACCGCCTGTTGCGCGCGATCGAGCCTTCCCGTCCGCGCTAACACGTTTGCCAAACGGATGAGCGAGTAGCCCGCGCCGAATGCGTCGCCGGCTCGTCGATGGAGCACGACCGCACGACGCAGCGCACGAACCGATTGCACGGCATCGCTGAACTGCTGCAACACGCCGAACCATAGCCACAAGCTTGCCCGCACCTTTTCCGGTGTGCGCGAGCTGCAGCGCGCCAGTGCGAGCTCAAAGCGAGCGCGGCCCTCCCTGCGCAACGACCACATGAGCCACGCCGGACCAGAGTACGCCGTGAGCGTCACGGCGATCTCGGCATCGCCCTCAGGCGCAAACGCCCAATCGAGTGCTGCGTGCAGGTTGTCGCGCTCCGCCAGGTACGCCGCGTTCCAGTGTGCTTCGGAGCCTTGGAGCCATTCCCCAAATGCATTCTCGAAGTGATCCTGAAAATAGCGTGCATGACGCCGGGAGGCGAGCGTTCGTTCCTGCGCGGCGTTCAGCTTCTCGCTGCAATAGGCGCGCATCGTGTCGAGCAGACGATACCGGGTACCCGTCTCGGCGACATCTGCGAGGACGAGCGAGCGCGCAACAAGCGATGCGAGTAGATTGAACGTCGCTGTGTCGGCAATCGTTCGATCACAGACGATGCCACTGGCCGCTTCGAGCGTGAAGCCGCCTGCGAATACCGCCGAGCGCCGCAATGTCCGCTGCTCCTGCTCGTCGAGTAGATCGTAGCTCCAGTCGAGCGTTGCACGCAGCGTCTTCTGGCGCCGTGGCGATGCACGCGGACCCGCAGCGAGCAGCCCGAAGCGATCCTCCAAACGCCGATTGATCTCCCCAAGCGATAGAGATGACAGGCGCGCGGCAGCCAGCTCGATCGCCAACGGTATGCCCTCGAGATTCAAGCAGATTGCGGCGACGGAAATAGCGGCATCGTGCGTTAGGGCGAAGCAGGGCTGCTGCAACCGGGCGCGTTCGACGAAGAGCTGCACTGCTTCGGCACCGCCGATCTCGTCGGAGGTCGCTGCAGCTGGCAACGACAACGGCTGCAACGGGAATTGCTGCTCGCCATCAACGTTCAACGCCTCGCGGCTGGTCGCCAGCACATGGCTGTTCGGCGCTTCGGCGAGTAGTGTGGCAGCGAACTGCGCCGCCGCGCCTATAACGTGCTCGCACGTATCAAGTACGAGCAGCAGGTGTCGTGCTCGAAGGTGGCGACCCAGCGTTCGCATCAGCGGCTCGGCAACTTGTTCGCGGATGCCGAGGGCGTCTGCAACGCAATTGGGCACGAGGTCGGCGTCGGTGATCGATCCGAACTCGATCAGCCAGACGCCGTCTCGATATTGCTCGATCAGCTCGGCAGCGACGCGCAGCGCGACGCGCGTCTTGCCGACTCCGCCCATACCGACCAAGGTCACGAGGCGATTTCGCGCTAGCAAGCCCTTGACCTCCTCGATCTCGCGGGCGCGCCCTACGAATGACGAAATCCGTGCTGGTATGTTGTTGGGATACGTGGCAGCGGCTTGCCGCGCGGTAGGAAAAGCCTCGACGCCCGGCTGAGGCGGAACGCCGGTCGAAGGCCTTGACGATTCCGGGGCATGTCGTATGACCGGGCCGACGAAGCGATAGCCGCGCCGCGTCAACGTCTCGATCCAGTCCTTGCCGTCCGGTACGCGCGCGAGCACGCGGCGTACGGCGGAGATCTGGACGGCCAGGTTGGCCTCTTCGACCACGACGCCGGGCCATGCGGCGTCCACGATGACGCACTTCTCGACGTATTCGCCGGCGCGGCTGACCAGCGCGGCGAGCACTGCGACCCCCCGCGCACCAAGCTCGGTCGCGACACCGTCGTGAGTCAGTACCCGTGCTTCGGTGTCCAGCCGGAAAGGTCCCAACTCGTAGACAGTACGCATCCTATTACCGTGTCCGGCACCGAGCGCCCATAGGTTCATGCCGCGCGCGAAACCGCGCCCGATCCGGGCCAACGCGCCGGCATCGTCCTTGCCCGAATTTTAGGGTTGTTTCACGCCCTCGTCGCCACTCCATTGACGATTGCCGACATGGCGAAGGCGGAGATCGTTCATGACTGCGAGGCCCACGGCACGCAGGGCGCCCTTGATCAGTGGTCGATGATCGCTCTAGGCGCCCGGCACTCGATGGCCACATACGAAACAGACGGCGAGGGTTTCGTCGGAATCCTGTAATCACTGCGGCAGTGTCGGAATATGTGGAGTCGTGGTCCCGCTTTGACGCCGGAGCCCTGTGGCGTATCAAAGAAGCACTGCTCTGGAGACGCGCGCTTTGCCACGGACCTTCGTCGCGGGCGGGCGACGTCACTGGAGCAAGCTGATATCCGCCTACGCGGCCGTGTGGCCAAAGGCCAGACGTTCGGTTGAGGCGTTGTACTGACCGCTCTAGATGTGGGCGTCGCCGGCTCGACGTGATCCTGGGAATGTTCGCTTCCCTCGCGCCCGAATGTCGGCAACAGATCAGTGGCCGGCGACTCGCCAAGACAGCCCTTTTTGCTTCCGCCCGCAACCAACTTCGTCGGGCA
>DATGGP010000038.1:0-42106 GCA_035308425.1 Casimicrobiaceae bacterium | reverse complement strand
CAGGCAGCCTTCCAGAATGGATTCTGTTCGCCCCGCTCCTTGGGTTGATGGGCACCGTCTTCCTGACGCTTGGCGAAGTGCGCTATCGCATACCGTTCGATGGACTGTTGATCATTCTGGCGGCGCGAGGGTATGTGGCGGGTGGGCGCCACGTCTTGCGTCAGTTCTCCGCCGCCCGCTCCAATCCCGCTTCCGCCCACTGAGCCCACCGCAGCAATCGCTCGTCGTCCTGATGGGCGCCGATCAGTTGCACGCCGATCGGCAACCCGCGGGCGCCAACGAAGCCCGGCAGTGTCACCGACGGAACGCGCAAAAGTGTCCAGAGGCGACTCACCAACGGATCGCCGGTCGACGCAAGCCCGCGCTGTGCTTCGCCTTTCGCACTTGGCGCGAGGACGAGATCGAACGGTCGGACCCATGCCGCGAAATCGCTGCGCGCTCGCGCCGCTTCCGCGCATGCCGCTACGTAGCGTTCGCGATCGATCCGCATGCCCTGCTCGATCAGCGTAGCGAGCGCTTCACTCAGTGCGTCGCGATGCTCGCTGAATTCTCCGGCATGGTTACGCGCGCCTTCGTACACCATGATCTCTCGATGGATATCGGCGAGCCCCGCGAAATGCATCGGCAGAACGACATCGGTGACGAATGCGCCATGGCGTTCGAGCATGCGCGACGCGCGCTCGATCACCGATCGGCAGTCGTCGTGCGCGTCATGCCACCACGGCGTTCGGCACAACCCAATGCGCGGGCGCGACATGTCAGTGCGAGGGGTCGCCCCGAGCATCTGACTGCGCCCCCTTGGGGGCAGCGAGCGTGGGGGTCGTTCACCTCGCTTCGCGGATCGAACGACTCGTCGCGCAATGCGCAGCGAAGATAACCATTGTCCTCCAACGAGCGTGCGAGCAGGCCGAGCGTATCGAAGGAATCCGCGAATGGCCTGATGCCACGAAGATCGAACGCGCCGAAGCTCGGCTTGTAGCCGACGACGCCGCAGAACGACGCGGGCCGCGTGATCGACGCGGCCGTTTGCGTTTCCGAACGCCGCCGGCACCATGTAGTCGGCGACCGCGGCCGCGCTGCCGCTCGACGAGCCGCCGTATGCGCCGGGTTGCACCGGTTCGCCGTCCTGCCGGGTGCGAAGTATGCGAACTCCGTGGTCACGGTCTGCCAAGGATCACCGCGCCCGCGCGTTTGGCGAGCATCACGCACGCCGCATCGTGTGCCGGACGGTGGCCGCGATAGATCGGCGAGCCGTATTCGGTCGGCATGTCGGCGGTGTCGATGATGTCCTTGACCGCGATCGGCACGCCGTGCAGCGGACCGTGCGGGGGCTCGCGATCGCGTGCCATCGCCGCGTCGCGCGCCGCTTCGACGTCGAGATGCACCCACGCGCCGATCGTGGCCTCGCGAGCCTCGATGCGCGCAAGGCATGCTTCGACGAGATCGCGCGAGCGCAGCGTGCCCGACCGAATGGCGGTCGCGGCCTCGACGACGCTCCACTCGTTTGCCGGACGCTCGCTCATCGAGCGTCACGAACGACCGTGCGCACGCTCGAAGACCGCGAGTGGCGCTCGATAGAAACCGCCTGCGAGGCGGCCGCGCAGGCCCGCCTTGTCCAGCACGCCGAGGCTCACGATCGGTGTTTGCCGCGTCTCGACGACGCGCCGCGCGGAAACGACCATCCTCGGCCTCGTGCGCGTGAACGCATCGTTCGAAGCGGCAAGCAGCGTCCGCGGCGCATCGATGGCATCCGCCAGCACATCGGCGAACGCTGGTCGCGCACCCTCGTTGCTCGCAGACGTCGTCATCGCGCCGAGTCCGAGAATGTCGACGACCGCGCTATCGCCGATCGCGCCGAGCGGCATTGCGTCGGCGGTCAGAGCGCCACGCGCGACTGCCGGCGGCTCGGCCGCGGCGTTGATCCAGGCATCCGGACGCGATGCGAGTCGAATGCCGAAGTCGACACCGTTTCCAGCGGCGCCGATGACGACCGACGAACCGTCGATGCCGCGCGCCGCGTCGAGCATGCACTTCGACGCTGCCATCCAGAGATTCAGGAAGAAGCTCGGGGCGCGCTGCATGAAGTCGCGACATGCCGACGCGTCCGCGCCGATCCAGCGCGCTTCGAGCTGCGACGCAAGCGCGCTCGTCGCTACCGCCGTCCTGCCGTGGCAATCGTCGCCGCCGGCCAGTCCTTCGTCGGCGACCGGCACGAGCGGGATCGGCTCGGACAACGTCGCCGAAAACGCGCGCGCGAATGTTCGGTTCAACCAGCGAAGATGCGCAAGCACGTCGACACTCAGTACGCCCACGCGAAGCACGTGCGAAGACCCGCCGTTGATCGGACTGAACGCCGCGCCGTGCGACGATCCGAGGTCGATCACTTCCTGCAGCCACATCGACGGCGAAACGACGTCGGCAAGCGGCACCACGCAGCCGCGGTCCTGCGCCGGGCAAAGCTGCACCTCCCCCGCCTCGAACAACGCGCGCGCCGCATCGACGTCGTTCGCCCACTCTTCGAACAGGATGGCGGTGATCGCCGAGTTGGCGATCGGAACGCACGCGTCGCAATTGCGCGCGATGGGCGGGCCCGCGTGCAGCAACTCGCGCTCGCCGAAACGCATCGCGTCGCGCGCACGCACAACGCGACGAAGGGCAGGTCTCCCAGCGAGAATGCGCCGGACCGCTTCGGCGTCCGGATCGTGAAACATCATTCCCGCGACATCAGGCCACCGATGGCGTAATCCACGTTTCGGAGAACGCCAGAAACGCGGTGCTCATCCGGCGATCGAGAAAGTCGCGCTCGATCACCTTGCCGGGCAGACGATTGCCGTCGACTTCGATCGTACCTTGCGCCGCCTCGACGAAAACGCTGTACATCTGGTGCCTGCCGGTCGCCGACATCGCGGGCGGCACGTCGACCGCGAACGGCGACCGCAGGCTCTCCCAGCGCAACGTCACCGATGCGTCCTGCCCGCGCAGTGATTCCTGGTGAAACGTCCGGCCGTTCCCGGTCGTCTGGAACGTGTCCGCGGCGCGATGCGACATCGCAGGCAAGCCGGCCACGCCGCGGAACGACGCGAAGCGCGACACGAAATGCTCGACGAGCCAGCGCATGAGCGGCTCGTTGTTGGAAAGACACAGATTGGGCACATCGGGATGACCGGCCGACGTCGTCGGCGAGCCAATGACGATCGCGCCGCTCCCCGGTCCGTACGGCGAGGCGACGACGCGAAAGTACACCGCCAGCGCCTGCCATGCGCCGTTCTCGTCCTTCAGATAAATGCCCGGGTTCTCGCCCGACCATTCGACCTTGCCCGGATTCACCGGTGACGCCATGACCTTTTCTCCTTTCAAATCGTGCTCGGGGATTCGACGACCACGACGCAGTCGTCGGGCCGCCACGCAACATCCACGCGATCGCCGACGCTCCATGCCGCGTCGTTCGGGCGCGTCTCGACGAGGAAGCTTTCGTGCTCGCGAAGCTCCACGGCGTAGTGGCGAACGTTTCCGCAAAACGTTTGCGAACGCACGCGACCGGGCAGCACGTTCCAGCCATCGACACTGGCGCCCGCAGCGCGAATCGTCGCGTGCTCGGGACGGATCGCGAGCGTGACGTGGCTTCCGACCGGATGCGAAATCGGCGCTTGCAAAACGGTCCCGCTCGCAGTCTCCACGGTGCCGAGCGCGCCATCGCTTCGCCGGATCGCGCCATCGACGAAATTCACTTTGCCGACGAAATTCGCGACGAAGCGCGTGCAGGGCTTGCGATAGATCGCTTCGGGAGCGTCGAGCTGCTCGATGCGTCCGGCGTTCATCACCGCGATCCGATCCGACATCGTCATCGCCTCGGTCTGGTCGTGCGTGACGTAGACGACCGTCAAACCAAGGTGCTGCTGGATGCGGCGCAGCTCGAGCTGCATGTATTCGCGCATCTTGAGGTCGAGCGCGCCGAGCGGTTCGTCCATCAACAGCACGCGCGGCGTGTCGGCGATCGCGCGAGCGAGCGCGACGCGTTGCTGTTGGCCGCCTGAGAGCTGTGACGGCATCCGATCTCCCAGTCCGGGAAGTCGAATGAGCTCCAGCAGCTCGGCGATTCTCGGCGCGATGCGTTCGCGGGGCGTGCGTCGCTCGATCAGTCCGAAGCCGATGTTCTCGGCAATCGTCAGGTGGGGAAAGAGCGCGTAGTCCTGGAACACCATGCCGATCCGACGCTTCCGGGGCTCGAGATCGGTGACGTCCTCGCCGCCGATGAGAACGTGACCGGATGTCGGCGCAACGAAACCCGCGATCATCCGCAGCGTCGTCGTCTTGCCGCATCCCGACGGCCCGAGCAGCGTGAGGAACTCGCCGTCACGCGTGTCGAGGTCGAGCGCGTCGACGACCTGCGCATCGCCGAAACGCTTGCACAGATTGCGCAGGCTGACGTTCGCCATGCAGCACCGACACTCTTAAACCGCGGTGACGTTCAACGTGCCGCGACCGTCCGGTTCCATTCGTCGTTCCACTTCGACAGATCGATCTTCTGTGGATCGAGACGAACCATGTTGTCGATCTTCGTCGGATCGAGGATCACGAGCTCGCGCAATGTCGCGTCCTCGCCCATCTTCGTGCGTGCGGCCTGCACAACCGGCACGACGCCCACCTTGAGCGCGAACTTCGCCTGCGCCTCCGGCGAGAGATAGGTGTTGATGAAGAATTCGGCGGCTTCCTGGTTGCGCGTGCCCTGGATCACGCCGACGTAGCCCTCCTTCACCATTCCCCGATGCGCGCCCATTTGCGCGGGCACGGTGGCGACGGGCACGCCGGCGCGCGCCGTGCGAAGCGCCCAGCCCGCGTGCGCGACCGCGACCCAGATATCGCCCGACTTGAACTGCGTCACCACTTCGCCACCCGCCTTCCAGAAACGAACGCCGGGCAGCTCGTTGATGAGCTTCAATCCGGGCGCGATGTTGGTCTCGTTGCCGCCCGCGGTCAGCGCGAACGCCCCGACCGATTCGATGCCGCCGCCCGACGAAATATCGGGAATCATGATGCGGCCGGCGAGCTTGGGGTTCGCGAGATCGGCAAGCGACCTGGGCGGCGCGATGCCGTCGGCGCGGAATTTGTCCTTGTTGTAGACGATCATCTCCTCGGTGATCCACGTCGGGACCATCCGATCGCTTGGCGGCTCGAATTTGAGTCCCTTCGCGTTCGGAATCTTCGACATATCGAGCTTCGCGAGCAGCTTGCGGCCTTCGATCTCCGGACGCATGGTGCCCAGGAATTCATAGACGTCGAACGGAACCTGCCCATGCGCAGCGATCAGCTTTGCGAGGTTGTCCTGCGGGCTGCCGATGACGAACTCGACCTTCGCGCCGCGCCGCTCGAGCTCGGACGCGACGTAATCGCGAAGTCCGTCGCGCGTCGCGCCACCCCACGTCGCGACCCGCAGGGTGACGCCCGCGAAGCGCGTGTCCTCGCTACCCTGCCCCGCCGCCGTCAACGAGAACAGCATCAACGCCGCCCCGGCGGCCAGCAACAACCGCATTCGAATCGTCATGGCATTCCTCCATTCATCTGCATCATTGGGTCTTCGGCTTCAGCAGGCCGTCCAGTCCGACCACGCGCTGCGCGACGAACACGAGCACGATCGCAAAGCCCGCGGCGAGCGACGCACTCGCGAGACTGCTCGGGTTGAAGTCCTGTTCCATCGAGTTGAAGAGCTCCACCGGAAACGTCGTCGCATCCGGTGACGCGAGAAAGAGCGCCACCGGCACGTCGACGAACGACACGATGAACGCATAGAGCGCACCGGTAAAAACGCCCGGAGCGATCAGCGGCAGCGTGACGCGTCGAAACGTCCGCCATGGCGACGCGCCGAGCACGCAAGCAGCTTCCTCGAGCCTCGGATTCATCCGCTGCAGCACCGCCATGACGCTGCCGACGACGAATGGCGTCGCCATGAACACGTGCCCGATGAAAAGGCCCGCTGTCGTCCCCTGGACGTATGCGCCGCCGAGATCGCCCACCGCGTAGAAGAGTTGCAGGAACGCGATGCCCGACACGACATGCGGAATCTGCAGCGGCGCGCGAACGATCGCCGAAGCAATCGGCTTTCCGCGAAACCGGCCGCGGACGAGACCGAGCGCGGTCGGTACACCGAGCAGGCACGCGGCGAACGACACGCCAAGACCGAGCACGAAGCTGAACCCGAGCGCGCGAAGCTGCGCGTGCGGAATGCGTGCATACCATTCGAGCGTCAGGCGCTTCGGCGGGAATTCGACGTACGACATCACCACACGCTCGTTTGGCGGTGCGCTGAACGAGCCGCCGATCACGACGACGAGCGGCGCGAGCAGCACCGTGAAGATCACGATGAAATACGCGACCGTGACGAGCGTGCGCCAGCGAATGCGCCGAAGCACGCGAACGCTGGACCCCTCACCCGCCTCGCTGACGCTCGGCTCCCTTTCCCCGCTCGCGGGGAGAGGGCTGGGGTGAGGAGCGATTCCTGCATTGTTCATACCGTGGCAAGTCGCACGCTGCGAAAACGTCGCAGAATCGCGATCGAAACGAAGTTCATCAACACGACGAACAGCAGCAGAAGTGCGGCGAGCGCGCCCGCCATTCCGTATTTCACGTCCAGCAGCATCGTCCGCTGGATCAGCACCGGCAGCGTAATGACGCGCCCGCCGCCGAGCAGCGCCGCGGACGTGAACGCGCCCATGCTCGTATTGAAGATCGTCAGGAACGCCACGATCAATCCCGGCAGGCATAGCGGCAGCACCACGCGCCAAAGCGTGCGGAGTGGCGTCGCACCGTGAATCGCCGCTGCCTCATCGAGCGTGACGGGAATCGTGCGCACGATCGCGTACATCAGCATCACGCCGAAGCCGAACGACGCATAGACCAGCCCGACGATGACGCCAAGCGGCGTGCCGATGATCGTGAACGGCCGATCGACGATGCCGAGGGCGAGAAGCGCGCGGTTGATCGGGCCGTCGGCGCGAAAGACGATCACGATGCCGAAGATCTGGATGACGGTCGTGATGAACGACGTCAGCACGATCGCGCACAGCAGGAACGTCGTCCAGCGCGACGGGCGGCGCGCGAGGACTTTCGCGATCGGGAAGCCGAACCCGACGCACGCCGCGGCCACCGCGAGCGAAATGTACGTGGTCAGCCAGAGCGTGCGCAGGTAATAAGGATCGGTCAGGATTCGCGTGTAGTTCGCAAGGCTCCACGATGCCGCCTTGCGGCCGAATGGAAGATCGACGAAGAAGCTCTGCTTCAGGAAAACGAACTGCGAGCCGAACAGCAGCGCCGCGCTCACGACAAGCGGCACGATCAAAAGCATTCCCCAGCGCGTTTTCACCCGCGATCCATTTCGCGAAAGGGATTTTCAGCCAAGAGAACGCTTCAGACCAACGTCTTGAACTCGAATATCTTCCCGCGGTCGGGATTGATCTCGCTCGCGTCGCCTTCGTTCAGCGGCGCGAGCCTTCGTCCGATCGCCTGACGCCGATCCTCGTCAGCCAGATGCTCGAACTCGACGTACGCGGCGGCGATCGTGCGCGACACGTCGGCGATCAGTGCGTTATCGTCGCCGTCGCGCTTCGGAATCCGCAGGATCGTGTCACCCCCGCAAGTGGGAACGGAGCCATTCCCGGGCGTCGGCCGGCGCGGCTCGACACCATTGCGCAGGCGCTCGATCTCGTGGCGCAGCCTGCGACGCAGCATCGCGATGCCGCGATCCGTCGTCGCCAAATGCTCGCGCGCGTGACTCGTGATCGTCCCCTGGCTGCACCACGCCTCCCAGTCGCCGGGATTGTCCTGTCGATCCTCGTATGGCCGCTCGCCGCTTTGCCCGTAGAAATCGGTCTTGCCGACGCCCACGTCTTCCGGACGCCCCATGTGATCGGGATCGTCGCGGTCGTTGAAGTGGCGCCATGCCAGCACGAACGTGTTCGTGTCGTCGACCGGCACGACCCAGCGCGTCAAACCCGCGCGGCCGAAATAGCGGACCTTGCGCACGTTCTCGAAGATTGCGCCGTTCTGCGAAAAATTAGGCAGAAGATGATCGTGCATGCGCACCCAAACGAAATCGCCGAGTCGGCGCGCGTTGGTATAGAAAAATCCGAGCTCCGTTTCGTGATATTCGATGATCGGCAACTGCGCGAACACCTCGGAGAATTGCGGGCCGGCGATCCGTGTATGGAGGAACGGCACATGGTAAGGATCCATCGAGTTCTCGCTCACCTGCTGCCAGTTGCAAGGTGAGTGGATGATGTACGGGACCACCCGGTCGTCGGGGATCACCATCGTGTCGAAGATCGGAAACTCGGGCTTCGCCTCGGGCGGGCCGAGGTACGCGAAGATCACATTCTGGTATTCGACGAGCGGATATGCGCCCTGGCAGAAGCGATGCCGGTGCGGACTCGTCGCGGGCTCGCCGGGCGTCTCGAGAATCGTGCCGTCGTTCGCGAACATCCAGCCGTGGTAGCAGCAGCGAATGCCGTGCTCGGCCACGATGCCGAACTCGAGCGACGCGCCGCGGTGCGCGCAATGACGGTGCAAAAGGCCGAGATCACCGGAAAGGTCTCGGTAGAGGACCAGATCCTCGCCGAGGATCCGAATCGCGAGCGGACGCTTGCCGAGCTGCGGGGAAAGCAGGATCGGATGCCAGAAGCGGCGCAGGTATTCGCCGCACGGGGTGCCGGGTCCGACGCGCGCGGTGAGCTCCTCGATCGGACGATCCTTCGGTTGATGGTAACCGCCGAATCGGATCGGCCTTACGCTTTGTCCGTCATCGGTCAACGCTGTCTCCTTGAAACGATCGTGCCTTCATCGGACTATAGTCAATGGCGCGCGACGCGGTTATGCGCGTCACGCGGTGATAAGCGCGCGCGGCGATCCTTCATTAGTCGAACTAATGGTTTGCGCGCATGATGCCTGAGCGAAAAGCTATTCCGGGAAATGCGGTTGAGGCACCACGATCTGATCGCGGAGCCCCGGCAGCATCGCCCCGATCTCGTCGCCGATCGGCCCCGCGAGCACCTCGCGCGCGGTTGCCGCTAGCCGGCGCGTCAAATCGTCGATCTCCCCGCGCCGCGACACCATCACCAGTTCGCGATAAAACGGCTCACCGGGAAACGGCAGCACGCGGATCGCATCGAGCAGGTTTCGCGAACGCAGCAGCGCGAGCGGCGTGCCGATCGCCCAGCCGATGCCGGCCGCGACCATCGCCAGAAGCTTGTCCGAGCTGTCGACCGACACGCGACGCGAAAGCTGCACGTTCATTCGATGAAACTGCGCGTCGATCCTGCCCGCGAGATACGACGGAGGATGGTAGCGAACCATCGGCCGGCTTCGCGCGAGCGCGCGAAGGTCGTCGGTCGACACGTCCCAATCGGGACCGTTCGGCAACAACAACACGTTCGGCTCGCGCAGAAGCGGAATGCGCGTGAGACGCGCCTCGTCGGCGAACGCATCGTTCGCGACCACGACGTCGAAGCGACGCTCGTTCAGCGCATCGCGCAACCGCGGCGTGAGATCGGACCACAGCGACAGGTTGACCGATTCGTTCAGCATGCTGCGGATCAGCGCCGGGCCGACGGCGATCGCGAACGAGTCCACCATGCCGATGCGCAATTCGGCAAGCTTCGCCTTGCCGTGCTCGCGTACGAGCGAGGTCAGCGCGACCGCCTCGTCGAACAACCGCGACGCGCGATCGCGCATCAACTCGCCTGACGAGGTAAGCGACACGACGCGCGCACCGCGGTTGATCAGCACGACGCCGAGATCGTCCTCGAGCTGGCGTATCGCCTGCGAGATCGCGGATTGCGTCTTGTTGAGCCGCTTCGCGGCCGCGGTGAAGCTTCCGCTGTCCGCCACGGCGAGAAACGCTTCGAGACTGCGCAAGTCGACCACGCGTCCGTCCTTAGCGCATCCCTCTACGCCTGCCCGCTGACCCGCTTCACGAGCTCCGGCCGCCGTATCTTGCCCGTCGGCGTCATCGGAAAATCGCTCATCACAACGAGCGCTTCGGGCAGCTTGTAATCGGCGACGCGTCCCTTCAGAAACGATACGACTTCGTCGAGCGTCAGCGTTGCGCCTTCCTTCACGATCGCGCACAGGCAATTCTTCTCACCGAGGCGTGGATCGAACGCGCCGACGATCGCGGCCTGCATGATCTTCGGATGCTGGTAGAGCAGCTCCTCGATCTCGCGCGGGAAATATTTCTTGCCGCCGCGATTGACGATCTCCTTCTTGCGGCCGGCAATGCGCACGTTGCCTTCGGCGTCCGCGAAGCAGCCCAGGTCGCCGGTGCGAAACCAACCGTCCGCGGTGAAGCTGTCGCGATTCGCCGTCGGATTGTCGAGATAGCCCACGTGCACCGACGGCCCGACCGCCGCGATCTCGCCGACTTCGCCATACGGCACGTCGCGTCCGTCGTCGTCGATCATCCGCAACCCCATCGAGTCGACGCAGCGTCCTACCGTGCCATTCACCTTCAGCGGATCGTCGGAGAGACGCGTGAACGCGTGGTAGCCCGTTTCGAGCATGCCGTAGAGCTCGAGCAACTTCGCGTGCGGCACCGCCGTTTGAAACGCCTTGATCGTCTCCACGGCCGCGGACGCGCCGCCGGTGATGACGATCCGAAGCGACGACAGGTCATGCTTGGCGAGTACCGGCGAATTCAGCATCGCGACGATCGAAGCGGGCGCGGTCGGGATGTACGTCACGCGCTCCTTCTCGATGAGTGCGAGTGCGGCATCCGCCGAGAAACGCTCCATCAGCACGACGCGCGCGCCGGCCATCGCCGCCTGGACGAGCGTCATGTAGCCCCAGTTCAAACCGACCGGAAGGTAGTCGAGCATCACGTCGCGCTCGGTCACGGCGAGCTCGGTGTTGAACGTCTCGCACGTGCAAAGTGTCGTGTTGAAGCAGTGCAGCACACCCTTCGGATTGCCGGTCGTGCCGGACGTGAAGCACATCCGCATGACGTCGAGCGGCGACATCCGAACGCGATCGGCATCGTCGATCTCCGGCGTCCCGTGCACGACCTTGGCAAAGCTCACGACGTCGTTGGCCGCGACGTCATCGACGCACACCACGAGCGACAGATCGGGCAGCCGGGGGCGAAGCTCGCGGATCATCGCGAGGTAGTCGAAGCCCTTGAACTCGCGCGCGCAGACGTACGCCTTCGACTTCGAGAAACGCAGGATGTACTCGACCTCGACCGCGCGGAAGTCGGCGCTGATCTTGTTCGCGACGGCGCCGATCAGCTCGAGCGAGTAGAAGACGACCGGGAACTCGATGCGATTCGGAAGCTGCAACGTGACGACGTCGCCGCGCGAGACGCCTTGCCTGCGGAGGAACTCGGCGAAACGTTTGACCTCGCGCCATAACGCGCCGTAGGTGACGCGCCGTCGCAAATCGACGAGCGCCTCGCGGTCGGACGTCTCGCGGGCTCGCTGCTCGAGGATTTCCGAAAACGTCTGATCCTTCCACCAGCCGTTCCTGCGGTACCGCTCGACATCCGCGGGCGCTGGCGGTCTTGGGACTTCGATCATCATGTCCTCCTTCTCTATCTGACCGACCGCAGCAAGCCGCCGTCGACCTGGATCGCGGTGCCGGTGATGTAGCGCCCCCTGGGCGAGACGAGCAGCGCGACGAGGCTCGCGATGTCCTCGGTCGTGCCGATGCGCTTCATCGGAATCTCGTCGGTGAGCTTCGCCTTGACATCCGGATCCTCGCCGCCGGCCGCGAACACTTTCTGCAAGCGCGACGTGTCGATGTAGCCCGGACAGATGGTGTTGACGTTGATGCCGGATGATGCGACTTCCAGCGACAGCGTCTTCGCGTAGCCGATGACCGCCGACCACGAGGCCACCGACAGCGCGAATCCGGGAATCGGCTGGATCGCCGAGATCGCGGTGATGTTGAGAATGCTGCCGCCGCCGCGCGATTGCATCGACGGGATGCACGCGCGCGCCATCCGCACGACGTACATCAGGTTCTGCTCGATCGCCTTGCTCCATGCGGCGTCGTCGAAACTCAGCACCGGGCCGAGCGGCGGCGCGCCGTCGTTGTTGACGAGGATGTCGATGCCGCCGAGCTCCCTGCACGTCGTGTCGACAACGCGCGTGCAATCGTCGGCACGCCGGCAATCGGCCTGGATCGGCAAGATCGTCGCGGCGGTATCCGCGCGAAGGCGTTCGGCAGCTTTGTGCAGATCGCCTTCGCGGCGCGCGGTGATCGCGACGCTCGCGCCTTCCTGTGCGAGCGCCTTCGCGATTCCATAGCCGATCCCCAGGCTCGCCCCGCCGACGATCGCGACCTTGTCCTGAAGACCGAGATTCATGTCCGCTTCACCTGATCGAGAAAACGCCGCGGATTGTTGCGGAACACGTCTTCGAGCACTTCCTCCGCATAACCTTCGGCGCGCCAGTCGCGAATCAATCGCTCGTACGTGAACAGCGGATAGTCGGCGCCGAACATCACGCGCTCGCGCAGGCGCCGTGGAATTTCGTGCTTGAGGTCCTGCGTGAAGTATTTCGGCGACCAGCCGTGCAGCTCGTACCAGATGTTGCGCTTGTGCATAAGCACGGCGATCGTTTCCGCCTGCCATGGCCACCCGGGCCTCGCCGCGACGATCGTGAGCTTCGGGAACTTCGCCGCGACGAAATCGAGGTGGCGCGGATGACAATCGTCGAGCACAACGCCGCCGCCACCCGGCAACCCCGCGCCAAGGCCGGTCGTGCCGACGAAGATCAGGGCCGGGATCGCCGCCTCGATGCAAAGCTCGTAGAACGGCGTCCAGCACGCGTCGCTCGGGGGACCGCTGCCCGAGCCCGACACGGCGAAGCCGATGAAGCCCGGCGCGAAGTCGATGCAGCGACGAAGCTCGCGCACGCCTTCGACGCCGCTGTGCGGATCGATATGGATCCAATGCCCCAGAATCACGTCGCCGTGCGCGCGTTGCGTCGCGAAGCCGTAGTCGTGCACCGCCTTCGCCTCGGCCAATGGAACGAACTTCGTATAGCCGAAATCGAGGATCGTGCGAACGCCGGTGCGCCGAAAGTAATCGGCCATCTCGGTCTCGGTCGCATACGACGGCTCCGAATTCCAGGTCTTCTTCTGCTGGGCAAGCTCGTCGGGCGTCCGCAGCGCATATCCGCGCTTCGTGCCCCAATGCGAGTGGATGTCGATCATGGTCAGTGGCGCCGGGCCGCCCCAAGCCACTGACTGCTCCCCTCAGGGGGCAGCGAGCGGAGCGAGCGTGGGGGGGCCTTCATCTGCATGTCTTTGGCGGGCTTCATTGCAATGCTCCGAGATACGTCTTCTCGATTCGCGCATCGCGCGCCAGCTCACGTGGAGGACCGTCGAACGCGATCGCGCCGTTCGCGAGCACGTAGCAGTGATCGGCGATGCGCAACACCTTCCGGACGTTCTGCTCGGCGATCAGAATCGACGTCCCCGCGTCGTGGATCGCGCGCACGTGCGCGAGAATCGCGTCGAAGATCTTCGGCGCGAGGCCGAGCGACGGCTCGTCGAGCAACAGAAGTGTCGGCTTCGCCATCATCGCGCGGCCGAGCGCGAGCATCTGCTGCTCGCCGCCTGACAGGTACGCCGCGGGCTGCGCTCCGCGCTCGGAAAGGATCGGGAACATCGCGTGGACGAGCGCGAGCCGCTCGTTTCGCGTCGCGCGATCGTGCTCGCCGTACGCGCCGAGGTCGAGGTTCTCGCGTACGCTCATCGGCAGGAACAGCATACGCCCCTGGGGCACGTGGATGATGCCAAGGCGCACGATCGCGTCCGCCGTCTGACGGCGCAGGTCGAGGCGGTCGAACTCGATGCACCCTTCGCGAACCGGATTCAATCCCGAGATGGCGCGCAGCAACGCTGTCTTGCCGGCGCCGTTCGGACCGAGTACCCCGACGATCGAGCGGTCCGGCACGCGAAGCGACACGCCTTTCAGGACGTCGATGGCGCCGTAGCCCGAGCGCAGTGCGTCAATGGACAACATCGGGCGTCTCCTCGCCGAGGTAGGCGTCGATCACCGTGCGATTGCGCTGAATCTCCGCGGGGGTTCCCTCGGCGATCAGCACGCCGTTCTGCATGACGCTCACTGTGTGCGCGAGTGCCATCATGACGCGCATGTTGTGTTCGACGACGATCAGCGTCATGCCTTCCGATTCGGCGAGCGCGCGCGCCGCGGCGATCGCGCGATCGGCTTCCGCTTCGCTCATGCCGGCGGTGGGCTCATCCATCAACAGCAGCATCGGGCGGGCCGAAAGCGCGCGCGCGAGATCCATTTGCTTCAGCACGCCGAATGGCAAGCGGGCCGCCGGCATTCGCGCGTACGAAAGCAGGTCGAAGCGTTCCAGGATGCCGAGCGCCTCGCGCACCGCGTCGCTTTCGCAGCGTCTCGCATTCGGTGTGGCGAGCGCGGCCGCGCCGAAGCTGACATGCATCCGCCGGCCGATGCCGACGAGCACGTTGTCGAGCACGGACAGCTCGCCGAACGGTTCGACGTGTTGGAACGTGCGTCCGATGCCGCGGCGGCTGATCGCGTGCGGCGACAATCCCGACACGCGCTCGCCGTTGAGCCGCACGGCACCCGCCGCGATCGGCACGGCGCCAGTGATCGCATTGATGAGCGTCGTCTTTCCTGCGCCATTCGGGCCGATCAGTCCGCGAATCTCGCCGGGTGCGACGCGAAGCGACAAGTCGCGCACGGCAACCAATCCGCCGAAGCGTACGGTCAGCGCTTCGATCGCGAGACAGTCATTCACCGGGCCGCCTCCGCGACCGGCGATTGCGGCAGTCCGCGCCAACGCCTCTTTGCGGCGTCCCACGCGGTGACGAGTCCGTGCGGCATGAAGATCAGGAAGCCGAGCAGGATGGCGATGTAGATGACGTCGCTGTATTCCTTCACCGGACGCAGTACTTCGGGAAGTCCGCTCAATACGGCAGCGCCGATGATCGATCCGGCGACCGACCCCATTCCGCCGACTACGATGAACGTGATCTGGCGCAGCGCCGCCGACACGCCGAATTCGACCGGATCGATGAAGCCGACGACGATCGCCTGCAATCCTCCGGCCAGACCGGCGTACGCGGCCGCGAGCGCGAACGCGCCAAGCTTGACGCGTTGAAGCGAAACACCGAGCGCCTGCGCGGCGTGCGGGCTTTGCCGTACAGCGTCGAGCTCGCGGCCGACGCGCGATGCCAGAAGATTTCGCGCCGTCCACACGGCGAACGCACAGCAGCCGAGCACGACGAGAAAGCGCGCGTAGTCGCCGATGCGTATGCCGCCTATCGTCGGCTTCGCCACGATCAAACCCCGCACGCCACCGGTGACGTTCGCGAATTCCTCGATCGCGATCTGCACGATCTGCAGGAACCCGAGCGTCGCGAGCGCAAGGTAGATGCCGCGCAGGCGGCTTGCAGGCGCGCCGAGCACAGCGCCCAATGCAGCGGCCGCCACGGCGCCGCACGGAATCGTGGCCCAGAACGGCAGGCCGAATTTCGCGGTGAGCAGCGTCGACGTGTAGGCACCGATCGCGATGAACGACGAATGGCAAAGCGAAATCTGTCCCGAATTGCCGGTCAGCAGATTGAGCCCGACGGCCGCGACGATGTTGATCATCGCGAGACTCAGCAGATAGACGGGATAGCTTCGCAGCGTCGATGCGGCCGCGGCCAGCGCCACGATGACGAGGATCGGAAGCCACGATCCAATCCGTGGGCGCATCCCGTCAGACCCGCTTGATCTCGGCCGCGCCGAAAAGCCCTTGCGGACGGAACACGAGCAGCGCCATCAGCAACAGGAACGGCACGAGATTCTTGAACGTGCTGCCGACGAGCACGCCGGCGAACGTCTCGATCAATCCGACGGCGAGGCCGCCGACGATCGCGCCGCCGACGCTCGTGAAGCCGCCGAGGACGGCGCCGAGCAATCCGCGCAGGATGAGCTGGCCGATTTCCGGATTGATGCCGATCAATGGCGCAACGAGCAGGCCCGCGAGCGCACCGATCGCCGTGCTGATCGCCCATGACCAGCGGTAGACGCGCTCGACGCGAATGCCCATCAGGCGCGCGGCATCGGCGTTGACGGACACCGCACGCATCGCCTTGCCGAGGCGCGTGTAACGGAAGAACGCGATGACGCCGAAGGTCACCAACACCGTGCACGCGAAGATCCAGAGCGACGTAGGATTGAAGCGCAATCCGGCGGCGACGATCGGATCGCTGCCGAACGGTCCGTCGATCGAGTTCGGGCTGTCGCCGAAATGGATCGAGATCGCGCCCTTGATGAGAAGGCCGATCGCGAACGTCGCGATGACGAGCGTGAACTCGGGGGCTTTCACGATCGGCCGCACGAGCACGCGCTCGATGACGATGCCGCCCATGGCTCCGAGCAGCAACACGCCGATCAGTACGACCGGATAGGGAAGCGCGAGCTGCGTCAGCACGAGCGCGGCGTACGCGCCGAACGTGACGATCTCGCCCTGCCCGAAATTCAGTACACCGGAAGCCTTGAACGGAATGACGATCGCGAGCGCGACGAGCGCGTAGATGCTGCCGACGCTGATGCCGGCAATAGCGAGTTGGAGCGCGAGCGTTAGCGTCATGGCGTGGCGCGCCGCCACCGGCGCATCGGGGCCACGCGACGGATGCGGAGAAGCGCGACTGGGAATGACGGCCGTCGCGGGTGGCGCGGCCAAGGGAGGGCGTGTCTGCCAACCGCCAACGCCGCGCCGGGACCCGCAGGCCGGCGATTACGGACTTGGAGCGCGCGACGCATCCGCCGCGTGGCCCATCACTCGGATGCCGTTTGCCCGAGCGACTCTCGCCTCACTGGTACCGCTTGAGAATATCGCTCGGCCTCGAGCTCGACCACTGCACCGCTTCCCACTGTCCATCCTTCACCATCATCGGCACGAGCGTCAGGTTGCCGATGTGATGCTTCGTCGAGAACGTGCGCGGCGTCGCGACTGGCCCCACGCGGTAATCATGAATGCCTTCGAGCGCGGTGATCAGGCTGTCGGTGGTGAGATTGGGACCCGCGCGCTTCATGCCTTCGGCGAGCACATACATATCGCCGTAAGCGAGCAGATCGAAATTGTTCGGCCGACCGGCCGGCGCATTCGGATACGCCTTCTTCCACGCCGCCTCCCACTTGACCATCTCCGGCGCCTTCGAGCCCGGCAGATACGGAATCAGCGAGAAGCCCATCACGCCCTCGGCGCTGCCCTTCGCTGCGGCGATCAAAGCGGGATCGACCATATTGCTGCCGACGAAGAACGGCTGCTTCATGCCGAGCTCCTTCGCCTGGCGCATGGCGATCGCCGCCTCGGCCGGATTGCCGAAGAACGCGATCACGTCGGGATTCGCCTTCTGCACCTCCACGAGCTGCGGCGTGAAATCCTTGTCGCCGATGTTGAACTCGACGCGCACCGCGGGCGCCATCTGGAACCACTCCTTGAGCTTGGCCGTCGTCGCGTCACCCTCGTTGCGCGGATACTCCTCCCGCCCGCTCATGATCGCGATGCGCTTCGCCTTGTAGTGGGTCACGAGGAATTCCGCATAGAGCTCGCCGTAGCGCGCGGTTTCCGTCGTGCCGCCGCGGAACAGGTTGCGCGCGAACGGCCACGTCACCGGAGGCGCGGACGCGATCGACACGTAATACGGAACCCCCTTTTCCTTCATGTAATCGACGGCGCCGACGGTCGCGTTGCTGCCGCCCACCGACATCACGGCAAAGACGCGGTCTTCCTCGACGAGCTTCTTGACCGCCGCGAGCGCCTTCGTGGGCGAATGACCGTCGTCCTCGAACACGACTGCGATCTTGCGGCCGTTGATGCCGCCCGCGGCATTGATCTCGTTGACTGCGAGCATCATGCCGTCGCGTCCGGCGAGGCCGATGTAGGCCGCCGGGCCGGTGATCGGACCGTGCGCGCCGATCGTGATCGTGTCCGCGGTCACGCCTTGCTGCTGCGCGAACGCGGGCAGCACGACGCAAAGAAGCGCGCTGCAGAGGGCGACGAGCAGCCTCTTCATGGTTCTCCTCCTATGGCCGATGTCCCCGGCTCTTTCCTGACTGGGCGCTCAGCGTACGGCCGCCGCAAGCCGCCTGTCAAGGCGATCGCTCGTCGCACCGGCGCTTGCAGGCCGCGGACGGCATCGCGTAAGCTCGCCTGATCCGACGCTCAGATTTCAAGAACACGCATGCAGCCATCGGCGCGATCGCGAGAACGACGCGTCCCTCGTCGGCGCGTACAGTCGGCCACCAGGAATCCCGATCTCGTCCGCGAGCGGCGCGAGCAGCTCGTCAACGCGGCGATCGCGGTATTCGTCGAGAAGGGCTTCCACAAGGCGACCGTGCGCGACATCGGCCGCGCTGCGAACATGACGCAGGGGACGATCTACAACTACGTGCGCTCGAAGGACGACATCCTCTATCTCGTCTGCGATCGCATCGTCAGCGAATACAACGCGCAGACCCGCAAGGCGCTGGCGCTCGCGCACGATCCGGCAGGCCGCGTCCGCTCGGCAGTGCGCGCGATTTCACAGGTGATGTATCGGCATCGGCGCGAGATCCGGCTGATCTATCAGGACAGCCATCTGCTGGAACCGCGCTCGCTTTCGGTGATCCTCGCGCGTGTCGAGGAATTCATCGGCATGTTCGAGCGCATCATCGACGACGCGGCCGCTGAACTGGGCCTGACGCTTCGCGATACACACATGAGTGCGAACATCCTCACCTTCCTGCCGGTGATGATCGCGTTGCGCGGCTGGTCGCTCAAGGGACGCACGCGACCCGAGGCGGTCATCGACGAGATCAGCGAATTCGTCGTGCGCGGGCTGGGTTTCGCGAGCGCGGCCCGAGATTGACCGTGTGCATACGGGCGCCGATGCGTAGCCGCACGATTATCGTCGGCAGATCAGCCAAAGCGCCGCCCACAGCGCGGCGCAGATCACGATCGATCCGTATTTCCACCGGCTCCCCTTGCGCCGCTCCACGAAGACCATGGACGAATTGCGCAAGCGGCGCTCATAGGGCCACGTCCCCGCGGCCTCCACGTCGGGACCGTAACGAAGCCGGTCCCAGAGCGTCGGGGTCGATCGCACCTCGGGAACCTGTCGCTTTGCGGCACCCGCGCGACGCTGCCGCGCGGAAGCGCGCGCCGAGGCCCTCGCCTTGGCGACATCGAGGACGGTCGAGCTTGGCCCGGTTGTCCGAGGTGCGGCCATGCCCGTTCGGTGCAACATTGGTGCCAGATAAGAGGCCGTTGGCCGGCGAGGCGCTACCGCGACGCGTGCGTGTCGTACCAGCGGCGCGCCGGGAGGTAGCGTTTCGCGCGCCAGATCAGCGGCCGTTCCCAGTTGAAGTTCGACAGCACGCCGTCGTTGCCGAACCACCGATAGTGAAGAAAGACCCGCCGGTACTCGCGTACCGCTTCACGGTGAGTGAGCCAGTCTCCCGGTGCTTCGTCGCCGAACATCCCGCTCGACCCGTGAACGAAGCGATGCTCGACGTAACGTCCTTCGCGCGCCGGAAACGGACACACCTGCATCGGCACATCGAGCTGGTTGACGAGCTTGAAGCGCACGTAGCCCAGGTCCCGCAGAAGTTCGAATTCCTGCAGAAGGCCGTCCCAGGATGTCATCGTCGACTCGATCGACACGTACCTCGGGCGTTCGTTGAAACGAGCGAGCGCCCGCACGCACTGGAGATCGGCGCCTTCGATGTCGATCTTCAGATAGTAGGGCATGCCGAACTTCTCGAGCATCGACTCGAAACGCATGCCAGGAACCGTGATCTCGTCGCTCTGCGTGCCCAGCCGGCGATTTCGCGCCGCCCAGTCCGGTGACGTCGTTCCCCAATCGGAAACGGTCGTGTTGCGATAGAACGTGACCGGACCCTCGGTCTCCGCGACGGCCGCGTTCACCAACTGCAAGCGGCCAGCCGCAACGGCGTCCGCGAATTTTTCCCTCGCCTCGTCGCAGAGCAGCGAGTTCGCCTCGATGCCGACGACGCGAAAGCCCTTGGCGAGATAGAACGCCGTGTCTTCGCCATGGTTGACGCCAACGTCGTAGATCAGATCCGGTCCCATATTGCTTGCCGCATCGTCAGCGCGCGGCGGCGATGGCTTCGAGTAGCGTTTCGGGATCCTGCGCGCCGGAGAGCGCCATCCGGCCATTGAAGATGAAGAACGGCACGCCGCGCACACCGACGTCGAGCGCCTCACGGGCCTCGTTCGCCACGTCGTCCTTCAGCGCGTCGGACGCGAGCATCTCCCGCGCATCGTCCTGCGGCAAACCGCTTTCGGCCGCGAGCCGCGCGAGCTCGTTGCGATCGCCGACACGCCGACCCTCGATGAAGTAGGCGGCGAAGAGGCGCTCGACGAGCGCGTTCGCATCGCCCTGCCCTTGTGCCCACGCGACGAGGCGATGCGCGTCGAACGTGTTCGGTTGGCGCTCGATGAGGTCCAGTCGAAAACCGATACCGACGATTTCGCCGGCGCTTCTCACCCGCACGTAATTCTCGTCGGCACGCGCGACGCTGCCCCATTTGCGTTCGAGATACTCCGAACGCGGGATGCCGTCCGTGGGCAGGTCGGGATTGAGCTCGAACGGGTGCCAGCGCACCGACGTTTCGAGCGACGACTCGGCTTGCCGAAGCTTCGCGATTGCCGCGTCGAGCTTGCGCTTGCCGATGAAGCACCATGGACAAACGACGTCCGAGACGACATCGACGACGAGCCTATTCGGCGCTTGCATGAGTGACGCGACGGTTCCGATCAGATGTCGAGAGCCTTCGGAATGCATTATCCTTACGCCCGACAACATGGCAAGACGCGCGCACGCGACGCTTTGGCTCGATTCGCGCGCATGCGAGATCCGGTGTGCGCGACGATGCGCCACCGACCGCATCAGGGAGAAGACGGTGTCGGCAACGCGCATCGCGGCATTGGCTTTGGCAGCGCTCGCGCTGCTCGCGCACCATCGAACGATCCAGGCGGCGCCCTACCCCGACCGGCCCATCACGCTCGTCGTCGGCTTCGCGCCCGGCGGCGGCGTCGATGCGAACGCGCGGCTCCTCGCGAACGCGCTTTCGCGCCGCTTCGGCCAACAGGTGATCGTCGAGAACAGGCCAGGCGCCGGGTCGAAGATCGCGAACGATCATGTCGCGAAGTCGCCGCCCGACGGATACACGCTGCTGGTCACGACCGCGGCGGTGACGATCGACATGGCGGCGAGCGCGAATGCCGGCGTCGACGCGCGGCGCGACTTCGCCACGGTGTCGACGCTCTCGACGACGCCGATGATCCTCGTCGTCAATCCCTCATTGCCGGTTCACGATGTCCGGCAGCTCGTGTCCCGGGCGCGATCGATGCCCGGCGCGCTCAACTATTCGTCGTCGGGCACGGGGACGACCGTTCATCTCTATGGCGAGCTCTTCAAGCTGCGCACGCAGACGGACATCGTCCACGTCCCCTTCAAGGGCAGCGCGCCGGCGCTTCAGGCGCTGATCGCGGGCGACGTGCAGATGAGCTTCGCGCCCGCGCCATCGGTACTGCAATTCGTCAAGAGCGACAAGCTCCGCGCGCTCGCGACGACGGGCGCGGCGCGGTTCGCGCTTCTGCCGGACCTTCCGACGATGAGCGAAGTCGGCGTCCGCGGCGCGGACGCGGAAGTGTGGTACGGCGTGCTCGCACCCGCCGCGACGCCGCCCGCCATCGTGGTAGTGCTCGCGAAGGCGATCGCCGACATCGCGCGCTCGAACGACTTTCGTCAGCGCCTCGGCGCGCTCGGCGCCGAGCCGAAAGCGGCGACACCCGAGGCGTTCCGCTCGCTTCTCGACGAAGAAGTGGCGCGCTGGGCCGAAGTCGAAAAGGTTGCGCACATTCGGCCTTATTGATCCGGCCACTGCAAACATGACATCGAACGGCGTGTCGATCGGCAGGAGGCTCGCGGCAATCGCCGGACGTGAGAGCGGCCGCCTGGCGGTCATCGAGGGCGAATCGCGTATCACCTATCGTGAGCTCGACCGCATCGCGAACGCGATCGCGTCGCGCATCGTTCGCGAAAGCCGATCACGCGCAGGAACCATCGGCCTGTTCTTCGAGAGCAAGCTCGCCACGGTGGCCGCGATCTTCGGAACGGCGCGAAGCGGCCGTGCGTACGTTCCGCTCGACGCCGGCGATCCGAGCGTGCGATTGCGCTTCATCATCAGGAATTGCGAACCCATCGCGCTCCTGACCGAGGCGTGCCTCGAAGCGCGTGCGCGTGACCTCGCACCCGAAGGCTGCGCGGTGGTCGTTACCGACAACGCCGGCGACGAAATCGAATCGGCGCTGCCCGTCGTTGCACCCGATGCGCTGCTCTACATCCATTACACCTCCGGCTCGACCGGGGAACCGAAGGGCGCGATGCAGACGCACGAAAACGTGCTGTTCTTCGCTGACGTGTACGCGCGCGCCCTGAAGCTTGCGCCACGCGATCGGATGTCGCTCGTCTATACGATGAGCTTCGCGGCGGGCAATGGCGACGTCTTCCGCGCACTGACGCAAGGTGCGACGCTTTGCGCCTACGATCTGCGACGCGACGGCATCCCGGGAATGGCCGATTGGCTCGATCGCGAGCGTGTGAGCGTGCTCCACATGCCGCCAACCGCGTTTCGGGAAATGGCCGGTCGCCTCGCGCCGTCGCGCATTCTTCCGCATCTTCGCGCGCTGCATCTCGGCGGGGAGTCGGTGTACGCAAGCGACGTTCCGCTGTTCCGGCAGCGCACGCTTCCGCACTGCATCTTCGTCAATCATCTCGCCTCGACCGAAGCGGGCGTGATCGCGCAGCACATCGTCGATCACGCAAGCGCATTGCCGTCCGAACCGCTCGTTCCTGTCGGCCGCCCGGTCGATGGCGTGCGCGTCGAGATCCGGCGCGAGGACGGCGCGCTCGCCGAAACCGGTGAAGTCGGCGAGATCGTCGTCGCAAGCCGCCATGTGAGCCCGGGTTACTGGCGTCGCGCGGACCTCGATGCCGTCGCGTTTTCAGACCGTCCCGGCGAGCCGGGGGTTCGTTGCTATCGAACGCGTGATCTCGGCCGCATCGATGCGACAGGAAGACTGCACTTCCTCGGCCGCGCCGGCAGCCGCGTCAAGATACGCGGACATTCGGTCGATCTCGCCGAAGTCGAAGCCGCGCTTTCGGCGTGCCCTTCCATCGCCAAGGCGGCGGTCATCGCCGTCGACGACGACAAGGCGCCTCGGCCAACGCGGCTCGTCGCGTACCTCGTCGCACACGAGGATGCCGACCGCGATCCGCAGCACGCTCGTCGTCACCTCGCAGCGCTGCTTCCCATGTACATGTTGCCGGCCGCAATCGTTTATCTCGATGCGATGCCAATGACGCCCACGGGGAAGATCGATCGTCGCGCGCTCTCGTCGATGCGGCCTTCCGAGCTTGACGTACGCATCGTCGATGCACCACGCGACGATGTCGAGCGTGGGGTGGCCGACGTGTTCGAGGAGCTTCTGAACATCGCGCCGATCGGTCGCGACGACGACTTCTTCCTGCTCGGCGGCGATTCGCTGCTGTCGGTCGAGCTCGAGTTGCGACTCGTGGCGACGCTCGGCGTCCGCGTCGGCCATTTCCATCGCGACGCGACGGTCGCGTCGATCGCGGCGAATGCGCGGCGGATGCAAAGCGACGGGAGCGCATCGCAGCGTTTGCCGGTGCTCATGCCTCTATGGATGCACGGCGACGCGCCGCCGCTTTTCATCGTCCACGGCCGGCACGGTCAGGCCTTCGTGAGCCCGCATTTCATGCAATTGCTCGGCAACGACCAGCCGGTGTGGTCGTTCCAGGCGCGCGGTCTCGATGGCGTGTCGACGCCGCATGCGACGATCGACGAGATGGCGGTCGACTATCTCGCCGAGATGCGAAAGGTGCGCATGCACGGTCCGTACTTCATCGCGTCGCTTTGCGCGGGCGTGTACATCGCCGCCGAGATGGCGCGCACGCTGCGCGAAGCGGGCGAGACCGTGCTGCCGCTTCTGCTGCTCGATCCGCCCAACAACGTGAACCATCCGGGCTATTGGCAGTTGAGCGAACGGCAATTCGTCGAGAAGATGCAGGCGCGCCACGCGAAGGGAACGACAGCAGGACCGACGCAGGACCCGCGCTACATGCAGGCGGTGATCCGTACGGCGGCCGCGTTCGAGCAGGCGATCGCGCAGCATCGGCCGAAGCCGTACGACGGCGCCGCGTACGTGCTGTCGAGCCATCAACGGATGCAGGACGGCGACGCGCTTTCGCTTCGGCGCATCTTCACCGGGCGCTGCAAGCGCTACGAGGTCGGGGCAACGCACGCGCAGTCGCTCGATCCGCGCAATCCGGTGTTCGCGAGCACGCTTCGCCGTTGCGTCGAGCTGATTCGCGCCGCTGCGCCGCCCGCGCACGATGTTGCCGGGGCCGCTCCCATGCCCGCTCGCGCCGGATAGTTGCCGGCCTTGACAATAGTTGCCTAGGCATCTATATTTACGGCCATGGGACACGAGCGCAGCGCCGCGATCGCCGCCGAGCCCAAGCCCGCGCCGACCAAGCACGGGATCATTCGGCTGGTGAGCAGGCTTCGCGTCGAGCTGATCGACGCGATGGACCGCGACCTCGCGAAGTTCGACATTTCGGCGCCCCAGTTCATCGTGCTCGCGTCGCTCGCCGATCGCGAGGCCGATTCGCCGTCGTCGCTCTGCAAGACGATCTCCTACGATCCGGGGGCGATGACGCGAATGATCGACCGTCTCGAGCAGAAGGGGCTCATTCGACGCGTGCCGCATCCCGAGGATCGTCGCGCGACCAATCTCGAGCTGACCGTCGCGGGGAGGGTGCTTTTCCCGCAGCTCGTCGCGACCAAGGAGATCGTCCAGGAGCGATTTCTCCGCGGCTTCAGCAAGGACGAGATCGCGACGCTCGAAAGCTTCCTTGCCCGCCTGATCCATAACCGCTGATCCCCTTTTTTGATCACTTATCTGCCTAGGCATCAATAGCTTAAGCAATAGTTTTCCAGATGATCTCCTCTATTTGGAAATGTCGCCAACTCGCGCTCGCAGCGATCATGGTCGTCGTGAGCGGATGCGCGAGCATGGATGGTCTCGCGCCTTCGTCGTCGCTTCGCGATCCGAACGATGTTGCTGCCAATCACGCGCTCGCGGGCATCGCATTGTCGAACGCAGCGTGGCCGGCGAAGGATTGGTGGAAGGCATTTCATGACCCACAGCTCGATGCGCTGATCGACGAAGCGCTCCGCGAAAGTCCGACGCTCGATGTCGCCGCCGCCCGCACGCGTAAGGCGCTGGCAACGGCGGCAGCGAGCAAGGCCGCGCTCGGGCCACGCGTAGACGCGAACGCCGCGAGCACGCGCGAGCGCTTTTCCGCGAACGGCCTCGTTCCGCCGCCGATCGGCGGCACGACAAGAACGATCGACGAGCTGCAGGCGACGCTTTCGTGGGATCTCGACCTCTTCGGCGAGCATCGCGCCGCCTACGAGGCCGCGGTTGGCGTCGCGCGCGCCGCCGAAGTCGACGCGTACGCAGCACGTCTCGCGCTATCGACGGCGATCGCGCAGGCGTACGTGCAGCTTATGCGCGCGAACTTGCAACACGACGTCGCCGAGCGCACGCTCGCAGAGCGCGAGCGCATCCATGCGCTCACACGCGATCGAAACCGTGCCGGTCTCGACTCGATGCTCGAGGTCAGGCAGGCCGAGTCAGCGCTGCCGGCGACGCGCGAGACGATCGCGCAACTCGACGAAGAGATCGTTCTAGACCGCAACGAGATTGCGGCGCTGCTTGGCGCCGGTCCCGATCGCGGGCGCGCGATTGCGCGGCCGAATGCCCACGCGCTCGCCCCGATCGCATTGCCGACGATACTTCCGGCCGAGCTTCTCGGGCGCCGGCCGGACCTCGTCGCGCAGCGCTGGCGCATCGAAGCGGCGACGAAGGACATCGTGTCGGCAAAGGCGGCGTTCTACCCGAACGTGAACCTCATCGCGTTCGTCGGCTTGCAAAGCCTTGGCGCGTCGAACCTGCTGACGGCGGCAAGCCGGATGGTGGGCGCGGGTCCCGCGGTGACGCTTCCGATCTTCGATGCCGGCCGGCTTCGCGCGAAGCTCGCGGCCAGGGACGCCGACTACGACATCGCCGTCGGGCAATACAACCAGATGCTCGCCGACGCGATGCGCGACGTGGTCGATCAGGTCGCGTCGCTTGCAAGCGTCGATACGCAACGCAGGCAGCAGATCGATGCGATGGCGACCGCGCGCGACGCCTACGAGCTCGCGCTCGTCCGCTATCGCGAAGGCCTCGGCAACTACCTGCAGGTGCTCGCGGCCGAGCAGGCGCTGCTCGCCCAGGAGAACCTGGACGCTGATCTTCGCGCACGCAATCTCTCGCTCACGATCAGCCTCGTTCGCGCGCTCGGCGGTGGTTACGAGCCTGCGATGGCGCTTGCCCATGATGACAAGGGAACACCATGAACGAAACGAACGAAGCGAAACAAACGAACGAAACGAAGATGTCGGCAACGTCGCGTCGCGCGCGCAAGCGCTGGCTCGTGATCGTCATCGGCGTATTCGCGCTGCTCGGCGC
This sequence comes from Casimicrobiaceae bacterium, assembly GCA_035308425.1. Classification (GTDB taxonomy): domain Bacteria; phylum Pseudomonadota; class Gammaproteobacteria; order Burkholderiales; family Casimicrobiaceae; genus VBCG01. Next base: position 15,458 of record DATGGP010000038.1, on the reverse strand, counting down.
GGCTTACACCGCGTACTGGAAGATTGTGCTGCGCTACTCGCAGTCGACCGACGACGCGTACGTGAGCGGCAACGTCGTGCAGATCACGCCGCAGATCGCCGGCACCGTCGTCAAGATCGCCGCCGACGATACGCAATTCGTCAAAGCAGGGGACACGCTCGTCGAGCTCGATCCCGCGGACGCGAAGATCGCGCTCGAGCAGGCCGATGCAAAGCTCGCGCGGACCGTCCGCGACGTCCGCGGCCTGTTCGCAACGACGGCGCAGCTACGCGCCAACGTCGACATGCGAAGCGCGGACCTTGCACGCGCGACCGAAGACCTCGGCCGCCGCGAGCGTCTCAAAGCTTCGGGCGCCGTGTCCGGCGAGGAGTTGCAGCATGCGCACGACGCGCTCGCGAGCGCCAGGGCTGCGCTGATCGCTGCGCAGGAGGAGCTTGCGGCGAACCAGGCGCGTACCGACCACACCGGCGTCGCGAATCACCCGGACGTGCTCGCGGCAGCAGCACAGGTGCACGACGCGTATCTCGATCTCTCGCGCACGCGTCTTCCCGCGCCCGTGTCGGGATACGTCGCGAAGCGATCGGTGCAACTCGGCCAGCGCGTCGCTCCTGGCGCGCCGCTGATGGCAATCGTTCCGCTCGAACAGGTATGGGTCGACGCGAATTTCAAGGAGCCGCAGCTTGCCGCGATCCGCGTGGACCAGCCCGTGACGCTGAAGGCCGATCTTTACGGCGGAAAAGTTCGCTATCACGGCGTCGTCGCGGGCTTCGGCGCGGGAACCGGCTCGGCGTTCTCGCTGCTGCCTGCGCAGAACGCGACCGGCAACTGGATCAAGATCGTCCAGCGCGTGCCGGTGCGGATTGCCCTCGATCCGAACGAGCTCGCGCAGCACCCGCTGCAGATCGGCCTGTCGATGCAGGTCGACGTCGACACGCATCGACGCGGCGGCGCGCGCCTGCCGCAGCACCCGGGCGCGATGGCGTCGTACATGACCGGCGTCTACGACTCGGTCGATGCGGCAGCCGATCAGCGCGTCAAGTCGATCATTGCCGCGAACGGCCCGGGCGGCGCCGCGAATGCGCGCGAGCTTGCGACGTCGGTGACGCAAACGCCGATTAGACACGAGCATCGATCGACGACGCACACCCCGGACACGACGACTCGCAAGCTCGCGTCGGCGCATAAGCCATAGGCTCGACCGCTCGATCATGACGACGACGCGCGCAGACGCCGCTTCCGCGCCGGCCAATGCGGTTGCCGAGGCCCGGCGACGACATGCGCCATCTACGGCATTGCCGGCGCCAGCCCTCTCACCGTTGTCCGGCGCGACGCTCGCGCTCGGCACCGTCGCGCTGTCGCTCGCAACGTTCATGAACGTGCTCGACACGTCGATCGCCAATGTCTCGTTGCCCGCGATCGCCGGCGATCTCGGCGTATCGCCAGACCAGGGTACGTGGGTGATCACGTCGTTCGGTGTCGCCAACGCGATCTCGCTTCCGCTCACCGGGTGGCTCACGCAACGCTACGGGCAGGTGCGATTGTTTGTCGCGTCGGTGCTGATGTTCGTGATCGCGTCGTTTCTCTGCGCGCTCGCGCCGACCCTCGGGTTCCTGATCGCCTTTCGCGTGCTGCAAGGCGCTGTCGCGGGCCCGATGATTCCGCTGTCGCAATCGCTCCTGCTTTCGAGTTATCCGAAAACCAAGGCCGGCACGGCGCTCGCGCTGTGGGGAATCACGACCCTCGTCGCGCCGGTCGTGGGTCCCCTCCTCGGCGGATGGATCACCGACAACGTCTCGTGGCCATGGATCTTCTACATCAACGTGCCGGTAGGGCTTGCGGCGGCGACGGTCACGTGGGCCATCTATCGACACCGCGAGACACCGGCGCGCGCGCTGCCGATCGATGCCATCGGCCTCGGTCTTCTCGTCGTATGGGTCGGCGCCCTGCAGATCATGCTCGACAAGGGCAAGGACCTTGACTGGTTCGGCTCCACGGCCATCACGGCGCTCGCGATCACGGCGCTCGTCGGCTTCGCGCTTTTCGTAATATGGGAGCTGACCGACGAGCATCCGGTCGTCGACCTCCGGCTTTTCGCGCGGCGCAATTTCTGGACGAGCTCGCTCGCGATGTCGCTCGCGTACGGCGCATTCTTCGGCAACGTCGTGCTGCTGCCGCTGTGGTTGCAGCAGTACATGGGCTACACGGCGACGCAGGCGGGCATGGTGCTCGCGCCGGTCGGCGTGCTCGCGATCGTGCTAACGCCGCTCGTCGGCCGAACGGTGAACAGCGTCGATCCGCGCAAGTTCGCCACCGGTGCGTTCGTCGTGTTCGCGGTGGTCCTCTACATGCGCTCGCGGTTCAACACGTCGGCCGATCTGTGGACGCTCATGATCCCGACGATCATCCAGGGCGCGGCGCTGGCGATGTTCTTCATTCCGCTCGTGACGTTGAGCCTGTCGGGCCTCGCGCCGCAGCGCATTCCCGCGGCGTCGGGACTTTTCAATTTCGCGCGCATCACCGCCGGCTCGTTCGGCACGTCGATCGCGACGACGCTGTGGGACCATCGAACGACGCTGCACCATGCGCAGCTCGTCGAGCCCATCGGAACCGCGAATCCGGCGTCGCTTCAGGCGCTCGCTACGCTTCAGGCCGGCGGGTTGACGCCCGAGCAAAGCCAGGCGGCCGTGAACCGGATGGTCGACCAGCAGGCGGCGATGCTGTCGGCGAACGATCTGTTCTACGCCTCGGCCCTGCTCTTCGTCGCGTTGATTGCCGTCGTGTGGCTTGCCCGTCCGGCGAAGGGCACTGCGCCGGCGGACGAGGCGGCGGCCGGCGCGCATTGAACGGCGCTGTGACAAACGGCAACAGTTGCGGGCGTCTCGTGACATTCGTTACGATCGCTGCCTTCCTTCTCCGTGCATGGGGAATGGTATGGCGCAATCCGCGCTGAGCCGGATCGAGGACCGCTTCGACCAGCTTTCGAACGCGCTTCGTCAGGCGGCGCGCTGGGCGACGCACCACCCCGCCGAAGTCTGCTTTCTGTCGCTGCGCGAGCAGGCGCGGCGGGCGAACGTCGTTCCGCCGACGATGACACGCCTCGCGAAGGCGCTGGGCTATCGGACGTTTCGTGACTACCAGGACGATTTCCGCAACCACGTGGCCTGGGGTTCGGCCGATTTCGCCGCACGCGCGAAGCGGATGCAGCAGCGCGCCCGCGACGCGCGCTCCGACGCGGATCGGCTCGGGCAACTGCAAGTTGCCGACGTCGAGTCGCTTGCCGCGCTGAATCCGCCCGATCGGGTTCGTAACGTCGCAGCCCTCCTGCTGCACGCGCCGTCGGTCGCATTCCTCGGCTTTCGCAGCAGCCACAGCGTCGCGCTGCATGCGCATTATCTGTACTCGATGCTGGTCGCGTCGGCGGCGTTGCTCGAGGACAGCTACGGCACGCTGCTCGAAAACGTCGCCGCGCTTCCGAAGAACGCGACGCTGGTAGCCGTGGGGCTCGCACCCTATTCGCGGCAAACCGTGGACGCGGTCGAGCATGCGGCGCGCCGCGGCGTGGCGGTCGTCGCCATCACCGATTCGGATCTGTCGCCGCTCGCGCGCGCGAGCCGCGCGCCTGCTGTTCGAGCCGGCATCGAGCTCGTTCTTCCATTCGATCGTCGCCGCGCACGCGCTCGTCGAGCGGCTGATGGCCGAAGTGGCGACGCTCGGCGGGCGCAAGGTGATCTCTCGTTTGCGCGCCCGCGAAACGCTGCTGCGCGACGCCCGTGCGTACCTGCAGCGCGGCGATGCGCGCAGGGGAGACATGCGATGACGCGGGTCATGCACCGCAACCTGCGCGTGACGCCGCCGGTGGCCGTGGGCGGCGCCGGCATCGAGATCGTCGATCGCAGCGGCAAGCGCTACATCGACGCGAGCGGGGGCGCGGCGGTTTCATGCCTCGGGCACGCGCATCCGGACGTGCTCGCCGCGATGCACGCGCAGATCGACCGCATCGCGTATGCGCACACGAGCTTTTTCACGACGGATGCGGTCGAAGCGCTGGCCGATGCACTTGCCGAAAATGCGCCGCCCGGGCTTGCGAACGTCTATCTCATCTCCGGTGGCTCGGAAGCGATGGAGGCGGCGCTCAAGCTCGCGCGGCAATACGCGGTCGAGATCGGCGAGTCACAGCGAAGCGTTTTCATCGCGCGCCGCCAGAGCTACCACGGCAATACGCTCGGCGCGCTCGCCGTCGGCGGCAACGAATGGCGGCGGCGCGAATTCGAGCCGCTGCTCATGCACGTCGAGCGCGTATCGCCGTGCTTCGAGTATCGCGAACGCCGCGACACCGAATCGCAGCAGGCGTTCACCGATCGGCTGATCGCTGAGCTCGAAACGACGATCGACCGTGTCGGGCCGTATCGCGTCCTCGGCTTTTGCGCGGAGACGGTCGTCGGCGCGACGGCGGGCGCGGTCCCTCCGACGCCCGACTATTTCCGCCGCGTCCGCGAAGTGCTCGACCGTTGCGGCGCGCTCTGGATCGCCGACGAGGTGATGTGCGGGGTGGCTCGCACCGGAACGATGTATGCATTCGAGCAGGAAGGCGTCGTTCCCGACATCGTCACGATCGCGAAGGGATTGGGCGGCGGTTACCAGCCGATCGGCGCCGTCGTCGCGAGCGATCGCGTCGTCGCACCGATTCGCGACGGAAGCGGCGCGTTTCAGCACGGTCACACGTACATCGGCCACGCGACGGCGGCCGCCGCCGCGCTCGCCGTGCAGCGCGTGATCAAGCGCGACCATCTTCTCGACGCGGTGCGCGAGCGCGGCCGTCATCTGGGGCAGGCGTTGCACCGACGCTTCGGCGACCATCCGCACGTCGGAGACATTCGCGGCCGGGGCCTGTTCCACGCGATCGAGTTCGTCTCCGATCGTGCGCGCGAGACGCCGTTCGCGCCGGCGCTTCGCCTGCATGCGCGCGTCAAGGCCGCCGCGATGCGCGAAGGTTTGTGCGTCTATCCGATGGGTGGAACCATCGACGGCGTTTGCGGCGACCACGTGCTGATCGCGCCGCCCTACATCATCCGCGATTGTGAAATCGACGAAGTCGTTATGCGGCTTTCACGCGCGGTCGACAGCGCGCTCGACGAAACGCGCCGCGAAGGCGATGCCACGAGCCTTGCCGCGGCACTCCCCTCCACGGAGGAATCATGATCCGCTTCATCCGTATTCTGCTGTTGCAAGGCCTTCTCGCGCTCGCAATCGGTGCAAACGCGGAGGAGCTCACCGGCGTCCTGAAGCAAGTCAAGGACAGCGGCGAGATGACCATCGGCTACCGCGACGCCTCGATCCCGGTCTCCTATCTCGACGAGAACCAGAAACCCGTCGGCTACTCGATGGACCTCTGCCTGCGCGTTGCCGAAGCCGTGAAGGCGGAGCTCGAGATGCCGGCGCTCAAGGTCCACCTGAATCCCGTCACGTCCGCGAACCGCATCCCGCTCGTCGCGAACGGCACCGTGCAGATCGAATGCGGGTCGACGGTGAACAACTCGGAGCGGCAGGCGCAGGTCGGCCTCAGCGATACGACGTTCATCGTGTCGACGCGATTCATCACCAAGCGCACGAGCGACATCGCGAAGCTCGACGATCTGCGCGGCAGGACAGTCGTGTGCACGGCCGGAACAAACACACTCGCACGGGTCAACGGCCTCAACCAGTCACGCAATCTCGGCATGACGATCCTGACCGGAGCCGACCACGGTGCATCGCTGTTGATGGTCGATTCGGGGCGGCCCGTGGCGTTCTTCGAGGACGACATCCTGCTGACCGGGCTGGCCGCGAACTCGCGCGATCCGAAGAGCTGGGTCGTCTCGAGCGAAGCGTTCAGTATCGATCCTTACACGCTCTGATGCTGCCGAAGGGCGATACGGCGTTCAAGCGCGTGGTCGATCGCACGCTCGTCGACTACTACAAGAGCGGCGCGATCATGGCGACCTACGACAAGTGGTTTCGCAAGCCGATTCCGCCGAAGGGCGTGACGCTCGATTTCCCGCTGTCGGCAGTGCTCAAGAAGGCGTATGCGAATCCAACGGATTCGCCGGATCCCGCGAGCTACGAGTGAGGCGTCGTTGTCGCGTTCGCCATGAAGGAAAATACGAACACGGCCGTTGATCGGCTCCCGCCGCTTCCGCGCGAAGCATGGACCGACGCGCAGCGCCGCGCCGCCGAGGCGATAACGCGAGGTCCGCGCGGCGGCGTCTACGGACCGTTCGTTCCGCTGCTGCGCAGTCCCGAGCTGACGGACTGCGCGCATCGAATGGGCGAGTACCTGCGCTATCGAAGCGCGATCGGCACGCGTCTTTCCGAGCTCGTGATCCTCGTCGTAGCGAGGTACTGGGACCAGCAGGTCGAATGGGCGATTCACGCGCCGATCGCGCTTCGCGCGGGCATCGATCGCAGCATCGTCGACGCGATCGCGCATGGCCGCCGGCCGGCGACGATGTCCGAAGACGAAGCGCTCGTCCACGATTTCTCGATGGAGCTCAACCTCCATCGTGCGGTGAAGGACGAGACGTTCGAGCGCGCTCGCGTTCGCTTCGGCGAGCACGGCGTCGTCGATCTGCTCGGCCTGAACGGTTACTACACGTTCCTCGCGATGATCGTGAACGGCGCTCGTACGCCGGCGCCGGCGTCCGCTGCGCCGCCACTGCCCGTTCGCGCGCGATCGATAGCACGTCCCCTCGCGGCGCCGTCGCGCGTGCTGGTCAGCGCAGGTTTTCCTCGGTGTAGAGCGTAAGCTCGAGCAGGCGCTCGAGGAGCTGCTCCTGCGGAATGCCGACGAAGTTCTTCAACACGAGCTCCTTCGCGAACAGCCGGCAGATGTAGCGAAGCTTGAGCGCCTTGTTGCGCGCCGCGTAAACGAAATCGCGGTGGCCGTTGTTGATGACGACGAGATTGTGCTCGGCATCCATGCGCGAGCGCCAAAGCTCGCCGGCCGACTTCTTATAGGTGTAGCCCGGCAGCCCCTGGTACGTCGAGTCGCCGCCGCCAGTCTTCGCGACGAGCGAAGCGGTCACCGTGATCTGCGCCTCGGCCTTGCATACGATATCGCCCTGCGTGACCACGCACTCGACGCGAACGAGTCCCGGCTCGCGGGATGCGCGAAACGTGGCAATTTCGGCGTCGGCGCCTTCGAGCGAGCCTTCGCCTTCGGTGATTCTCCACGCATGCGTCAACGCCTGGTCAACCGTCCGCCGTGCGCGATCGCGCGCCACGGCGCGGAGCGTGCGCGAGCCGTCCACTTCCACGACGCTCGACGTCGGCGAGATGACGAGCGAAAAGAGCGGCCCCGCGAACTCGAAGAACTGCCGTTGCGGTTCGTTAGCGACGGCGGATGCCGAAATGTCCGGTTCAACGGCTTCCGCCGCCATTTCGGTGGGCTCCCCCGCCGATTCATCGGCAAGCGCCCTCGCACGGCGCGTTCCCTCGCCGCGGCGCAGGTCGAACCAGTCGTATTCGTCCGCGGGCAACGCGAGCAGCGCTTCCTTGAGCGCGCCCTGAACCGAGCGCAACACGTCGCGCGTTGCGCGTTCCTCCTCCGCTCGTTGCTGATCTTCGATGATTCGCTCAAGCCGGGCTTCGAGCGGCCGCAGATCGCCGATGAGACGCGCGAGCGCCGCATCGTGGATGATCCCGAGGCGCGTGCCCGGCGTCAGGTTCACGTACGGCGCATCGACGAGGCCTTGCACGTAACCGCTCGTCCACGGCATGCGCGCGAACGCCTCGAGCTCGGCGATGTTTTCGAGGACGCGCGTGCCCGCACGATAGAGCGACACCACGTTCGACGGCGCATGCGCGTGCAGATACAGCTCGGCGTAGATATCGCTTTGGACAGGTAACGCGTCGGAAAGCTCGTGCAGCAGGCGCCCTTCGTACTTGCGCGGCTCGACCTTGAACTCGACCCGGGCGGTGCGGTCGAGCACGCGAATCGAAACGCCGGTGCGGCGGATGCGATCACGCAACTCCGAAGCGAGATACCACTGGATCTTCTCGCCGCTGAAATTGCGAATGCCCGGCAGGATTCCGCGGATCAGCACTTCGCTGCCCTGCTGTGACAGGAGCGACAGGCGCTGCGTGATCCGATAGCTCGGGTCGCCCTTGCGCAGATGCATCTGCCACGTGCGGCCTTTGGCGTCGGCCGACGTGAGCACGAGCTCCTCGCCAAGCGTCCAGAAGCTCAGGAGGCCGATGCCGAATTCGCCCTGCAGGCCCTGCCTGCCTTGCGTCTTCAGGTGCCGCTTGATCGAGTCGCAGACGTGTGTCGCGACGTAATGGAAATCCGGCGCGCCTTCCTTGTCGCGGCGAACGCCCTCGCCGTCGTCGGCGACGCGCAGGTAATGCTGGCCCTTCTCCTTGCCGCGCGTGATGACGATCGTCTTCGCGTGTGCATCGATGCTGTTCTCGACGAGCTCGGCGACGGCCTTGAGCGGATTGCTCTGCGACAGCGCGATGATCGTGATCGCGTTCCAGTCGTCGCCGATGCGAAGCTTTCCGCTTTCGCGGGGTCTCGGTGTCCTGGCGGATTGGCGTGGCATGGGAAAACGCGCGAAAGCGGCGCGGCCGACATTGTAAGAGACGCCCTCTCACACGCCGACGATCGGCGCTCCGCGGCCGGAAACGAACGAAACGATCCTGCGCGGAGCCAGCCGCGCACGCACGCCGATGCGGAAAACGAGCGGCGCGCGACGCATCATTCATCCCGGGGAGATTACAGTGAACATGCAATCCGCCATGCAGCCCGCCGACGCCGACCGTTACGTGAAGTGCGTCGCCAAACTCGAAGCGCGTCCGATGGGACATCGATCGCGACGTGATCCGTGGGCGCTCCTTCGATTTCCTCCGGCCTGTCGCAGGTCGATCGTCCGACTTCCTGACGAGCAGCGCTTGCCGAGCCAGATCCAGGACGCACGTACTTGAACATTTTCGGCCTCGTCGAACGGTTCATCGCCGCCAAGTTGCTCGAGACGAGCCGCGAGCACTGGCTCGGCGACCAGGCGCGCTCGAAGCACTCGTCCGCTTCGGCGACGAGGAGATCAAGCATCAGGAGCTGTTTCGTCGCGTCGAGCGGATGTGCGCGGACGGGATGCCCGCAGGCCGCACGTTCCTGGGCGATGCGCAACGCGTGCGTCGCGGCGTGTTCGCGGCCTACCGGTGGCAATACATCGTGTCGGGCTTGCGGGAGCCGCGCTTCGCACGGATGCCGGGCAGCATGAGTACCGCCGAGCAATCGATGCGCATTACGAGCGCGCTCGCGCCACCGATGAGCTGACGCCTCGCGCTCTCGTACCTCTCGGCCATGAGAACCCCGCGAGGGTCCACCACGAGGCGGATTCTCACCCCGGCGTCGATATCGTGCATCATATCGACGCATGATCATCCTGTCCGCATCGGATGTCGGCCGCCTGCTGCCCATGCGCGAGGCGATCGACGTCGCGACGCATGCGCTCGCTGCGATCGCTCACGGCGAAGGCACGTACCCGCCGCGCATGCACCTGGCGCTCGCGCGCGGCGACGCGCTCGTCATGCCGGGTTACGATAGCCGGGTGTGCCTCGGCGTCAAGATCGCGACGATCCATCCGGGGAACCTCGCGCAGGGTAAGCCTGGCACGCGCGCGACGTACGTTCTGATCGATGCCGATGACGGCGAACCGCGGCTTGTTTGCGATGGCTCCGCCTTGACGGCGCTACGCACGGGCGCCGCAAGCGCCGTCGCCACGCGGCGGCTTGCGCGAACGAACGCGGACACGCTCGCGATCTTCGGCGCCGGCAGCCAGGCGAACGCTCAAGTCGAGGCGATGTTCGCGGTGCGGCCGATCGATGCTGTTCGCGTCGTGACGCGCCATGTCGATCACGCCGAGCGCTTTGTCGCATCGTTGCGCGATCGTCATCCACAGGCACGCATCGAACGGTGCGACCGGATTGCGGCGCTTGCCGGCGCCCACATCGTCGTAACCGCGACCAATTCACGCGAGCCGGTGTTCGACGCCACCCGTGTCGAGGCGGGAACCCACGTGAATGCGATCGGATCGTTTCGTCCCGACATGTGCGAGGTCGATCCGGCGCTCTTCCTTCGTGCGCGGGTGTTCGTCGAGCAACGCCGCTCGGCGCTTGCCGAATCGGGCGAGATCGTCGAGGCGATCGCGCGAAAGTACGTTGTCGCCGACGACATGACGGAAATCGGCGGCGTCGGCGAACACGCAAGAACGAGCGCCGAAGAGATCACCGTGTTCAAAACGGTCGGGCATGCGGCGCTCGACCTCTTCACCGCGGTCGAGTTGCTCCGGCGCGCGAACGCGTCCGGTTGAGCGCGCGGCGAATGCAGGTCAGCGTTCGAGATCGCGTGCCGGATTGCCGGCAACGGTGGCGCCCGCGCACACGTCTCGCGTCACGACGCTTCCGGCGCCGATGATCGCGCCGTCGCCGATCTGCGCGCCGGGAAGGATGATCGCTCCTCCGCCAACCCAGACGTCCGCGCCGATAACGATCGGTTTCCCGAACTCGAGGCCGGCGCGCCGCGAGAACGCATCCCGGGGGTGATCCGCCGTATAGAGTTGCACCGCGGGACCGATCTTCGTGCGATCGCCGATCGTGATGCCGACGACGTCGAGAAAAGTGCAACCGAAGTTGACGAAGACGCAGGCGCCAATGCTGATGTTGTAGCCGTAGTCGCAGTGAAAAGGCGGCAGCAGCACGCTCGCGTCACCGAGCGCGACGAACCGCTCGCTCAGCAACGCGCGCCTCTCGTCGTCGGATTGCTCAAGTGACGAATTGACACGAACAAGCCATCGCCGGTTCGCGGCCCGATCCTCGCGCAGTTCGCGGTCGTCGGGCCGATACGGTTCGCCGGCGAGCATCTTCTGCTTTTCCGTGAACATCACGCACCGGCCGAGCGACTCGCGCGCCGCGCGATCGAGCGCGAGATTCGGCGCAACCGGTATTTCAGCGGAATCGATCCGAGCCGGGAATACGTGCGCGACACCTCCCGCCATTCGTCGAGCGGCGACGGAGCGGATGGCCGGACCTGCGTTGCCTCCCGGCGCGCCCAGTGGACCGATTCCCAGAAATCCGCGACGAGGTCGATTGGCGGCGATCGCTTGCTCGCTACGTCGCGTAGCGGAGCGTACGCAGGCGAAAACGCGACCTCATGGCGAAACAGCAGCCGATCGATCACGCGCGCGCGATACTCATGGCGCGCATTGTGGATCGCACTTGCCGCGCTTGCGTGAACGCGAAACGTCGCGAGCGTCTCCTTGACATGGTACACGCCGCGGTTCACGCCGATGCGCGCCCAGAACTCGGCATCGCAGAGCGAGAGCAGGTCGCCGTTGAACCAGCCGAAATCATCGAACACCGACCGGTGCAGCAGAGCGACGGTCGGCTCGCCGACGAGGTTCATGGTCATGTGGTCGAGTGTCGCATCGCAGAATCGCTCGGCCGTAATCGCGCCCCATTCGCCGTAGACTTCCGCGATGATTCGCCGATTCTTCTCGTACGCGTCTCGCGATTCCGACGAAACGCCGTCCACGAAAGAAAAATCGCGCGCGCAGAAGATCAGTGCGTGTCCGGAGTCTGCCGCCGACATCAGCGCTTCGATGCAGGTCGGTGCAATCACGTCGTCCTGAAACACGAACTTCACGTACGGCGCAAGCGCGAGCTCGACGGAGCGCCGCCAATTGCCGACGAGTCCGAGATTGGTGTCGTTTCTCTCGACGCGTATTCGACTGTCGCGCCGCGCAAACGCGTTCACGGTGTCGAGCGTGTCGTCGCTCGACACGTCGTCGACCACGATCAACTCGAAATCGGCGAACGTCTGCCCGAGAATGCTTTCGAGGCACGGGGCGAGAAACCGGCTCCCGTTGAACGTGGGCACGCAGACGCTGAGCGGCGCGGGGTGGGGGCGCATGCTTGGCGGCGTCAAGCGGCGCTAGACCGCTACCCCAGCGCCTGCTCGATATCCGCGATCAAATCGTCGACGTGCTCGACGCCGATCGACAACCGGACGAGATCCGGAGGACATTGCGAGCCCGGACCTTCGACGCTCGCGCGGTGCTCGGCAAGACTCTCGACCGAGCCGAGCGACGTCGCGCGCTTGAACACGCGTAAACGCGCCGTGAACCTCTTCGCGGCTTCATCACCGTCGCGCAGCCGCAGCGACATCATGCCGCCGAAACCGCCGCTCATCTGTTTTGCCGCGATCGCATGACCGGGATGCGTCTCGAGCCCCGGATACAAAACGTGAGAAAGCCTTGGATGTCGATCGAAGTGCCGCGCAATCGCCTGCGCGTTCGCACACGCGGCCGCCACGCGAAGAGGCATCGTTCGCATGCCACGGAGCAGAAGCCAGGCTTCGACCGGCCCGAGCATCGCACCGCCGGCGCTTCGCACGTAGCGAATGCGTTGCCAGAGCTCGTCGTCGCGCGCTATCGCGAGCGCTCCGGCGATCACGTCCGAATGGCCGTTCATGTATTTGGTAGCCGAGTGCATCACGATCTGCGCGCCGAGATCGAGCGGACGCGTGAGAAGCGGCGTCGCCACCGTCGAGTCGACCGCAACGGTCGCTCCCGCATCGCGCGCAATCTGGCAAACCGCGGCAATGTCCGTGACGTCCCACGTCGGATTGGCGGGCGTTTCGATCCAGACGAGGCGCGGCCGCTGTGCGCGCGCCTTCTGCGCGAAATCGTCGACCGAATCGTTCACATAGAAGTCGAGCGGGAGACCCCAGCGCGATGCGAACTGCGACATCCAGCTTCGCAGCGCCCAGTACATGTTGCGCGGCGCGAGCACGCGATCACCGGGCGCGAGCGCTTGAAAGACCGCGGCCGCGGCCGCCTGGCCCGACGCGAAGACGAGCGCGCCCGCCGCGGCTTCGAGCGAGGCAATCAGCGCCTCGACGTGATCGAAGCTGGGATTGTCCGCGCGCGAATAGATACGACCGCCCGGAAAGCTTCCGTTCGCGGCACGCTCGTAGGTCGTGGACACATGGATCGGCGGGACGATGTCGCGATACGGGTCGGCTACGCGTCCGAGGCCTTGCGCGGCAAGCGTTTGCGGATGCAGCTTCGATTCGTCGGTGGACATCTCAGCGGCTATTTCGAGCCCGCGCCTGTTTCAGCTTGCTTCCAGCTCAGAATCGCAAGGCGGCAAGCACTTCGCTTTCCAGTTGGATTGGCAGCAGATACGCTGTTGTCAGACAGCAGCAGCAACATGGCGCCGGCGGAGACGACGCCCGACAACATCCGGGGAGACACTTGATCCCGTGCGCCGGGGACGACAGCGAACATGTGTTCTACCACAACCCCGTACCCCGACCAGTTGCCATCCGTGTCGTGTAACTCGATCCTGCTTCCATCCTGGACGAGCGTCAGCGGACCGACGTCCTCGGTGGGCGAGCACGCCGGGACCCGCGTCTCGCTCGCCGCCGCCGGATCGCGCATGACGTAATCGCCGGCCACGGACGCAAACCCGCGCCTTTCGATCTCCTCCGTCAGGATCTTCAGCTTGTGCTCGTTTTCCATCTGATAGGCATCGACGTTGTCCTGCGTCACTCTCATCCCGCCAACGACGAACGTTACTTCCTTCCTCATTCTCACGAGTTTGATCATGCCCCTTTCCCGCTCGTGCTCGAGGTAGCTCATCGCCACGCCCAGTGAGTCGGTCTTTCGAACCTGCTCGGCGTAATCGTCAACGGGTAGCGTCTGCGAAATCGCCGCGGGCATTGCAAGCGAGACTGCAAGGGCAAGCACGGTCGTGATCATGTGCGGGCTATCTCGTGCGAAATGGCGATGTCGCGGCTCCCCTCGACGAGAGCTTAGTCCCCTCGGTGGTGCGTGCCAAGCGAGCGAACCGCTGCGGCCTAACCTACGCGTCGCGACCTGACGAAACGAGCGCGGCTTCGTCGCGCAACAGGCGATCGATGAGCTTGACGACACCCGCTCCGTTCTCCTGCGCCAGCCAAACGTCCACTTCTTTCCGCACCATCGGAAGCGCATTTCCAACGGCCGCCGAACATCCGCAGACGCGAAGAAATGGAAGATCGTTTTCCGCATCGCCGATGCCGAGCACGCTGTTCGGCCGAAGTCCAAGCGCATCGATGGCGGCGTGAAGCCCGCTCGCCTTGTCGACTCCGGCTGGAAGCATCATGAGCGCGCCCTTGTTGAACGCGATCGCGAGATCAAGACCGAGCTCGCGAATGACTTCGCGCACGGTCGCCTCGCATGCTTGTTGCGTCGCGACGATGCAAACGCCCACCGAAAGCGGCGAGACGTTTCGCGCGCGAAGCGCGTCGACCAACGCGGCGGATGGGCGCGGCGCAAGCGCATGCTCCTCCCGCGTCGCGGGGTTGTAGAGCAACGCGCCGTTTTCGACGACCGCCAGGTCGAAAATGTCGAGCGCCGGAAAGACGTGCGCGAGATCGGCGCGCTGCCGACCGCTGACGAGAATGAGCCGGCGGCCCGTCTGCTTCAACCTCGCGAGCGCCGCGACGGTCGCATCGTCGACGACACCGTCGCCGGCGATCGTGCCGTCGTAGTCGGCAGCGAGTGCGAGGAAGCGCAGGTCGGGACTCCGGTGAAATCGACAATACAACCGAGCGCGAGCTCGAAGACATGCGCGGCTACGCGTCGACGATCACTTCGAACCGCCATAGATCAGTCGCTTGCGTCGAACGGCATTGGGTTTCGATCGGATTGCATTCGCGGATCGGCCATCATCTTCTTCATCCCGCTGTCCCGCGCGGGGCCGTGATGGCCAGGTAATCCGAGGTGTGGGAGAACCTGACTCGCATGCGGATCGATCGTACGAGCTTCTGCCCACAGCGGCGGCATCGGCGAATTTCGCGGCGAACCCGGACAGCGCATCGAGATCCTCAACGACAGTAAAAGCGAAATGATGATCTCCTGCCTCGCCGGACGTACCGAGTTCGCGCCGTCTGGACTGCTCGGCGGCAAGCCCGGAGCGCCGCGGCAGATCTTCGTAAACGGCGGAGCGCGTGCATCCCAAGGGGCGCTATCTGCTGAAGCCCGGCGATCGCGTGACGACGCTGGAGCTGCGGGGGCGGTACGGCGATCCGCGCAAGCGCCGCGACGAGGCGATCCGCGCCGACGTCGAGACGGATTCGTCAGCGAGGAGGCGGCGGCGCGCAATAGTGGGACGCGCGAGTCGAATGGCCTGCGAGTGTTCGTGAGCTCGCGGGCGCATGGCCCGATCTACCCTCCGCCGAACAGATTCGCCAGCGCTCGGGCAAGGACGCGACGCGCGGCCGCATCCGATGGTGGCGGCCTTCGTCCTCGCCAACGGGCACGATTGACCTCATGAAAAGGCCCGCGCTCGGCGGGCCCTTGAAGCGAACACCGGAACGAGGTCAGTTGTTCTTCGCGACGACAGTCGATCCGTCGGTCTTCGACGGCGACGTTGTC
>DATGGP010000037.1:0-88857 GCA_035308425.1 Casimicrobiaceae bacterium | reverse complement strand
CGGGTCCTTGCCATCGGCGAGCAGCTTACGTGCTGCATCCCGGCGTTCGCGCGCATCTGCTAGACCAACATCCGGGTAGACGCCAAGCGATAGACGCTTCTCCTTCCCGCCGTGGCGATACTTCAATCGCCACCATTTCCCGCCGCTCGGCGCGATTTCGAGATACATGCCGGCGCCATCGAACAAGCGAACCGGCTTGTCACAAGGCTTCGCGTTGCGGATAGCGCGATCGGTCAGGGGCATGGACTCGCCTTTATCGGTACGGCACGCGTTGCGTCCAGGAACGCTCGCAACTCGCCGGTTTCGTCAGGAGAAAGAAACAAGCGCCGATTTCCCAAGTGGACGGAAAGCGCGCCGTTGTTATCGACGGCGAATCGCGGAATCGACGCTGCGGCGTTCGCGGCGAGCCTCGCTTCATACTCGGACTTGCGCTTGGCGCTCGGATCGATGCCCTGAGCGATCAACGCGCGTAACTCGGCACGTTGCTGTCGTGCTTCGCCAATGGAGACGTTAGGAAAGACGCCAAGCGATAGGCGTTTCTCCTTCCCACCGTAGCGATACTTGAGTCGCCAGTATTTCCCGCCCTTGGGCGCAACTTCAACGTATAGGCCACCGGAATCCCAGAGACGGAACGGCTTGGTGCCCGGCGTTGCAGCAACAATTTGCTCGTCCGTGAGCATTGGGGGCAGGTTTCATTCAATGGAAACAAGCGGCCCCCAATACTGCCCCCTCGGGCGTCCGGCTGTCAACGGAAGTCTTTGGTGCTTACCGGGCTATCTAAGGACTTTTCTAGAGGGGAACTGACGGGATCGGTGGATTGCGCCGGACGTCGCTGGAATCGAGTCTGGCGGATGGGGTGGGATTCGAACCCACGAATCGCTTGCGCGATCGCCGGATTTCAAGTCCGGTGCATTCAACCGCTCTGCCACCCATCCATTCGTTCGCAAGCTTACACTGCGCGCCATCACGCAATGCCGCTCGATGAGGCGCGTCCTGCCGACACAGCGTCTCCGCCCGCTGCACCTAACGGCAGAGTCGCGCCGACGCGTTCATTGCGCCGTAACTGGTCTTGCCGTTCATCATGCGCGCGCCCGTGTGGACCGCTCGATGATCGCGCGTACCGCCATGCGATAGCCCGATACCCCGAGACCCGCGATGACGCCGGTCGCGACTGTCGAGACGAGCGAGCGGTGGTAGATCGCCTCGCGCCGGTGAATGTTGCTGAGATGCACCTCGACGATGGGACCATCGAACATCTTCAGTGCATCCACAATCGCGACCGACGTGAACGAATAGCCCGCCGGATTGATGACGATCCCGCGCGCGGTATCAATCGCCTCCTGGATCCAATCGACGAGCTGGCCTTCCGAGTTGGATTGGCGAAAGACGATTTCGATCGAGCCTGCGTCGGCGCGACACGCAGCTTCGATGTCGGCGAGCGTCGACGTGCCATAGATCAACGGCTCTCGCGTGCCAAGCCGGTTCAGATTCGGTCCGTTGAGGATGTAGATCGACATGGAGATCGCGAGCTAACCCTTGTAACCGAATGCGTGCGGCAGCCACAGGATCGTTGCCGGTACGTACGTTACGATCGCGAGCACGACGATCGCTGCGACGATGAACGGCACGCATTCGCGCACGATGACGGCGAGCGGCTGCTTCGTCATGTTCGCGACAACGAACAGCAGTAGACCGAACGGCGGTGTGAGGAGCCCGATCATCACGTTGAGGACGACCATGACGCCGAAGAACACCATGTCGATCCCGAGCGCACGCGCCGTCGGAATCATGATCGGCACGATGACGAGCAGGATCGTCGTGCCTTCGAGCAGGCAGCCGAGCACGAGCAGGATGCCATTCACAAGCAGCAGGAAGGCTGCTGGCGACAGATGAAAGGCCGCCATGAAATGCGCGACCGACGCCGGAATGTTTTCGATCGTAACGACGTAGTTGAACGCGAGTGCCCCGGCGATCAGCATGCCGACTGAAGCTGTCGCCTTCGCACTCGCGAGCAGCACGCCGTAAAGCTGTCGGAACGTCAGAGCGCGATAGATCAACGCGGCGGCAAGCAGCGCATACGCGGCAGCGGCAGCCGCTCCCTCGGTCGGCGTCATGACGCCGCCGTAAATGCCGAACAGCAGGATGATGGGAAGTAGCAGCGCCGGCAGGGCATTCCAGGCGACCGGCGGGATTTCGCGCAGAGGCACCTTTTCCTCGATCGGGTAGTGGCGCCGACGCGCAAGGATCGAGTTCATCACCATGAATGCGACGCCGAGCATCAATCCGGGAACCACGCCACCGAGGAAGAGATAACCGATCGACGTATCGGCGACGAGCGCATACACGACCATCGGAATCGACGGCGGGATGATCGGGCCGATGATGGCGGCCGAGGCGGTGATGGCGGCCGCATACGCGATGGGATATTTCCCGTCGCGCGTCATCATGCCGATGATTACGCGACCAATGCCGACCGCGTCGGCGATCGCCGAGCCCGACATCCCGGCGAAGATCACGTTCGAGACGACGTTGACATGGCCGAGTCCGCCGCGAAACCGTCCGACGAGCACGAGACAGAATTTGAGCAGCCGATCCGTCAGGCTCCCCGTATTCATCAGATCGGCCGCCAGAATGAACAACGGCACGGCGAGCAGCACGTAGCTGCTGTACAGGCCGTTCAGGATCTGTTCTGCAGCGGTGCCCGGATCGAGGTTCGCCATGAACAGATACAGGATCGAGGCGGCGATCATCGACAGCCCGATCGGCAGGCCGAGCGAGGCGAGCGCAACGAGCCCGACGATGCACAACGTGAACGGCGACGCCGTCATCGGATGTCCGGCTCGAGCGCGGGCGCGGCGAGCCGCGAACTCCGCAACGCGCGCAGCAAAAGCCGCGCGTGCCGAACGATCGCCGCCACGGCGAACAGCAGGTAGATCGAATAGACGAAGTCGAAGCGCATATGCAGGTACGCGGAGTGCTCGCGCTTCATGAACACGACGTAGCGCCACGTAGCGGGCAGCGAGATCAGGAGCAACACGATCGCGGCAATGCTCGTGATGATCGTGAAGACGCGGCGAACACGCGCATCGACAGCTCCGTACACGATGTCGAAGCGGACTTCCTCGTCGTCGGTGAGGATGAACGCCGCGACCCAGAGCACCACCCACACCCAGCAGATCACCGTCACTTCCTCGGTCCAGCCGAGCGGGCGGTCCAGCACGTAGCGAAACGCGATCTGGAGAAGAAAGCACGAGAACATCGTCGCCATCAGGCCGACGGCGACATGATCGGCGAAGCGCCGTCCCGCCCGGTAGATCATGGCCGCGGGTCGCGGGTGTTGGTCGGCCGCGTCAGCCGGGAACGACAATCAAAGCGCGTTGATGCGCTCGAGGGCGCCCTTCGGCCAGTCGTGCCCATACTTGTCGACGTACTTCTTTTGCGCATACGTGCGAAACGCCGCGAGGTCAGGCGTGTACACCTTCTTGCCCTGTCCCTTGAAGAACTCGATGACGTCCTTCTCCTGACCGTTGAACTTTGCCGTGTAATCGTCGATGGCTTTGTCGGCTGCTGCTTGGAAATGTGTCTGCTCGGCGGCCGGCATCGCATCCCACGCCTTGTTGGAGACGGTCATCAGGTCGTAGCCGACGACATGGCTCGTCAGCACGAACTGCGTCGTCACTTCATAAAAGCGCATGAGCTTCGACAGCAGGAGCGGATTGTCCTGTCCATCGATCGCGCCGGTTTGCAACGCCGTGTAGACCTCGGCAAACGCGACGGGCGTGGGATTGACGCCGATCGACTCGCCCAGGAATTGCCAGAATTCGCCGGGTGGCATCCGAAGCTTGATGCCGGCGAGATCGGCAGGGGTGTGAATCGTCTTTTCGGGCTTCAGGTTGACGTGGCGTGCGCCAAAGTACACCGGCGTGATGATCTGAATGCCGAGCTCGTCGTGCGCCATCTTGATGAACTGCTTGCCGACGTCGCTCTTGAACGTCTTGCGCATGTGATCGGCATCGCGGAAAAGGTACGCGGAGGTCATCAGCGACCACGCGGGAAGCTGCTTGGCGATGTCCTGCGGCGCGAGGTTCACCATCTCGACGTTGCCGCGCTGCAGCGCTACCAGCTCGGTGCCCTGCTTGAACAGCGTATTGTTCCAATAGGGCTCGAAATCGAAATCGTTCTTCATCGCCGCGGCGAATGCCTTGTACGCATCGGCGCGCAGGTCCTGCTCGGTGAAGGCCGCCGAGAAGCGCATCTTCGGCTTGGCCTGCGCATGCGCGCGCGGCAGGGCGCCGGCAGCGATCAGTCCTCCGCTCGCGCGAAGAAAGGAGCGGCGGTCGAATGCTGGTTTCATGGCACCTCCTGTTGGCGACGTAACGGGGTGGAACCGACGAGTCGGGTTAGGATTGACAGAAATGTCAATTATGTCAAGCAGAATTGACAAAAGCGTCGGTTTGCGGGGCAGGGAGCAGGGAAGGAGACCGTGATGGCGACAAGGCGACGAGGCGTTGCCGCGATGCGCAAGCGCAAGGACCCCGATGGAAGCCGCGCCGATATCCTGAGCGCCGCGACAGCGGAGTTCGCCGCGCGGGGCGTGGACGGCGCCCGGATCGATTCGATCGCGCGTCGCACGCGAACGACGCGCGCGATGATCTATTACTACTTCCGCGACAAGGAAGGCCTCTACCGGGCGGTGATCGAGGATGCATACCGCGGCATCCGCGAAGCCGAGAAGGAGCTCGACCTCGGGCATCTGCCTGCTCGGGATGCGATACGCGAGCTCGTATCGTTCACCGTGGACTATTACGTGGCGCATCCCGAGTTCGTCGCACTCGTAATCGCGGAGAATCAGTCGGGCGGACGCCACATTCGGAGGATGCATCGCATTCGCAGCCTGAATGTATCGATCGTCGATACGATTGCCGACCTGCTCGCGCGCGGGCGTCGCGACGGAACGATCCGCCGAGGGATCGATCCGATCGAGCTCCACATGGCGATCGCGGCGCTCGGATGGTTCCGGATCGCGAACCGCCACACGTTCGGCTATCTCTTCGGGCGCGACTTCGACGCCCCGGCCACGATCAAACGCGATCGCGAGCGCATCACCGAGATGGTCTGGCGGTTCGTGCGCAAGATCGCTTGATTCCGGGCCGGCCGGGCGCATCTTGTTTCCGGCGCCCTTGTCGAGGGAGAGAAGGCGCTCCTGGCGCCGATTTCTGCTAGTCTAGGCGCGCTGTCTCGTTTCGTTCCCGGGCCCCGAGCCCGTTTGGAGGTTCCATGGATCCCAGGTTGCAAACGGTCTTCACACCCGAGCCGACGTCCGCGGCAACGAGCGTCGCCGAGCGTCAGAACCGGGTGCTTCGAAACACGTACTGGCTGCTCGCGCTATCGATGCTGCCGACGGTCGCCGGCGCGTGGGTCGGCATGCAGCTCAACTTCCTCAGCTTGTTCGTCGCCTCGCCGATCATGGCGCCGCTGCTGATGTTCGGCGTGATGATGGCTGCGCTCTTCGGCGTGACGGCGCTTCGCAATAGCGCCTGGGGCGTGCCGGCGCTTTTCGGCTTCACGTTCATCGCGGGATTGATGCTCGCACCCATCCTGTCGATCGCGATCGGCTTTCGCAACGGCGGCCAGTTGGTCGGCTTGGCCGGCGGCATGACGGCCGCGATCTTCTTTACGATGGCGGCGATCGCCACGGTATCGAAGCGCGACTTCTCGTTCCTCGGCAAGTTCCTGTTTGTGGGATTGATCCTGCTGATCGTCGCGTCGCTTGCCAATCTCTTCCTGCATGTGCCCGCGTTGTCGGTGACGGTCTCGGCGATCGCCGTTCTGATCTTCTCGATGTACCTGTTGCACGACGTGAGTGGCATCGTTCGCGGCGGCGAGACGAACTACATTACCGCCACGCTCAACCTGTTCCTCGACGTCTACAACATCTTCGTGAGCCTGCTCAACATCCTGCTCATGTTCTCCGGCCAGCGGGACTGAAGCGCGGAGGATTTCGCAAGCTCGAGGGGGCGGGGCGACTCGTCCCTCTG
Source organism: Casimicrobiaceae bacterium (assembly GCA_035308425.1). GTDB lineage: Bacteria > Pseudomonadota > Gammaproteobacteria > Burkholderiales > Casimicrobiaceae > VBCG01. Next base: position 82,819 of record DATGGP010000037.1, on the reverse strand, counting down.
TGTTCATCTTGCTGACGCCGCGGACCAATGCGCGCCTGGCGCTCCGCGTCCGTAGAGTGACCGCAGGGTCAGAGACGATACTCGGGTCGAAATGGCGCAGTCCGTATAGTGAGTCCGAGCACCGTCTCTCTCTGACCTTCACTCAACCGAACATCGCGATGGACTCGACGTGCGCCGTATGCGGAAACATGTTGACGACGCCCGCCGCGGCCAGCCGGTATCCCTGCTCGTGCACGAGCACCGCGGCATCGCGTGCAAGCGTCGCAGGATTGCACGAGACGTAGACGAGTCGCTTCGGCGCGTGCGGATCGTCGGCACGCGCTAACGCCTTGACGAGCGCGATCGCGCCCTCGCGCGGCGGATCGATCAGCACGCGATCGAGCGAACCGAGCGTGACCATGAGTTCGCCGACATCGCCAAACAAATTCGCCCGCACGAACGCCGTTTTGTTCGAAAGCCCGTTTCGCGCTGCATTCGCCGTGGCGCGCGCAACGAGGTTCTCGCTGCCCTCGACGCCAATCACATGGCCGGCCCGGCGCGCGAGCGGCAGCGTGAAATTGCCGAGCCCGCAGAAGAAGTCTGCGATGCGATCGCCCCGTTGCGGATCGAGCAGTTGCAGCGCGCGCCGCACGAGGACTCGATTGATCCAGGGATTCACCTGCGTGAAATCCGTCGGCCCGAACGGGATGGCGACATCGAATTCCGGCAGCGTATAGGCGAGCGTCGCGCCCTTCGGGTGGAACGGCCTGGCCGTCTCCGGGCCGCCTTCCTGCAGCCACACATCGACGCCGTGGGCGTCGGCAAAGGCTACGAGCCTGGCCTCGTCCAACAAGGTAAGCGGCGCGAGGATGCGAAACACAAGCGCATGGACGAGGCGCGTTGCGGACGGCTCGTTCGGGGCGACGGTGCTTGTGGGCGCAAGCCGCTCGCCGACGGCAACCTCGATCTGCGGCAAGCGCGTGCGAATCGACAGCGATTCGACGAGCGTTCGCATCGCCGGCAGTAGCGCCGATAGCTTCGCAGGGAGCACGTGGCATTCGCGCATGTCGGCGACGTAGCTCGACTTGCGCTCGTGGAATCCGATCAGGACGCCGCCCTTCTTCGGCACGTCGCGCACCGAGAGCCGCGCGCGGTAGCGGTAGCCCCATGCAGGCCCCGCGATCGCGGGCAGAAGCGTTTCCGCGCGCACCTTGCCGATTCGCGCGAGCGCCTCCTCGAGCGCACGTTGCCTGGCGGCAATCTGCAGTGCGTCGTCCGCGTGCTGCAACGTGCAGCCGCCGCAGACGCCGAAATGCGGACAGCGCGGCGCCACGCGGGAAGCATTCGGCCGCTCGATCGCGACGACCCGCGCGATGTCGTAGCTCGGCTTGCGTCGAATGATCTCCGCCTGAATCCGTTCGCCGGGCAGCGCGCCCTCCACGAACACCGCCTTGCCGTCGGCGTGCGCGACGCCGCGGCCGTCCTGGTCGAGCGATTCGATTTCGAGGTTCGTCATCTCGAGCGGCGCGGATTGTACGCGCCGAAGGTGGGTCGTCGCCGGTAGAATGCAGGCATGCAAATCCTCGCGCTCGATACGTCGACGCAATGGTTGTCGGTCGCGCTTTTCGACGGGCGTACCGTCGTGGAAACGCGCGAATGCGCGGCTAACGCGTCGTCCGCGCGCATCCTTCCGGCGATCGGCGAGCTTCTCGCACGCGGCGAAACATCGCTCGCGCAACTCGACGGCATCGCGTACGGCGCCGGCCCGGGATCGTTCACCGGTCTTCGCATCGCGTGCGGCATTGCGCAGGGACTCGCGTTCGGCTCCGACCGGCCGGTGTTCGGCGTGTCGACGCTCGAAGCGCTCGCGCAGGCCGCGTGGCGCGAGCGTGAATGGCTTCGCGTGCTCGCCTGCCTCGACGCCCGGATGCACGAAGTGTACGTGGCGGCATACGAGCGAAAGGACAATGGCTTCGCCGTCGTTCGCGAAGCGGCCGTCTGCAAGCCCGACGAGATCGATGCGGACGGCCTCGATGGCTTTTGCGGTGCCGGCGATGCGTTCTTCACGTATCCGGCGCTTGCGCGACGGCTTGGTCTCGCCGATTGCGACCCATCGCTCATCCCCGACGCGCATTCGATCGCGCAATGCGCGTGGCCGCGCGTGCTTGCCGGCGCCGGCGTTCCCGCCGAACAGGCGCAACCGCTCTATGTGCGCCATCGCGTCGCGCTCACGAGCGCCGAACGCGCCGCCGGACTTCGCCTCTGACGGTGTGCTTCGCATGGCATCGCTGCCCAAGCCCGCTCCGCTTCCGCCAGTCCGCTGGCGTCCGCTCGCCGCGCACGACCTGCCCGTCGTGGCAACGCTGGAAGCGCGCATCCACGCCGCGCCATGGAGCGAGCGCAACTTTCGCGATGCGCTCGCGGCAGGCTATTCCGCACGCGTGGGCGTCTGCGGCGATCGCATCGTTGCCTATGGCGTGCTGATGCTCGGTCCCGGCGAAGCGCAGCTCCTGAATCTTTCCGTCGTCCCCGAGACACGCCGCAACGGCCTCGGTCGCATGCTGCTTGCGCAGTTCATCGACGACGCGCGGCGTTTGGGCGCCGAGCAGCTCTTTCTCGAAGTCCGCGTGAGCAACGTCGGCGCGATCGCGCTCTACGAAGGGGCGAGCTTCGTCGCAGTGGCGCGAAGGGTGCGGTATTATCCGCCCGATCGACGCGGCGGCGCGCGTGAGGATGCGCTCGTCATGCGTCGCGATTTGCGCGCGCACACGATCGAGCCCGGCACGTGATGATTTCGCGCGAAGAAGTGCTGCGCGAGCTCGCGCTCGCGCCGATCTGGCGACTGAAACGACGCGACGCGCCGGCCGAAGCAGTTCCCATGTCGGCGGAGTCGGGCGACGTCGATCCGCGCCGCGCACGAATTTCATCGCTTACGCTCGACGCGCTGGTTGCCGACATCGCGCAATGCCGCGCATGCCGGCTTTGCACGACGCGAAAGCACACCGTCGCCGGCGTGGGCGCCGCCGATGCGTCGTGGATGCTCGTCGGCGAAGCGCCCGGCGCGGACGAGGACGCACAGGGCGAGCCCTTCGTCGGCGCAGCCGGCCAGTTGCTCGACAACATGCTCGCGGCGCTCGGTCTCTCGCGCCAGGCCGGCGTCTTCATCGCGAACGTGCTCAAGTGCCGGCCGCCCGGCAATCGCACGCCGGAGTCGCTCGAGGTCGCGGCATGCAGGCCCTATCTGGATCGTCAGATCGAGCTCGTCGCGCCGGCGCTGATCGTCGCGCTCGGCAGAAGCGCCGCGTGTACGCTGCTCGAAATCGATGCGTCGGTCGCGAGCCTTCGCAACCGCGTGCACCGCTATCGCGGCACGCCGCTGGTCGTCACGTACCATCCGGCCTACCTGCTGCGCACCCCCGGCGACAAGGCGAAGGCCTGGGAGGACCTGCTGTTCGCGCGAAGGACGCTCCGCGAGGCCATTGCCTTGCGTCCGCGGGCCTGAGGCCGCATATTCCGGGGCGGCAGGCAGTCGCCCCACCTTTGACCGGAGGAGGACCATGTTGCGCAAGCTCTGCATCGTGCTCGCGGCCGTCATGACCATGGCGCTTCAGGGATGCGGCTACAACGACTTGCAACGCCAGGACGAAGGCGTCAAGGCGGCGTGGTCGGAAGTGCTGAACCAGTACCAGCGCCGCGCCGACCTCGTGCCGAACCTCGTCAATACGGTGAAGGGCTACGCGCAGCAGGAGCAAACGGTGCTGACGGAGGTGACTAATGCGCGCGCGCGCGTCGGCTCGATCCAGGTCACGCCCGAGCTCATCAACAATCCCGAGGCTTTCCAGAAATTCATCCAGGCTCAGAATCAGTTGCAGGGCGCGCTGTCGCGGCTGCTCGTCGTCACGGAGAACTATCCGCAGCTCAAGTCGGACCAGAATTTTCGCGATCTTCAATCGCAGCTCGAAGGCACCGAGAACCGCATCGCGGTCGCGCGCAACCGTTACATCAAGAGCGTCCAGGAATACAACAGCACGGTTCGAAGCTTTCCGACCAACCTGACGGCGATGGTCTTCAAGATGCCGATAAGGCCGAACTTCACCGTGGCCGACGAGAGCGCGATCAGCACGCCGCCCAAGGTCGACTTCGGCAAAGGCGCAACACCCGCGCCACCTACCGTGCCGGCACCAGGCGGAACGTCACGGGCGCCCGCACCCGGAACGGCGCCCGCGGCTGCGCCAGCGCCCAAGTCCTGACGCGGTTGATCGATCGCACGGGCGAGCGATCGTTGTCGAGATGATTGCGCCAATCGCGCCTTTGCGCGCGCGCCGCTGGCGGCACGCGCACGCGGCGCTGCTCGTGCTGGTTGCACTTGTCATCGCGCAATTCGCATTCGCACAGGACACGTCGTGGACCGTCGACAAGAGCGGGCTCGCGCCGATTCCCAAGCTCGCCGCGCGTGTCACCGACGAGACCAACACACTCTCGGCAAGCGAGCGGCAGGCGCTCGAAACGAAGCTCGCCGATTGGGAGCAGCGGAGCGGCAATCAACTCGTCGTGCTGATCGTGCCTTCGACCAAGCCCGAGCCGATCGAGTCGTATTCGATTCGCGTCGCGGAAGCCTGGAAGATTGGACGCAAGGGCCAGGACAACGGTGCGATCTTTTTGATCGCCAAGAACGATCGCAAGATGCGCATCGAAGTCGGATACGGTCTCGAGGGCGTGCTGACCGACGTGACGTCGCATCGAATCATCGACGAGACGGTCGCGCCGCTCTTTCGTCAGAACAAGTTCGGCGAAGGCATCAATGCGGGCGTCGATCGCATCATCCAGGTGGTGGGCACCGGCGCGCCGTTGCCTGCGAAAGCGCCGGCCCGCGGGCATGGCAACGGCGGCTTCGATTTCGGCACGCTGCTGATCTTTCTTTTTGTCGGCGTGCCGATCGTCGGCGGCATCCTGTCGCGGATCATGGGTAGAACGCTCGGCTCGCTGGTGGGTGGTGGCGCGATCGGCGCCGCGGGATGGCTCATCGCCGGATCGATCGCGATCGGCGTCGGTGTCGGCCTCCTCACGTTCCTCGTGATGTTGTTGTTCAGCGCGGGTAGCGGCCTTGGCGGCGGCATCGGACGCCGCGGTGGCATGTGGATCCCGATGGGCGGCGGATGGGGCGGCGGTGGCTTTGGCGGTGGCTTCTCGGGAGGAGGCGGTGGCGGTGGGTTTTCCGGCGGCGGCGGAAGCTTTGGTGGCGGTGGCGCGTCGGGAGGATGGTGACGATGCGACACGCGCATCGCGTATTGCGCCATGCCGTCATCGATCATTTGTCGGTCCGGCGCGCGTTCCCGCCGGCAGCGCTCACGAAGATCGAGCACGCGATCGCGGCGGGTGAGCAAACACATCGCGGCCAGGTGTGCTTCGCCGTCGAGGGCGCGCTGCCGCCGCTACGCGTGATGCGTGGGCTCACGCCGCGCGAGCGCGCGCTCGAAGTGTTCGGCTTGTTGCGCGTCTGGGATACCGAGGAGAATGCAGGCGTCCTGCTCTATCTGCTTCTCGCCGACCGCAGCGTCGAGATCGTCGCCGATCGTGGCATCGATCGGCGTGTCGACCAGGATGCGTGGCAGGCGATCTGCTCGCGCATGGAATCGGCGTTCCGACAGGGCCGCTATGTCGAAGGCGTGGTGGCCGGCATCGGCGAGATTTCCGCGCTTCTTGCCGCGCAGTTTCCGCGCACCGGAACCGTCGTCAACGAGTTGCCCGACAAGCCGGTCGTGCTTTGACGCGTCTGTGAAGCGGCAGCGTTCTTGAATGAGCCATTACGACGCGCCGGACTTTGCGCGACGATACGCGCTGGGCCGAGGCATGTCGCGGGGCGCGGCGCGAGTATGGATGGACGCAATCCTTGGCGCCATCGGCGGCTCGGAGATACGTTCGATTGTCGACGTCGGCTGCGGCACCTGGCGCTTCCTTCAGGCGTTATCGGACGCGTTTTCGTGTGAGATCGTCGGTATCGATCGATCGGTGCCGATGCTGCGCGAGGCGCAACGCGACGCGGGCGACCGGATGCGCCTCGTATGCTGCGACGCCGAGCGGATTCCCCTCCGCGACGGCGCATTCGACCTGGCGTTCATCTCGATGGCGTAACACCATTTCCGCGCTGCGGGAGATGTCGTACGCGAGATACGCCGCACGCTGCGTCGGCGAGGCTTCCTTTGCCTGCGCAACTCGACGCGCGATGCGATCGATGGCGTCTCGTATCTGCGCTTCTTCCCGTCGGCGCTCGCATACAGCCTGGACAAGCTGCCGTTCCGGAAAGAGATGGTCGAGACGGCGGCGCAGTGTGGTTTCGCCGTTCGCCAACACACGATCATCGATCATGTGTCCGCCGAGTCGAAGCCGGAATATCTCGACAAGATGGCCCGTCGCGTGAACTCCGATCTGGTCGCAACGCCGGATGCCGAATTCGAATCGGGCCTGGAAGCGATGGAGCAGTCGCTGTCGGACCCGAACGCGATCTGGCCTGTCACCGAGCCAATCGATCTTTTCGTTTTCGAGAACGCCGAGGTGGCGTAAGAGCAGCAGGCAGGAATCACAAGCCCTGGGTCGGCTTGTCCATTCCGATCAAATGCAGCGAGTCGTATTGGCGCTGATTCGCACGATGGCGCCAGATGACGAGCAGCATCGTGGCCGTCACGAACAGCCCGAACAGGATGATGGCCGTGCTGACCGACAGGCCCGCACGCACCATCATCGCGTAGAGCCCGACCATGATGAGGATGCCGATATTCTCGTTGAAGTTCTGCACGGCAATCGAGTGTCCTGCGCCCATCAGCACGTGGCCGCGGTGTTGCAGCAGTGCGTTCATCGGCACGACGAAAAAGCCTGCGCACGCGCCGATCGCGATCATCAGGAACATCGCGGTCGGGATGTAGTGGACAAACACCATGAGCATGACGATGATGCCCATCAGCGCGCCGACCGGCAGCGTCCTCACCGACTCGCGGAGCGTCACCAGTCGCGCCGCAGCGATGACGCCGATCACGACGCCGAACATCGCAACGCCCTGCAGCATCGACGCGTGCGACAGATCGAGCGACAGCGCATGCGCCGCCCAATCGATGACGATCAGTTGCAGCGTCGCGCCGGCGCCCCAGAACAGCATCGTCGTAGCAAGCGAGATCTGTCCCAGCCGATCCCGCCACAGGAGCGCCGCGCAGTGCGAGAACTCGCGCAGCAGGAAGAGCGGATTCTTGCTCGGGACGCGGTGATCGACGCCCGTATGCGGAATGAACCAGTTGAACACGGCCGCGACGAAGTAGATCCCGATGATGACGGCGATCGCCGCGTCGGGCGGCGTATCGATCGGAAAGTCGATCAGCGGAAAGTCGAGGCCTAGCAGCGCAGCCGATACGCGCGGCGTGATCAGGAAGCCTCCCGTCAGGACGCCGAGAATGATCGACGCGACCGTCGTGCCTTCCATCCAGCTATTGGCAACGACGAGCTGCGTGGGCGGCAGAAGCTCGGTCAGGATGCCGTACTTGGCCGGCGAATAGGCAGCCGCACCCAGGCCCACGACCGCGTACGCGAAGAGCGGTGGCATATCGATCAGCATCAGCGCGCAACCGATCATCTTGATGGCGTTGGTGATCAGCATCACGCGGCCCTTCGGCATCGAATCGGCGAAGGCTCCGAAGAGCGGGGCGAGCACGACATAGGGCAGCACGAAGAGCTGCTTCAGTGCGGGCGTCATCCACGCCGGTTCGTGCAGCTCGCGCAGAAGTGCGATTGCCGCGACAAGCAACGCCTGATCGGCGAGCGACGAAAAGAACTGCGCCGCGATGATCGTGTAGAAGCCGGGTTTCATCCAATGGTCGACGCCGGCCGCGGCCCCTCGCAATCAAGGACGGTCGCTTTCGATTGTTATAATGCGAACACGCGCGGCCGGCGCTTTATACCATGATCGCATACGCTTTCCCAATGCCGGCGGATGCGCAGCGCCCGCGCTAGCGGCGGCACCCTTTCATTCCCGTTCGATCGCGCATGGCCCGACCGCTCGTCGCGCACATCGATCTTTCGGCGCTCGCGGCGAACCTGGCCTGCGCGCGGCGGCAGGCGAGCGGCGCGCGCGTGTTCGCGGTCGTGAAGGCGGACGCGTACGGACACGGGCTGATGCGCGTGCTACCCGCGCTCGCCGATGCCGACGGGCTCGCGCTGATCGAACTCGACGCGGCGGCGCGCCTGCGCGAGCGGGGCGAGCGGCGGCCGATCCTCCTTCTCGAAGGATTCTTCGAGGAGTCCGAGCTCGAGACCTTGGCGACGCAGTCGCTTGCGAGCGTCGTGCATTGCGCCGAGCAGGTTGCCATGCTCGAACGCGCGACGCTTTCGCATCCGCTCGACGTTTACCTGAAGATCAACACGGGCATGAACCGGCTCGGCATCGCGCCTTTGCAAGCGCGCGCGTTCGCCGAGCGGCTTATGCAATCGCGAAACGTCGCGTCGCTTACTCTGATGACGCATTTCGCGCGCGCCGATGATGCCGAAGGCATCGCGATGCCGCTCGCGCGTTTCGAGTCGGCATGCGAGGGGCTCACGCTTCCGCGCACGCTTGCGAATTCCGCCGCGATCGTGCGCCATGGCGCGGCCGGCGGCGAGGTCGTTCGTCCCGGCATCATGCTCTACGGCGCGACGCCGCTCGCCGATCGCAGCGCGCGCGAGCTTGGCCTGTCGCCGGTGATGACGTTGCGCTCGAAGCTGATCGGCGTGCAGACGCTCGAAGCCGGTGCGAGCGTTGGCTACGGCGCCACGTTTACCGCGACGCGGACGACGCGCATCGGGATCGTCGCATGTGGTTACGCCGACGGCTATCCGAGGCATGCGCCAAACGGCACGCCTGTACTCGTGAGCGGACAGCGGACGCCGATGGCGGGCCGTGTTTCGATGGACATGATCACCGTCGACGTGTCGTCGCTCCCCGATGCGACGGTCGGGAGCGACGTGGTGCTGTGGGGACAGGGACTGCCGGTCGACGAGGTCGCGAATGCCGCGGATACCGTTGGGTACGAGTTGCTGTGCGCGGTCGCGCCGCGCGTGCCGTTCGCCGTGCACGCGCACGGTTCGGGCTGAAAATCGGATCGCGGGACAGGGAGGATCGATCGTGTACGTCGTCGTGACAGGCGCCGCGGGATTCATCGGCTCGAACATCGTCAAGGGACTGAACGCGCGCGGTGAGACCGACATCATCGCGGTCGACAACCTCGCGCAGGGTGACAAGTTTCGCAATCTCGTCGGCTGTCGCATCGCCGACTATCTGGACAAGGACGAATTCATGGTGCGTGTTGCGGAGGGCGATTTCGACGACGACATCGCGACGATCTTCCACGAAGGCGCATGCTCGGATACGACCGCGACCGATGGCCGCTACGTGATGCGCAACAACTACCGCTATTCGGTTGCGCTGCTCACACATTGCCAGGACAACGACATTCCATTCCTCTACGCCTCGAGCGCCGCCGTGTACGGCGCGGGCAGCGTCTTTCGCGAGGAAGGCGAGCACGAAGCGCCGCTCAACGTTTACGGCTACTCGAAGGCGTTGTTCGACGACTACGTTCGGCGTGCGCTGCCTGATCGCACTGCGCAGATCGCGGGCTTTCGCTACTTCAATGTCTACGGACCGGGCGAAGCGCACAAGGGCAGGATGGCATCGGTCGCGTATCACTTCTTCGGCGAATACGAGCGCGATCGCCGCGTGCGATTGTTCGAGGGATCGGGCGGTTACGCGAACGGCGAGCAGCGACGCGATTTCGTCCACGTCGACGACGTCGTCGCCGTGAACCTGCACTTCTACGAGCATGCCGATCGCTCGGGCATCTTCAATGTCGGCACCGGCAACGCGGCGACGTTCAATGCGGTTGCGCGCGCGACGATCAATGCATGCGGCAAACGCGCGGGCGAAGCGCCCCGTACGCTCGACGACCTGATGGGTGAGGGATCGATCGAGTACGTCCCGATGCCGGAAGCGCTCGCCGGGCGCTACCAGAGCTTCACCCAGGCCGACCTCACGCGCCTTCGCGCGGCGCGGTATGAAAGGCCGATGCTCCCGGTCGAAGAAGGCGTTGCGCGCTACGTCGAAAGTCTGATTTCAGGAAGCGAAGCTCGTTCGTAAGCTCGGGTCTCGTTCGTGCGAGCGATGGGCGTCCAGGCCCTCGCCGCGCGGCGAAACTTCCCTTGACCACGAAGGAGCTATCCATGATCCGTTTGTTGCTTGCATTCGCGCTTGCGCTCGCGGCGCCGCTCGCCGACGCAGCGCTCAATCTCAACACCGCCACCAAGGAGGAGCTCGTCGCGCTTTCCGGCATTGGTCCCGCCAAGGCACAGGCGATTCTCGACTACCGCACCCAGCACGGTGGCTTCAAGTCGGTCGACGAGCTGAAGGACGTCAAAGGCATCGGCGCGCGCCGCTTCGAGAAGCTCAAGTCCGAGGTGACGGTCGCACCCGCGAACGTCAAGACGGCCGCACGCGAGGCAAAGCCGGCCGTTGCGTCGAAGCCCGACGCGAAACCGCGCAATTGACGAGAGGCTGGGCCACGCGGAAGCGTGGCCCCGGTGGCTACCGCACCGCGCGGACTTCGATGGCGCGCGACTTGTCGTACAGGGTTTCGGGCGCGATGTCGAGATGCCCTGGCCAGCACACGGTGTCGAACGCGACGAACGCCTGTCGGAACAGTTGCGGGTCCTTCAGGCGCTGGAACACTCCTTTCTCGAGATAGGGGCGCGCGTCGAAGATGCGCCGTTCCCCAGTGCTGAACTCGATCTCGAGATGAAAATTGTCTCTTACGGGCACTCTCGTTACAGATTCCATGACGCTTCCTCATCGCAGCGGATCGATGGAGAACGTGGGCAGGCCGTTCACTGCAAGTTCCCAATCCGCCAGAAGTTCATCTCGATGAATCTCGATCCACGCTTGAACAAGACGTGCCTTTGGATTCGGGATCGAGCCGACAATGATCGACCCGGTCCGTGATGGACAACACCGCCTCCTGTCCTTGATATTTGGCATGGATATGCGGCAGGCCATGCCGCTCGTCATCGAAGAAGTACGAGTAGATGACGATGTCGAAGAACGAGCTTATGGTGAGCATAGCGCTCCCCCTTCCAGTGAATTTGACCCGGCCACGGTCCTTGCAATGGAATCACCTTCGGCCATGCGTAACAACCGGCGATCGCGTGCGCGGAGTGCCGCCAGGCGCGCATGTCCGCTACAATCGTCGGATGCGCTACGCGACGCTCTCCGACGCCGTTGGTAACACGCCGCTCGTGCGGCTCACGCGCCTGCCCGGCAACACGTCGAACGTCATTCTCGCCAAGCTCGAGGGCAACAACCCTGCCGGCTCGGTCAAGGATCGGCCCGCGTTGTCAATGGTGGTGGAGGCGGAGAAGCGCGGCACGATCAAGCCGGGCGATACGCTGATCGAGGCCACATCGGGCAATACCGGTATCGCGCTCGCGATGGTCGCGGCGATGCGCGGCTACCGGATGGTGCTCGTCATGCCCGAGAGCCAAACCGAGGAACGCGTTCAGACGATGCGCGCGTACGGCGCCGAGCTCGTCCTTACGCCCAAGGCGGGGGGCATGGAAGCGGCGCGCGACATCGCGACGCGGATGCGCGACGAGGGCAAGGGCAAGATCCTCGACCAGTTCGCCAATCCCGACAATCCGCTAGCGCACTATCGCGGGACCGGGCCCGAGATCTGGCGCGACACCGATGGCAGGATCACGCACTTCGTCTCGGCGATGGGGACGACCGGCACGATCATGGGCGTGTCGCGGTTCCTGAAGGAGCAGAACCCGTCGATCGAGATCATCGGCGCGCAGCCCGAGGAGGGCTCGCAAATTGCCGGCATTCGCAAGTGGCCGCCGGCCTATCTGCCGAAGATCTTCGATCCGAAGCGGGTCGATCGCACGGAGAACGTTTCGCAGGCCGATGCCGAAAACATGGCGCGGCGCCTCGCGCGCGACGAAGGCATCTTCTGTGGCATCAGCTCCGGGGGCGCCTGCGCCGTGGCGCTGCGCATTTCGCAATCGCTCGAAAACGCGACGATCGTATTCATCGTCTGCGATCGCGGAGACCGCTATCTGTCGACTGGCGTCTTTCCCGCCTGATCGCATGCCGCCGAGCCCGCGCGCGCCGGGCACTTCGTTCGCGCGCGCAAGATGAGCGCCGCCGAACCGCTGCTCGCCTTCGACATCGAAACGGTGCCCGACGTCGCGGGCATCCGCCGCATTCACGACATTGACACTCACGTCGATGACGACGGCGTGCTCGCGTGGTATTCGCAGCGGCGCCGCGCGGGCACCGGCAACGACTTCGCGCCGTTCCATCTGCAGAAGGTCGTGGCGATCGCATGCGCGATGCGCGACGCTGCCGGCGTGCGGATCTGGTCTATCGGCGATCCGGCCGACCCGGAGCCCGAGCTGATCCGACGCTTCTTCGACGGCATCGAGAAGTACACGCCGCAGCTCGTCTCGTGGAACGGAGGCGGCTTCGACCTGCCGGTGCTGAACCACCGCGCGCTCATCCACGGCATCACCGCGTCGCGCTACTGGGATTGGGGCGACGACGACAAGGAGTTCCGCTTCAACAATTACCTTGCGCGCTACCACACGCGCCATCTCGACCTGATGGACGTCATGGCGCAATACCAGCTTCGAGCGAGCGCGGGCCTGGACGCGATCGCGCGTCTTTGCGGCTTTCCCGGCAAGATCGGCATGGACGGCAGCGAAGTCGCCGCGGCGATCGCTGCGGGCCGCATCAACGACGTGCGCGGCTACTGTGAATGCGACGCACTGAACACCTACCTTGTCTACCAGCGGTTCCGATTGATGCGCGGCGAAATCGACGCGAGCGGATACGCCGGCGAAATTTCGCTCGTGCGCGAGCGCGTCGGTGCATCGGAGGCCGCGCACTGGCGGGCGTTCGTCGCGAAATGGGACACTGCCGCGGGGTGATCGGGCGCTTCCACGCGGCGTTTCACGTTCGTACGATCGGCAGCGATGCGAAACGCCCGCCCAAAACGTTGCGCGAATCGACGCCCCACCACGTGTCGAGCGCGGTGGCGTAAATGCTGCGAAAGTCGATCGCGTAGGGCGGATTGCTCTGCGGCGTGAGCGAGGCGAGGTTCGGTGCTTCGCCATGAATTCCGCCGCGGACACGGCGACCGAGCGCGAAATGCACGCTGCTGGTGCCGTGATCCGTTCCGCCCGACGCATTCTCGTGCGGGCGTCGGCCGAATTCGGCGTAGGTGAGAATCAGCGCGTCGTCGTAGCGCCCGACTTCCGACAATCCGCGCGCGAGCGCGTCGAGTCCTTCGGCGAGCTCGCCGAGCAGCCGCGCCTGAGTGCCGGCCTGATTCGCGTGGGTGTCGAAACCATTCAGCGTCAGGCGAACTACGGCGACACCCTTCGAGCGTGCGACGACTTCGCATGCGGTGCGGACCTCGGCGCCGAAGCCGCTCGCCGGAAAGGTCGTTGCGAGCGGAGCACCGGGCGAAAGTTGCGCGGCTGCGTGCGCGATATCGGCCTCCGTACGGAGGATGTGCGCGAGCGCGGGTGTCTGCGCGGCATGCGTTTCCTCCGCGAAGATTGCAGGAGACGCGAGGCGCGCCGCGCCGCCGATCGTGATCGCGCGCGCACCGCCGGCAAGCGGTCCGAGATCGTACGATCCAATGACGAAACCGTCGGCGGCAAAGTCGGCGGGCGGCCGCACCGATGCGAATGCGCGCGAAAGCCATCCGTCGCGCAGGTACTGGTCGCTTCGCGACGCCGTATCCCAGATCTCGATCGAGCGGAAATGCGAGAGATTCGGCTGCGGATAACCGACGCCTTGCAGCACCGCAAGCTCACCGCGCTTCCAGTACGGAAGAAGCGGTGCGAGCGCCGGATGGAATGCCGCACGATCCGACAATGGCAACGCGGCATCGGCCTTGATGGCGAGCGTCGGGCGCAGCGCGTAGTACGCGGTATCGCGATATGGAACGAAAGTGTTCAGTCCGTCGTTGCCACCCTTGAGCTCGACGAGCACCAGAAGCCGCCGATACGATGGCGGCGTCGCATGCGCGAGTTGCGACTGCGCCGGCTGTGCGCGTTCACCGGAGGACGACGACGTAATCGCCCGCGAGGCATCGGCACAAGCTGTCAGCGCGAACGTTCCTGCGATCGGACCGCAGGCTGCCGCGCCCGCGAGGTTGCGAATGAATCGACGACGCGAAGCATGCATGGCGCGGTGCTACTTCAACTCGTACACGGGATCCAGCATCGCCGCCCTCAGCTCGGCCGCGGGGTCGCGCTCCGCGGTCGCCTCGGCGACGCCGGCGCTGACCGGCGGCAATGCGAGGAGCACGTGCTGCCATTCGCCGGATTTCGCTTTCATCGGCTCGCTTGTCATCGCGCCCCAAGCCTCGCGCGTGACACGACCGATGAACTGTTCCCGCACGAGCAGCGTTGCGCTCGTGATCCATGCGTCACCGCCCGGCCAGCCGCGAACGTTCGGCGGTGCGAACAGCGCCTCGCCCATGCGATTCGTCGCGACGACAGCGGGACGCAGATCGTCGGTGTCGATGCGAAGCACGCGAAGTGTCCCGACGACGAGCTCGACCGGGCTCTTGACGAGCGTGCCGCGATTCTTCGTATCCCAGAATGCATCGGACAGCAGAAGCGTCCGCAAGGCGGTCTTGATGTCGTAGTGCGATGTGCGAAATGCGTCGGCGATGCGCGCAACTTCGTGCGCATCGGGCGCGGGCGACACGAATTCGCGCCACAGCTTCGTGACGATGAACGTCGCGGTTTCGGGACGCGCGAGCAGCACGTCGATGGCGCCGTCGGCGTCCAGACGTCCGTGTACGCCGAGCATCGTCTTTTCGCCATCGTCGTGGCGGCGAGGACGGTAAAGCGCGCGATCGTTCGCGCGATCGACGACGAATCCCGTGAATGCGCGCGCCGCGTCCGCGACGTCGGCTTGCGTGTAATGACCCTCGCCCAGCGTGAAGAGCTCCATCGCCTCGCGCGCGAAATTCTCGTTCGGCGCCCCTTCGCGATTGCGCCCACCGTCCAGCCAGACGAGCATCGCGGGATCCTTCGCCACGGCGTGGAGAAGTGTGGCGAAGTTGCCGAGCGCCTCGTGTCGAAAGAGCGCGTTCTGCTGATACATGAGCCGCGCATCGCGCACCTTCTGCACGCCGGTCGCGAAGTGGTCATGCCAGAACAGGGTCATCCGCTCGGTGAGCGGTGAGTCGGTGGCGCACATCTCGGCGAGCCACCAGCTTCGCAACGCCTGCACGTGCGTGCGTTCGTGTTGCCGAAGCGCCTTGCGCTCGTCCTGGCTCATGCCCGGATGCGCACGCTCGTCCGAGGGCGTTGACGTTAGCGTGAAGGTTGGCGGAGCCAGCGTCGGCGTCGTAGGCGCGCCGGCGAGTAGCGCGTCGACGGCCTCGGCGCGCGTGCGTCCCTCTAAGGCGTGCACCTCGGCGGGCGTGGGTCCGAAGCCCGTTCGCGCGAGAAGATGACGCGCATCGTCGAAGGAAAGGCGCGCCCCGCCATCGGCGTGCGCGACCGCCGCGATGCACATCGCAATCAGGCAGGCGAACACGCGGCTCGCGCGATCGGGGGAAGGGAAGGATGGCATCGGCGATGGGCCTGGCTCGCTTTCGAGCCTAACGCCGATCCGCGCCTGGCGTTGACGGTGCGGCGACGAAAGGATGCAAGCAGATGTAACGGCTACAGCGACAGCGTCCCGCGACCGATTTCTACGACACGGCCCGACACGCGGATCGAGCGATCCGTCTCCACGGCAAGGCCGAGCCTGCACGGCCTTCCGACCGCCTCGCCCTGGTCGATCGCAAGCCGCTGCGGCAGCGGCGCGCCGGTGACGAGCAGGTAGCCGCCGAGGTTCGCGCAAGCGGACCCGGTGCCGGGGTCTTCGGCGATGGCGCCATATTTGGAAAAGAAGAAACGCGCGAGCACGCGATCGCTCTCGCGCGCGAAGACGTACGCAAGCGCGCGGTCGCCGTTGCTTGCGTGCTCGAGCAGCGCCGCAGGCGAAGGACGCGCCCGTCGTACCGCATCGAACGATCGGAGCGGAATCACCAATTGCTCGCTGCCGGTGTCGATCCAGAGCGGCGCAAGCGATGCGTCGAGATCGTCGGCCGCGAGCGCGAGCATCGCCGCGAGATCTTCGCGCGACGCCGCGGCGCGAGGATCCTTGGGCGCATTCGCGGTCAGCGTCCATACATCGCCATCCGCGCTCACCGGAATGACGCCCGCCTGCATCTCGAGCGTTACGCGATTGCCGCCGGCAAGCGCGCGCACGACGTGCGCGGTGCCGAGCGTCGGATGCCCGGCGAACGGCATCTCGAACGCCGGCGTGAAGATGCGCACGCGCCGCGTCGCGATCGTCGATGGCGTTACGAACGTCGTCTCGGACAGGTTGAACTGGAGCGCGATCGCCTGCATGGTCGGCGCGTCGAGCCCGCGCGCGTCTCCCAACACCGCGAGCGGATTGCCGGCGAGCGGTGCTTCCGCGAAGACATTCACGATGCGAAACGCGTAGTCGCTCATACGATGCGGTCGAGCAATTGTCGCGCTGCGGCACGAAACGCCGCGTCGTCGACGCCGTTCACGTGCACCACGCCGGCGTCTCGCAGACGAGGAAAATTGCGCTTCGCCGCGCGCGCATACGAAGGATCATAGTGCAGCTCGAGCAGATCGTCGACGAGCGCACCCCGTTCGCCACGCGCCGCCATCGCCTGCCATCGCGCCATCACTTCCTTGCCGTGCAGCTTCGCGAGCGGTTCGAGCAAGGTCGAGAGCTGGTCGGGATCACGCGCGAAATGCTCGTAATCGGCGTCGAGCATCGCCACGCGCGCGCGTTTCGGCACGTCGAGCCGGACGCAGGGCGACGCGCGCATTGCTTCGAGCAGCGCGTCCGGAACCTGCAGGCGCCCGATGCGCCGGCTCTCCGCCTCGACGAATGTGGGCAACGATGCATCAAGCCTGCAAAACGCGGCGTAGAGTGCGCTTTCGAATGCCTTCTGCGAGGGCTGCGGCGCGCCCGGAATGTCGCCGAGCAGTGATCCGCGGTGCCGCGCGAGCGTCTCGAGATCGAGGACCTTTCCGCCTTCCGCCGCGATCGCTGCGATGAGTCGCGATTTTCCCGAACCCGTGGGCCCGCAAACGACCCGATAGCGAAACTGGCGCGGCCATTGCGCGAGCAGCGCCACGACATGCCGGCGATAGGCGCGATAGCCGCCGTCGAGCTGCACCGCGCCGAATCCGATCTCGTTCAGCACGTGAACGAGCGCACGGCTGCGCTGTCCGCCGCGCCAGCAGTAGACGAGCGGCGTCCAGTCGCGCGGCTTGGCCTGCACGTGCGTCTCGACGATCCGTGCGATGTTGCGCGCGACGATGGCTGCGCCCGCCTTGCGCGCATCGAACGCCGACGTCTGGACGTACATCGTTCCGACCATCGCGCGCTCGGCATCGTCGAGCACGGGCAGGTTGAGCGCGCCGGGTATGTGATCCTCGGCGTATTCGCCGGGCGAGCGGACGTCGATGCGTTCGGTAAACGATCCAATGTCGTCGACCGATGCGCGATGCGCGAAGCGCGGCGGCGGCCCGGGGGGCAACGGCGCATTCATGGCGTCATGGACTCGGTCCAATCACCGCTTCGAAAGCAGCGGCGCGAGCGCCGGCCACACGTTGTCGACGACATGCGGCTCGGCCGATGCCTTGGGATGAATGCGGTCTTCCTGGAATTGCGAAAGATCCTCGCCGAAGCCCTCGAACATGTACGGCGCGAGCGCAACGCCACGCGCTTTCGCGACATCGGCGTACAGCGCCTCGAAGCGTCGCGCGTAGGCACTGCCGTAGTTCGGCGGCACCTTCGTGCCGACGAGCAGCACCTTCGCGTGCGCTGCTTGCGCATCGCGGACCATCGCGTCGAGGTTCGCGCGGGTTGCGTCGAGATTCCCGCCGCGCAATGCATCGTTGCCGCCGAGCTCGATGATGACGATCGACGGATGGTACTGACGCAGCAGCGCCGGCAGCCGTGCGCGTCCGCCAGCCGTCGTGTCGCCGGAGATCGATGCATTGACGACGTTTTCGCGGCGACCCTCCTGCGCAAGGCGCGTACCGAGCAGGTCGACCCAGCTTTCCCCGCGCGCAAGCCCGAGGCCTGCCGAGATCGAATCGCCGACGACGAGGATGATCGGCGGGTCCGTGGCCGCCGCGGCCGAAAGCGCCGCGCAGGCGACGAGCAGCGCGAAGCCTTGGAGAACAAGCGTGCAACGCACGCATTTCAGCCATCGCGAAGACAGGTTCGACATCGGTCGATTGTAGCGTCCGGGAAACACGCAGCCGAACGGCAAGGGCACCAATCGCGCCGCGTAGAATCGAACGCCGATGCACCCCATCATCAGGGCGGATCGCCTGTCGAAAGTGGTTCGAAGCGGCGATTCGCCGCTTTCGATTCTCGATCGCGTGAGCTTCGACATCGCCGACCGCGAAAGGGTCGCGATCGTCGGCGCAAGTGGCTCGGGCAAGACGACGCTGCTCGGCCTCCTCGCGGGTCTCGACGATCCGACCGAGGGTGACGTCATGCTCGATGGCGTGTCGCTCGCCTCGCTCGACCAGGACGGCCGCGCCGCGCTCAGGCAGCGACTGCTCGGGTTCGTGTTTCAATCGTTTCAACTCCTGCCCGGGCTGACCGCGCTCGAGAACGTGATGCTCCCGCTCGAGCTCGCCGACATGAGCGACGCCGCAACGCGTGCACGCGAATGGCTCGCGCGCGTCGGCCTTGCGCGGCGCACGACGCACTACCCACGTCAGTTGTCGGGCGGCGAGCAGCAGCGCGTCGCGATCGCGCGCGCGTTCGCTGGCGAGCCGCGCGTGCTGATGGCCGATGAGCCGACCGGCAATCTCGACAACACCACCGGCATCGAAGTCGCCGAGCTCATGTTCCGGCTCAATCGCGAGCACGGCACGACGCTTCTGCTCGTGACGCACGACGTGAACCTCGCGAGCCGCTGCGAGCGACGAATATCGCTGGCCGCGGGCCGCCTCGTCGCCGACGAGTCGATCGCCGTTCCATGCGAACGTTCCGTCTCGCACTTCGCCTAGCCGCGCGCGATTGGCGCGCGGGCGAGCTGCGCGTGCTGATCGTCGCGATCGTGCTCGCCGTCGCGAGCGTCGGCACCGTCGGCTTTTTCGCCGATCGCGTGAAGCAAGGTCTGTCGAGGCAGGCGAATCTCCTGCTCGGCGCCGATCTGATGGTGAGCGGTGATCGGCCGCTGCCGAACGAGTACGCCGACGAAGCGAAACGCCTGGGACTCGCGACGTCGCCCGCGATCCGCTTCAACAGCATGGTATCGACGCGTGACAGCGAAACGGCGGTGCTGACCGACGTCAAGGCGGTGAGCGATGGCTATCCATTGCGCGGCGCGATCACGATCGTCGATCCGGCGAACGGTACGAAGCATGCGGCGGTGGGCATTCCCGCGCCGGGCGACGCATGGATCGACACGCGGCTTGCCGATCGCATCGGCGCGCACGTCGGCAGCAAGCTTGCCGTCGGCGATGCAACGCTCACTGTGACGGCGATCGTCGCACAGGAGCCCGAGATCGCCGGATTGACGTTCGCGCCGGGCCCGAAGCTTTTGTTGAATCTGCGCGACGTGCCGACAACCCATCTCTTGCAGCCGGGCAACCGCGCAACCTGGCGGCTGCTCGTCGCCGCGCCCAAGCCTGCGCAGGTCGACAACTTCCGCACCTGGCTCGCCGATCGCATTGCCGCCGGGCAGCGCGTCGAAACGGTGCGCGAGCTGCGGCCCGAAGTGCGGCAGACGCTCGATCGCGCCGAGCGATTCCTCGGCCTTTCGGCGCTTGTCGCCGTGTTGCTTGCCGCGGTCGCAGTGGCGCTCGCCGCATCGCGCTATTTGCGTCGCCATCTCGATGCGGCCGCGATGTTCCGCTGTCTCGGCGCGCCTGTGGCACGAACGCTCGCGCTTTTCATGATCCAGTTCATCGTGTTCGGGCTCGCCGCGAGCGTACTCGGACTCGTTGGCGCGCTCGTCGGGCAGCAATTGCTCGCGATGTTGCTCGCGCATGCGTTCGTCGCGACGCTGCCGGCGCCTTCGGTTGCGCCCGCGGCAGCAGCGCTCGCGACGGGCATGCTCCTGCTGTTGGGCTTCGCGCTGCCGCCGCTTTTCGCGCTCGCGAACGTTCCACCGCTTCGCGTGCTGCGTCGCGACTTGCCGCGCCCGCGTGTGTCGGGCGTCATCGCTTACGCGTGCGGGATCGCGACGATCGCGCTTCTGATCGGCTGGCAGGCGCGCGAAGCGCAAGCCGCCGGCATCATGCTCGCCGGCGTCGCAGCGTTGCTCGTTGCCGCCGCCGTGCTCGCGTTCGCGCTGCTCGCGCTTTTGCGTCGCGTGCCGGCGCGCGGCGTCTCGTGGCGCTTCGGCCTCGCGAATCTTCGGCGTCGCGCGCTCGCATCGAGCCTGTCGATCGGCGCGCTCGCGCTCGGTCTTACGGCGCTTCTGCTGCTCACCGTCGTGCGCACCGATCTCGTGCGCGACTGGCGCGCGAGCCTGCCGCCCGACGCGCCCAATCAATTCCTGATCAACGTGCTCCCTGATCAGGTCGCCGACGCGCATGCATGGCTTGGGCAACGGCTTGCCGTCGATGCGCAATTCAAGCCGATGGTGCGCGGAAGGCTGGTCGAAGTGAACGGTGCGCCGCTCGACACGTCGCATTACACCGACACGCGCGCGCGAAGGCTCGCCGAGCGCGAATTCAATCTGTCGTGGACCGATCGATTGCCCATCGGCAATCGCGTCACGAACGGGCGCTTCTGGCCGGCGGATGCGAAGGGAGCGGATGCGGGCATCTCGCTCGAGGACGGCATTGCGAAAACACTCGGCGTCAAGGTCGGCGATCGCCTGACGTTCGACGCGGGTGGCATCCGGATCACCGCGCCGGTCACGAGCACGCGCAAGGTCGACTGGGACAGCTTTCGCGTCAATTTCTTCGCACTGTTCGCGCCCGGTGCGCTCGACGCGTTACCGGCGACGTATATCGCGGCGTTCCGCGCGCCCGAAGCCGATCCCGGCTGGCTCTCGGGCCTCGTGCAGCGCTATCCGAACATCCTCGCGATCGACGTGGCGGAAATCCTGCGGGAACTGCAGGGGATCGTCGATCGCGTCGCGCAGGCGGTCGAATTCGTGTTCCTCTTCACGCTCGCCGGCGGATTGTTGGTCCTGCAAGCGGCCGTTGCATCGACGCAGGACGAACGGAAGCGGGACGCAGCCATCGTGCGTACGCTCGGTGCATCGCGCGCGCAACTGCGCGGCGCGCACTTCGCCGAATTCCTGCTGCAAGGCGCGCTCGCAGGGCTGCTGGGTGCAACGGGAGCGAGCGCAATCGGATGGGCGCTCGCCGATCGCGTGTTCGACATCCGCTTCACGTTCAATCCGATCATTTTCGCGTACGGCATCGTGGGCGGCGCGCTCGCCGTGCTCGTCGCCGGCTGGCTCGGCACGCGCGAGGTGGTGCGCGTTGCGCCGCTCGCGGTGCTGCGCGAGCTGGCCTGAATCCGAGCCGACCAGTCTGGGGTCAGACACCAGACTCCCGATTCATTTGGGCCAATCTTCTGCCGTTTCCGAGTCTGGTGTCCGACCCAACACTGCGTGTTTTTGTAATAACAGCATAAAATTGCAGTCGGACGGCACAGACTGCAACCCCGATGGACACGATCTCGCAGAGCCTTGCGCTGGCGCTCCACATGGTCACGCACGTCGATCCGCGCCTCGCGCAGATCGTCGGCCTCTCGATCGCCATCAGCCTGACGTCGACGCTGTGCTCGGCGGTGATCGGCTTGCCGCTCGGCGCGGCCATCGGCATCGTGCGCTTTCCCGGCCGCAATCCGCTCGTCGTTGCGCTGAACGCGGCGATGGGATTGCCGCCGGTCGTCGTCGGCCTCGTCGTCTATCTGCTCCTGTCGCGAGCCGGTCCGCTCGGCGAGTTCGGCCTGCTCTTCACGCCGACCGCGATGGTGATCGCGCAGACGTTCCTGATCGTGCCGATCGTCGCGGCGCTGACGCGCCAGGTGGTCGAGGACGCGTGGGTCGAATACCGCGAGCAACTGCGAAGCCTGAATGCTTCGTGGTGGCAATCGACGCTGACGCTTCTGTGGGACACGCGCTTTTCGCTGCTGACGGTGCTGCTCGCGGGCTTCGGTCGCGCCGCCTCGGAAGTGGGGGCGGTGATCATCGTCGGCGGCAACATCGATGGCGTCACGCGCGTGATGACGACGGCGATCGCGCTCGAGACGAGCAAGGGCGACCTGCCGCTCGCGCTCGGCCTCGGCATCGTGCTCGTCTCGCTCGTGATTCTCGTCAACGTCGGCGCACATCTGACGCGACAATGGGCGAGGGCGCGTTTTGGGTGACGTCGAAATCGCCGTGGGTCTGCCGATCGTCGCGCACGACGTCACCATCATGCGTCGCGGCACGCGCGTGCTCGATCGCGTCGGCGCGCGCATCGAGCCGTCGCTTCGTACGTTCATCCTGGGCGCGAACGGCGCGGGCAAGAGCACGCTGCTTCGCGTTCTGCATGGGCTGATCGCGCCCGATTCGGGACGCATTGCATGGGGCGGGTCGACGACGCGGCCGCCGCGACAGGCGATGGTGTTCCAGCGTCCCGTGCTGCTGCGGCGCTCGGCCGCCGGCAACGTACTGCATGCGCTCGCGCTTGCCGGCGTGCGCGGCCGCGAAGCCCGCGCTCGTGCCGACAACGCGCTTTCGCGCGTGGGTTTGAGCGACATCGCCGATCGGTCCGCCCGCGTCCTCTCCGGCGGCGAGCGGCAACGGCTCGCGCTCGCGCGCGCTTCGGCGCTCGCGCCCGAAGTGTTGTTTCTCGACGAGCCGACCGCGAGTCTCGACCCGCCGTCGATGCGGGCGGTCGAGAGCATCGTGGAGGCCGTTCACGCGGGCGGCACGACGATCGTGATGACGACGCACAGCCTTGCGCAGGCGAAGCGTCTTGCGGATAGCGTCGTCTTCATGTCGGCGGGGCGCGTGACCGAGCACACGGACGCCGCGACGTTTTTTGCCTGCCCGCGGTCGCCCGAAGCGAGAAATTTTCTCGAGGGAGAACGTTTGTGATCGAAAAGAGGATGCCGGTGATATCGAATTGGTCGAGAAATATCGGAAGCGCGTTCCTACTGCTCTTCGCTACGCAAGTGTTCGCGCAGCACCCGTTCATCACGGTCGCGTCGACGACATCGACCGAGCAGTCGGGGCTGTTCGGCCATCTGCTGCCCGCGTTCACGAAAGACACCGGCATCGACGTGCACGTCGTCGCCGTCGGCACCGGACAGGCGCTCGACATCGGTCGCCGCGGCGATGCCGATGTCGTGTTCGTGCACGACAAGGCGGCAGAGCTCGAGTGGCTCGCCGAGGGCAATGGCGTCAAGCGCTATCCGGTGATGTACAACGATTTCGTGCTGATCGGCCCGAAGTCGGATCCCGCGCGTGTCGCGGACGGCAGGGACATTGCCGTTGCGTTCCAGAAAATTGCCGAAGCGAAGGCGCCGTTCGTCTCGCGCGCCGACAAGAGCGGGACGTACGCGGCGGAGCTCAGGCTGTGGAAGGACGCCGGCATCGACATCGCGAAGGCGAAGGGGCCGTGGTATCGCGAGACCGGATCGGGCATGGGCCCCGCGCTCAACACGGCGTCCGGCATGAACGCGTACATCCTGTCCGATCGCGGCACGTGGCTCAACTTCAGAAACCGCGGCGACCTCGAGATCGTCGTCGAAGGCGACAAGCGCCTCTTCAATCAGTACGGCGTGATGCTCGTGAATCCCGAAAAGCACCCGAGCGTCAAGAAGGACCTCGGGCAGAAGTTCATCGACTGGCTTGTCTCGAAGCGCGGCCAGGAGGTGATCGCGAGCTACAAGATCGGCGGCAAGCAGTTGTTCTTTCCGAATGCAGGGACCGACGCCTGATGTCGAACGTCGTGGCGTCGCGGCCGGTGCGCGACGACGGTTTGGCGTCTTCGTGTGTGCTGCAGGTTGGGGCCACGGCGCGGCCCGTTACCATTCGGCTCATTCCACTGTCCCCCTCATCGCCTGCTCGACCGATCGTGGCTCGCGCCTTCGCTTCCGATTTGACGCCGTTTCGCGCTTCACGGGGAACCAACGCATCCGACGTCAAGGCGCGCGTGACGCTCGTCGCCGCACTGTTCGGTCTCGTGGCCTTTTCGCTGCTCGCGCTTTGTGCCGGCCGTTATCCGCTGACCCCCGACGATGTCGTGCGCGTGCTCTGGCGCCACACGACGGGAAGCGTTGCGGCGAACACGGCCGACGCAATCGTCTGGCAAATACGCCTGCCCCGCATAGGCGTAGCGATGCTCGTCGGCGCCGCGCTTGCGTCGGCCGGAACCGCATATCAGCATCTGTTTCGCAATCCGCTCGTCGCGCCCGATACGCTCGGCGTTTCGTCGGGCGCGGCGCTCGGCGCCGTGCTTGGCATCTTCCTCGGCGCGGGCTTTCTCGTGATCGAGAGCGCCGCGTTCGTCGGCGGGCTCGCGGGGGTTGGCGCCGTGATGATCATCGCCGCGCGGCTTCGTGCGCACGATCCGATCGTCACGCTGATCCTGACCGGCATCGTGGTCGCGAGCCTGCTCGGCGCAGCGATCTCGATACTCAAGTATCTCGCGGATCCGTACAACGAGCTGCCGGCGATCACGTTCTGGCTGATGGGAAGCTTCGCATCGTCGTCGCCTGCCGAAGCGACGAGCCTGCTGCCCGCCGTGGCGCTTGCGCTCGTCGTGCTGTTCGCCCTCGCGTGGCGCATCAACGTGCTCGCGCTTGCCGAGGACGAGGCGCGCGCGCTCGGCATCGATGCGAAGCGCCTGCGCGCCGTGGTCGTCGCGGCCGCGACCCTGGCGACGGCCGGGAGTGTCGCCGTGTCGGGCATCATCGGCTGGGTGGGCCTGGTGGTTCCCCATATGGCAAGGCTCGTCGTGGGCCCCGAATTTTCGCGCCTCCTGCCCGTCGCGGCGATCTTCGGCGCAGCATTCATGCTCCTGATCGACACCATCGCACGAACGATCGCACCGATCGAGCTGCCGCCCGGCATTCTCACGGCCGTCGTCGGCACGCCGGTGTTCATCGCGCTTCTCGCGCGAACGCGGCGCGTGTTCTAGTGGCCTGTAACGGGGGAATCGGTAGTGAACGAAAGTGGTATGGCGCCGCTATTCGCGCTGAGTGCGAGGTGCCGTTGCGAAGCATTGGTTGATCCCCTTGCGAGCAAAGGCAACAAAGCAATCGGCGCGAAGAGCAAGCCAGACACTACCGATTCACCCGTTACAGGCCACCAGTGACCGACTACGCAAGCGAAGCCAATTGCTCGACGTTCGCGACCTCGCGTTCGGCATCGGTGCACGGCGCATCGGCGCCGGTGTCTCCTTCACGCTCGCGCCCGGCGAAACGCTTGCGGTGCTCGGCGGCAACGGCGCTGGCAAGACGACGCTCTTTCGCACGCTGCTCGGCTTGCTGCCCGTGCAGGGCGGCATGCTCGCGATCGACGGAGAGGAAGTGGCCAGGCTCGCGCCTGCGAAGCGCGCACGAAAGCTGGCGTACGTGCCGCAGCAGCACTCGTCGGCGTTCGGCTTCAGCGTGCTCGAAGCGGTGCTGATGGGACGCGCAGCACGAATCGGTGTGTTCGCCCGGCCTGGACGCGGCGATTACGACGTTGCCTATGCCGCGCTCGACACGCTTGGCATCGGCACGCTCGCAACGCGCGCGATCAACGAAGTGTCGGGCGGCGAACGACAACTCGTGATGATCGCGCGTGCGCTTGCGCAGGCCGCGCCCGTGCTCGTGCTCGACGAGCCGACGACGAGCCTCGACTTCGGCAATCGCTTGCGCGTGCTCGCGGAGGTCGATCGATTGCGCGCGCGCGGGATGACGATTCTGTTCTCGACGCACGAGCCCGACCAGGCGCTCGCGCACGCCGATCGCGCGTTGCTGCTCTTCGATGGCCGCATGCTGGCGTTCGACAGCGTCGAGCGCGCGCTGACGCCGGAGAATATCGAGCGTCTCTACGGCACAAAGGTGCAGCTCGTGAAGATCGACGAACGCTCGTATGCGTGCGTTCCACGGTGCTGAACAGGCTGTCGTGCACAGTGTTTGCTCGAAAGCGTGCGCGCATGCGACAGCCCCCGGAGCCCGACGAGCGTACGTTCGTCGCCGGCCGCGCCAACGCCTTCGCGATCGCGCATACTTATGACACCGGCATAACGAGTGCCGGCACGATCATAGCTACGCGAACAGTGCGCGTCCGAGCACACAAATCCGGTGTCGATCATGTCGTCGAGCAAATCGAGCAGCATTCACAAACGCAAGCTTGCGGCCGCGCTCAGGAAGATGGGCACGTCGCTCGCCACGCATACCAATTCAACTTTCAAGCCCACGGGCATGGCGTCGAAAGCGCTAGAGGAATTCAAGGCGCGGCGCGCGGCCGAGAAACTCGGCCTCGTACCGCCCGAAAAGTCCAAGGTCGTCGAGCGCTACGAGATCGACGTCGATAGCGCGACCGTCACGAAACTGCCGCTTCGCGTCAAGACGCGCTGACGAACAGCGCGCCGCAGGCAATGCGGCGTTCCGGTAATGGAATAAGCGGTCGGCGTCGCGGCTCCGTAACACGCGACCTCGCCGCGTCAGGTCGTCAGCGCTGCCGCCGTTGCGGACGTCCCGCGAGAACTGGCGGACTTTCCGCGACCCTCCGACTTCCCGGACAATGGCATCCGGAGGGCTGCCGCCCATGCTGAATGCCGCATCGACCCAAACCCTCACCTTCCTCTTCACGGACATCGAGGGCAGCACGATGCTGTGGGAGCACGCTCCGAATGCGATGAGGGCTTTCCTCGCACGGCACGACGGCGTCTTGCGTTCGGCCATCGAATCGTCGGGCGGACATGTCTTCAAGACCACGGGCGACGGTGTGTACGCGGTTTTCGGCACCGCGAAGGACGCAATCGCGGCGTGCGTTCACGCGCAACGCGATCTGCAGGAAGCCGCGATCGGCGCGCCAGGCGCCACGACGCAAGCGCCCGAACCGCCGATCAGGATCAGAGTGCGTATGGGCTTGCACAGCGGCGCCGCCGAGCACCGCGACGGCGATTATTTCGGAGCGCCGTTGAATCGCGCTGCACGCATCATGTCGGTCGCCCACGGCGAGCAGGTGCTGCTTTCCTCGACGACGGCGGAGTTGCTTCGCGGCGACCTTCCCGATGGCGTCACGCTCCGCGAAATGGGAGAGCACCGGCTCAAGGGCTTGCCCAATCCTGAGCGACTTCTCCAGGTCGTCGCATCCGGATTGCGCGCGGATTTTCCGACGTTGATCTCACAGGCCGTCCACAGTCTCCCCGCTGAACGCGATGCCTTCGTGGGGCGAGACGATTCGCTCGCGGAATTGGCAAAGCGCTTACGCCGAGACGGGCGGCTCGTGTCGGTCCTCGGTGTCGGCGGCACCGGCAAGACACGCCTCGTCACGCGCTTCGGCTGGAGCGCGCTCGATGCCTTCCCGGGTGGCGTCTGGTTCTGCGATCTCTCCGAGGCGAGAACGTTGGATGGCATCCTCCACGCCGCCGCGGAGGGTCTCGGTGTCCCGCTTGGCAGCGACGAGCCGGTCACGCGCATTGGCAACGCGATTGCCGGACGTCGCCAATGCCTCGTTATCCTCGACAATTTCGAGCAGGTCGCGCGTCTCGCCGAAGAAACGCTCGGCCGATGGTTGAACCGTGCGAGCTTCGCCCGATTTCTCGTCACGACGCGCGAAGTGCTCGGGCTGCCCGGCGAGGAGATTCTCGCACTCGGGCCGCTGCCAACGCACGATGCGTCCGCTCTGTTCGTGAAAAGAGCGGAAGCAGCGAAGCCCGGCTTCGTGTCGAGCGCCGAGGATCAGGCGGCGATCGGCCCGCTCGTCAAGCTGCTGGACGGTCTGCCACTCGCCATCGAGCTTGCTGCCGCGCGAGTACGCGTGATGCCGCCACGCGCGCTGCTGGCGCGCATGAGCGACCGCTTCAAGCTCCTGTCTTCGGTCGGCGGGCGTCTCGATCGTCAGGCGACGCTGCGCGCGGTATTCGACTGGTCGTGGGACCTGTTGTCGTTGCCGGAGAAAGCGGCGTTGGCGCAGCTTTCGGTGTTCGAGGCCGGCTTTACGCTCGAAGCAGTGGAAGCCGTGCTCGATCTCGACGGCGGCAATGACGCGCCGTGGGCGATCGACGTGCTCCAATCGCTCGTTCAGAAATCGCTTGTCAGGGAGGTGGCGGACGATCGCTTCGACCTCCTGGTCAGCGTGCAGGAGTACGCGGCCGAGCACCTGCGCACGACGGAGCGTTATGCGGGCAGCGGGCCCGCGGCGGCGCGAGCGGCCGAGATCAGGCACGGCGCTTACTTTGCGTCGCTCGACCAGCCGACCCTGGTCAAGGATGCCAGCGCGGAGCTCGACAATCTCGTCATTGCGTGCCGTCGCTCCGCGGCGCGCAATGAGGCGACGACGGCCGCCAGGACATTGCAGGCCGCGTGGAGCGTACTCGCCTTGCGCGGGCCGTTTCGAGTCGGCGTCGAGCTCTCCTCGCTGGTCCAGGCGATCCCCGGCCTCGAGCCGGGTACGGCCGCGATCGTGTACGGGGTTGCCGGCTCCGCACTGCGGCTCCTCGGGAAGGTCGCCGACGCGCGCATCGCACTGGAAAAATCGCTCGAACAAGCTCGCGAGGCACGCGACCGTGCCTGCGAGGCCCGGGCACTGTTGAACCTCGGCGCCCTCGATATTCACGGTGGTCGTACGCAATCAGCCCACGAGGTTCTCGAGCTCGCGCTCGCTGCCGCACGCGATCTGTCCGACTGCGCGCTGGAAAGCGAAGCGAGAAACAAGCTCGGAACCCTGCAAATCTCGCTCGGCAAGGCGGACGACGCGCTGCCTCACTTCGAGGCTGCGCTCGGTCTCGCGAGGAAAGCGCGCGACGCACGACGCGAAGTGAGCGCGCTCGGCAACCTCGGAACGATAGAAGTCTCCGGCGCAAGCAAGGCACGCTTCCATTGCGAA
Organism: Casimicrobiaceae bacterium; assembly: GCA_035308425.1. Taxonomy (GTDB): domain Bacteria; phylum Pseudomonadota; class Gammaproteobacteria; order Burkholderiales; family Casimicrobiaceae; genus VBCG01. The sequence continues at coordinate 53,690 of DATGGP010000037.1, read as the reverse complement.
GCAGCGCTTGCCATGGCGCGAACCCAGGGCGACCGGATGATCGAAAGCAACACGCTATGCAATCTGGGGCTGCTGAACTACCTCGAAGGAAGATTCGAGGACGCCCGGGAGCACCTCGACATGGGATTGGTCGTGGCGCGAGAAATCGGCAATGTCGAGGCCGAGGGCATCGTGCTTTGCAACCTCGGTATGGTTCATGACGCGCTCGCCGAGCTCGACGAGGCGGAGAGCCATTACGATTCCGCTCTTGCCATCGCGCGCGAGTTCGAGCTTCGGCGCCTGGAGGGACAAATCCTCGGCTACGCCGGCGTCCTCTCCGCGCGCCGCGGCAAATTCGACGAGGCGCGTAGCCGTCTGGATGCCGGAGAAACGCTGCTCCGCGCAGTGTCCGATCGAGCAAGCGTCGGCATTTTGCTTTGCAATCGATGCGAAGCCGAGCAGCTTGCCGGCTCGTCTTCGGCGGCGACCGCCGCGCTTGGTGCCGCCGAGGAGATCGCCGCCGAGGTTTCGGCAGGAGACGACTCGGAGTTGGGTTTCGCGCTTTCGCGCCTGCGGCGTGTCGCTGCGTAAAGCGCTACGGGTTTCGGCCCGGACGTTCCGATCGAAAGAACCCGCTGTGCAAATGGAGCGTCGAAGGATCGCTTCGATCAGCGACGAGCGTACTTGCGGATTCGGTTTGCAGCTCGAAGCGGTGCGGCGACGCTGGCCCGCGTATCGATATGCCGAAACGTGATGCGGCCTTTGCTGAGATCGTAGGGCGAGATCTCCAGGGAAACCTTGTCGCCCGCGATGATGCGGATGTGATGCCTTCGCATCTTTCCCGCGCTGTAAGCAACCAGGTCGTGTCCGTTGTCGAGCGTGACGCGATAGCGCGAATCGGGCATGACTTCAGCCACCACGCCGTTCATTTCGAGAAGTTCTTCTTTGGCCATCAGGATTCCTGCTGCGAATGAATGAAAAAGGCCCGGCAACCCGCCGGGCCTCGTTGCATGGGCGCGTCGTCTTTTGCGAATGCGCCCTGTCGGGCCGCAGGGTCAGGCGTCCGAGCGAATGTTGGACGCCTGTTGCCCCTTGGGGCCCATACTGACGTCGAAGCTGACGCGTTGACCTTCCTTCAGCGTTTTGAAGCCCTGTTCCTGAATTGCTGAAAAATGCGCGAAGAGATCTTTGCCACCGTCCGCGGGCGTGATGAAGCCGAAGCCTTTGGACTCGTTGAACCACTTAACCGTGCCTGTTGCCATGTCTTGATTTCCTGAATGAACGATAAAGGGGACACTGCCCCTGGATAGGGCGAAAATCAAGATGGCAGGTGAGGAAGAGAAGCAGCCGCAGGATCGCGGCTACCTGAAGACCAGCAACGGCACTGCTTGACGATCGCGGTCGATATTATGCCACATAAGTCGATACGCCGCAACGAAACAAAACCCGGCAAGATGCGGTGGCGGATGCAGCGACTTGGAAGTGGCCGGCGATGCTGATGCGGCTTTGGACTACGCCGCTTACTCTTTTGGGAGAGGCTTGCGGCCCGGCGCGCGTGGAGGTACATAACCCGCGACGCGACACTGCCAGGCATCGATACGTTTGCCGTTCTCGAAACGCGTCAGCGCGCACCTGATCACTGCACCGTCCGCCGCAAGCGCTGCAAGCCGCTCGCGGACGATTTCCAGCGGCACACCGGTCTCTCCGGCGATCTCCAGGTCGAGTCGCTGACCGTATTTCCTCAGGCAATCCATGATGCTGCTCATCGTTGCGCTGCCCATCGGTTGCTATCGTGGCTCGGAGTACCACAGCAACACGCGAAGCGCAGCCGAGCCGTAAGTGCTGCCAATGGGAAGACCGAGCTGCCCGCACGTCATGCCGGGGAGCGGATTGCCGCAGCCGGTGAGGTCACGTGCGAGCTCGGTCGAAAGTGTTCGATCGCCCGCGTCGAGCGCATCGAGAAACCGATCGCGGATCGCCGGCGAGGCATAGCCTTCGGTCATTGCGTTCCTTTCAGAAGCGGTGTCAGGCGCGTCGCGAGAAAGTGCGGATGCATCGCGCCACGCCGCTTGCGCATCAAGCACGGTCGAAACGTCGATTCGACCTCGATCCCTGGTTTTGCAACGGGTGTCCGGATTCGCGATCCGTCCGGACGCTCGGGCAGGGAGCGGACACAACAGTATGCACCGAATCGCGCTCACTGCATCGGATATCGCGCGACCGGCCGCCTGACGGCCCGAGTCGTGCGCGACGCCGACTCTTTCACGCATTGAACACGACGCGCCCGGTATTGGCGACGTCATAGCCGCCCAGCGCATCGGCCTTCGCCGCGAATTCGGCGGTGCGCGTCCAGGAAAGAAGACGCTGCAGCGGCGCCTCGAAGGCATCGCGACGCCACGCGATGAGATCGAGGCGTTCGCTCGTAAGCGGAATGAACGCGAGCCCGTGCGCACGCGCCGCCGCTTCGATGCCGAGGCCCACGTCGGCATTGCCGTCGCGCACGATCGTCGCGAGCTCGGTCTCCGCATGCGCGGCGCGTCGCGTCCAGTCGAGCGAGGATGGATCGATGCCAGCTTGAGCGAGAAGATGCACGAACAATCGGTGACTGCCCGCTTCCGGCTGACGCCTGGCCACACGCAACCGCTTTCGCGCGAGATCAACGATCGTTCGCACGCGATGCGGATTGCCGTCGCGCATAAGCAGCCCCTGCGTTCGCCGCGCCCATTCGAGCACGACGACGTCGGCGCTCGCGAGCAGCGTGCGCACGAGCGGAACGTTGTACTCGCCGCTCGCGTCGTCGAGCCAGTGCGCTGCGGCGGCGGTCGCTTCGCCTCGCGCGAGGGTCTCGACGCCCGCACGGCTGCCGATGGAAAGGATCGCCAGGCCGCAACGCGATTCGCGCGCCGCCCATTCGAGCAGCGGATCGTGGCTGCCGGCGATGATCGGCGGTCGCGCGTGGGCGGGCACCGCCGGTGCTTCGGCCTTGCCTTCGAGCCACGCATCGATCTGCATGCGCGGGAAGAGCAGCTTGCCGGTCGCGCGCACGTGCGGAATCGCGCGGTTGCGAACGAGGTCGTAGATGCGCCGCTCCTTCAGGCGCAGGTACGCGGCGACTTCGCGAGTGTCCATCATCTCGGCTTGCGCCGGTGTGGCGCGCGCCTGCGATCGTCGCGCGCGCGTCATTTGCCGCTGAGGACGGACTCGCGCGAAATGCGCCGCGCAACGGCATAGAGCGCGATTGCGACGATCGCAATCGGGACGAGCCACGACAACGCGAGCTGCGAAAGCGCGGGCGCCTCACCGCGAAGTGATGTGTTGAGCAGCGAGTACTGCGCTGATACCGGCACCAGCGCCAACCAGCCGGGCTCCTTGCGTTGCATGAAAAGCTGCACGACGGGAATCAGCGACACGACGAAGAGCAGCACGGACACGTTGGCCTGCGCTTCGCGGTATGCGCGCGCACGGCTGCCGACGTAGAGCAGGATCGCGGGCAGCATCAGTGTCATCGGCACGAGCACGAGCAGGAAGCGGCCGAATTCGCGCGCGCCAAACAGGAAGGGCACGCCGACGGGCGGCAGCGGCGCGAATGCGAGCGTCAGATAGAAGCCGCTCAGCGTCAATAAGACGACGAGCGCATCGAACGCGACCACCGCGAGCCACTTGCCGAGCACGATCTCGGCGGGTCGCGCCGGCGTCATCAGGAGCGGCTCGAGCGATTGGCGCTCGCGTTCGCCGGCGGTCGTGTCGAGCGCGACCGCCATGCCGCCCATCACGGACGCGAAAAGACCGTAGTACGCGACGAGGAACAGCACGAGCGCCCCCGATTGCTGCGGCGTGGCGAGATCGTCGCTTTCGATGCGAAGCGGATTGGCGACGCTCGACGTCACACCGCGAAGCATCAGCCGCTCGCCACCCCAGAGGCCGTTGTAGCCTCGCAGCAGCGATTCCGCCTGGTCGATCGACGCGCGGGCGCGATCGCGGGAGCGGTCGAACACGAGGCGAACCGTACCTGGTTTGCCTTGCGCAACATCGGACGCGAACGCGTCGTCGACGACGAGCACGACGTCGAGATCACCGCGGCGAATTCGCGCTTCATAATCGTCCGGCGCCTTCGTGATCGCCACCTTCTGACGCTCCAGGAAAGCGGCGATCGCCGGCGCATGCTCGGCGCCCTTGATGGGCAGGGTCAGGTCGCGCGCACGCTCCGCCTGATTCGCGATCAGGTTGAAGATCAGCATCAGGAAGATCGGACCGGCGAGGATCGACGACAGCAGCGTCACCGTACCTGTGCGCCGGTCGCGGAACATGTCGATGAGCTCCTTGCGGAGCACGGCGAAGGTACGGCGCATGGTGCCCCTCACCCCAGCCCTCTCCCCTGCGGGGAGAGGGAGCCGAGCGGTAGCGAGGCGGGTGAGGGGTTCACGCCGCGATTCCTTCATCGGAGCCGAGCAGCGCGACGAATGCATCCTCGAGGCTTGACGTGCCGGCGCGCGCGATGAGCTCGCCCGCTGTGCCGATCGCCACCACGCTTCCATGCGACAGCACGACGATGCGATCGCAAAGCGCCGCGACTTCCTGCATCACATGCGACGAGAAGAGCAGGCACTTGCCCGATGCTCGCAGCGCCCGAAGCTCGCTTCGCAACGTTCGCACGCTCATGATGTCGAGGCCGTTCGTGGGTTCGTCGAGCAGGATCGTGTGCGGGTCGTGCACGAGCGCGCGCGCGATCGCGACCTTCATCTTCTCGCCCTGCGAGAATCCGGCGGTACGCCGATCGGCGATCGATGCGAGGCCAAGCGTCGCGAGCAGCGCATCGATGCGCTGTTCGAGGCGCGAACCCGACAGGCCGTGAAGCGCGCCGAAATAGCGGATGTTCTCGCGCGCCGTCAATCGCGGATAAAGCCCGCGGGCGTCGGACAACACGCCGATCGAACTTCGCACCGCGTAGCGATCGTCGACGACGTCGTGTCCGTCGACGACGACATGCCCGGCGTCGGGAAGGACGAGCGTCGCGACGATCCGCAGGAGTGTCGTCTTGCCGGCGCCGTTGGGGCCGAGCAGCCCGGTGATCGACCCGTCCGGCGCTTCGAAGGTCACGTCGCGCACCGCGCGCACTTCGAGGCGTTTGCCGAACGCTTTGGAAACGTCTTCGATTTCGATCACGGCAAAGGCGCGAGGCGATCGGGCCACAACGGCGGCCGCGTCGAGCGCGCTAAGAACTCGATGCAATCGGCGGACAGCTTGTCGAAGGTGGCAGTGTCGACGAATGCCGCGACAAGGCGCGGCGCGCACGCGTGCGGCGAGACGATGTGGCCGAAGCCGGCCGCGACGACCTGGCGGCTGTTGGGAAATCCTTTGGCGACTTCCGCGGCGTACGGGGGTGGGGTTACCGGATCGAGGCCACCAGACAGAAGCAGGACCGGAACATTGCTCACGACGGGTGTTGCGAAGTCCGCAGGATAGCTTCCCTTCGGCCAGTGATCGCAGACCTCGATCGAGCGCCGTGCGAGCGCTCGTCCGCGTGGATCGGCGACGCCGCTCGTGCGTTCCTCGGGCGTGATCCGTGGCACGTCTTCGGCACAGGTCACCGAGTAGAAGAGCGCCGGCGTGAATTCCTCCGGCAGATCGCCGACGACGGTGAGCGCGGTTGCCAGGAGCGGCCCGTATTCGCCGTCCCGTGCGAGCGAGACGAGCTCGGGGATAAGGCTTGCGGCCTCGGGTGAGTAAGTGAGCGGCTGCAGCGCCGCGTAGATCGCGTCGAAATCGATGCGCATCGGCCGCATCGTGCCCGTGCGCGGGTCCCGAAGCGTGACGTCCTTACCGCTTGCAAACGACACATGCAATTCGTCCAGTGCCGCGGCCGGGTCGCGATGCGTCTTCGCGCACGCGGGCGACGCGCGACATGCGGCCAGGAGGGCGTCGAGCGCCTGCGCGCGGGTGCGCCAGACGTCGAACGAAATGCGCATCGAAAACGGCGCGACGCCATCCAGCACGACGCCGCGAACGTGATCGCCATGGCGCCGCACGTATTCCTGCGCGACTCGCGTACCGTAGCTTCCGCCCCACAGGTTCACGCGACGATAGCCGAGCGCATCGCGCACCGCGTCGAGGTCTTCGACCCATGCGCTCGTCGTGTATTGCGAGGCGTCGACGCCGGACTGTGCAAGTTGCTTCGCGCAAAGCGTTGCCTTCGGCACCGGATCCGTATCGAATTCGACGTGCTCGTCGGGCGCGAACGCGGGGCATGCGAGCGGCGACGAGCGGCCGGTACCGCGCTGATCGACGAGTACGATGTCGCGCGTGCGGCGCACCAGCGCGAGCTGCATCGCGAACGGGCCGAGGCTCGACGCGGCCTGCCCGGGACCGCCGGCGATCAGGAACAGCGGATCGGGCGCGGGCGACAACGTATTCGCAGGCAGGACCGCGACGAAGATCGAGAGGCGCCGTCCGTTCGGATGCATGCGATTCTCGGGAACTTCGAGCCTGCCGCATTGCACGGCTTGCGCGACTTTCGACAGCCGGCATTCGGAAAGCTTGATGCGGCGCGCGGAGGTGCGGTCACCGCAACCCGCGAGCACGCAAAGACAGCACGACAGCAGCAGCAAGCTCGCGAATCGCTGCAGCGCCGCGATCGGCATCGTCATCGATGATCGGTGACGCCGGAGGTAAGATGCTGTAGGGGTCGTCGGGGCCGATCGTCGTCGTTCATCTTCTCGAGGAAAGGTCAACGTGGAGCTGGAGCCGGGTATTGTCACCGATTTGCGCGACCGCCAAAGCTACGGCGGATACCTGCGGCTCGATCGGCTGCTCGACGCGCAGCAGCCGGTCTCCGGCGTCGGTGGCGAAGCGCCCCGGCACGACGAGATGTTGTTCATCATCCAGCATCAGGTGTCCGAGCTGTGGATGAAGCTCATGATTCACGAGCTCCGCGCTGCAATCGCCAACGTTCGCGCCGATGCGCTCGAGCCGTGCTTCAAGATCCTCGCGCGCGTGAAGCTGATCCAGAAGCAGCTCTTCGAGCAGTGGGCGGTGCTCGAGACGCTGACGCCGTCCGAATACGAGGCGTTTCGACCGGCGCTTGGCACGGCGTCGGGCTTCCAGTCGGCGCAATACCGCGCGATCGAGTTTCTGCTCGGCAACAAGCAGGCGGCTCTGCTCGACGTCTTTCGCCACGAGCCTGCGACGTTCGCGCTGCTCGACGAGCTGCTGCATGCGCCATCGCTGTACGACGAGTTCCTGCGCCTTCTCGCGCGGCGCGGCCTGCCGATTCCCTTCGCGTTGCTCACGCGCGACGTCACCCAACCTTACGAGCGCAATCCCGATCTCGTGCCTGTGCTCGCACGGATCTACGAAGACCCGGAGCACTGGTGGGACGCGTACGACATGTGCGAGAAGCTGGTCGACGTCGAGGAAGCGTTTCAGCTATGGCGTTTTCGGCACATGAAGACGGTCGAGCGCATCATCGGCTACAAGCCGGGCACCGGGGGCTCTTCAGGCGTTGCGTTTCTTCGGCGCGCGCTCGATCGCACGTTCTTTCCCGAGCTCATCGACGTGCGCACGGTGATCGGGACGCGCTGATGCGATCGCCGCTGCCCTCGGACCGCGAGACGATCGAGGCGCGCGCAGCCGAGCTCGGCGATGGGCCTCTGACCGAGGCGTCGCTTCACGCCCACATCGCACCGCTCTTCTCCCGGTCGCGCAACGATGCGCCGCACCGGATCTACCTCGCGAATCATTCGCTCGGCCGGCCGCTCGATGTGACGGAGGCGGACGTCCGCGAAGGTCTCGCGGCCTGGTACGAGGCTATGGGCGGCGCGTGGGACGCATGGCTCGCTGAAATGGAGGCATACCGCACCCGTCTCGCACGGCTCGTGCATGCGCAGCGCAGCGACTGCGTGATTCCGAAGACGAGCGCGGGGCAGGGACTGCGCGCAATCCTGAACGCCGACGAGGATCGATGCCGCGTCGTGGCGACTCGCGGCGAATTCGACTCGCTCGACGTGATCCTTCGCGAATACGCGCGCCGCGGACGCATCGAGCTCGTTTTCGTCGAAGCGCGTGCGGACGGTCGCTTCGACACCAACGACCTTCTCTTCGCGATCGGCGAAAGGGTCGATCTCGTCGTCGTCTCGGAGGTGATCTTCAACACCGGCCAGCGGCTCGATCGAATCGACGAGATCGTCGCGCGTACGCATCGCGCCGGTGGGCGCGTGCTGCTCGATGTCTATCACTCGCTCGGGGTGTTCGAAGTCGACGTGTCTTCGCTCGACGTCGATTTTGCCGTCGGCGGCAGCTACAAGTATCTGCGTGGCGGACCGGGTGCGTGCTTTCTCTATGTGCATCCGCGCCATCTCGAGGGATCGCTACGGACGCTCGACATCGGCTGGTTCGCCAAGCGCGACCGTTTTGCCTACGAGCGACCCGATCCGCCGCAACTGTTGCCCGGCGGCGATGCGTTCCTCGAATCGACGCCCCCGATTCTTACGTGGTACCAGGCGCGCGCGGGGCAGCGTATCGCGCTCGCGATCGATGTCTCGCGTGTTCGCGCGTATTCGCTTTCGCAGCAGCGACGGCTCGTCGATGCGCTGCGCACGCGCGGCTTCGACGTGCAGGGCGGAACGGAGGATCACGGCGCGTTTGTCGTGGTCATCGACGAGCGCGCGCGGGAATGGCAGAAGGCGCTTTATACACGCGAGATCGTCACCGATGCACGCGGCCGGCAACTGCGCATCTGTCCCGACATCGTTACGACCGAAGAGGAACTCGCGGGCGCGGTCGATGCGCTCGCGGAAATCGCCGGGTGAACGAACCGCCGTTACGCGGTGCGCGTGATCAGCCGAACGACGATCAGCAGCACGCCGACGAGCACCGCGGCAAGCAGGACGCCGACGACGATCACCTGATGTGGCTTGATCGTCACGACATCGTGCTGCATCGCCTCGCCCTTGCGCACGCCGAAGAAACTCCACAGGACGGCAGCCACCACCTGGCGTAGCGACGCCTGCTTCGGCTTGGCGGTCGTTGCGCCATCCTCGTCGGAGGGCGGCGTTTCGGAGGCGGGATCGGTCACGGAGTGGAGGGTCGCGCACGTCGATCGCGGCCCGAGAAGCGTACGATCGTAGCATCGGGTGTCCGACCGCGACCGTTCGGCCGGCGCGTGGTCAATTTCCGATCGGATTTCGCGTTCGATGCTTGAAACTGCGCCACGATCCCCTCACTTTTTCGTCATTCGTCCAAAAATCGCCGATTCCACCTGAAAAATGCGCTTCGACAAGCTCACCACCAAATTCCAGCAGGCCCTGGCCGACGCCCAGAGCCTAGCGCTCGGCCACGACAACGGGTTTGTCGAGCCGTCGCACCTTCTTTCGGCGCTGCTCGCCCAGGAGGACGGGGGCACCGCGGCGCTCCTTGCGCGCGCGGGCGTCAACGTCCCGCGCGTGCACTCCGGGCTTCGCACCGAGATCAACAATCTGCCGAAGGTGTCCGGCACCGGCGGCGAAATCACGATCTCGCGCGATCTCAACAACCTGCTCAATCTCACCGACAAGGAAGCGACGAAGCGCGGCGACCAGTTCATCGCGAGCGAGCTCTTTCTGCTCGCGCTCACCGATGACAAGGGTCCCGTGGGTCGACTCCTCAAGGACAACGGGCTCACGCGCGCGTCGCTCGAAGCGGCGATCGATGCCGTGCGCGGCGGCGCGAATGTCGATTCGCAGGAAGCCGAAGGACAGCGACAGGCGCTCGCGAAGTACACGCTCGATCTCACCGAGCGTGCGCGCGAAGGGAAGCTCGATCCGGTCATCGGCCGCGACGACGAGATCCGGCGCACGATCCAGATTCTGCAACGGCGCACCAAGAACAACCCGGTGCTGATCGGCGAGCCGGGCGTCGGCAAGACGGCGATCGTGGAGGGGCTCGCGCAGCGGATCGTCAACGGCGAAGTTCCAGAAACGCTCAAGAACAAGCGCGTGCTGTCGCTCGACATGGCGGCGCTGCTCGCGGGCGCGAAATACCGCGGCGAATTCGAGGAGCGGCTGAAGGCCGTGCTGAAGGACATTGCCGCCGATGCGGGCCGCACGATCGTCTTCATCGACGAATTGCACACGATGGTCGGCGCAGGCAAGGCCGAAGGCGCGATCGACGCCGGCAACATGCTGAAGCCGGCGCTCGCGCGCGGCGAGCTTCATTGCATCGGCGCGACGACGCTCGACGAATATCGCAAGTACATCGAGAAGGACGCGGCGCTCGAGCGTCGCTTCCAGAAGGTGCTCGTCGACGAGCCGTCCGTCGAATCAACGATCGCGATCCTGCGCGGCTTGCAGGAACGCTACGAGATCCACCACGGCGTCGACATCACCGACCCGGCGATCGTTGCGGCAGCGGAGCTATCGCATCGCTACATCACCGACCGCTTCCTTCCCGACAAGGCGATCGATCTGATCGACGAAGCGGCCGCACGGATCAAGATGGAGATCGACTCGAAGCCCGAGGCGATGGATCGGCTCGACCGCCGGATGATCCAGCTCAAGATCGAGCGCGAGGCGGTGAAGAAGGAAAAGGACGAGGCGTCGAAAAAACGCCTTTCGATGATCGAGGAAGAGATCGCGCGCCTCGAACGCGAATACGCCGATCTCGACGAAGTGTGGAAGGCCGAGAAGTCGCAGGTCGCCGGCAGCCAGCACATCAAGGAGGAGATCGACAAGGTCAAGCTGCAGATGGACGAAGCGAAGCGCAAGGGCGACTGGCAGAAGATGTCCGAGCTTCAGTACGGCAAGCTGCCGCAGCTCGAAGCGCAGCTACGCAAGGTCGACAGCAAACTCGAAAGCGGGCAGGAGAAGAGACCGCAGCTTCTGCGTACGCAGGTTGGCGCCGAGGAGATCGCGGAGGTCGTGTCGCGTGCGACCGGCATTCCGGTGTCGAAGATGATGCAGGGCGAGCGCGAGAAGCTTCTGCGCATGGAAGAACGGCTGCACCAGCGCGTCGTCGGGCAGAACGAGGCGGTGCGGCTTGTTGCCGATGCGATCCGCCGCTCGCGCTCGGGTCTCGCCGATCCGAATCGTCCGTATGGTTCGTTCCTGTTCCTCGGTCCCACGGGTGTCGGGAAGACCGAGCTCACGCGCGCGCTCGCCGAATTCCTGTTCGACAGCGATCAGGCGATGGTGCGGATCGACATGTCGGAGTTCATGGAGAAGCATTCGGTCGCGCGGCTGATCGGAGCGCCGCCGGGGTACGTCGGCTACGAGGAGGGTGGCTACCTGACCGAAGCGGTGCGCCGCAAGCCGTATTCGGTAATCCTGTTCGACGAAATCGAGAAAGCGCACCCCGATGTCTTCAACGTGCTGCTGCAGGTGCTCGACGATGGACGGCTCACCGACGGGCAGGGACGCACGGTCGACTTTCGCAACACCGTGATCGTGATGACGTCGAACCTCGCGTCGCATCGCATCCAGGAAATGACGAGCGAAGGTCGCGATCCCGGCGCCATCAAGGTTGCGGTAATGGCGGAAGTGAAGGCGACGTTCCGGCCGGAGTTCGTGAACCGCATCGACGAGATCGTCGTATTCCATCCGCTCGCACCCGAGCAGATCGCGAGCATCGCGCGCATTCAACTACGTGCGCTCGAACAGCGGCTCGCGAAGCTCGATATTCATCTCGTCGCGAGCAAGGAAGCGCTCGCGCACGTTGCCGAAGCCGGTTTCGATCCTGTGTATGGCGCGCGCCCGCTAAAGCGCGCGATCCAGCAGGAAATCGAGAATCCGCTCGCGAAGGAAATCCTGTCGGGCGCATTCGCGGCGGGCGATACCGTTCACGTGCGCGTCAAGGACGGGCGGATCGTGTTCGATAAGAGCGTGGAGGCGGAAGTGGTGGCGGCGTGACCTGGCTAAGCCCGAGTCCCCAACCCCGACGGACTACACCAGCGGCGCGTGTCGCAGGTCGCGTAGATCCGGCCCGCTCGCCGGCGCGACCGCACCGTCGCGCGTCAGCACCTTGTAGAGCGCCGCCGCGAGAAGCCCCTGCAGCACGTAAGCGAGCGCGCTCATCCAGCCGCGAAGCTCGCTCAATACCGGCAGCAATTTCGCGATTCCGTACATGTCGATCGCGTACATCGCGAGTCCGAACACGGCGCCCACCAAAGCGGCCGTCGGCAACCCGATTCGATCGACGAAATACGCGAGGATCACGCCGGACAGCGCGCCGAGCACAAGCAGAAGCCCGCCTCCCACGATCGCCGTCCGAACGCCGCCACCGACAGCGGTGTTCGGCGCGAGCGCATTCAGCGTCGCCGTCCCGTACACGACGAACGGATGCATGGCAGAAGCGCCGCGTCCGCCCCACGAAAACGCGGCCTCGATCGCTCCGAACACCACCATCGCGATCACGCCCGCGGCTAACGCGATACCCCAATCGATGCGCTTGTTGTCGCGCACGACAAATGTCGACGGCATGATCATCTCCAAAGGAAGGTAAAACCGAATCACGCACGTTCCGTACCGGTAGACGGCGTGCGCCTCCCATGGGAAACGAACTGTGCGCCGCGGCCGCGAGGCAACAATGCCGCGCCGGGCGAGCAAAGCGTGGCAACCGTGTCAGCCTGTGCCGGACGCTTCCGTGCGGCGCGAGAGCAATCGGTGAACAAGCCCCGCGGCTGTAAGCAGCCAGGCGAGCAACGCGAAATACGCCGCAGCGTTCGCGAGCGGATACAGGAAGCCGAGCCCGTTGCCTTGCGCATACGCGTGCGTCGCCACGCTGTACATGCCGAGCGGGAACACGAGCGACCAGTATTGCGGATCGTAGCGAATCGGCACGCGCTGACGCAGATGCCGCCATGCGAACACGACGATGAGCAGCGGGATCCACCACGTGCCCGTCGCCCAGAAGAAAAGCGTGAAGCCTGACAGGAAGTGATGGATGTCGGCGAGAAACGGATAGCGAATGCCGTCGTCGATCAGCCGTGCGCCGGCAAGCGTGGTGATCGCCACCGCGCCCATGTTGATCCAATACGTCGGCGTCAGCATGTGCGCGCCCATCGGGCGGAACGTCCAGCGGAAGAAGATGAGCCCGATCACGAGAACGTAGAGCATCGCGCCAGCGAGGAAGAACGCGAGGCACGCGAAGATCGCGACATCGCTACGCGCGAAAGAGCCGGCAACCATCGGGCCGAGCACGGCGAGCGATTCGGTCGACACCGTCGCGAGGAGCCACGATCCATCGAGCCCATGCTCGAGGCTTGGCTTCGGTTCGCGCACCGTGACGGCGGCGAAAAACGCGTAGATCAAAACCACCCACGCGATCAATCCGACGATCCACAGCGCCATGGCGATCGCGTTCGCGCTCGCCAGCTCTTCGCATTGCACGCCGAGCACGCACGTCGCGGCGACGATCGTGAGAAACGCCGGCCCGCGGACGTGATCGCCGAGCGAGGCGGCTACGGCGAGCGGCGAATGCGCGATGCGCAGCGCGCCGGCGACCCACAACGCGACATACGCCGCGATGTTGAGGCCGAAGAGCAGGTGAGCGACGGCAGGGAAACCACCTTCATGCACCGCGACCGAAACGATGCCGGTCGCCATCACGAAGGCGAAACCGCCGGGGAAGGCTTGGCGCAGCGATGTAAGCGCGATCGACTGAATCGGTGGCAGGGGAGTGAGATCGCGGAGGTACGCAAGCATACATCCGCGACCTGCGAACGTTCAGAAGTACGGCGCCGGACGCGCGGGTGCGCGGAAGAGCGTTGCCAATGTGTCGAGCAGGCCGCTTCTCCGGTGTGCGCGTTGCGGCAACTTCAACGCCCTGGTGCCGTTGCCGACGACGCAGAAGACCGCATCGTTCTGCGCCTCGACGACCGTGTCGCCATCGAATTCGACGACGAAGTTGTCGCCTGCCCGCAGGACGATGTCGTGATGATCGTGCTCCTCGGTAAGCCAAAGCGTTCCCCTGGTCACGCGCAGCGTGGCGCCGCGGACGTCGGGCAGCGTGATCGCTTCCCGGTTCGCGAGGCTGATGACGGTTCCCGATTCGTAGCAGGCCATGGCACAACCTCCGGTAGAATGCACTCAGGTCATTCGATGCAATCCGCGTGCAGCGGCGCCTCGATGAGGACATTCTGAGGGGCGCGACCGTCCGGCTCAAACGCCGAATACGAATGGATCGAATGCATGGAGCGCATGCATAGAACGCTGCGAGGCTTGCCGTCGCTCGACTTCCTGCGCGGATTCGAGGCGGCCGGACGCAGGCTTTCGTTCACGCTCGCTGCGCAGGAGCTCTTCCTGACGCAGTCGGCACTGTCGCGCCAGATCAAGGCGCTCGAAGATGCGCTCGGCGTCGCGCTGTTCGAACGGCGTCATCGCGCGCTCGCATTGACGAGCGCCGGTGCCGCATTTCATCGCGACGTGACCGAGGCACTCGAATCGCTCGCGGCCGCCGCATCGCGCTTTCACGAAGCGACGCGCTCGCCGGGCGTCACGCTGTCGACCACTGTCTCGTTCGCATCGCTCTGGGTGATTCCACGACTCGCGACATTTCGCGCGCATCATCCCGATGTCGAGGTGTACGTTTCCGCGGACGATCGCGTGGTCGATCTCGCGCGAAGCGAAGTCGACATCGCGGTGCGCTACCTGCCCGATTCAGCGGCGCCCGAGGACTCGCATCGGCTGTTCGGCGAGCGAATGACACCGGTTGCGAGCCCGAAGATCGCTTCGGGCAAACCGCCGCTGCGCACGCCGGCCGATCTCGCCAGGCACGTGCTCGTGCATCTCGACGACCCCGAGGGCCGCACACCGTGGCTCGACTGGCGAAGCTGGCTGATCTCCAACGGCCAGCCCGCGCTCAAGCCCGCGGGCGCTCTGCGCTTTCGGATGTACGACCAGGTCGTGCAAGCCGCGGTCGGCGCGCAAGGCGTCGCGCTCGGTCGACTGCCGATGATCGCCGAGCATCTGCGCGACGGCCGGCTCGTCGCACCGTTCGCGAAGAAATACGAGACTGCGCGAAGCTATTTCGCGCTGGTCGCGGCGCGTGCTGCCGAGCGAAAGGACGTTGCCGCGTTTCTGCGATGGCTGTTGGAGGAAGCGAGGCGCGCATGACATCGGAAAAGCTCGAAATTCACGACGAGCTCGCGCCGTCCGCGTGGGTGCGGCGCTTCGCGCCCCTCGTCGCCGAAGGCGCGCGCATTCTCGACGTTGCGGCCGGGCGCGGACGACACGCGCGTTTCTTCGCGGCACGAAATGCACACGTCATCGCCGTCGATCGTGACGCGGAGGCGCTGGCGGCATTGCGCAGCGTTTCCGGCGTCACGACGCGCGTTGCCGATCTCGAAGGGGCCGAATGGCCGTTCGCGGGCGACACGTTCGATGCGATCCTCGTCGTGAATTACCTGCATCGGCCGTTGTTGCCGGCGCTTCTGCAGTCTCTCGCGCCCGACGGCGTGCTGATCTACGAAACGTTCGCCGTCGGCAACGAGCGGTTCGGCCGGCCGTCGAATCCGGCGTTCCTGCTGCGGGAAGACGAGTTGCTGGCGTTGGCTCGCGCGGAGCTCGTGATCGTCGCGTTCGAGCAGGGCGAGGTTGCGGCCGATCGGCGAGCGGTCATGCAACGGGTCGCGGCCGTTGGACGCGCGCGCCCATGGCCGCCGCCGCTTCCGGCGTGAAGCTGGGTGCGTGGCTCGTTCCGGAGGGCGACGAAGGCGTGCTTCCGAGGACGGATCGGGTAGAATTCGCGTTTTTGCAGGATGAGCACCATGCTTTCTGGCAGTCTCGTCGCGATCGTGACGCCGATGCAACCCGGTGGCGACCTCGATCTCGCGGCGCTTCGCCGGTTGATCGACTTCCACGTCGACAACGGCACCGCTGCCATCGTCGTCGTCGGTACGACCGGCGAATCGCCGACGGTCGACGTCGAGGAGCACTGCCGGCTGATCCAGACCACGATCGAGCACGCGGCCGGCCGCATTCCGGTGATCGCCGGCACGGGCGGCAATTCGACGGCCGAGGCGATCGCACTGACGCGTTTCGCGAAGTCCGCCGGCGCGCACGCGTGCCTGTCGGTGGTTCCGTACTACAACAAGCCGACTCAGGAAGGTTTGTATCGGCATTTCCGCACGATCGCGGAAACCGTCGACGTGCCGCTGCTCCTGTACAACGTGCCAAGCCGCACGATCGCCGATCTCTCCACCGAAACGGTGCTGCGGCTTGCCGAGATTCCGAACATCGTCGGCATGAAGGACGCGACATCCGACTTCGTGCGGCTCGTTCATTTGCAGAATCGCCTGCCGGCGGGACGCGAATTCGCACTCTATTCCGGCAACGACGACACCGCGCTGCCCTTCATGCTGCTCGGCGGCCATGGCGTCGTTTCGGTCGCCGCAAACGTCGCGCCCCGGCTGGTCGCCGACATGTGCAAGGCTGCGCTTGCGGGCGACGTCGTGAACGCGCGCCGGCAGAACGCGAAGCTCGCCAACCTCAATGCGCGCCTCTTCGTCGAGGCGAACCCGATCCCGGTCAAGTGGGCGCTCGCCGAAATGGGATTGATCCACAACGAATTGCGGCTTCCGCTCACGCCGCTATCGCAGCAGCACCACGAGTCGCTGCGCGCCGCGCTGCGCGACGCGCAATGCCTCGATCGCTCCGCACTCAAGGCTTACTCCTGATGAACGTTTTCTCGATTTTCCGTGCGCGTGTCTTCGCGCTGGTGTGCGTCGTCCTGTTCGCCCTGACCGGCTGCGAATCGATCGGTCCGATCGGCAAGCGCATCGATTACAAGTCGGCGAGCACCGCGCCGTCGCTCGAATTGCCCCCCGGCTTGACGACGCCGTCGTACGACGATCGCTATTCGGTTTCGACCGCATCAGGATTCGCAGCGGAGAAGGTGGCGCATCCGAATACCGAGTTGCTGCCGACGAACGCCGATGCGCACATCGTGCGCGGCGGCACCGAACGCTGGCTCGTCGTGAAGGCCACGCCGGAACAGGCGTGGGCGACGGTTCGCAAGTTCTGGACGGACACGGGCTTCGTGATCGCGACCGAGCAGCCCGACATCGGCGTGATGGAAACGGACTGGGCCGAGAATCGCGCCGAGATTCCGCAGGACCTTTTCCGCAAGTACATCGGCAAGTACATCGACGTGTTCTACACGACGTACAAGCGCGACAAGTTCCGCACCAGGATCGAGCGCGGCGTCGAGCCTGGCACCGTCGAAATCTATGTGTCGCATCGCGGCATGGAGCAGGTGCCGACGACGAAGATCGACAATGTGCAGCCGGCAGCGTTCGCGTGGGCGCTGATGCCGCCCAACCCCGATCTCGAAGCCGAGATGCTGTCGCGTCTCATGATGCGCTTCGGCGCGCCGCAGACGGTTGCCGAAGCGGCGACATCCAAAACCGCCAGGGCGAACGCGCCAACGCATGCGAGGCTCGAAAAGGCCGACGGCGTCTCGAAGTTGATCGTCGACGATCCGTTCGATCGCGCGTGGCGCCGCGTCGGTCTCGCGCTGGATCGCACCGGATTCACCGTCGTCGATCGCGATCGCTCGAGCGGCACCTATTACGTGCGCTTCGCCGATCCCGATACGGAAATGGCGAAACTCGACCGGCAGAAGGGATTCCTGTCGAAGTTCATCAACGTGTTCCGCAAGGACGACGACAAGGACAAGCCCGAGCAATACCGCATCAAGGTCGCGGAGAGCGCGCCGAACAGCACCGTCGTCGTCCAGGACACGACGGGCAAGCCGGACAAGTCGCCCGCGTCCGACCGCATCCTGGCGCTTCTGCGCGACCAGCTCAAGTAGCGACGCGTTCTTCGCGCATGCGCTTCGCCTCCCTGGGCAGCGGCAGCGAAGGCAACGCGCTCATCGTCGAAGTCGGTGATACGCGCATCCTGATCGACTGCGGGTTCCGGGTGCGCGACACGGTCGTGCGCCTTTGGCGCCTCGGCGTGGCGCCCGATTCGATCAGCGCGATCATCGTCACGCACGAGCACGCCGATCACATCGGCGGCGTCGCTTCGTTCGCACGCCGCTTCCGCATCCCGGTATGGCTCACGTTCGGGACGCTGACGATGGCGGGCGAGCGCGTTGCCCGGCTGCCGCGGGTGTTCGGCTTCGACAGCCATGACATGTTTGCGATCGGCATGGTGCAGGTGCGGCCATTTCCGGTGCCGCACGATGCGCGCGAGCCGGTCCAATTCGTCGTCGGCGATGGCGCGAAGCGGCTCGGCGTGCTGACCGACATCGGCGTGCCGACGCGTTACGTCGAGGCGAGCCTTTCGGGCTGCGACGCGCTCGTGCTCGAATGCAACCACGATCTCGGCATGCTCGAGGACGGTGACTACCCTGTGTCGCTCAAGCAGCGCATCGCGAGCCGGCTCGGGCATCTGCACAACGAAGCCGCGGCCGAGCTTCTTTGCGCGATCGACACGTCGCGGCTTCGTCACGTGGTGGCCGCGCATCTTTCACGTGAGAACAACACGCCGGACAAGGCGCGTGCGGCGCTTTCCCGTGCCCTGAGCTGCGCACCCGATTGGATCGGCATCGCCGACCAGCACGATGGTTTCGCATGGCGGGACTTGTGATCGAGGAGAACGTCAGCATGGAAAAGCGCGAGGAGCGATATCGAGGCAAGGCGAAGACCGTTTACGCGACCGACGATCCGCAACATTTGATCATGCATTACCGTGACGACGTGTCCGCGTTCGACGGCGCGAAGCTCGCGAAGCTGGAAGGCAAGGGCGAGACGAACAACCGGATCAACGCGTTCGTGATGGGCAAGCTCGCCGACGCCGGCATTCGGACGCATTTCGTGCGACTTCTCGACGAGCGCGAATCGCTCGTCAAGGCAATGAAGATGATTCCGGTCGAGTGTGTCGTGCGCAACATTTGTGCGGGCTCGATGGCCAAGCGCTATGGGCTCGACGAGGGATTGCGGCTGCCGGAGCCGATCTTCGAATTCTTCCTCAAGAGCGATGCGCTGCACGACCCGCTCGTCAACGACGACCACGTTCGCGTGCTCGGCTGGGGAACGGCCGACGAGATCGAGCAGATGAAAGCGCTCACGCATCGCGTGAATCGCGTGCTGAAACCGATGTTCGCCAATGCCGGCATCGATCTCGTCGATTACAAGCTCGAATTCGGCCACCCGCTCGACGCTCCGCATGGTCCGCTCGTGCTCGGCGACGAATTCACTCCGGATGGGTGTCGCCTATGGGATGCGAAGACCGGCGAGAAGCTCGACAAGGATCGCTTCCGCCGCGATCTCGGCGCGGTGATCGAGCATTACCGGGAGGTGGGGCGGAGGATAGGGGCGCAGGTGTAGGGCGTCGCTTGCGCGATCGTTTTCAACGAGCCGGAGGCCGCACCGGTTGTTGCGAGCGTTCGCGGTCTGCTGCTGGCGCCGACGCTCGTTCGCCACGAGCTCGCAAGCGTCTGCTTGACGAAGATCGTCCGGCATCCGCGTCAAGCTGATGCCATCGTCTCTCGCTATCGGGAGGCCGGACGCCTTTGCCATCGAGCTTGTCGAACCCGACTACGACGCGCTGCCTAACTCGGCTGCCGCCGGCATCTCTCCGGGCACGACGCAGCCTATCTGCAACCGGCACTGGCGCGTCAGGCAACGCTTGTCACGCTCGACGCAAGGCTTGCCGCAGCCTGGGACGCCAGTCGGTCAAGCTAGCGCAACAACGATTGCGCGCGGCAAATCGGAAGCAGACGCTACAAACCCAGCACCGTGCCCGTAATCCCCGGCTCGCCCGTCTCCCAGATCTCGCCGAAGCGCTCGACCAGCGACTTCGCGCGCTCGGGGCTGCCGATCGACAGCGCGCCATGCGGCCAGTCGATGTGGTGTCGATGCACGAAGTGCAGGTCGTCGACGATCACGAGCGGGTCCATCGCGGAGCGCGCCGCAGCACCCGTTCGGTAAATCTTCATCGCATGCGCGTGGCGCACGAGCAGCGTTGTGAGCCGCGCGCCGTTCGACTCGATCCGGCGCGTATCGTGCAAGATGATGTCGAGCCGCGCTTCCGGCATGCGGCGAAGGAATGCGGACAAAGCCTCGCATCTCGCAGCACCGTTCCAGCCGCCCCACGACAAGTCGACGTCGAACACCTTGATGTGGCGTCTGGCGAGCGCGATCACCTCGTCTTGCGCGTGCGAAAGCGCGTCGAGCGAGTCGAGCCACGCCTCACGCGGCAGTCCGGGAGGGGGCGCGAGCTGTTCAAATGCGGGCGAGGAAACCATGGCGGTGCCAATCGTAAAGCAAATCGAGCGCTTCGGCGGGAAGCGTTGCGCACGCGGAAGCTGGCAGCGCGCGCTTGTCCGCGAGCTCGCGCAAGGCATCGGTGCCCGATTCGGGCATTGGCGCATCGTCCCCGTTGACATACAAGCGCGCGTCATCGTAAAGCAGTTGCGTCCTGCGATCCAGCCGCACGCCTTCCCGCGCGATGCGGCGGCGAAACTGATCGCGGCTGGTGCGTGGTCGCCGGTCGAAGACGACGTTGGGCCTGGGCTCGGTCAGGTAGCGTCCCAGGAACCGCGTCAGATGGGAACGATTCCAGCGAATTTGCGACAACGAGCGCGTCATGCGCTGCTCCATCGCGCTATCGATTCGCGCCGGCGAGTCGGATCGGCGAAGGTCCGGGTCGGCGTAGCGCCCCGGAAGCGCAAGCGCATCGCGCAGATGATCGAGGAACGCCTCGCCGAGCTCCTGGTACGTGGGCGCGCGAAAGCCGATCGAACAGGTCATGCAGTGATCGATCGCGATGCCGTCGTGCGCGACATCGGGGGGCAGGTAGAGCATGTCGCCGGGTGCGAGCGTTGCATCGTGCGTCGGTGCGAAATGCGCGAGGATCCGAAGCGGCGCGCCGCGCACCAGGCGAAGATCGTCCTGCTTTCCGTAACGCCAGCGCCGGCGCCCCAGCGCCTGGAGCAGAAACACGTCGTACGAATCGTAGTGCGGACCGACGCCACCACCGGGTGCGGCGAAGCTCACCATCAGATCGTCGAGACGCGCGTACGGAATGAAGGAGAAGCCGCGAAGCAGCGCATCGGCGCGGTCGTTGACGAGGTTGACATCGTGCACGAGCAGCGTCCAGTTCCGCGCCGGCAGTCGCGCGAGTGCCGCGCGCGAGAAAGGGCCCTCGTCCTGCGTGTAACGGCCACGCACGCGACGCACGAGGCGCGAACGAACGTCGTCGCGCTGCGCGAGCGCGAAAAGCTCGTCTCGCGAAAGAAAGGGCGTCAATCCGGGACATGCCTCGCGTACGAGCAACGCTTCCTTGTGCCAATGGCGCGCGAGGAATGCACGCGTCGTATGGCCGCCGAGCAGTCGCCGATCCATGCAAACGAGTATAGCGATCGCCGACCGTGCATCGATCGCGACTGCCGTGGCACCGTCGAGTTTCGCCTCGCGCGGCGTACAATGAAGCCGCGTTGCGAGTCCCGCACGCTTCCACTTCTTCCCCGCTCATGAATGTGTTCGCGAACGCGGTCGTCACGCTGTCGTTCAAGCTCTTCGATTCGAGCAATCAGTTGATCGAGGAGACCGACGAACCGGTTGCGTACCTGCATGGCGGGCACTCGGGCATTTTTCCAAAGGTCGAAGAGGCGCTCGCCGACAAGAAAGTCGGCGATAGCGTGTCCGTCACGCTCGAACCGCACGATGCGTTCGGCGATTACGATGCGGCGTTGGTGCGGATCGAGCCGGTTGACAACCTTCCGCCCGACATCACGGTCGGCGGCCATCTCGTCGCCGACGAGGATGGCGAGGAACGCGTGTGGCGGATCACCGACATCGCGGAAGGCAAGGCCGTGCTCGACGCCAATCACCAGCTCGCGGGACAGCGGCTGCGCTTCGACTGCAAGGTGCTCGACATCCGGCCCGCGACGCAGGAAGAGATCACGCATGGCCACGTGCACGGCGCGCACGGCCATCATCATTAGATGGGCATTGTGTATCGCGGCACGCGCCGCGCCGCCGAAGACGCGGGCGCGACTGACAACTGTCAACTGACAACTGACTCCTGATGCGCTACGACAGCCACGCGTCGGGCCGCCATTTCCTGCAGATTCCCGGGCCGACCAACGTGCCCGATCGCGTGCTGCGCGCGATCGACCATCCGACGATCGATCATCGCGGTCCCGAGTTCGCGCAACTGGGCCTTTCGATTCTCGGACGAATCGGCTCGATCTTCCGGACGCGCGAGCCGGTTGTCATCTACGCGGCTTCGGGCACGGGTGCATGGGAAGCAGCGCTCGTCAACACAATGTCCCCCGGCGATCGCGTGCTGATGGCGGAGACCGGACACTTCGCGTTGTTGTGGAAGCGTCTCGCGGAACGGCTCGGCCTGGCGCCCGAATTCCTGCCCGGTGATTGGCGTCACGGCGCCAGCGCGGAGGCCATTCTTGCGCGACTTGCCGACGATCGCGAGCACGCGATCAAGGCCGTCTGCATCGTTCACAACGAGACGTCGACCGGCGTTGTGAGCAACGTTCCCCGCGTGCGGGACGCGATCGATCGCGCGCATCATCCGGCGCTTTTGATGGTCGACACGATCTCGTCGCTCGCGTCGATCGACTATCGCCACGACGAATGGAGCGTCGACGTGACGATCGCCGGCTCGCAGAAAGGGCTGATGCTTCCGCCTGGACTGTCGTTCAACGCTGTGAGCGCGAAGGCGCGCGCAGCCGCGAAGCAGGCGAAGCTTCCGCGCGCCTATTGGGGCTGGGAGGAGATCATCGCCGCGAACAAGGGCGGCTACTGGCCCTGGACACCGGCGACCAACCTGCTCTACGGCCTCGACGCCGCGCTCGACCAGTTGCTCGACGAAGGCCTTGTCAACGTGTTCGCGCGCCACGCGCGTCATGGCCATGCGACGCGCGAAGCCGTGCGCGCGTGGGGACTCGAAATCCTCTGCGCGAATCCGGACGAATTCAGCAATTCGCTCACTGCCGTCATGATGCCGGACGGCTACGACGCAGACGCCTTTCGCCGCATCGTGCTCGAGCGCTTCGACATGTCGCTCGGCACGGGACTGTCGAAGCTCGCCGGACGCGTCTTTCGCATCGGGCATCTTGGCGATTTCAACGATCTGATGCTGATGGGAACGCTCGCTGGCGTCGAGATGGGACTTCGCATCGCCGGCGTTCCGCATCGCGATGGCGGCGTCGACGCGGCGATGGCGGCGATCACCGATGCGAAGCGAGCACACGAAGCGGAGAACGAGGATAGGGCGGCCCAACCCGCGTAACGGCGCGTAGCCGATGCCCCTCGACCCGCAACTCGCCCGCCTCGTCCGCACCAGGCTCGAGCATCAACAAGCGTCAGCAGTGGGAAATGCCGATCGCGGAGGTGCGCAGGAGCTTCCGCAACCTTTGGTCGACGCAGATGACCGGCGAACCCGCTTCGATCGGCCGCACCGAGGACATCTTCATTCCCGGTCCCGAGCGAAGGATTCGCGCACGCGTCTACACGCCTTCACGCGGAGCGCGCCATCCGCTGATGCTCTACTTTCACGGCGGTGGCTACGTGAAGGGCGGCATCGACGAGTGCGACACGTTTTGCCGAAACCTCGCGCGTGTTGCGCGGCACGTCGTCGTTTCGATCGACTATCGGCTCGCGCCCGAGCATCCGTTTCCCGCGGCGCTCGACGATGCGTGTGCCGCGACCGCGTGGGCGTGCACGCAAGCCGACGAGGTCGGTGCCGCGCGCGGGCCCGTTGTCGTGTCCGGCGAGAGCGCCGGCGGGAACCTCGCCGCCGTGACCTGCTTTCGCGCGCGCGCCGATCCAAACGCGCAAATTCGCTGGCAGGTGCTGCTCCAACCGGTCGTCGACTTCACGATGTCCGCGCCGTCGATGAAATTGCCGCGGACCGAGTGCCTCGTGCCGCGCGAGGACCTCGATTGGTATTACCGCACCTATTACGGCAGCTCGCGGAGCCGCGAGAACCCCGACGTGTCGCCGCTTTTCGCGGCGAACCTTGCCGGATTGCCGCCCGCGTTGATCATCACTGCAGAATACGACACGCTACGCGACGAGGGGAAGGCCTATGCCGATCGTCTTCGCCAGGCGGGCGTTCGCGTCCAATACAGTTGCTATCCCGGGATGGTGCACGGCTTTCTGCAAATGGGCGGCCTTGTGAAGGACGCCTATACGGCACTCGACGAAATCGCCGGCGTGGTGAACATCGGAAGCGGATCGACAACGCCTCGCGCGTAGCGAGTGTCCACTTCGGAAACTACGTATTTCCGTCATCCAGCATGCGGCGCAACTCGTAGAGGGCCGCGAGCGCGTCTCGGGGCGATAGAGCATCGGGATCGACTTGCGCGAGCCTTGCGATCACTTCATCGTGCTTCGCAGTCTCCGGCGATGAACGCGACGCGTTCCGCCCCGCGCCTGCGAAGAGATCATGCTGCGCATCATCGCGCGTGTTGAATTTGTCGAGTCGCGCGAAATAGCGCTGAGCCTGCTTGAGTGTATCGGCGGGCACGCCGGCGAGCTTCGCCACCGACAATCCGTAACTGCGATTCGCCGGCCCGCCTTCCACCTGGTGCAGGAAAACGATGCCCGGTCCCTGGCGGCTCTTCGTCTCGACCGCGTCGAAGTGGACATTCGCGCAGCCGTCGATTTCCGAGGGGAGTGCCGTCAACTCGAAATAATGCGTTGCGAAGAGCGCGAGGCTGCGATTGTGCGCGGCGAGGCGATGCGCGATCGCCCATGCGAGCGCGAGACCGTCGAATGTCGACGTGCCACGGCCGATCTCGTCGATCAGCACGAGGCTTTGCGCGGTCGCGCGATTCAGAATATAGGCGGCCTCGGTCATCTCGACCATGAAAGTCGAGCGTCCACCTGCAAGATCGTCGGAGGCGCCGATTCGCGTGTAGACGGCGTCGATCGGCCCGAGGGTCGCGCGCGCGGCGGGAACGAACATGCCGCAACACGCGAGTAGCGTGATCACGGCCGTTTGTCGCATGTACGTCGACTTGCCGCCCATGTTCGGCCCGGTGACGACCAGTAGCCGCCGCGAGGGATCGAGCTTCACGTCGTTCGGCACGAACGACTCGACCTGGCGCTCGACGACCGGATGACGGCCGCCCTCGATGTCGATGCCGATCTCTTCCTGGAATTGCGGGCGGACGAGCCGCAACGCGTCCGCACGCTCGGCGAGCGTGGCAATCACGTCGAGCGTCGCGAGCGCGGCCGCCGCGCGTTGCAATTCGGCGATGCC
Source organism: Casimicrobiaceae bacterium (assembly GCA_035308425.1). Lineage (GTDB taxonomy): Bacteria > Pseudomonadota > Gammaproteobacteria > Burkholderiales > Casimicrobiaceae > VBCG01. Next base: position 28,506 of record DATGGP010000037.1, on the reverse strand, counting down.
GGGTGACAATTGCGAAAGCAAGTCCTCATAGAGACGTCGCTCGCATGCGAGCGCGCGTTCCTGTGCAGTAAGCGCTTTCGACTCGAAGGCAGCGAGTTCCACCGTCGTGTAGCGCTCGGCATTCTTGAGCGTCTGCCGGCGTCGATAATCGGCCGGCACGCGTTCGGCATTCGCGCGGCTCACCTCGATGTAGAAGCCATGCACCCGGTTGTACTCGACCTTGAGCGCGGCGATGCCCGTCCGCTCGCGCTCGCGCGCCTCCAGTTCGATCAGGAATTGCCCGCAACCGCGATCGATGCCGCGAAGCTCGTCGAGCTCGGTGTCGAAACCATCCGCCATCACCCCGCCGTCACGCAACTGCGCCGCGGGCTCCGGCACGATGGCATGTACGAGAAGCGTCTGCCACTTCGCGTCGCATGCCAGATCGCGCGCGACATCGCGAAGCAGCGACGTGTCGAATGCGCCGGCGAGTTGCGCGAGCTTTGGAAGCAGCGCAAGGCCATCGCGAAGACCCGCGAGATCCCGTGGACGCGCGCTTCGCAACGCGATTCGCGACACGACGCGCTCGACGTCGAGGATCCGCCGCTCCGTCGATGCGATGTCGCGGACAACCGAGGGCTTGGCGCGCAACGCGTCGATCGCATCGTGACGAGCGGCTGCGCGCGCCTGTTCGCGCAGCGGGTGCGTGAGCCAATGACGCAGCAACCGACTGCCGGCGGCGCTCGCGCAGGTGTCGAGCAGGGAATGAAGCGTCGGCTCGCGCTGGCCGCCGAGCGTCTGCGTGATTTCCAGATTGCGGCGCGTCGCGGCATCGAGCGCGACGTATTCGCTTTTTGTTTCGACGCAAAGCGCACGCACGTGCTCGAGCGCCGTCTGCTGCGTCGCGCTCGCGTAGGCCAGAAGCGCGCCGGCGGCGCCGATCGCGAGCGGCGCAGCGTCCGCGCCGAATCCCGCGAGATCGAGCGTGCCCATCTGGCGGGCCAGCGCCCGGGCGGCATTCGCAGGATCGAACTGCCAGGGTGGCAACGTATGCACGGCAACCGAAACGCCACGCCAGTTGGGTGCGACTGCGCCCTGGGGCAGCAGCAACTCGGCGGCCTCGATGCGCTCGATCGTGCCGGCGCTGTCGGCCGCAGCGACATCGGTGAGCGTCATCCGGCCCGACGCGAGATTGAGCCATGCGATGCCTGCGCGCGTGCCATCCTGCACCAGCGCTGCGAGCGGTGCATCGCGTTTCGCTTCGAGGAGATCGGCGTCGGTGAGCGTCCCGGGTGTGACGATTCGCGTCACCTTGCGCTCGACCAGTCCCTTGCTCGTTGCCGGATCGCCGATCTGATCGACGATGACGGCACTTTCGCCGCGCGCGACGAGGCGCGCGAGGTGCTGCTCGAGTGCGTGATAGGGAACGCCCGCCATCGGAATCGGCGCACCCGCCGATTGACCGCGCGCGGTGAGCGTGATGTCGAGCAGGCGCGATGCGCGCTCGGCGTCACCGTAGAACAGCTCGTAGAAATCACCCATCCGATAGAACAGCAGCCGATCGGGATGCTCGCCCTTGAAGCGCAGGTACTGCTGCATCATCGGCGTATGCGCGGGAATTTCCGACGACCCTAAAGCATTGCCGTCGTTCGGCGCTGTCAGGCCTTGTCGTTCCAAAAGATCATCAACCATTTGTGATCAATTGATGGCAGTGGCTTCATGTCTCGCAATTATCGCCGACGCGTGCCACAGCGGTGGACGCGGCCAAATGGCAGCATCAATCAGGGAAAAGGAAGGAGCGAGCCCATGACATAGCGATTCCAAACGAGACTTCGTCATCTCACGCGCTTTCCGTCGCCGCGGGCAGCGACACGTCTATAGTTGGGTGCTGCGCGATTGTCGCTGGATCAACGGCGCGCTGATCTCGTTTCGGATCGATCCGAACTCAAAGCAAGGACGCCGCGCGATCGCCCGCTTTCATTCGGACGCGTTCCGCACGATGCGGTGCGCCGCGCCGCGCTGGTACCGACGTACCTTCGATCACCGTCGTCGCACGCGGAACACCAGAGAGCTAAGTCGCTGGGTTGACGATCCCGGCTACGATCCGGTGTGCGACGTTCGACATCGGCAAAGCGCGAATTGGGCGTGGCGGTGAGAGCGCAGCGGTCGATGACGGGGGGGAATTGGAATGAGAATGGTCATTCTATCCGCTGCAAGCCAGCAGGCCGTGAGGAAACCGGGCCTCGACGCATTCTCGGGGAAGCGTCACGGAGCCCACATTTCCTTTGCCTCGAAGGATCTGCTCTGGCAGCTTCTTACCGCAAAGCGCCGGGATTTTGCCGAAGGCCATGACCGGAGGTGGTCCCATGACGCTTCGCGAAACGGGCGCGCCGTACCGGCCGCGACGTAAAGACCGGTCACGGCGATGTGCACGCGTTGCCCGCCGCTGGGGTGCTGAGGAAAAACGCGGACGGCACGATCGAATTTCCTTTCGATGCCGTCCACATCGATTTCGTCCCCGAAGCCGCGTGAGGACGGACTGCGCGTGCGTGCTTACAACTCCCGGAGTTGCCTCTCATGAATCCTGCAAATCAATCGCCGTCGTCCTCCTGCGGAAGAATCTGGCCGCGGATCTCGCCGCCGGGAAAGGTCGTCGTATGCACGTTCGCGTACGCGGCGCCCGCGCGCATCGCCTTGATCATTTCGGCAAAGCCTGCCGCGCCGCCGTCGATGCCCTGAGTGTCGCGCTCGATGACGTCCGCCGCCGTCAGCGTCCCGGTAATCGTTGCCGGACCGGGCGGGCACGGCTGCGGCGTCGGCACCGTCACCGGCGCATTGCCCAGATTGGTGCAGAGGAAAAGCACGATCTGCCCGGTAATCGCCGGACGGCCGAAGTGAATGTGCGACTGCGTAATCGGCGATGACAGTGCTGTATACGAAACGGTGTAGCTGATCGATGTGCCGTCGCGGCTTACCGCCGCCTTGAACGTGCCCTCTCCCGGCGAATTGAGTGTGAGCGGCGTCTCGTTGTAACCGACGAGCGCGGTCGCGAACGTACGTCCAGAATCGTTTCCCTGGCTGTTTCCGTTGCCCTTGCCATCCGCGAATGCGGTTGCTGCGCCGATTGCCGCCAATGCGGCGACTACGATGGAAATCTTCGTGCGCGCGATCATGAAATCCTCCTTGTTTTGGCTTGCGTCGCAACGCAAACAGCCAACGCGGAGGATTATTCGCGGCGACCTTGTCAAAACACCCAGAACGACGGCTGGGGCAACTCGAGCCAATGCCGTCCCGCGGCAAGCGGGCGCTCGCCGTACGCGCGAAGGCGCGCATCGCCGACGCGGAACAGGTGCTCCCACTTGTCGCCGAGATACATCGACGTCGAAAGCTCGGCCGGGAGGCGATTGTCGCCGGGACCGTCGGCGATGCGAATGCGTTCGAGCCTGATCATGCCGACGCCTTCGCTGCCGGGCGTCGCCTGCGTTTTCGCCATGCCCCACAGCTTGAAACCGTTCCCTTCCAGCAGCGCGGTGCCGTTGCGAACTTCGGCGACACGGCCCGGCAGTCGATTGTTGCTGCCCATGAAGTCGGCGGTGAAAAGCGTTTCCGGCGCGCTGTACATCTGCTCGGGCGTTCCCTGTTGCTCGATGCGGCCGGCGTTCAATAGCAGGATGCGATCCGACATCGCGAGCGCTTCGGACTGATCGTGCGTCACGCAAAGCGCCGAAAGCTGCATCCGCACGATCAGCTCACGAAGCCACGCCCGCGCTTCCTCGCGAAGCTTGGCGTCGAGATTGGACAACGGCTCGTCGAGCAGGATGACTGGCGGGTTGTAGACGAGCGCGCGCGCAAGCGCGACGCGTTGTTGCTGGCCGCCGGAAAGCTGGTGCGGGAAGCGCTCGGCGAGGTGCCCGAGCGACAATTGCTCGAGGGCGGTTTTCACGCGCGCCTTGATGTCGGCGCGCGCGGTATTGCGAAGCCGCAACCCGTACGCGACGTTGTCGAACACGGTCTTGTGCGGCCATAACGCATACGACTGGAACACGAGGCCCAGGTTGCGCACCTCGGCGGGCATGTCGATCGCGCGCTCGCTGTCGAACACGACCTTGTCGCCGATCAGAATGCGCCCCTCGTGCGGCACCTCGAGTCCCGCGACAGCGCGAAGCAGCGTCGTCTTGCCGCTCCCCGACGGCCCGAGCAGCGATACGACCTCGCCGCGCGAGAGCGTCATCGTGACGCCCTTCAGGATCGGGTTGTCGCCGTAGCGAAGATGGAGATTCTCGACGGTAAGCTCGGGCATGCTCGCGCTCCACAAGTCTTCTAATCGCGCAGCCTTACGCCGAAGCGAAGCGCGATGGCGAGACCGATTCCAACCAGCACGATGTTGATGAGCGACAGCGCCGCGACGATGTCGATCGCACCGCCCTGCCACAGCGACACCAGCTCGGCGCCGATGACCTCTGTCCCGGGCGCGAGCAGATACACGCCCGTCGAATATTCGCGCTCGAAGATCATGAAGACGAGAAGCCACGACCCGAGCAATCCGTGACGGATCAGCGGCAGCGTGATCTCGCGCGAGATACGTGCGCGCGAGGCGCCCACCGTGCGCGCAGCCTCCTCGAGCTCGTTGCTCACCTGCATGAGCGACGACGAAATGAGCCGCATCCCGTACGCCAGCCAGACGACGGTGTAGGCGAGCCACATGCTGAAGATCGTCGAGCGCAGCGGGCGAAGCGGGGGAAAGAACAGGAACACCCAGAGAAACGCGAGGCCGATCAACAGGCCCGGAACGGCGCGCGGAATCAGCACGAGGTAATCGACGATCCGCGACCAGCCGTCGTTGCGCCGGTGCGTCGCGAAGCCGATCGCCGTGTAGCACGCGACCGTCACCGCGCCGCCCACGGTGCCGAGCAGCACGGTGTTCCAGATCGCGCGCACGTCGGTGGGCTCGTTGAAAACTTCGTTGAAATTGTTGAGCGTGAATGCCTCGCGCAGGCTCACGCCGAAGCCCCAGTTCGTGACGAACGCGCGAAGCGCGATGCCGGTGAGCGGCACGATGACGGCGACGAACAGCCATGCGCCGACGAGCGCCACGGCAAGCCATTTCCAGCGTCCGAGCGGAAGCTCGCGGATGCGTCCGGCCTTGCCGCGAATCGTCGCGTACTTGCGCACGTTCTGCAAAAGGCGTCGCTGCAGCAGAACGAGCGGAATCGTCAGCGCGACGATGCAAACGGCGACGGCCGCCATCAGGTGATACGACGGCGTGCCGAGCTTGTTCGTGAGCTTGTAGAGGTAGGTCGACAAAACGAGGTGCCCCTCGGGATCGCCGAGCACCAGCGGAAGGCCGAACAGCTCGAGGCCGAGGAAGAAGATCAGCACCGCGGAGAACAAGAGCGCCGGCATGATGAGCGGCAAGCTCACCGATACCGCGACGCGAAACGGCGATGCGCCGGCGACACGCGCGGCTTCCTCGACGTCCGACCCGAGATTCTTGAGCGCCGACGACGCGTAGACATATACGTTCGGTACGTGCGTGAGCCCGGCAATCACCGACATCGCGAGCAGCGAATAAAGGCCCCACGGCGCTCCACCGAAAACATTCGTCGCCCAGATCGAGTAAAAACCGACCGGCCCGGCCGCCACGACATAGCCGAACGAAAGCACCATCGGCGAGACGAAGCTCGGCACCAGCAGGATCGGCTCGATGATCCGCTTGCCCGGAAAGTCGGTGCGCTCCATCACGAAAGCCAGCACGCCGCCGAGCGGCACGGCGATCACCGTCATGCCGGCCGCGATCAGAAGCGAATTGACGAGCGCTGTCCAGAAATCGGGATCGGCGAAGATGAACGCGTATGCGTCGAGGCCGAGCTGCTTGGTCGTCTCGAAGAACGGCGCGTTGAGCAGGCTCTGATAGACGATCAGCGAAAGCGGCGCGAGCACCGCGGCGGCGGTCGCGAGAATCGTGACGCCGCGCGGGATACCGCGTAGCAACGCGAGGCCGGGTCGCGCGGGCGCGAGGGGAAGCGTGGGCTTCGCTAACGTGGCCATGGCTCGAGAGGGTGGAGGCCAGGGATCAGGGCTAGGGTCTAGGGCTGAGGACTGGGGCAATAGCACGGCATGCGAACGCATGCGCCTCACCATTATCAGTGTTTCCCATCGCCAGTCGCGGCGGTGCGCGAGCCCCAGACGCTCCCTAGACCCTGTCCCCAGTCCCTAGTCCCAGCCCCATGTCCCTACTTCCCTGCCGCCAGATTCTTCTTCCATTCGCTCAAGAAATCGAGCCGCTTCTTCGGATCGAGGTACGTCACGATCTCGGAGCTCACCGGGATCGGCTTCACGACGTTCGCGCCGAGCTCCTTGTCGAGTGAAGCGGCCGTGTACTCGGCACTCACGTCGTTGCGGATCGCAAACAGCTCGACGTCGCTGCCGATCAGCTTCTGTCCCCGCTGCGACAGGATGTAATCGGTCCACACCTTCGCGGCGTTCGGGTTCTTCGCGTCCTTGCCGATGAAGATCACGCGCGACAGCACGAGCGTGTAATCCTTCGGTAGCACGACACCGAGGTTCGGGTCCTTCTTGGCACGAACGAGCGCGTACGAGCCGAGCACGTTGTACCCAAGCACATGCTCGCCGGACGAAACCTTCTCGAGCATGTTGCCGGTGCTCGCGTACACCCGATAGTTCGTCGCGCCGAAACCCTTCTCGAGATCCTTCATGCCGGGAAAGTACTTCGTATCCTGCACGACGAACATGAAGCCGACGCCGCTCTTCTCGATGTCGTACGTCGTGACCTTGCCCTTGAACTTGGCGGTGTCGGTGTTCAGAATCTTCGCGAAGCCCGCGTGGTCGTGGGGGATGTCGTTGCCGGTGACGAGGCGCTTGTTGTAGATGAAGACGGCCGGCTCGTACGTCGTGCCATAGGCTTCGTTCTTGTACACGGCCCACTTGGGCAACTTCGCCGCTTCCGGCGAGACATACGTCATCGCCTTGCCTTCGTCGACTAGTTTTACCTGCAGGTCCATCGCCGAGCTCCACATGACATCGGCGCCGCCTTGGCCCGACGCCGATTCGGCGATGAAGCGGTTGTACATTTCGGTCGAGTTCATATCGTTGTATTCGACCTTGATATCGGGATAGAGCGCGTTGAAATCCTTGATCAGCGGCTGTGCCGCTTTCGTGTCGAGCGCGCTGTAAATGACGACCTTGCCCTCCTTTTTCGCGGCGGCGATTGTCTGCGCGTAGTCAGCGGGGTAGCCGGCGGGAACGGTTTGGGCCGCGACCGGCGCGGCGAGCGCCGCGAGGGCGAGCAGGAGAAGACGTGGCGACATGCATTCCTCCAGGGAAGGGTTGCGCCCGGGAAAGCGCGTTCTCGGTCGAATCTTGAATCGCTTGGCCGCGGGCGGATGGGCGACCTATTCTATGCGGAAAATAGCCCCGTTCAGGAGAGACCGGGGCGAGGCGGGTTGGTGCAGGCCCAGGAGACGGGGACGCACGTATGAATACGGACTTGCAGAGCTACATCGGGCATAGCGAAACACGAGTCGACCGGGTCAATGCGACAGCGATCGCATTGCTGGCGGCGACGCTCGATCGCGCAAATCCGAGTGCAAGCGACGGCGAGCGGCTGCCGCTACTTTGGCACTGGGTCTGTTTCCCGCCGATTCATCGTGCATCGGAGATCGGGCCGGACGGACACGTACGGCGCGGCGCGTTCCTGCCACCCGTTCCGCTGCCGCGACGGATGTGGGCGGGAGGTCGGATCGCGTTTCGTGCGCCGCTTATTGTCGGCGAGACCGTCTCGCGCGAATCGCGTATCGTAGACGTTCGCGAGCGGCAAGGCCGCAGCGGCTCGCTCGTGTTCGTCGTCGTGCGCCATAGGTTATCGAACTCGAGCGGCGTCGCGATCGTCGACGAGCAGGACATCGTCTATCGCGACGCGCCAACGACGCACGGTTCGATAGCGCCGGCTGCGCGCGCACCTGTCGAGGCGACCTGGTCGCGCGAAATCCATCCGGACCCCGTGCTGCTCTTCCGTTATTCGGCGCTTACGTTCAATGGCCATCGCATTCACTATGATCGTCGCTACGCGACCGAGGTCGAGGGTTACCCCGGGCTCGTCGTTCACGGACCCCTGATCGCGACGCTTCTGATGGACCTGCTGCACCATGCGCTCCCCGATGTGCATGTAAGCGAATTTTCATATCGGGCGATGAGCCCGCTTTTCGATACCGAGCCATTCTTCGTGCGCGGTGAACCATTGCAGGACGGGAGGGCCGTGCATCTCTGGGCGCAGACGACGCACGGCGCGCTCGCGATGGACGCAACTGCTACGGTTTCATGATCGCAACGTCGCGCACGCGCGCCGACCGCTATCCCGAGATCCGCGAAGGCGTGCGCGCCGTTTGCGCGCTATTCCCCGATGAATACTTCCGGAAGGTCGACGCCGAGCGCGCTTATCCCGACGAATTCGTCGCCGCGCTGATGAAGGCGGGCTGGCTTTCAGCCATGATTCCCGAAGACTACGGCGGATCGGGTCTCGGCCTCGGGCCAGCGTCGGTGATCGTCGAGGAAATCAACCGTTGCGGCGCGAACGCCGGCGCCGTGCACGGCCAGCTCTACAACATGGGCACGCTGCTTCGCCACGGCAGCGAAGCGCAGAAGCGCAAATACCTGCCGGCCATTGCACGAGGCGTGTTGCGCATCCAGTCGATGGCCGTGACCGAGCCGACCACCGGCAGCGACACGACGAAGCTCCGCACGACCGCAGTCAGGAAAGGTGACGCCTACGTCGTCAACGGTCAGAAGGCGTTCATTTCACGCGTGCTGCATTCGGATCTTATGATCCTGCTCGCGCGCACGACGCCGTTGTCGGACGTGGCGAAACGATCCGATGGCATGTCGATCTTCATCGTCGATCTGCGCGAGGCGCTCGGGCACGGGCTCACTGCTTCGCCGATTGCGAATCTCGTCAACCACGAGACGAACACGCTGTTCTTCGACGACCTCGAGGTTCCCGCCGAGAACCTGATCGGCGAGGAAGGGCAGGGATTTCGCTACCTGCTGGACGGTCTCAACGCCGAACGGACGCTGATTGCTGCCGAATGCATCGGCGACGGCTACTGGTTCATCGACCGGGCAGTCCGCTACGCGAACGAGCGTGTCGTATTCGACCGGCCGATCGGAAAGAACCAGGGCGTGCAGTTCCCGATTGCCGAGGCGTACATCGAGATCGAGGCGGCCAATCTGATGCGCTACCGTGCGTGCGATTTGTTCGATGCCGGAGAAGCCAGCGGCGCGCAGGCCAATATGGCGAAGCACCTCGCGGCGAAGGCGTCATGGGAAGCTGCCAACGTCTGCATGCAAACGTACGGCGGCTTCGGGTTCGCGAGCGAATACGACGTCGAGCGCAAGTTCCGGGAGACCCGGCTCTATCAGGTCGCCCCGATATCGACGAACATGATTTTCGCGTACATCGCTGAGCATGTGCTCGGGCTGCCAAGGTCGTATTGAATGCGCCTTGCCGTTTGAGCATGGAGAAAAGGACCGTCTATTTGCGCGCTTCGCTCGACCACGCGCCCTGCTTTTCGCATCGATCACGCCGCCGCGCTCTGCTGCGTCTTCATCACTTCCTGCAGCCGCTTCTGCGACGCGGCATCGCCGGCCCGCTTGCCCGCTACCATCTCGGTGATCCAGTTCACGAGCAGCGTCGTGTACGCCTGCCGGCACGCGGGATCGGTGAGCGCATGGTCGGCGCCGTCGATCACGCGATATGTGAGCGAGCGCGCGCCGCCGAACGCGTTGCGATAATTGTCTATGACGGCGCGCGGAATGATCGTGTCGTGTGCGCTCTCGACGATCAGCACGTCCCCGCGGTACGCGGTGGCCGCCCGAAGCGAACGGTTGTCCTGCGCCTCGATCATCATCCGGCGATACGCCTCGAGCCCCTGCAACTCGCGAAGCGCGATCTTGGGCGACGTCCAGTCGGTGTCCTTGTAAAGCGCGGGCGCTCGCAGGCCGAGCCACTTCACCGGACGCAGCGACGTGAGGATGGTCGCCAAATAGCCGCCGTAACTGCTGCCGACGATGGCGATCTGCTGGTCGTCGACGGCGGCTTCGCCCGCCAAATGGTCGTACGCGGCGAGCGCATCAGCCAGATTATCCTCGCGCGTCACCGTCGCCTGTTGCGTCGCGGTTTTCGCGTGGCCGCGCAAGTCGACCGTAAGACACGCGCAGCCGAGCGCGGCAATCTCGCGTGCACGCGCCGCCATCTGCAACTGATTGCCGCCCCAGCCATGCAGAAACAACACGCCCGGCATTCGCGTGTCGGGCACGATCAGCGTGCCGGCGATCGAGTGGCCGCGAACGTCGATCGCGAGGGATTCGTCACGTGTGAACATCGCGATCGATCGTGCAGTATTTCGTCAATGCGCCGCCGTGGTCGTCGGTGCCGCGAAAGTAGACGGTGGCGCCCGGCGGCGGCCACGCGGCGTCTCCGTAGACTTCCACGGACGAGGCGCGCACCGCGCGAAGCGACGGGTCGTCGCGGAATGCGGCGAGCGCGGCTACTTCGGCGGCGCTTGCGCCGCCCACGCGCCACGACTGCTCGAGCACGCCAATGCGCGTCGCACCGATCGAGTCAATGCCTTCCACGACATCGTAGTTGCGTCGCGACGCGAAGATGCCCCGGAAGCACTCGAACGCGGCGCGATCGTAACGGCGCGCCTTCTCGACGGCGTGTCGCGCGGCGGGCGGTGGATTCATTGCAAGCAGCGCATCGAAGTCGCCGCGCGCGACGATCAAGTCCGAGCCGCCGTAAACGTCCTTGCCATTGTTGTTGTGCGTCAGCCGTTGCGTACCGAAGTAGCTCGCGACGAGATCGTCGAGTCGCGCCTGGCCGACGCTGTGCGTCGTCACGCCGTCGAGATGCTCCTCGATGGAGATCCCATACCGCATCATTTCGTCCACGTCGACATCCGCAAGCGCGCGCTCGAGTTCGCCGCGATTGCTCACGATCGCCTGACCGTGACCGCCGATGCCGAGCGCACGCTTGACACGCACCGGGCCGCCTGGGAGCAGACACGATCCCGCGCGCATCGCATCGTCGGGTGCGAACGCGCTGAAACCTTCGAGCACCGCATCGCGTACCGCGTCGGCGAAACAGCGTGACCAGCCCTCGGGCACTCGCGCGTGCTCGTCGACGAGTGGATGGCTGATGCATTTCGTCGCGACGAACGGGTAGGGAACCACGCCGCCGAACAAGTCGTGCTCGCTGGCGATGCCGAGCGAACGGGCATGGTCGATCCCGATCAGCGTATCGGTGGGCACGAAGTAGACGTCTCCTTCGTAGCTGGCATGCCGATCGTATTCGCCGGCGAAGTCATAGCCTTTGATGGCCGCGAGCAAGCGCGCAAGCTCGCGACACGTCTCGTGATCGTGCAACGCTCGATGACTGCCCGCGGTGTAGACGAGCACCCGGCCCATCCCCGCGCGCCGAATCGAAGCGGCGCTCGCGTCGCTTTCCGGCATCGTTCGCTCCTCCCTGTCAGCGCGCTTCGCGGCTCGCACCAACCTTCGCGGCCGATCGCGCCTCGCGTTGGACCTCGAACGCCGGGATTGATTGCCGCGCGAGAAATGTAGGAGATACACCGACACGTCTCGTCGCATCTTTCGTGTATTTTCGGCATCGGCCAGGCGACAAGAACTTCAAGAAGGGGCAACGTTGGACGAAGGAGGCATGCGCGGCGATCGGCACGCGGTTCCGCGCATTTTCTTCGCGAGCCGGCGCGCGCTTCGCGTCGTCCCCGCCCTCACGATCGCCGTCCTGGCGCTTGCCTTCGCAGCTCGTGCCTTATCGCAAACGCTGCGCGAGCTCTCCGGCCTTTCGCTCGAGGAGCTTTCCAAAGTCGAGATCACGTCGGTCTCGAAGCGCACCGAGGCGCTGTCCCAGGCGCCTGCCGCGGTTTACGTCATCACCGCCGACGACATTCGTCGTTCCGGTGCAACGACGCTTCCCGAAGCGTTGCGGCTCGCACCCAATCTGGAAGTGGCGCGCGTCGATTCGCAGACGTACAACATCTCGTCGCGCGGGATGAATTCCGTGAACGCGTCGAACAAGCTGCTCGTGCTGATCGACGGTCGCTCGATCTACACGCCCTTCTTCTCGAGCGTGTTCTGGGATCAGCAAACGGTGATGCTCGCCGACATCGATCGCATCGAGGTCATCAGTGGGCCGGGCGGGACGCTGTGGGGCGCCAATGCGATGAACGGCGTGATCAATATCATCACCAAGAGCTCCGCGGACACGCAAAGCGGACTGATCGATGCGAAGGGCGGCGACTTCGAGCGCCGCGCCGGCGGCCGCTACGGCGGCAAGCTCGGCGACATCGGCACCTATCGCGCCTATGCGCTCGGCTACGGTGAAGGGCACACCGACCTGCAGGACGGCAGGAGCGCGATGGACGATTGGCGCGGCCAGCAGGCCGGCTTCCGGTCGGACATCGCCGCGCTCCTGAGCCGCTTCACGATCCAGGGCGATCTGTACGAGAACCTTGTCGATACGCCCGGCGGGCGACGAAGCGGCGGCAACCTGCTGGGGCGCTGGAATCGGGAGTTGACAAACGCCTCGTCGTTGCAAGTACAGGCCTATGGCGACGAGCAGGAGCGAACCACCGTTGCTCAAAACGGCGGCAGCAGCTCCGAGCGCGTGCGGACATTCGACGTCGAAGCACAGCACGTGTTTACGCAGGGCATCCATCAGGTGGTATGGGGTGTCGGGCACCGTACGTGGGTCGATCGTTTCGTCAACACCGCCAACGCGTTCGTGCTCGTGCCCGAGAGCGAGACGCTCAGCGTCACCAACGTATTCGGCCAGGACACGATCGGACTTCGCGATGATCTCAAGCTCACGCTCGGGTCGAAGTTCGAGTACAGCAGCTTCAGCGGCTGGGCGGTGATGCCGAACATTCGCGCCGGGTGGCAGAGCGATCCGAAGGATTTCCTGTGGGGCGCAATTTCGCGGGCGGTTCGCTCGCCTTCGCGCCTCGAGCGCGATCTCACCGCGCCGGGCATCGTCGACCAGTCGCCCGACTTTCGGTCCGAGAAGCTCGTCGCGTACGAAACCGGATGGCGCTCGCAGCTTTCGTCGAGCGCGTCACTGTCGCTATCGTTGTTCTACAACGACTACACCGATTTGCGCACGACCAAGCCCAATCCGGTGACCGTGCTGCCGGTGACGTTCGGCAATGGATGGGAGGGCCACACGTACGGCCTCGATGCATGGGGAAGCGTGACGCCGTATTCATGGTGGCGCATCGATGGCGGTTACGAGCTTCTCAGGAAACGATTTCATCTGAAGCCCGGTGAGCTCGACATCGCCGGCCCACAGACGGTCCTCGGCCACGATCCTTCGCACCAGGTGTTTCTTCGCTCGTACATGGATTTGCCGGGCAATGCCGAGCTCTATATCGGGCTGCGCCAGATTGGCAGCCTTTCCGATGTCGGCGTGCCGAGCTATTTCGAGGCCGACGTGCGCCTCGGTGTGCACGTAACCCGCAGCATCGAGCTTTCCTTCGCCGGTTTCAACCTGCTGCATGCGCGGCATGCCGAAGCGATCGGGCCGCCGATCCAGGAGATTCCGCGCAGCGTCTACGCCGGCGTTCGGTGGAGCTTTTGACCATGGCGCGCGAGTGGCGCTTTGCACGCGCCGTGCGCGGGCTCGTATTCGGGTTGCGCGCATGCATCTCGATGCTCGCGTGCACCGGGGTGTTCGCGCAGGGATCGTCAGTCGAATATGCAGTGAAGGCGACGTATCTGTACAAGTTCGCGCCGTTCGTCGAATGGCCGGCGGGCACGTTCGACTCGCCGAACGACCCCTTCATGCTTTGCGTCGTCGGCCACGATCCGGTCGCGGTGCTCGTCGATCAGGCGGTGCAAGGGCAGCAGGTCGCCGGCCATGTGATCGATGTCCTGCATCTCGCCCAAGTGCGCCGCGATGCACGATGTCATATCCTGTATGTCGCCACGCACGGACCTGCCGCGGCCGCCGCGCTCGATTCGGTGCGCGGCTTGCCGGTGCTCACTGTCACCGACGCCGCGCCCGATCCTCGCGCGCGCGGCATCGTGAATTTCATCGTGCAGGACAACCGCGTGCGCTTCGAGATCGACCCGCGCGAGGCATCCGAGAACCATCTCGTCATAAGCTCCAAGTTGCTGAACCTCGCTGTAGAGCCTTCGCCCAAACCATAGCTCGTGGCCGAACTGCTGCAACGCACGCTCGATTTCTTTGGTGTGGACCGCGCCAACCTCATGCCCGCGGCGGCGGCGGTCGGCATTCTGCTGCTCGTCTTCGCCGGCATTGGCATGGTGATGTACAACGAGCAGGCGTATCGTGAAGCGAAGACGCAGCAGGTCGAGGCGCAAAGCCGCATCCTCGCCTCGACGGTGACGGCAGCGCTGGCTTTCGACGACCGCAAGGCCGCCAGCGAATACGTGAAGGCGCTCGCCGTCGATCCTCAGGTGCAGATCGCCGCGGTGTACGACGCGCGCGGCGCGCTCTTCGCTGCTTATTCGCGGGGACCCAACGCGGTGGTGCCGGAGACGGTCCACATCGGCGCTCGGCACACCGAAGGCGATGCGCTCTTCGTCACCGTCCAGGTGTTGCAAGGGTCCACGCCGCTTGGGACGGTTTATATGCAGACGGCGATCGATCCGATCTCACGGCGTTTCGAGCGTTACGTCGTCCTCGCACTGCTCGTCACGATGGCAGCGCTGATCTTCGTCGTCCTCGGCTTCGCACAACGCCGGCTCGCCGATGCGAACGAGCGGCTGCACAAGCAGGGACAGGATCTCGCGGAAGCCAACGAGAACCTCCGGGCGCAGATCGTGCAGCGGGAAGACGCCGAGAGCGCGTTGCGCCAGGTTCAGAAGATGGAGGCAATGGGACAACTGACCGGCGGCATCGCGCACGACTTCAACAACCTCCTGCAGGTGATCATCGGCAATCTCGAAGTCATGCAACGGCGAAATCTGGTCGGCGGCGATGATGCGAAGCGGATGGTGGCCTCGGCGCTTCGCGGCGCACAGCGCGCGGCGACGCTCACGCAACGTCTGCTCGCGTTCGCGCGTCGGCAGCCGCTCGATCCGCGGCCGATCGATGTCAACAGGCTCGTCACCGGCATGTCGGAGCTCTTGCATCGGACGCTCGGCGAATCGATCACCATCGAGACGGTGCTTGCCAGCGGCATCTGGCGTGCCGCCGCGGACGCGAACCAGCTCGAGAACGCATTGCTGAATCTTGCCGTCAACGCGCGCGATGCGATGTCGTCGGGCGGCCGCCTGACCATCGAGACGGCGAACACGTTTCTCGACGAAGCGTATGCACAGGCGAACGAGGTCGAGCCGGGTCAGTACGTGCTGATTGCGGTGAGCGACACCGGCACCGGAATGCCGAGCGACGTGATCGCGAAAGCCTTCGAACCGTTCTTTACGACGAAGGATGTCGGCAAGGGATCGGGGCTCGGCTTGTCGCAGGTGTACGGCTTTATCAGGCAGTCCGACGGCCATGCGAAGATCTACAGCGAGCCGGGGGAAGGGACGACGATCAAGCTTTATCTGCCGCGGCTGATCACGGCTGGCGAAAGCCGGGAGGCGTCGCCCGATGTGTCGGCGATGACGGGAAGTCGCGGCGACCGGCACGTGCTGGTCGTCGAGGACGACGAGGACGTGCGCGTGCACGCCGTCTCCATCCTCCGCGAGCTCGGTTATGCGGTGCTCGAAGCGCCCGACGCGGCGATCGCATTGCGCGTGCTCGACGCCGATCCGAATGTCGAGTTGCTGTTCACCGACGTGGGGTTGCCCGGCGGTCTCAGTGGAAGGCAGCTTGCGGACGAGGCGAGACGGCGCCATCCGAATCTTGCCGTCCTCTACACGACCGGTTATGCGCGTAACGCGATCGTGCACCAGGGTCGGCTCGACCCTGGTGTCGAGCTCATCCCAAAGCCGTTCACGTTCGGCTCGCTCGCGGCGAAGGTGAACGCGATCTTCGAGCGGCGCGAAAGCGTGCGGCAGGGACCGGTTTGAGGCGACCGATGCTTGCGGAGGGCAGTCGGTAGCGTACCGCTCACGCTTCGCGTTCGAGCGGTACGCTGCCGACTGCCTTGCCAAGGTCGTGTTGACTCGTGACAAGGATGTTGCGTATTGCGAAACGTGCCACGACGCGCAGCGCCTGGTTCTCGGAAAATTTCATTCTGCGACACATTTCCGGTCGCCTTGACAGGACCGCCGCGCGCCCTCTAGGCTTTTCGACCGATCCCATCGATCGTCGAATCCCGCCTGCGCGTCCATTGTCGCGGCGGTACCGATCGTCTTCGAAACGCTCCACGCGCGTGGCGCGCCGCCGTGGCAAGGAGGAATGCAATGGCGGACACGAGTGTCATCGCAAGACCCGATTCGGCCCGTCGCGCGAGCTGGCGCGAGGGCCTGACGAT
Organism: Casimicrobiaceae bacterium; assembly: GCA_035308425.1. GTDB lineage: Bacteria > Pseudomonadota > Gammaproteobacteria > Burkholderiales > Casimicrobiaceae > VBCG01. The sequence continues at coordinate 12,043 of DATGGP010000037.1, read as the reverse complement.
CATCGATGCCGACGGCCACGTCGGCTCGACGCCCGAAACGTGGGAGCGCTATCTCGAGAAGCCCTTCCGCGATTTCGGTCCGCGCATCGTCAAGGACAATCGCGGCAGCGAGCGCTGGATGGTCGAGGGCATCCTCTATCCGAAGCCCGAAGGCATCGCGTCAGGTCAACCGGAGGGGATCCGCGGCTCGATGCTGCATCCGGGCGTTTCCGATCCGGTTGCTCGGTTGAAGGACATGGATTCCGAAGGCATCGACATCGCGGTCGTCTTCGGCAATCTGCCGGAGCTCACGCTCGCGGCCGTACACAACAAGGCGCTCGCCGCCGCGATGGCGCGCGCCTACAACAACTGGGTCGCCGACTATTGCAAGGCGAACGCGCGTCGGCTCAAGGCGGTGGCGGTGCTTCCGCTGCAGGATGTCGACGCGAGCGTCGTCGAATTGCGGCGCGCGACGCAGGAGCTCGGTCTCGTCGCCGCGATGCTCGCGACCAACGTGCGCGGCAAGGATCTCGATCATCCAGACTACCTTCCAGTCTTCGCGGAAGCCGAGCGTCTCGGCGTGCCGCTTGCCGTTCATGGCGCGCCGTCGACGGGCTCGTTCGCGGGCGCTGATCGGTTCGAGAATTATTTCTTCACCCATGCCGTCGCGCATCCGTTCGAGCAGATGATCTCGTCGATGTGCATCATCTGCGGCGGCATCCTCGAACGCTTTCCGAAGCTTCGCGTCGCGTTCCTCGAGTCGGGCATCGGCTGGGTGCCGTACTGGCTCGAACGTCTCGACGAGCACCACGAGCATCGCGCGGCGCTCGTGCCGAACATCAAGCGCCGGCCGAGCGAATACGTCGAGTCGGGCCGAGTTTGGTTCTTCTGCGAACCTGAGGAAGCGATGCTGCCGTACGTCGCCGGTCTTTATCCGAACGCCATCTGCTTCACGTCGGACTACCCGCACTGGGACGCGAAGTTTCCGGGCGCGGTGTCGTCGCTTGCCGATCGGGAAGATCTGTCGGTGGAGTTGAAGCGCAAGATTCTCTCCGAGAACGCGGCGCGGTTTTATCGGTTGTAGCTTGCGTAAACCGATCCATAAGGAGGACATCATGTGGAAGTCCAAGGCGTTGCTGCTCTTCGGATTGGTGGCGACCACGTTCGCGGGCGCTTCGGCTCCGGCCGTTGCGCAATCGGGCGACATCGAATCGCAACTCGTCGCCGCGTCGGCGTTGACCAAGGCGACCAAGGCGAAAGAGCTCCGCGTCGGCTGGTCGACGTGGTTTCCGTTCATGTACGTCGATCCGAAAACCGGGAAGCTCACCGGATTCAGCGTCGATCTCTACGAGCAGCATCTCGCGAAGGCGATGGGCGTCAAGATCGTCTGGGTCGAGCAGCCGTGGAGCACGATGATGGCGGGCTTGCAATCGGGCAAGTTCGACGTCGTGGCGAACGGCAATCGGACGTACCAGCGGCTCCTCGCGTCCGAATACGCGGGGCCGATCACCGTCACGGGGAAAGCGTTAATGACGACCAAGGCGAACCTGTCCAAGTACAAGGACTGGCATGCCGCGGACAGTTCCACTACCAAGATCTGCGTCGCGCTGGGAACGTCGGCCGACACCGAAGTGACCAAGTTCCTGACGCACGCGAACATCCTGCGGCTCGAAGGCGATCCGGCGTGCATCGCAGCCGTTGGCGGTCAGCGCGCGGACGTGTACGCCACCGACATCGGCAACCTGGTCTCGCTGACGAAGGAGCATCCCGAGTTCGCGGTGATTCCGAACAGCACGTTCACGAAGACCGAGCTCGGCATCTTCGTGAGGCAAGGCGACCAGATCATGCTGAACTGGCTCAACCAGTTCATCCGCGACGTCAAGCTGCAAGGCACGATCGACGAGCTCATCAAGAAATATAACCTCGCAGGCGTCGACGTCGCGTGGTAACCGCGCGCGCCGCGATGCCGATCGGGAGCGGCAGCGATGTATGAGTTTCGCTTCGACGTCGTCTGGCAATACCTGCCGTACCTCGCGAGGGGTGTCTGGATCACGATCTGGGTCACGCTCGCATCGACGGGGATCGGACTGGTGCTCGGCATCGTCATCGCGGTGCTGCGGCTCTCAAGCAATCCGATCCTGTCGATGCCGATGCGCGCGTACATCGAGTTCTTTCGCAATACGCCGACGCTCGTCAAGCTCGTGTGGGTGTTCTACCTGATCCCGATCCTGTTCGGCCTCAAGACCGAGGCGCTTACGTCGTGCATCATCGCGATGGCCGTCTCCGCTGCGGCGTACATCGCGGAAGTCGTGCGGGCCGGCATTCAGGATGTCCCGCGCGGCGACATCGAGGCAGCGGAAGCGGTCGGCATGACGCCGATGACAGTGCTGCGTCGCATCGTGCTGCCGCAAGCCCTGCGCAAGGTGCTTCCGCCGCTCGCGAACACGTTCATCGTGTTTTTGAAGTACTCGTCGCTCGTCTCCGTCGTCGGCGTCAACGACCTCATGTATCGCGCGAACGTGATTTCCACGACGACGTTTCGTCCCATCGAGACGTACACGGTCCTGGCGTTCTTCTATTTCGTTCTCTGTTACGGGCTGTCGAAGGCGTTCAGCAGGTTCGAGGCGCGGATGGCGGTCGACGTGTAGCGCCCATGCTCGCGATGACGGCGACAACCGCGGCGTCGAGTGCGGCGCACGAGCAGGGCGTCGAGCGGGCGGCGGCGCGCGATGCCGATCGCGCGATGCTCGTCGTACGCGATCTGCACAAGTACTTCGGTCACGTGTACGCGCTTCGCGGCGTCGATCTTTCCGTCCGCAAGGGCGAGGTCGTTTGCGTGCTCGGTCCGAGCGGCAGCGGCAAGAGCACGCTGCTTCGCTGCATCAACTTCATCGAGACGCCGACGAGCGGGCAGATTTTCATCGACGGCCGGCCGATCGTAGGCGATTCCGACGATCACGCGGGAAAGGACCGCAAGCGGAAGTCGATTTGCGCGATCCGTTCGGAGATCGGCATGGTGTTCCAGCACTTCAACCTGTGGTCGCACATGAGCGTGCTCGGCAACGTCATCGAAGGGCCGATCCAGGTGAGGAAGCTGCCGCGTGAGCAGGCCGTCGAGATCGGGACGCGGCTGCTTGCGAAAGTCGGCCTGTCGGACAAGGTCAACGAGCGGCCCACGCGTCTTTCCGGCGGACAGAAGCAACGCGTCGCGATCGCGCGGGCGCTCGCGATGCAGCCGAAGCTGATTCTCTTCGACGAGCCGACGTCCGCGCTCGATCCCGAGTTGATCGGCGAGGTCCTCGACGTGATGAACGATCTCGCGCACGAGGGCATGACGATGGTCATCGTCACGCACGAGATCGGCTTCGCCCGTGCGGCCGGCACCCGCGTCGTGTTCATGGATCAGGGCGTCGTGGTCGAGGAGGGCACGCCGCGCGAAGTCTTCGACGAACCGAAGCAGGAGCGCACGCAGCGTTTCCTGCGCAGCATGCTGCGCTACGCGCCGTAGGCATTCAAAGGAGCTACCGAATGACGATGATCGCCCACCCGATTCCCTGGCCCGACGGCGCACGCTGCGCGGTGGCGATGACCTGGGACATGGACGCCGACAGCGGCTTCAACTGGTACAACCGCGATACGGCCGACAACCTCGTGGCGACGCAGTCCTATACGCGCTACGACCCGCTGATCGCCATTCCGCGCCTCGTCGCGCAGTTCGCGAAGATCGGCATGAAGCAGACGTTCTTCGTTCCCGGCTGGGTCATCGAGAAATACCCGGCGCAGATCGAGCTCCTGCTCGCGAACGGTCACGAGATCGGCCTGCACGGCTACCTGCACGAGCGCTCGAACGAGCTCAGTCAGGAAGACGAGCGTTACTGGCTCGGCCGCGGCATCGACGCGTACGTCAAGCGCGTCGGCAAGCGCCCGCGCGGCTGGCGTGCGCCGAGCTTCGCGTTCTCGAAGTTCTCGCTCGGCTATCTCCTCGATGCCGGCTTCGAATACGACTCTTCGCTGATGGGCGATGACATTCCGTACGCGGTGTCCGACGGCACACGGTCGCTGCTCGAATTTCCGATCGATTGGACGCTCGACGATTTCCCGCACTACGCACATAACCGCGATTTCCGCTTCATGATGCCCATATCGTCGCCCACGAGGGCGATGGAGGTGTTCCGATCGGAATTCGACGCCGCATGGGAGAACGGCGCGCTCTGGATCTCGATCTGGCATCCGTTCCTTTCCGGCCGGCTCGCACGTTTCACCGCGGTGCTGCAATTGCTCGATTACATGAAGTCGAAGGGCGGTGTCTGGTTCGCGCGGCTCGAGGATGTCTGCGACCACGTCGCGCGCGTGACGAAGGAAAAGCAATGGCAGCCGCGCACAGAGACGCTGCCGCTTTATCCGAGCCCGTTGCCCGAGTTCTCGAAGGCCGCCGATTGATTTTCCGTTTCATCCACTGAGCCTGGCGACAGAGACGAAAATGGCGCTTCATTTCACGCGTGAGGAATTCTCCGCACGGCAAAAACGAGCCTGCGAGGAAATCGCGGCTGCCGGATTCGACGGGCTGCTCGTGTTTCGTCAGGAGAGCATGTACTACCTGACCGGCTACGACACGAGCGGCTACAGCATGTTCCAGGGCATGTATCTCGGCGCGGATGGCGCGCTCGCGCTGCTCACGCGCTCCGCCGACCAATGCCAGTCCCGATTGACGTCCGTGATCGAGGACATCCGCATCTGGACCGACCGGGCGGGCGCCAATCCGGCCGAGCAGCTACGCGACATGCTTGAAAGCTACGGCTGCCGCGGCAAGCGGATCGGCGTCGAATATCACGCGTATGGGCTCACCGCGCAGCGCGGCAAGATGGTCGACGCGGCGTTCGACGGATTTTGCATGCTCGTGGACGCGTCGGATATCGTTCGGTTGCTCCGCCTGGTCAAGAGTCCCGCGGAGATCGCGTACTTTCGTGAAGCCGGGCGGCTCACCGATCAGGCGTTCTCCGTGTCGCGACACCTGACGGTGCCGGGCGCGAATGTCGGCGCGATCTACGGCGAAATGATCAAGACCGTCATGGCGGGCGACGGCGATCCCAGCGCGAGCCGCTGGCCGATGGGCGCCGGCGAGGACGCACTCTTCGTTCGCTATCACACCGGCCACGGCAGCGTCGGCGCGCAGGACCAGGTGACGTTCGAAATCGCGGGCGCGTACCGGCATTACCACACGGCGCTGATGTACGCGATCCTCACCGGCAACGTCGATCCACGCCATCACGCGATGTTCGCGGCATGCGTGGAGGCGCTCGAAGCATGCGAGGAGACGCTCCGACCCGGGAACACGGTGGGCGACGTTTTCGCGACGCATGCGCGCGTGTTGCGAGCCGCGGGCTACGAAGGCAAGTTCCTCAATGCGTGCGGCTACACGATGGGCGCGTGCTATCCGCCGACGTGGATGGACTTTCCGATGATCTTCGCCGGCGAAGCGACAGTGCTTGCGCCGAACATGGTGTTCTTCGTCCACATGGTCCTGCTCGACAGCGACACGGGATTGAGCATGTCGCTCGGCGAGACATCGCTGATCACGCAAAACGGTTCCGAACGCCTCACGCACGCGTCGCGCGAGCTGATCGTGAATTGAGACGTTTGCCGCGGAAGTTTGCGAAATGACTGCACCCACTGTGCCGATCGACGTCGATCCGACTACCGGCGTCTGGTCGACCGACGGCCTGCCGATGATCTATCTGCCGCGGCATTTCTTCATCAACTATCACCGCACGATGGAGGAGGCGCTCGGCGAAAGCCGCTATCGCGAGGCTGCATGGAAAATGGGTTATGACTCGGCCTGGCAATGGTGCGAGCGCGAGTCGGTGACGCACGGACTTCGCGGATTGGCGGTGTTTCGCCATTACCTGCAGCGCCTTTCGCAGCGTGGCTGGGGGCAGTTCCACGTCGAGCGCATCGACGAAGCCACCGGTCATGCGTCGATCCGACTTACGAACTCGATCTTCGTCCTTGCCGGCTCCAAACAAGCCGAGCGCAAGCGATGCCACGTCTTTGCGAGCTGGTTTTGCGGCGCGCTCGAATGGGCGGCGCAGAACAGCGGTCGTTCGTGGAAGCTCGGATGCGAGGAGGTCACGTGCACGGGCGAGCCGTCGCACGATGCGTGCACGTTCGAAACGTACGCGTCGGAGTCGGCGTCGTCGCCAAATACGCAGCGCGAAGCATCCGGGTAGGTTTCGACGGGTTGTTATCCCAGTGGACAACGGCGAAGCTTCCACGCACGCCTCGCCGGCGTTGGCGCTACTGCGCCCGATACGCCGAGGGTTGGGGGTCTCGGGCCCTGGTACGAGCACGCGCGCATAAAGTCGAAGAAGTTGAGCGAACGTTCACACGAGGCTGAAACGCCCGCAGTTTATGCAGTCTGCGCACCATCCCGCGCGTAGGAATTTGCCCCGCAGGCGCGGCTACACGAAGCCGACATCCAAGTGCGGACTGTTCAATGGGAAGATAAGGTATTGGTCGGGGTGAGTGGATTCGAACCACCGGCCTCTACGTCCCGAACGTAGATGCACATGGCTTGGGGATCAAACGCATAACAATATGATTAATACCTTACAGTACTTGCGATACGTCGCGATCTATCGCAAAATGAACCACACTGCACTTACGCCTACACTTACAAGGCGGGACAGGTGGTTCAATGAGCACCAAACTTACCAACGAGTCTATCGCTAGACTCCGCCCGAGAGCGAGCCCATACGAGGTGGCTGATGCCGGCCAGCCCGGGCTGCTGGTGCGTGTTCAGCCCTCCGGCATCAAAGCATTCATCGTGCAGTATGGACGTGGAAAGCGAGTAACACTCAAACGGCGTCCGCCGGAGATCACGATCGTCGCTGCACGGTCGAAGGCTCGCGAAATTCTCGCCGACGCAGATAAGCATGGCACCCCGGAGGCAGCGAGACCAAAGGCGAAGGCGGCGACCTTCAAGGATTTCGTCGACAAGCATTACGGTCCGTGGGTCGAGGCCGAGCGAAAGGCCGGAAAGGCCACCGTCGCGAACATCCGTGCACAGTTCGGTCAATTCAATGATCAGCCGTTGACCGCGATTACGGCCTGGTCTGTTGAGAAATTCAAAGCTAAGCGGATCAAGGGTGGCACCTCACCGGTAACCGTCGGGCGAGACCTCGACCGTATTCGGGCGGCGCTCAACAAGGCGGTGGAGTGGAAGATGCTCGACGCCAATCCGATTGCGGCTGTCAAGCGTCCGAAAGTCGAAGACGAACCCCGGGTACGGTTCCTCGATGCCTCCGAGGAGCAGCGTCTGCGGCAGGCACTGGAGGACCGCGATCTGCAACGGCGGAGGCGCCGTGCTAGTGGTAACGATCATGCGACAGCGCGAGGCCGCGAGACTCGCCCGGAATGGGCTGACGACCAATACACCGACCATCTCGCGCCGCTCGTGTTGCTTGCGATGAACACGGGATTGAGGCGCGGCGAATTGCTCGGATTGGAATGGCCCGCCGTCGACTGCAAATCGAAACGGATCAAAGTGACCGCTTGCACTGCAAAATCGGCGCGCGTACGGTACATCCCGCTTAATACAGAGGCGATGACGGTAATCGAGCGGCTACGCAAATACGCTGCCGAAACTGCCTTGGTTTTTGGCGGTGGCAAAGGCAGCGCGATGACGCACATCAAGCGATCGTGGGGCGGAATCGTAAAGTCCGCTGAACTGCACGACTTCCACTTTCATGACCTCCGACATCACTTCGCCTCGCGACTCGTCATGGCGGGCGTCGACCTCTACGCGGTCAAAGACCTGCTAGGCCACTCGGACTTTGCGATGACACAAAGGTACGCGCATCTCAGCGACGAGCACAAGGCGGCGGCGGTGCAAAAACTCGTCGTGGCGAGATGAAAAAACGATCCAAAAGCGCGAGACCGTTCCGCCGGACATCGGTCCCAGATTTAGCGGGCAAGGGTGCTACGGACACAATACAACGGGCCGAACTCGTCGCACTCGTCGCGACGCTGACGCGCAAACAAGAAGAAACGGTGGCCGATGCACATCACAGAATTTCATCCATGGTCGACTACCACGGTCGCAGAACCGGTACGCTCGCTTCCACTGAAGAAGGCCGATTCCAGCTAGGCGACGTTGCAAGTTGGTTGGCAAGACAGTTCCCCGGCCATCAATTCGGCTTGCCACGTCATCCCGCTGATAATGAGCTTACGCTTCCACTGCTCACTACGGACGGCTTTATCCGTCCATCTGCCCGATCGCTTGACGAGGCTGACTCGATCATCCACAGCCTTGCACGAGACAAAAATCTACTGGAGGCCGAAGTAGAAGATCTGAAGCCGGATGCGATGAAATGGCGTGCCTGGAATGCAAAAAAGCGTACGCGCGCCACACGATGACTGCGAAGGTTCGGTCTGGACATCGGTACTGAGAGACCGCCTTCATCACTAGTCAGCGCCGGCAGAGACCTCATAACAACATACAGAAATCAAGATTTGATTGAATCTTGAATTTCTGTCGAGGGTAATGGCCACGGTGCGTCGCGAATGGTCGCGACGCCTCCTTTAAGGAGTTAGACCGTGGAGCAGATCAAGATTCCCATCGCGGAGATCCCGCGCATTGCAGGTGAATCCACGTCGGTCGTCTACGACGCGATTCACGCAGGCCATCTCGAAACGTTCCTCGTCGGCCGTCGTCGCTTCGCGCGACCGGAAAAAATTCAAAAATGGATCGACTACCTGGAGGCACAAAGTGAAGCAGGTCGACCTGTGTCCTATCGCCGACGTAACGCAAGGGGGACCAATAAATGAATCGTAAGATGCTAGCGATGCAGAACCAGGTTGACCATATCACGGCCAATACCGTGCGAATGGTAAGCCTCTTCAATCAGCCTCCAGCTGCGAGAATCGACGCGAACGGCAACGTTCAACTCCATGGAGGTCCGCGCTACTACGCCGAGTTACTTCTGGTGAGTGGAAAGCTTGCTGGAATCAAAGAGCCCGACGCGCTGGTGCAGCAATGCATAGCCTGGGCGCGTCAGCGTGCCGCGCACTACGGTAATACTCCGGCGGGACAGGCACTCGTGAAGCTCGCGGAGCTATTCGAACGACATCCTAAAGAGGCAAACGTCTTCGTACAGGAGTGGGAAGCGAGTGCGAAAAGACAAATGGGTGGCGTGTCGTGACCACGATAACGAACAGCGCACCGAGCAACGATGCATGGCTCGAACGCCCGCCCCCGCACCTTCTCCCGATATTGCTTGGTGCCTTTCTAGAGACCGTGCTTCCACGGGATGGCGTCTACTTTGTCGCCGTTCGTGACCCCCATCGGAAAGGTATGCGGCACATTGCGTGCGAAAAGACCGACGAAATGGTAGCTATCGCCATGCAGGCGGATGCCAAGCACGATGATGTGTACTTTGCATGCGCTTCGTACAGGGAGAAGGCATACATTGATGCAGCGGGAGAGACGCGTCAGCGTACCCAGGAGAACGTTAAAACGGTACGCGACTTCTGGGTTGACATCGATTGTGGAGAGCAGAAGGCCAAGAATAGAAGGGGTTATGCCACGCCAAAAGACGCTGAACGTGCACTTGATGCTTTCCTAAAAACTAGCGGTCTGCCAGAACCAGCGGTCGTTAACTCCGGGGGCGGCTTGCACCTTCACTGGAGTTTGACTACCTCGATTCATAAAGACAAGTGGAGTGGAACGGCACATCAGCTCAAAGCTCTGTTCGAGTCAAACGATCCTCCACTTTTAGTGGACCCAACGCGCACCGCCGATGTTGCGAGCATCATGCGTTTGCCCGGAACTCACAACTGGAAGCCCGAGCGGGGCGGCGCCGAAGTCAAGCTGCTACGCGTCGGCGACGAAATCGATTACGACGAATTCGTACGTCGAATCGGTCCACCAACGCGGACGAGTCCTAAATCGACGGCAAGTGAGCGCGAGTTGTTGGAGTCGGCGGATTTCGATGCGGAGATAATTATCAGAGAGTGTCAACAGTTCGCGTGGGCAAAAGCGAATCAAGGTCACGTCCGGGAGCCAGTATGGCGTGCAATGATCGGTACACTTTATCGGACGACAAGACCGGACATCATCCACGAATTTTCGGATCAGCACCCAAATTACAACAAGCAGGAAACCGAGCGCAAAGCAAATGAATGGAGAGGGGGCGGGGTTACCTGTACCTATCTGGAATTTCTGCATCCGGCCGGCTGCCAGGGTTGTCCGCATGCCGGCGCTATTCGGTCTCCTGCTTCGCTGGGTTTCATTGCTAACAACCCGGAGCCCCAGAACCTATTTCAATCACAGTCTCCTCAACCGTTGGACTTGGCGAAGGCGCTCCCTGTGGTTCTTGCTGAATTTGCCGCTGTTCGTGCAACGGTCGCTGGGCACGATCCCACCGCTTACGCATACGCGACGATCGCTGCCGTTTCTGGCGTTATACCGCACACCACTCGCGTCGAACTCGGGCCTAATTGGCGCGAGCCGCTGCTGCAGTGGGTGGCGGAAGTCGGACCGACGGGCAGCGGCAAGACACCGGCCATGAAGGCGGCCGTCGAGCCGGTTTCCGCTTTGCACGTCAGGGTGCAGGCGCAGTACAGGTCCGGTAAGGCAGTGTGGATGGCAGGTGGAAAGAAAGGGCCTCCGCCGATTTGCGAGGGCTACTATTTCACTGATCCCACGATCGATGCCCTGATCGACCGGGCGGCCAATGCACCACATGCCGTCCTTCGCCATGCGGACGAAGGTACGAGCTGGCTCAACGCGATGGGTCGCTATGCAGGCAAGGGTGATGGCGGAGAACGGGGTACGTGGCTTGCGGGCTGGAACGGCAATCCGTACACGGTCACACGGATCGAGCGCGGCGACAGCACCCTCGATGCGTGGTCCGTGGCCTTACTTTACGGCATCACGCCCAGCAGGTTGAAGGACGCTTACGCCGATGCGTCGTCCGATGGAATGCTCGCGCGGACGCTCATCTGCCTCACCGATCCGGGGCAGTGGGTCGCGGAGCAGCCGCACCCCCACGAAGCTGCTGTCACGGCGGCGTACGGTAAGGCAGTGCAGGATGCGTCGCAATTCGGAGCACTGATCAAGCTTTCGCCCGCAGCGGTCGCGCGCTGGCAAGCCCTGCGCGCCAACTATAGGCTAACCGCGCAGGCTGTGAGCGACATGATGCCGGGATTGTCAGGGTTCTTGGTTAAAGCGCCGACCATGGCAGCCCGGCTGGCCGGGTTGTTCGCCGTGATCGAACGCGCGGTTACGGTGTCCGAAGCGAACATGGAACGCGCCGAGATATTCATCCAACACGCGACGATGACCGCTCGCATCGCCCACGAGCAGGTTTTTGCGGTTTCGCAGCCGGTGGCGATCGCCCGGCGTCTGGCGGCGCGAATTCTCACCCAAGGGGGCAGCCGCATCACCCGACGCGAATTCGAACGCACCGACGCTTTCAGTAAGGCGATTGAAACTGAACGCGGTGCCGCAATCGATCATCTCGCCGGCAACGGCTGGCTATTGGAAACGGACTCAAAACGAGTCCGGCTCGGACCGCGCTTCCGGGAAGCGACCGCGTGGCGCGTGAATCCGCTCGTACACGTCCGCTTTGCCGATATCGCCGCTCGGGAACGGAAGGCGGCGGAGGACGCACTGGCTCGGCTTGGGAAGCTGTGCGCGGCGGCGGAATCGTGATGTTTCTTATGTAGTGCATTTCGGCAGGGGCTTCCGTACTTATTAAAAGAAGAGAAGAGGTCTCCGTTTACGCTCGCGCGGGGTTGCATAAGGGGCATAAGGCCTGCCCGACAGCAATCCCCCGTGAGACGCGCGCCTCGCACCTGTAACCACCAGCAAAATCGACATGTCCGCGTACCTGCAGAAGCTGCGGCAGACCGACCTGCAGCTTCACACCGACAACGTACAAACTCGACTCTCCGCGTGGCTCAGCGGGCTGCCGGAATTCGGCCGTCAGCGGCTCTTCTCGATGGCTGAGTTCGAGCAAGCGCTCGGACGTCCCGGTAGGCTGATCAGCCCCGCCCTACTGGC